>DATNAQ010000057.1:0-32274 GCA_035607415.1 Polyangia bacterium
TCGAGCGGCCTCAAGGTATCGACGCTGTGCCTCGGCGCCATGACGTTCGGCGAGCCGAGCGAAGGCTCGATGATGCACGGCATCGCCGCCGACGAGAAGACCGCGTTCGCCATGATCGACCGCGCGCTCGCCGCCGGCGTCAACTTCATCGACACCGCCGACGTCTACGGCAACGACGGGCTGTCGGAGCGCGTGATCGGGCGCTGGTTCGAGAAGACGCAGCGGCGCAACGACGTCGTGCTCGCCACGAAGTTCCGCTTCAAGATGTGGGACGGACCGAACGGCTCGGGCGCGTCGCGCTACCGCATCGTGCGCACCGTCGAAGAGTCGCTCCGCCGGCTCAAGACCGATCGCATCGAGCTCTATCAGATCCACATGCAGGATATCGACACTCCCGAGGAGGAGACGCTGCGCGCGCTCGACGACCTCGTGCGCGCGGGCAAGGTCTTGTACCTCGGCTGCAGCAACTACGCGGCGTATCGGCTGACCGACAGCTTGTGGCTGTCGAAGTCGCTCGGGCTCGAGCGCTTCGTGGCGCTGCAGGCGCAGTATTCGCTCGTGGTGCGCGAGCTCGAGCGCGAGCACGTACCGCTGTGCGAAAAGTTCGGGCTCGGAATCTTGCCGTGGTCGCCGCTCGCGGGCGGCTTTTTGAGCGGCAAGTACAAGAAGGATGCGCCGATCCCGCCGGGGTCGCGGCTCGAGAAGTTCAAGGACACCTTCATGCGCGTCGACTCGCCGCGGAACTGGAAGATCCTCGAGGCGCTCGAGGGCGTGGCGCGCGAGGTGGGCACGTCGCTGACGGCGGTGGCGCTGCGCTGGTTGATCCAGAAGCCGGCGGTCACCTCCGTGATCATGGGTGTGCGTACACCGGCGCAGCTCGACGACAACCTGAAGGCCGCTGGGCTGCAGCTTTCCAAGGAGGCGATGAAGCGCCTCGACGACGCCAGCGGCTACGAGCTCGGCTATCCCTACGATTTCATGAAGCGTATTCAAGGGCGCTGGTAACCCAGATCATTTTCGATTCGCCGCACGTATAACCTGACGTGCTGGCGCTCAGAATCATCGTCGAGTGGGATGGGACGGTCGTCGAAGATCGTCTCTATCGCGAGCGCGACCTCGTGCTCGTGGGAAGCGGACCGGCGGCGACGTCGGTCGCGCCGGGGCCCGAGGGGCGCTACGTCGCCTTCGTGCGGCGCGGCGAAACCTGGGCCGTTCACGTGCCCGCGGGCGTGTGCTCGGCGATCGACGTGCCGGGCGAGCCGCTCGCCGACGGCGCGACCGGCTACAAACGCACGCTGTCGCTGACCGGCGTGGAGACGGCGCGCTGCGGCTCGCTCGTGTTCGACGACGCACGCGGCGAGGTGAGCGGAGCGAGCCGAGATGCCTCCGGCGAGGCTGTGCCGAGCCGGATGCCCGCAACGATCGTGACCTTCGAGCTGTGCGAGCTGGGCGGCGCGTCACGGCGCGATGGTGCGATCTACGGCTGGGCGGCGGCGGCGATCGTGCTCGCGCTCGTCGGAGGCGGCACCTACAAGCTGTCGCGCGTGCTCGGGCCTGGCGACCGGCCGCAGTGGGGACGGCCGGAGCCGCTCGCGTCGCGCGACGCCAACATGCTGCGCGTCAAGATCGGGCCCGACGGCAAGGGCGCGTCGCGGCCGCAGGCGGGGCGCGGCGCGACGCTGCGCGCGCCGTCGAAGGGCACGAAGAAGGCGCAGAAGAAACCGCCGCAGGTGGCGTCGGTGAACAAGCCGCATCTCGGCAATCGCAAGGCGCCGAAGAAGATCGATCCGGTGGCGCCGCCGCGCGCGGAGATGATCGAGCAGGCGCAGGCGGCGCTGCTCAACGCCGATCTGCGCAAGGCGGTCGAGGACTTCTCGAAGGCGGAGAAAGAGGGGCCGCTCGATTACGACCAGCTCAACTGGCTCGGGCTCGCGCACTACATGCAGGGCAGCTACGACGACGCCGAGCGCGTGTGGTCGAAGGCGCGGGCGATGGATCCGCTGCGGCCCGACGCCATCAACAACCTGGCGAACGTGGCCAAGCGGCGCGGGGACACGGCGGCGGAGATCGTGCTCATCAATGATGCGCTGGCGGTGAGCCCGGATGATTGTCACGCGACCAACGGGTTGGCGCTGGCGTTGGCCAAGTCGACCGATCCGTCGGAGCGGGCGCGCGCCGAGGCGATGCTGGCGAAGTCGGACTCGGCGTGCGGCGGCGAGTATGCGTACACGTCGATCCAGAAGGCGGCGATGCTGTCGCTGTCGGGGGATCGCGACGCGGCGTTCGCGGCGCTGGAGACGGGGCTCAAGCGCGTCGACACGCTGGTGCCGATCAAGGAGTACGAGGTGTGGACCGATCTGACGATCGATCCGGCGTTCGCGTCGCTGCGCGGCGATGCGCGGTTCGGCACGCTGACGACGAAGTATCTGCCGCGCGCGGCGAAGGGGGTCGCACCGAGCCGGGCGCAGCCCGAGAGCGAAGTCGACCATCCGACTGTGCCTTCATAGGGAGGAGCTGACGTGGAATCGCTGTTGAACCAGTTCGGATGGGCCGCCTGGGGGCCGGTGCTGGTGGTGGCGCTGCCGGCGGCGATCGTCGGGCTCATGGTGCGCGCGGCGGCGCGGCGGCGCGTGGAGTCGCTCGGGTTGGTGACGGCGGCGCGGCGGCGCGTGGCGGACGTGCGCGCGGGGCTGGTCACCGTCGAGGGGACGTGGCGGTCGCCGCGCGGGGCGGGCGATGGGCTCGTCGAGGATGCGTCGGGGGCGGCGCTGCTGGTGACGCGCGACGAGGGCGCGGAGGCGATCGCCGATGGGTCGCACGTGCTCGTCGTCGGGTGCGCCGGGGCCGAGGGGGATGATCCGCGCGGGTCGGGGTATCGCGGGCATGCGCGGCTGCCGCGGGTGGTGGCGTGCGGGGTGGGGCACTTCGTGTCGACGGATGCGGGGCTCTTGGAGCGCGAGGAGCGTTGGGCGCGGCGGCGCGCCACCGTCGGGGCGGCGCTGTTCGCGGCGGCGGTGGCGATGGCGGCGATGGCGGCGATGGTGGCCTGGCGCGCGACCGACTGAGTCGTCGCCGGCCGTCGTAGCGGTTCTGCCTTTTGATCTTCTGATCTTCCTGTGAAATCTTCTGCCCTCGTGAATCTGGCCGAGGAGCTGGCGTGGTGGCGCTTCTACGTGCCGCGGCAAGCGGTGCAGCTGCTCGCGCGCGCGCTGCCGCTGGCGGCGCTGCGTGATCGGCTGCCGCGCGTCGTCGCCGAGCGGCTGCGCTTCGGGCTCTATCCGGCGCGCATCACCGACGCGGCCGAGGTCGAGTGCGCGCGCGTGTATGCGCCGTGGGGCGATCCGGCGGCGCTCGATGCAGCGCGGCCGGTGCGCTACGACGCGGCGCCGCGCGTGTCGATCCTGATCGTCACCTACAACAACCTGTCGCTCACGCGGCTGTGCCTGGCGTCGATCCAGCGCGCGGCCGGGGCGCTGCCGTTCGAGGTGATCGTCGTCGACAACGCGTCGTCGGACGGCACGCAGAACTGGTTGCGCGCCACGGCGGCGGCGGGGCGGTTGCCGCTCGTCGTCGTCGAGAACGAGGGCAACGCGGGGTTCGCGGCGGGCAACAACCAGGCGGCGGCGCGGGCGCGCGGCGACGTGCTGGTGTTCTTGAACAACGACACGGTGGTGGTGCCGGGCTGGTTGGAGACGCTGGTCGGGCACCTCGAGCGCGACCGATCGATCGGGCTCGTCGGTCCGGTCACCAACTCGGGCGGCAACGGCGAGGCGCAGCTCGGCACGCGCTACGCGGAGCTCGACGGCATGCGCGCATTCGCGGCCGAGTACACGGGCGCGCACGCGGGGCAGGTCGACGACGTGCCGATGTTGGCGCTGTTCTGCGCGGCGATGGCCAAGGAGCGCTTCGCCGCGGTGGGCGGGCTCGACGAGCGCTACGGCCGTGGGCTCTTCGAGGACGACGATCTGGCGCTCGCGGTGCAGCGTCGCGGCTGGCGCGTGGCGCTGGCGCGCGACGTGTTCGTGCACCACTACGGCGGCGCGTCGTTCTCGCGGCTGGCGCCGGGCGAGTATCTGCGGCTGTGGTGGCAGAACCGCCGCGCCTTCGAGCGCAAGTGGGGCGTGACGTGGCAGGCGCGCTGAACGGCGAGGGCTCGGGGTTGGTGCTCGACGCGCCGATCCCGTCGACGTTCGAGATCGGGCGCGGCGCGGTCCTCCTCATCCGCGGATCGATCGCGTCGTCGTCGGCGCTGCGCCCGCGTCGCTGGGTCGTCGAGCTCGACGGCGAGCGCCAGTCGTTCGACGGCGGCACGTCGCGCGCGCTGTTTCTCCCGGTGCGCGTCGATCGCGCGCGGGCCGGCACGCGCGCCCGTCTGCGCGTGATCGCGCAGCACCGCGGCGGTGAGACGGTGGTCGTCGATCAGCCGATCGCCTTCACCGAGCACGCGCGGCGGCCCGAGCGCATCGACACGCCGATCGCCATCTGCCTCGCCACCTACAACCCCGATCCGACGCTGCTCGCGCGCCAACTCGAGTCGATCCGCGCGCAGACGCGCCGCGACTTCACCTGCCTCATCCACGACGACGGCTCGCGCCTCGAGCGCTGGGCGGCGATCGAGGAGCTCGCGCGCGCCGACGAGCGCTTTCGCGTCTTCCGCGCCGAGCACAACCGCGGCTTCTATCGCAACTTCGAAGCCGCGCTGGCGCTCGTGCCGCCGTCGACGCCGTACGTGGCGCTCGCCGACCAGGACGACGTCTGGTACCCCGACAAGCTCGCCGCCTGCATCGAGCGGCTCGACGCGAGCCCCGACACCCAGCTCGTCTACTCCGACATGCGTCTCGTGCGTGGCGACGGGAGCGTGCTGGCGCCGAGCTACTGGACCGCGCGCCGCAACAACTTCACGAACCTCGATACGCTGCTCTTCGTCAACACCGTGACGGGCGCGGCGTCCGTGTTTCGTGGCTCGTTGCTCGACGTGGCGCTGCCCTTCCCGCCGGAGCAGGGGCGGACCTTCCACGATCACTGGCTCGCGTGCGCCGCGTTCGTCGCCGGCGGCCTCGCGTACCTCGATCGGCCGCTCTACGACTACACGCAGCACGAGAGCAACGTCATCGGCGCCTCCGAGCTCCGGCCCTTCACGCTCGCCGGGGCGCTCGGCCGCCACGCCGTCAACGTCGTCGAGATGTTCGTCAAGCCGCCGCAGATCTTTCGCAACGCGCGAGCGATGCTCGAGTTCTACGAGCTCAGCTACCGTCGCACGGCATTGATCGCCGCGACGCTCGCGCTGCGCTGCCCGACGCTGTCCGCGGAGGCGCGTCGCTCGTTCGCGCTCTTCGACGACAGACTACGCCGCGCATTCGATCTGATGCTGCGTCGCCACCTCGGCGTGATCCGGCGCGGCGACAGCACGGCGATGATCGAGTTCAAGATGGGGATGGGGCTGCTGCTCGCGCATCTGCGCTGATGCGGCAATATGTCGCACCGACAATGCCGCCGCGCGGCTACTTGTCGACGGCGCGCAAGACGCCGCCGCGCGGAACGCCGTCGCGCGCGCGCGAGGCGACGTTGCGCACCGCCATCAGGTAGCGATTGCCGTAGTCGACGTCGGGCTCGAGATACGCGCTCTCGGCCCATTCGTTCCACGCATTGATGAACACGAGCCGGGTGTCGGGCCGGTTGTTGGCGCGCACCTTGTCGGCGAGCCGTTCGAGCCAGTGCTGGAAGCGCTCGGGCTGCGCGCCGCGATAGATGGTGGCGCGCTTGCCGTAGCGCGCGGTGTTGTCCCAGTCGACGAACGCGCCTTCGAGCGTGGTGAGCGCGCGGTCGACCGGCTGCTCGATGATCTTCTGCCACACCTCGTCGTAGTCGAGCTGGTGCGGCTGGTGCAGGCGATCGATCGCCGACTGCAGCCGGATGGCCAGCCCGCGCGGAACCATCGCGCGCAGCGGCGCGAAGTGGCGCTTGTAGAACGGCGGGTTCGCCTCCGCCAGCACCACCGTCGCCACGGCCGGCTGAAAGCGGAAGAGCGCGTCGAAGTGGCGCAGCGTCTCCCACGCCGGCGTCTTGTATTGCGAGACGGCCACGAAATAGAGCCCATCGAGCCCGTGCTCGCGCGCGCGCGACTGCCAATAATCGAACATCTCGCCCGGCTGCTCGAGCTTGTCGGGGCGATAAATCATGAAGATCGGCTTGCCGTCGATGCGCAGCGCGCGCGGATCGGTCCACGCCTTGATGAGGTAATCGAAGTGTCGCCCCCACGCCGCCACCGACGGCGTATGCGTCTGCAGCTGCAGGATCTGATGTTCCTGCCCGTCCCAGCGGCGCGACCAGGTCTCGTTCGCCCACGACAGGCAGAACGAGATGTCGAGATCCTTCATCCCGAGGAACAGGTTCGTCGGCGTTTCGAGCAGCTGCTTGCCTTCGAACCAATAATGATAATGGCAAAAACCCGATATCCCGTATTCGCGCGCCATTTCCACCTGGCGGCGAATGACGCGACGATCGCTTTGATCGTAATAACCGTCCTTGGGAACGCGCGGCTGATAGTGGCCGGGAAAGAGCGGCCGCGCGCGTTTGACGTTGACCCAGTCGGTGAATCCCGGACCCCACCAGCGGTCGTTCTCGGGAATGGTGTGAAGCTGCGGGAAGTAGATCGCGATGAACCGGACGTCGCCCATATTGCTCGGCACAATCTAGCAGGTTTGCGCGCCGCGTCGAAGGTGTGCTACCCAAAGCGGCAAATCGGCGAAGACTTCGCGTGTTCAATCCGCTCGATTATCCCCTGTTTCTCGAGCATCCCGAGCGTCCGCCGCGCGGCGCGCACCGCCAATACGTCCCTTTTGCGATGGCGCTCGTGCAGATGCTTCGGCCGCGGCGCGTGGTCGCGCTCGGCCTCGGCGACGGCGACGTGTACCTCGCGACCTGTCAGGCGGTGGCGGCGCTCGGCCTCGGCGCAACGTGCCGGGGGATCGATGAAGCACCATCGGTCGAGCTGCACGCCCATCACGACGCGCGCTATGGCGCGTTTTCCCGGCTGATCACCGCGTCGCCGGCGACGGCGGGCGATCTCGGCGATCGTGCCGATCACGGCGACCTCGGCGATCGTGCGGATCGCGGCGATATCGAGCCGCTCGATCTCGTCATCGTCGATCCCTCGAGCGGCATCGATGGCGCGGCCGCGTTCGCGGGCTGGCGCGCGCGCACGAGCGAGCGGGCCGTCGTCGCCGTCTACGACAACGTCGGCGGCGGTCGCGGCGAGCCGTTGTGGCGGGAGCTCGCCGCGGACCGGCCTTCGTTTCAGCTCGATCACGCCGGCGGCCTCGGCATCGTCGCCATCGGCAGCGACGTGCCCGATCCCCTGCGCGCGATGGCGGCGCTCGGCCCCGCCGATGCCGCCGCGTTGCGCGCCTGCTACGCGCGGGTCGGCGCCGCGGCGGCGGATGTCGTCGCGCGCGAGCTGCACGCTCGCGTCGAACGCGCCGAGCACACCGAGGCCGTGCTGTCCGAGGTCCTCGACAGCGTCAGCTTTCGCGTCGGCAAGACGGCGACCGCGCCGCTGCGCTGGGCCTTCGATCGGGTCGGAGAGGCGATCGCCTGGCGGCCGCATCGGCGAAGCGAGCGCCGCGTTCGCCGGCACGGAGCCGACGGCGAAGCCACGCCCCCGCCGCCGGAGCGGCTCAAGGATTTCGCGGCGGGCACGCGGCCGGCGCGCGTGTGCCTCTTCTCGCACTTCGATCGCGACGGCATCGTCGACGACTACGTGCTGCGCTACCTCGACGCGCTGCGCGGCTGTGGGCTCGACATCGTCTTCGTGTCGACGGCCCCGACGCTGCGGCCGGAAGCGCTGGCGCGGGTCGCGCCGCTGTGCGCCGCCGTGCTCCTGCGCGAGAACGTCGGCTTCGACTTCGGAAGCTGGCGCGCGGCGCTCGACAGCTATCCGTGGATCTTGGACGGCGAGCTCCTCGTCGTGGCCAACGACAGCGTCTATGGACCCGTGCGCGCGCTGCGTCCGCTGTTCGACGCGATGAGCGCGCGCGCCTGCGACTTCTGGGGAATGACCGAATCGCGCCAGCTGAGCCAGCATCTGCAGAGCTACTTCCTGGCGTTCAAGAAGGAGTGCCTGCAGAGCGAGACCTTCCGCGCCTTCTTTGCCGACGTCGCGTTCTTCGACGACAAGAAGCAGGTGATCGACGCCTACGAGCTGACGCTGACGGGCCGCCTGGCCGCGGCCGGGCTGCGCTGGGCGGCGGTCGCCCCGCACGTCGAGCTCGACGGGCGCGTCCTCAATCCGGTCCACCACCTGTGGCGCTCGACCCTCGACGGCGGCGTCCCCTTCGTCAAGGTCGAGCTCCTACGCGACAACCCGATGAACGCAAACCTGCGCGGTTGGCAGTCGTTCCTGCGCGACCGTTTCGGCTACGACACGGAGCCAATCCTCCGGCATTTGCGTCGTATCAAACCCAATGCCGCGGCGCTGCGCGCGCATTGACCGCGGCGCTGCGCGCGCATTGACAGGCCGCTGCCTGCCGGGAGATAAGCCTAACGGGCATAAACGATGCAAATCGCAGATTTCCGCCGCCGCATGCGCGAGGTTGTCGGCGCCGTTCACGCCGGACTTCGCGCTACGCGTGAATCGCTGGCCGGCGACGCAGTGACGCCGTCTTCGCAGGGGTCGACGCTCGATCGCAACAGCAAAATCCTGTACGCCGTAGATCGTACCGCGTTCGGTCTGGAGATCGGCCCCAGTTTCAGCCCGATCGCGCGCAAAGCGGATGGCTTCTCAGTCGAGGTCATCGATCATGCCACCGCCGACGAGTTGCGCGACAAGTATCGCGGCCACGACAACGTCGACATCTCACGCATCGAGGAGGTCGACCACATCTGGCGCGGCGAGCCGCTCGACGAGCTCCTCGGCGTGGGGCGCCATCATTGGATCATCGCTTCGCACGTCATCGAGCACATCCCCGATCTGATCTCGTTCTTTCGCCAGTGCGCGCGCCTGCTCGCGCCGGGCGGCGTCGTCTCGCTGGTCGTGCCCGACAAGCGTTACTGCTTCGACTATTTCCGATGGCCGACGTCGACCGGCGACGTGCTACAGGCGTTCGCCGATGGCCGCCGTCGCCATCCGCCGGGCGTCGTCTTCGATCACGTGGCGCAGATCGTCAGACGCGCGCAGCTGGTCTCATGGAACGCGGAGACCATGGGTGACTTCACCTTCATGCACGGGCTCGAGGAGGCGAAGGCAGCGTTCGAGGGCGCGTGTCAAAGCGACGCCTACGTCGACGTGCACTGCTGGCGCTTCACGCCCGCGAGCTTCCGTTTGATCCTGACCGAGCTGCGTTTGCTGGGTCTGTTCGAGTTCGAAGAGGTCTGCTCGTTTCCGACGGAAGGCTGCGAGTTCTTCGTGACGCTTCGGCCGACGTCGGCCTTGCCGCCGCAGGTCGATCGCATGGCTCTCTATCACCAGGTGGCGCGTGAGCTCCTGGAAGGGCTCCAGGAGAAGGGCAATGGCTAAGCTGTCGGCTGATCTGTACGACGAGAACTACTACCGTCACTACTGTGGCGAAGTACCGTACGAACGCACTCCAGGCTGGCTCAGCTTCTTCGGTGGAGTCGCCGATCGCATCATCGGTGACATTGCGCCGAAAACCGTGCTCGACGCTGGCTGCGCGCTCGGGCTTCTGGTGGAAAGCCTCCGCGATCGCAATGTCGAGGCGTTCGGCATCGATATCTCCGAATACGCCATTCGTAACGTGCGGCCCGATATCGCGCCCTATTGCTGGAACGGCTCGATCACGGATCCGCTCCCGCGCCGCTATGACCTCATCGTCACCATCGAGGTGCTCGAGCATCTGCCGCGGCCTTCCGCCGAGGCTGCGGTCGCCAATCTTTGCCGGTTTACCGACGACATCCTCTTTTCCTCGTCGCCGGTCGACTACCGCGAGACGACGCACTTCAACGTGCAGCCACCGGAGTACTGGGCCGAGCTATTCCTGCGGCAAGGGTTCGTTCGCGACGTCGATTGCGATGCATCGTTCATCACGTCGTGGGCGGTGCGCTTCCGTCGCGAGTCGGTGACCATGCAGCGCCTCGTGCACGATTACGAGCGGCGGTTCTGGCCGGTATGGAAGGAGAACGCCGATCTACGATCACTGGTAAACGAGGTGCGCGGCCAGCTGAACGCCGCCGAGCGCGAGAACGACGCGCTCAAGAAACAAGCCTCCGAGACGCAGGTGGAGCTGCAGAAGACGGTCCAGCGGCTCGCCGAGATCGAGAACAGCTTGTCGTGGCGCATGGTCAAGGCTGTGGTGCCGCCCCTACAACGGGCGTTGCCCAAGGAGAGCGTTGGTGGCCGGCTACTCTCGTCGACGTTCAACCGCGGTGGGCAGGGACTGGCGCGCGCGCGCCAGGTCGCAGCCGATTTGCGCGCCGTCGATCCGAGCCGTTTCCTTGGCAAGCTGAGCCGCCCGGTGACGCAGCGGCGCTTCGAGGTACCGCCGCTGACGCTCCCGTCAGCGTTGGCGGCACATCGCGCCTCGGTCGACGTGATTGTCTGCGTGCACAACGCGCTCGACGATGTCACTCGCTGCCTGACGTCGCTCGTGCGCTACACGCGCACGCCGTACCGCTTGATCCTCGTCGACGACGGCAGTGAGCAGCCTACGTGCGCATACTTGGCGCGTTTCGCCGAAGAGCAGGGCGCCACGCTGCTGCGCAATGAGCGGGCGCTGGGCTATACGCGCGCGGCCAACCAGGGGCTGCGCGCGTCATCGGGCGACTACGCGCTGCTCCTCAATAGCGACACCATCGTCACACCCGATTGGCTCGATCGGATGGTCGATTGTGGCGAGTCGGACGCGCGCATCGGACTCGTTGGTCCGTTGTCGAACACGGCGTCGTGGCAGTCGGTTCCCGAGGTCCGCGTCGACGAAGATTGGGCTGCCAACGCATTGCCTGATGGATGGGAACCCGCCGATTTCGCCCGTGCGCTCGCCGCGCGTTCGCCGCGCCAGCACCCGCGCGTCGGTTTTCTCAATGGCTTCTGCCTGATGGTGAAGCGCGCTCTGTTGACCGAAATCGGACTCTTCGACGAGCAATCGTTCGGACGCGGTTACGGCGAAGAGAACGACTATTGCGTGCGCGCACGCGCAGCAGGCTGGCAGCTCGCAGTCGCGGACGACGCCTATGTGTTCCATGCGCAATCGCGCAGCTACACGAACGCCGGACGACGCGAGCGTATCGAAGCTGCCGATCGCACGCTGGTGGAAAAGCACGGGCGCGGACCCATCGACAGCGGGCTTCTCATGACCCGCGACAATCGCCTGCTGGGCGGCCTGCGCGCGCGCACGCGCGTCCTGCACGAGCGCGAGCGGCTGATCGCCGATGGCCGCCAGCGTTGGGAGGGCAAGCGTGTCTTGTTCCTCCTGCCGGTCGCCGATCCCGGAGGCGGCGGACACGTCGCGCTGCAAGAAGCCCGCGCGATGCGTGCCATGGGCGTCGATGCTCGGGTGCTGAACCTCGATGAGATGAGGGTCGCCTACGAGCAGCATTATGCCGACACTGGTGTCCCCGTTCAGTACGTGGCGGGCAAAGAGCGCGCTTCCTCGGCGTTGCGTGATGTCGATGCGGTGATCGCAACCGCCAACACTTCGATCGAATGGATGACTCTTCCCGGTGGTGCCGAGCGCTCGTCGCTGGTGCGCGCCTACTACATCCAGGACTTCGAGCCGTTCTTCTACTCGCCTGGCTCCGACGGCTACTGGACCGCGTGGAAGTCGTACACGCGCTTCCCCGATCTGCTGCGCCTGACCAAGACGGAGTGGAACCGCGCGACCGTACAGACTCACCTCGGTGTCGACAGTACGATCGTCGGGCCGAGCGTCGACATCGACCTGTTCCGTCCGCGTCCGCGCCGCGACGGTGATTGGCCGGCGCGGCCTCTGCGCGTCGCGGCCATGATCCGGCCGCAGACACCGCGCCGGCAGGCGAAACAGACGATGGAGGTGCTCGCCAGCTTTGCGCGCGCGCATGCTGACGTCGAGATCGTCCTCTTCGGCGTCGACAACGACGATCCGCTCTTCACCGCTTTGCCCAGCGACTTCGCATGGCGCAACGCCGGTGTCCTGCGTCGACAGCAGCTCGCCGCGCTGATGAACGAGATCGATCTCTTCGCGGACTTTTCGAGCTTCCAGGCGATGGGCCTGGCGGCACTCGAGGCGATGAGCTGCGGCGCCGCCGTCATCGTTCCGCGCAACGGCGGTGCCACCAGCTTCGCCGAGCACGAAGTGAATAGCCTGGTGATCGACACGGCGAAGCCTGAAGCTTGCCTGGCCGCGCTCGAGCGGCTCACCGCCGACTCCGCGCTGATTGCGCGCCTGAGCGCCCGTGCCGTCGCGGACGCCTGCCGGTATCACCCCGAAGGTGTCGCGCATCGCATCCTCGAGACGCTGTTCGGCACCGCGCCCGCGCGATGAAGGTTCACCTGCTGTTCGAGCACGGCGGCGATTCTCGGCCGCACGGCTGTTCGCACATCCGCCTGCTACTTCCGTTCGCGCACGCGCGCAATGCCAACCTGATCGAGTGGACGACCGGGACGAGCTACGACGGCGGTGCCGACATCGTCGTGGTCGAGCGCATGTGGCGGCCTGATCACATCACCATCGCCGAGGCCCAGGCGCTAATCGCGCGCGTGCGCGCGGACGGTGCACGGCTCGTGTACACGCTCGACGATAACCTCCTCGATCTCACGCCGTGGAGCGCGCTGCAGCGCGGCCTCAGCGACGAACAGCGTGCGGTCGTGCGCCTGTTCGCGCGTGCGGCCGACGGCATCGTGGTCTCTACCGAGCCGCTCCGTCAACGCATGTCGCGACTCAACCCACGCGTCGTGGTCGTGCCGAATGCGGTCGACGAGACGTTGTTCCGTCTCGATGCGCCACAGCCGGTGCGAGACAGCGGCGCGCCGCTCACCATCGGCTTGATGGGCACGTTCTCGCATGACGGCGATCTGATGATGGTCCTCGAGCCACTGCGTGCCGTGTTGCGGCGTCACGCCGGCCGAGTGCGCCTACAGATCGTCGGCGCCGTCGGTGACGAGGCGGTCCTGGGAGCGTTCGATGGTCTGCCCGTGGAGACGCTCAACCGCGATCGTCCTGTCGCCTATCCCGAGTTCGTGGCGTGGATGGTCGACACGCTACGCTGGGATCTTGCCCTGGCGCCGCTCGAGGACACGCCGTTCACTCGCTGCAAATCGGACCTCAAGCTGCTCGACTACGCCGCGCTCGGCATCCCCGGTATCTTCAGCCACGTCACGCCCTATGCAGCCAGCGTGCGCCATCGCCAGACCGGCTGGTTGGCGGCGAACGACGTCGGCGCCTGGCGCGAGGCGCTCGAGTCGCTCATCGCCGACGGTGAGCAGCGTCGCGATATCGCCTTGAGGGGCCGCGAGTACGTGCGCGCCGAGCGAACGTTGGCGCGCACCGCCGACGCCTGGCCGCGCGCGCTCGCCGAGCTCAGCGGCGCGGTTCAGCCGGTTTCGTAGGCCGCGAGCACGTCGTCAGCCTTGCCGTCTATCATCAGGCAGCCGTCCTTGAGCCACAGCGCGCGATTGCACAGCCGCCGCACGGTGGTGCCGTCGTGCGAGACGAAGAAGATGGTGACGCCGTCGTCGCGCATGGCTTCGATGCGGCGGATGCACTTCTCCTGGAACGCGTGGTCGCCGACGGCGAGCACCTCGTCGACGAGCAGCAGATCGGGATCGGTGTGCACCGCGATCGAGAAGCCGAGGCGCGCCAGCATGCCCGACGAGTAGTAGCGCACGGGCGTGTCGATGAAGTCGTGCAGCTCGGCGAAGGTCACGATGTCGTCGAGCCGCGCCACGATCTCGTGCCGCTCGAGCCCGAGCGCGGTGGCGTTGATCTCGACGCACTCGCGCCCCGTCATGTCGGGCTGGAAGCCGGCGCCGAGCGCCAGCAGCGGCGCCACGCGGCCGCGCACCGAGATCACGCCCTCGGTCGGGAAGGCAGCGCCCGCGATCAGGCGCAAGAGGGTCGACTTGCCCGAGCCGTTCTGCCCGACGACGCCGATCATCTCGCCGCGCCGGATCTCGAAGCTCACGTGGCGGATGGGCCAGAAGTCGCGCGGCCGCTCGCGCTTGCCCGTCAGCCACTTGAGGATGTTGCGCGAGAGGAACGGCTTCTGCTCGAAGCGGCGGAACATCTTGCCCACGTCGGTGAGCCGCACGATGAGCTCGCCCGTGACCGGGTGCTGGCCGGAGCCTGGCTCGGCCGACGCGGGCGGCTGTTCTCCGACGGGCTGCATGGCGCGCTTAAACATAGTCCAGCACCATGCGCTCGTAGTGGCGGAAAACGGCCCAGCCTATCGCCAGCATCAGCGCCGTCGGGCCGACCATGCCGATCCACGTCAGCGCCGACGGCACCACGCCATCCATCAGGCAGTTGCGCAGCGCCACCATGATCGACGCGATTGGGTTCAGGTGATAGAGCACCTTGTAGACGTGCGGGATCGCGCCGTCGTCGACGAACGACAGCGGGTAGATGATCGGCGTCAGCCAATAGAGCAGCGTCAGCGCCGTCGACACCAAAAAGGCGACGTCGCGATAGACGACGTTGAGCACGCTCGTCGCCAACACCACGCCGACGATGAGCGCCGCCAGGATCACCAGCACCACCGGCACCAGCGCCAGCGCCGGCGACAGCTTGAACGCGCTCGGCCAGATGAAGACCAGCGCCAGCACCAGCAATGACTCCATCGCGAAGTTGACGCCGTACGACAGCGCCGCCGCCAGCGGCACGATCTGCCGCGCGAACACCGTGCGCTTGACGATGTCGGCCTGCGCGATGAACGACTGCGTGGCCATGTTGATCGCCGTCGAGAACCACTGCCACACGACGACGCCCATGAGGAGGTACACGGGGTAGTTCGGCACCGCCGACTTGAACGCCGCGACGTGCGAGAAGATGACGGTCAGGATCGCCGTCTGCACCAGCGGGTTGAGCAGCGACCACAAGATGCCGAGCGCCTGCGAGCGATAGCGCGCGCGGAACTCGTTGCGCGTGAGCACGCCGAGCACGTGCGCGAACGTGGCGCGCCGCGCGCTCGCGCTGTGGGCGCCCTTGGCCGCGCCGGACGCTTTGCCCGCGCCGTTGGCGGCCGCAGCTTCATCGTCGAGCGGACCCCACGTGGGCCCCTTTGGCCGCCGATGAACCCAGACATCTGGTAATGCGCGCATCTGAACGACGATGCTAGGTGTTGGCGACCTGCCGCTCCGGCACCACTGCGTGCGTGGCCGCGTGGCTGTCGTACTCCGAACGCAGCTCGTCGGTGATGACCGACTTGGTCGTCTCCGAGATCTTCCAGATGTGGTGGTTCTTGCCGGTGCGGAAGTCGAGATAGCCGAGCGCGCGCGAGATGACCTCGACGCCGATCGTGCCGAGCGCGTAGGCGGTGCGCGCGGGCGTGCGCAGCGACAGCTCCGATAGCGTCAGCCGCGCGATGCGCGAGACGTCCATCGTCGCCACCGAATAGCCGCAGACGTCGCGCAGCCAGTAGTGACCCGAAGCGATGCGCCGGCGCTGGCGCACGAAGTCGCGCACCGTCTCCGGCCCGTGGTTGTGCACCACCGCCTCCGGCACGTAGGCCAGGCGATAGCCGGCGGCGACGATGAGCCCCTCGAGCGTCGCTTCGTCGACGCAGCTCTCGGGCGGCAGCCCGTGAACGATGCCCGAACGGAGCATGACCAGCTCGCCGAGCTTGGGCGCCTCGAGCGCCACCCGGTGGTGCATGTGCCACAAAAAGCGCGTCGCCTCGCCCGGGAACGTGCCGTGGCCGTTCGTCGGGATCGGACGCGCGCCGCACATGCCGATGTCGTGGTTGATGAGCAGGCACTGCACCAGCCGCTCGAGCGCGTCGGGCGCGACCAGGAGATCCGCCGAGGACAAGCAGATGGCGTCGACCGCGTGCGCACGATCGGTGTGGGCCAGATAGGTGTTGATCGCCGCGACCTTTCCGCGGCGGGTCGGCTCGACGATCAGACGGACCGGCGTTCCGCGGCGGCGAGCACGCTCGCGGACGATGTCGGCCGTACGATCGGTGCAGCCGGAGGCGACGACGACGATCTCGACGATCTCGGCGCGACGCGTTTTCTGCGCTCGCAACGAGTCGATGAGGAGCCCGATGTTGCGCTCTTCGTTGTATGCGGGAACCGCGACGCTGACTCTCATAGGCTCGCTTTCATAGTCGTTTAGTCCAATAGTCGCGACGCGGGGATACTTTGACCCGAGACGCTATCCTTCGTAACGGTGCGTTGTCAATAATTCCAGGACGGACGATTGCAATAGAAGTGCCCGTCGGTAAAGGCCTGGTCGGGCCGTCTAACACCGGATTCGGCCTTCGCCTGGAGGTGTCAGCTTTTCACCATCTCGACGGCGGAAGCGCAGAAATCCACCATATTAATGATATCGGCTGTCACGCAATTACGGGACCAGCAGGAGCTTTCCGCGCGCCTTGCGATCGTGGAGGTACTGATGCGCGGCCGGCGCCTCGGCGAACTTGAAGGTCCGATCGACGAATGGGTGGATCTGGCCGGCTTCATACATGCGGAGGAGTGACTCGAACTGCGGGCGCAGGACCTCGAGGTGATCGAAGAGGTGGCCCATGTTCACGCCGCTCACCGTCTTGTTCTCGTTCATGAGGCCGATCGGCGTCCACCAGGCGATGCCGAAGAGCATCTTGAGGATCGACCACAGGCTGCGCCGCTCGCCCGGCGCCATCGTCGAGACGCCGTAGCAGACGAGCCGGCCGCCGGGCGCGAGCAGCGCGTAGTCCTGCTTCCAGCTCTTGCCACCGACGGGGTTGCAGACGACGTCGATCTTGCCGTTGCCGCCGACGAGCGCGCGCACCGCCGCCTGGACGTCGCCGCTGGAGTCGATCGGATGCTGCACGCCGCGCTCGCGGATGAACTCGTGCTTGCCCGGCGAGGCGGTGCCGTAGATCTCGCAGCCGTTCGCGACCAGGAGGTCGATCGCCGCCAGCCCCACGCCGCCGGCCGCCGAATGGAGCAGCACCTTCATGCCCGGGCGCAGCGTCCCGGTGAAGAGCAGCATGTGATGGGCCGTGAGATAGACCACGGGCAGCGCCGCGGCCTCCTCGAATGACATTTTGGCGGGGAGGCGAAAAGCTTGCGCAGCGGGTATGACGACGATGTCGCTATAGCCGCCGAAATGCGGCATCCCGAAGACGCGGTCGCCGATGTTGAAGCCGATGGTGCTCGGCCCCACCTGATCGACCACGCCCGAGACCTCGTAGCCGACCACGCACGGGATCTTGGGGGCGTCGGGATAGACGCCGAGGCGCGCCATCAGGTCGGCGAAGTTGATGCCGGCGGCGTGGACCTTGATGCGAATCTCCCCGGTCGCAGCGACGGGATCGGGAGATTCGCGCACTTGCAGGACCTCGGGCGGTCCCGCCTTCGTGATCACGACTTGTCGCATTTCGGGCGGGATGATACATGCGATCGCACACACCGTGAGTGATTCACCGCATCAAACTCTTTCTCTGGACGGCACGAGCGCGATGCCGCCGGGGGCGGTCCGTCGCTTTCGCCTGACCGTGGTCGAGGGGCCGAAGGCGGGGGTGAGCTGGGAGTCGTCGTCCGATCGTTGCTCGATCGGGTTCCATCCGTCGAACGATCTGGTGGTCGAGGACGCCACGGTGTCGCGCTTCCATTGCGAAGTGCGCATCGCCGACGACGGCGCGCACGTGCGCGATCTCGACAGCCGCAACGGCACCGTCGTCGACGGCGTGCGCGTGACCGACGCCTTCTTGCGCGCGGGCTCGCTCATCAAGATGGGCCGCGTCGGCCTGCGCTTCGAGTTCTCGGCGGAGTCGAACCGCCTGCCGGTGTCGGCGTGGACCGCGTTCGGCAAGCTGGTGGGCACGTCGGTGGCGATGCGCACGCAGTTCGCGCTGCTCGAGCGCGCCGCGCACTCGGACGTGACGGTGCTGCTCGAGGGCGAGACCGGCACCGGCAAGGGCGTGGCCGCCGAGGCGATCCATCGCGAATCGGCGCGCGCGAACGGGCCGTTCCTCGTCGTCGATTGCGGCGCGATTCCGCCGAACCTGCTCGAGTCGGAGCTGTTCGGGCACGAGAAGGGCGCCTTCACCGGCGCGGTGGCGCGGCGCGTGGGCGCGTTCGAAGAGGCGTCGGGCGGCACCATCTTCCTCGACGAGATCGGCGAGCTGGCGCAGGACCTCCAGCCCAAGCTGTTGCGCGTGCTCGAGTCGAAGGAGTACCGGCGCGTCGGCGCCAACGCGATGGCGAAGACCGACGTGCGCGTGGTGGCGGCGACCAACCGCGACCTGCGCGCCGAGGTCAACGCCGGGCGCTTTCGCAGCGATCTGTACTTCCGGCTCGCGGTGGTGAAGGTGACGATCCCGCCCTTGCGCGAGCGGCCGGAGGACATTCCGATCGTCGTCGAGCGCATCCTCGGGTCGCTCGGTGCCGACGAGACCAACTCGGCGGCGCTGCGGACGTCCGAGTTCTTCGCGGCGCTCGGCCACTCGGCGTGGCCGGGCAACGTGCGCGAGCTGCGCAATTACCTCGAGCGTTGCCTCGTCTTCCAGGAGGCGCTGCCGGTGGTGGCGTTGGAGGGCGGCGCCACGCCGACGGTGATGGCGGGGATCGATCCGAAGCTGGCGTACGCCGAGGCGCGTCGCCGCGCGCTCGACGGGTTCGAGAAGGGCTACGCCGAGGCTTTGTTGCGCGAGCACAACGGCAAGGTCGCAGCGGCGGCGGCGGCGGCGGGGATGGACCGCGTGTACCTGTATCGAATCCTGCGGCGCCACGGGATCAAACCAAGCGGCTGACGAAAAAAGCTCACAGGGAGATCTGAGAGTTCCGAGAGATCAGAGAACCAAAATTTCTTGTTCTCACTGAGCTCTCGGAACTCCCTGTGTGTTTTTATCCGTCGATCCTGATGCAGACCCGCGTGCGGACGGCCGGGTGGGGGGTGCGGCGGCGGTCGATGCGTTCGCGGACGGCGTTGGCCAGCTTGACCCAGCCGGCGCGCGCGGCGCGCTGCTGCTCGAGGGCGCGTGGGATTCGTGCCGTGGCGACGACCGCGCCGGCGCCGGGCAGCACCAGCGCCACTTCCTGGCGCTCGAGCCAGCGCTGCGCGAGGTGCAGCGCGCGCTCGGCGTCGTCGAGCGCGGCGGCGTCGACGGTGTCGATGGCGGGATCGAGGTACGCCGTGACCATCAGCTCGGCGACGAGCTCGCTGCCGGTGATGGCCGCGCGCACGGCCACGATGACGTCGTCGACGGTCGCCGGACGGCGCGCGGCATCGGCGCGCAGGCAGCGCAGCACGATCTCGTCGAACGCGTGCGGCACCGCGGCGTGCGCGCTCGGCGGCGGCGGATCGGCGCTCGGACGCACGCCGGTCATCATCTGGTAGAGCAGGGCGCCGAACGCAAAGACGTCGACGCGGCGGTCCATCTTCGTATCGGGCGCCGCGTGCACGCTGCCGGGCCGCGACTGCTCGGGCGCGATCTTTTCGCCCGAGAGGCGCGCCATGCCGAAGCTGACCAGCTTGACCGCGAAGTGCTCGCCGTGCGCGACGAGCCCGACGTTGCGCGCGTGCAGCGCGCCGTGCACCACGCCGAGCGCGTGTGCGGCGGTGAGCGCGGCCGAGATCTCGTCGGCGATCGGCATCATCTCGTCGAGCGAGAGGCGCTCGCGCTGGGTCATGAGCGTCTGCAGCGAGCGTCCCGCGATCCACTCGACGACGAGGAACGGCCGCCCGTCGTCGAGCTCGCCGAGATCGAGGATCTCGGCGACGTGCGCGTGGCGCAGCCGGTTGAGCGCGCCGAGGTCGCGGCGGATGGCGCGCACCAGCCCGCTGTCGGCGGAAGGCCGTAGCACCTGCAGCGCGACGGTGCGCCCGGTGACGACGTGACGCGCGCGATAGATGACGACGTGCGCCAAACGGGCGCGCACGTGCTCGACCTCGTAGGCGCCGACGCGCGTGCCCGCCTGGAGCTCGCTTTGAAACGTCGTGAGCGCGCGGGCGATCATCTTCGCGCGCGCGTGATAAGCACGATCCGCACCACACGAGGTTTCGCGATCTTGACGCGCGCACTGTCGCTACCGTGAACAGTGGTGGCAACTCGCGTTGCGACAGTGCCCACGACAGTGGTAGACGAACTGGTGCGCCGAGTTTGCACCATCGCGCTCCTCTTCGCCGCCGCGTGCAGCGCGCGGCCGTCGCTGCGCAACGATCCCGACGTGCTCGCGCGCGGGCGGGCGCTGGCCATGGACGCGGTGCGGGCGCACGGCGGGCTCGAGCGCTGGCGCACGCTCGGCGGCGTGTCGCTGCACCTGACCTCGGCCGGCCCGTACTACCCGCACGAGGGCGACTACCTCTTCGATCCGGCGCGCAACCGCGCCGTCCTCCACTACGTCGACAAGAAGGGGCGCGCCGTCGAGTGGCGTTACGACGCCAAACACGGCACCATCTTGGAGAACGGGCGCTGCGTCGGGTCGCCGAAGGAGCGCGCCAAGGTAGGAGGGCTCTTGTCGAACCTGTTGTTCTGGCTCGGCGTGCCGTTCAAGTGGGTCGACCAGGGCGCCACGCAGCGCGCGATCGACGCCGATCGCTACTTCGTCACCTACCACGACGTCGGCGACACGCCGCGCGACTGGTACGTGGTGACGCTCGGCCCCGACCGGCGCGTGCACGACGCGATCTACGTGGCGTCGGGCTTCACGACGATCATGGAGTTCCAAAGCGTGTGGGAACAGTGGACCGACGTCGGCGGCTGGCTCGTCGGCACGCGACGGCGTGTCGAGCCGAAGAATTCGTTCTGGCGCGCGCTCGCGCCGCGCATCGCCTATCAGATGCGGGAGGTGCGCATCGGCCTGCCGCTCGACGACGCGATGTTCGCGCCGCCCGCGGGGTGCTCGTGATGGCGCGCTCGCCCGTGCGCGGGGTGAAGCGGCGCATCGGCGCGACGGTGCGCCGCGCGCGCGTCAAAGCGGGCGCGTTCGTCGTCGACAACCTGTTCCGCGGGCTGGCGATGGCGGGGCGGCTGCACCCGGAGGCCAATCCGGCGCGCCACGGGATCGAGGTGGTGCGCGATCTCGCCTATCGCGAGGGCGGCGCCGTCGAGCACCTGCTCGACATATGGCGTCCGACGAGCGCACGGGCGCCCTTGCCGATCGTCTTCTACGTCCACGGCGGCGGCTTCCGTTTTCTGTCGAAGGACACGCACTGGATCATGGCGCTGGCGTTCGCGCGCGCCGGGTACCTGGTGTTCAACGTCAGCTATCGGCTGGCGCCGAAGCATCCGTTTCCCGCCGCCGTCGAGGACATCGCCGAGGCGTGGCAGTACATGCTCAGGCACGCCGCGGCGCACGGCGGCGACCTGTCGCGCGTCGTCGTCGCCGGCGAGTCGGCCGGCGCGAACCTGGCGATGGGGCTGACGCTGTCGGCGTGCTATCGCCGCGCCGAGCCGCACGCGCGCGCCGTCTTCGACGCCGGCGTGGTGCCGCGCGCCTGCCTGCCGATGTGCGGGATGCTGCAGGTGTCGGATCCGGCGCGGTTCGCGCGGCGCAAGAAGCTGCCGCGCTTCATCGCCGATCGCATCGACGAGGTCGCCGAGGCCTACCTGTTCGGCCACGATCACGCCACGCCCGAGGAGCTCGAGCTCGCCGATCCGTTGCGCGTGCTCGAGCGCGGCGATCGGCCCGCGCGGCCGTTGCCGCCGTTCTTCGCGGCGGTGGGCACCGCCGATCCGGTGCTCGACGACACGCGCCGGCTCGAGGCCGCGCTCGGCAAGGCGGGCGTGCCGCACGAGGTGCGTTACTACCCGAAGGAGCCGCACGCGTTCCACGCGCTCGTGTTCCGCAAGCCCGCGCGCGCGTGCTGGGCGGCGACCTTCAGGTTTCTCGAGCGCGTGCTGCGAGACGGCTGATCCCGTCGCCGTCGGCGGTGATGCGGCAGGTCCACCAGCCGGGCAGGATCTCGGCGCCGAGGCGGCGATAGAAGCTCTGCGCGTTGGTGTTCCAGTCGAGCACGGTCCACTCGAAGCGGCCGCAGCCGTGACGCTCGGCTTCGGCGGCGAGCGCGCGCATGAAGCGTTCGCCGACGCCGCCGCCGCGCGCGTCGGGGTGCACGAAGAGATCTTCGAGGTACAAGGACGGGCGCGCCAAAAAGGTCGAGTAGGTGAAGAAGTAGATGGCGTAGCCGACGAGGCGCGCGCCGCTCTCCGCGACGAGCAGCGAGTACTTGGCGGCGGCAAAGTCGTCGCCGAGGCGGCGCGCGGCGGCGTCGTCGGGGCCCGGCAGCTTTTCGAACTCGGCGAGCGCGCGCACCAGGTCGACGACGGCGGGAAGATCGCGCGCTTCGGCGGCGCGAATGACGGCTGATTCCATGGCGCGAAAGATAGCGCATATGATGGATGCGTGTTCGACACGCACTGCCACCTGCAGGAGCTCGACGACGTCGATGCGGCGATCGCGCGCGCCCACGCGGCCGGCGTCGGGCACATGCTGCTGGCCGGCGTGGCGCCGGAACACTGGGATCGCGACGATGCGCTCGCGGCGCGCCACGCGTCGCTCCTGATTTCGTACGGGCTGCATCCGCAGCTGGTGCCGTCGCTCGACGACGCGGCGTGCGACCGCATCGTCGCCGGGCTCGACGAGCGCCTGGCCGGGCGCGATCGGCACGATCGGCACGATTCGCACGATTCGCGCGATTCGCGCGTCGTCGCCGTCGGCGAGATCGGCCTCGACGGCGTCGGCGAGCGGCGCGAGGCGATGGCGCGGCAGGAGCGCGTCTTCCGCGCGCAGCTCGCGATCGCGCGCAAGCATCGCCTGCCGGTGGCGCTGCACGTCCTGCGCGAGCATCCGCGCGCGCTCGCCATCCTGCGCGACGAGCCGCTGCCCCAAGGTGGCGTCTTGCACAGCTGCTCGGCCTCGCCCGAGCTCGTGCGCGAATACGTGGCGCTCGGGTTCTACATCTCCTTCTCCGGCTCGATCACGTGGCACGACGGCGCCAACAAGGCCGCGCGCGCCGCCGCGCTCGTGCCGCGCGATCGGCTCGTCGTCGAGACCGACGCGCCCGACCAGACCCCGGAGCCCCAACGCCCGGGGCGCAACGAGCCCGCGTTCCTGGTTGCAATCGTGCAGTCGATCGCGCACCTTTGGGGCGTCGATTTCGCCGACGCCGCGCGCATCACCGACGACAACGCGCGCCGCCTGTTCAACCTGAAGAAGTGACATGCAACAGCTCGACAAGGAAACCGCCTACCGTCTGCACCGCCGCTTCGATCGCATCGGCCGCCTGGTCGGCGACGCCGCCATGGAGCGCCTCTACGCCGCGCACGTCATGGTCGTCGGGCTCGGCGGCGTCGGCTCGTTCGCCGTCGAGGCGCTGGCGCGCTCGGGCATCGGCACGCTCTCGCTCGTCGATTTCGACCGCGTGTGCGTGACCAACACCAACCGCCAGCTGCAGGCGGTGGCGACGTCGGTGGCCAAGCCGAAGGCGACGATGCTCGCCGAGCGCGTGCGCGCCATCAACCCGCAGGCGACGCCGCGGCCGGTGCCGCTCTTCTACAGCGCCAAGACCTGCGACGAGATCCTCGGCCCCGCCGGAAGTGGCGGCACTGTCGACGGCGCGCGCATCGACTACGTCGTCGACGCCATCGACAACGTGACGGCGAAGTGCCACCTGCTCGCCACGTGCAAGGCGCGCGGCATCCGCGTCGTCTCGTCGACGGGCGCCTCGGGCCGCTTCGATCCGACCGCCCTGCGCGTCGTCGATCTCGCCGACACCGCGATCGATCCGCTCGCCGACGCCGTGCGCCGCACGCTGCGCCAGAAGTACGACTTCGCGCCCAAGGGCCCCTTCGGCATCCAGGCCGTCTACTCGACGGAGCCGCCGGCGACGCCGCGCGAGCTGCACTACGACGGCGACGAAGGCTTTCGCTGTGTCTGCCCCGGCGGCACCAACGACTTCCACAGCTGCGAGGAGCGACGGGTGATCTACGGAACCGCCGGCTTCGTGACCGGCGCGTTCGGCCTCGCCTGCGCATCAGTAGTTGTCCGCGCGCTCGCCGACTCGCAGTAGACTGCGCCGATGCCGTCGGATCCCGTAGAGCTGCTGACGCGACTCGTTGCCATCGACACGCACAACCCCGGCGGTGACGAGCCGCGCCTGTGCGCGCTCACCGCCGACGAGCTGCGCAAGCGCGGCGCCGAGGTGCGCGTCGTCGAGGTGCCACGCGACGGCGCCGTCGGCGCGTACACGCTGGCGACCTGGGGCACGCCGCGCCTCCTCGTCAACGCGCACGTCGACACCGTGCCGGTCAACCTCGGCTGGTCCGGCGATCCGTTCACCGCGCGCGTCGGCGACGGCCGCGTCGTCGGGCTCGGCGCCTGCGACACCAAGGCCGCGATCGCCGCCATCCTCTCGGCTCTCGATGGCGGCCCGACGCCGCGCGATCTGGCGATCGCCTTCACCGGCGACGAAGAGCGCCACGGCACGGTGATGCGCGCGCTTCTGGCGAACGAGCGCGACGCCCTCGCCGAGGTCGAGCGCGCTGTCGTCTGCGAGCCGACCTCGTGCCGCGCCGGCACGCGCCACCGCGGCATCTTGTGGATCGACGCCGCCATCGGCGGCCGCGGCGGCCACAGCTCGCGCGCCGACGACGAGCCGGCGCCGCTCGCCGACGCGTCGCGCCTCGCCGTCGCCTTCGCCGAGTGGGGGCAGCGCCAGCGCGAGGTCGGCCCGCTCGGCTTCCGCGGCATGTGCATGAACATCGCCAAGCTCGACGGCGGCGTCGCCTTCAACGTGATCCCCGACGAGGCCACGCTCACCATCAGCGTGCGCCCGCCGCCGGGCACCGACGTCGAGCACGTGCGCGAGCAGCTCTTCTCTCTCGCGCTCGACGTGGTGCCGCGCGCGCAGCTCGCGGTGCCGATGGCCAATCCGTCGTTCCACACCGCGCATCCCGAGCGCTTCTCGCCGCTGCTCGGCGTCGACGCGCCGATCGATCTCGCCTTCTGGACCGAGGCGGCGCTGCTCACCACCGCCGGCATCGACTGCGTCGTCTACGGCCCCGGCGACATCGCACACGCCCACGCGCCCGACGAGTTCGTGCCGATCGCCGACCTCGTGCGCGCGCGCGACACCTTCGCGCAGCTGTTCGCGACCTGATGGAACCAGCCGACGCCGTCCTGCGCTTCCTCGAGTCGGTCGGCTCGCGGCGCGAGTCCGACTTCTACCTCGCGCTGTTTCGCGCCGGCGCGCCCGAGCGCTTCGCCGCCATCTCCGTCGACGCCAACGTCGCGCGCCACGCGATGGAAGCGGTCGCGCTCGAGCTGCGCTTCCTCTCGGCGCTCGGCCTCTATCCGGTCGTGTGCCTCGGCATCTTCGAGTCGACCGAGGCGATGGAGCAGGCCACGCGCCTCGGCCGCCGCCTCGACAAAGAGGGCGTGCGCGCCGTGCTGCTCGCCTCCGAAGAGCCCGACATGATGACGCGCGCCGCCGAGGCCACGCGCGCGCAGACCATCCCGATCATCGTCTTCCCCGTGGCCGCCGAGGCGCGCTTCGAGAGGCTCGCCGAGCTCATCGCGTCGCTGGTCACGCGCAAGCTCATCTTCCTGCATCGTCCGGGCGGCCTGCGCGACAAAGGCGAGCTTCTGCCGCTGGTCAACCTCACCACCGACGTCGCCGCGCTCGTCGCGTCGAAGGAGCTGTCGCGCAAGGAGCGCACGCTCGTCGACGAATCGCGCCGGCTCGTCGAGCGCACGCCGCATCGGCTGTCGGTCGCGATCACCTCGCCGCTCAACCTGTTCCGCGAGCTGTTCACCATCAAGGGCGCCGGCACGCTGCTCCGCCGCGGCGCGACCATCGAGCGGCGCCGCTTCGCCGACCTCGATCGCGAGCGGCTGCGCGCGCTGTTGACGCACAGCTTCGGCCGTCCGCCCGTCGACGATTTCTTCGGCCGCGACATCGCGTGGG
The DNA here is from genome assembly GCA_035607415.1 of Polyangia bacterium. Taxonomy (GTDB): domain Bacteria; phylum Myxococcota_A; class Polyangia; order Palsa-1104; family Palsa-1104; genus JAQBQH01. The sequence continues at coordinate 26,040 of DATNAQ010000057.1, forward strand.
GCTACGTCGAGGAAGGCTATCGCGGCGCCGCGCTCGTGCACGAGACGCCGCTCGGCGCGTACCTGACGAAGTTCGCCGTTGACGCCGAGGCGCAAGGCGAGGGCATCGGCCGCGACCTGTGGCAGGCGCTGGCCGGCGATTACGCGCGCATCTTCTGGCGCGCGCGTCCGACGAACGCGATCGGCGCGTGGTACGTCAAGCTGTGCGACGGGCTCATGCGCTTCCCCGAGTGGCACGTCTACTGGAAGGGGCTGCCGCCGTCGGATGTGGCGCCGGCGGTGGAGTGGGCGCTGGCGCAGCCGGTCGATCTGCCGCTCGTCTCGCCGTGAACAATTCGAGCTGACGCGCCGCACGCGCCGGACGCGCCGGACGCGCCGGCTGGCGGTCGTCCGTGACGGTGCGGCCGCCGTACTCGTCGCTGTGCGCGTGATTGTCGGCGACGTAGTCGTCGAACGCCGGCGCCGTCGCGACGCTCTCGAGCCGGCGCGCTTCCGCATCGAGCCGGCGGATGGCGGCGAGCCGCTCGTCGTTGCCGAGCCGCGCGGCGTCGACGGCGCGGCGCATGACCGCGATCGTCTGATCGTAGACGCGCAGCGGCACCGGGAAGGGATGGCCGTCCTTGCCGCCGTGCGCGAGCGAAAAGCGCGCCGGATCGCTGAAGCGGCAGGGCGCGCCGTGCACGATCTCGGCGACGGCGGCGAGCGCCTCGACGGTGCGCGCGCCCAGGCCCGGCGTCATCAGCAGCTCGGCGAAGTCGGCCGGCGCGCGCTCGGCGGCCGCGGCGAGCGTGCCGCGCAGCCGGCGCACGAGCACGTCACTCGCGCGCACGTCGTGATGATGCGGCATCACCAGATGCGGCTGCGTCGCAGGCGGCTGCGTCGCAGGCGGCTGCGTGAGGTACGCCAGGACCGCGTCGGGCCCGCGCGCGACCAACGCGAGCTGAGCCGCGCGCGACGCTTCGGCGCGCCGATCCGTCAGGTTCACGATCTCGCCGTGCCCACGTCCGTCAATCGCCGCGTGCGGCTCGTCGACGAAGCTGCGCACGCCCTCCGACAACCAATGATAGCGCCGCGCCGTCTTCGTCTCGGGCCGCATGCCCTGCTGCACCACCACCCACTTGCCGTCGTCGGCGACGATGAAGCCGTGCAGATAGAGCTGATAGCCGTCCTGCACCGCCGCCGAGTCGACCTTGGCCACGAGCCTCGACGTGTGCGCCAGCCCGTCGCCGTCGAAGCCGATGGTCTCGCCGAGCGCGCGCAGCTCGTCGGGCGTCTTGCGCGAGTGCCGCCCGCGGCCGCCGCACACGTGCAGCCCGAGCTCGCCCTCGACGGGGCCGAGCCCGCGCTTGAGCGCGCCGAGCACGCTCGTGGTGATCCCCGAGCTGTGCCAGTCCATGCCCATCACGCAGCCGAGCGACTGGAACCAGAACGGATGCGCCAGCCGCCGCAGCACCTCGTCGCGCCCGTAGTGGATCACCAGCGCCTCGACGAGCACGCGCCCGAGCGTGGCCATACGCGAGGCGAGCCACGCGGGCACGCGGCCGCCGTGCAGCGGCAGATCGGCGCTTCCGGTGCGTCCCATACGGATGTTCAGTATAGCTCGCACCGTCGAGAAGAATAGTGACTCTTGACAGAGTGACGTCGCGCGTGCGACGAGGCGTCATGAAGCCCACCCTCGTGCTCGCGCTCTTCGCCGCCGGTGCTCTCGCCGCCGGCTGCCTCGCTGCCGGTTGCGGCGGCCCATTCCGTCCCGCCGGCGGCGAGACCGTCGCCGCCGACACGGCCGCCACGCCGACGCTGAGCTTCGCCGCCGATTGGTCGATCACGCAGTCGGCGCCGGTCGTCGGTGGCGCCAACGCCATCATTCACTACGACCCGGCGCGCCTGCCCAACTGCCGCGCCGTCTATCATGGCTTCCCGGCGTGGGGGATCAGCGCCTACTACGCCGTCGACGGCGGGCAGGCGTTCACCGCGCCGGTCACGAGCTTCCAGAACGGCACCGTCGTTCCCGTCGACGCCACCATCGTCGTTCCGCCCGGCCGCGATCTCGCGATCTGGTTCTCCAACTCCGACGAGTACGGCTGCAGCCAGTGGGACTCGAGCTACGGCAACAACTTCCACTTCGCGATCACCGACGGCGCGCCGACGCTGCACTTCCGCTGGCCCGACTGGAGCGAGGAGCAGTCGGCGCCGCTCGTCGCCGGCAGCGACGTGCTCGTCGACTACGACATCCGCCGGCTGCCCAACTGCCGCCAGGACTACAACGGCCTGCAGTCGTGGGACGTGGTCGCCTGGTACCGCTTCGACGGCGGCGCTGCCCCGGGGCAACCAATGTCCGTGTCGGTGACGACGGAGCCGACGCCGTATCAACGCGTGCAGGCGCCGGCGCGCATCTCGACACCGACGGGCGCGAGCACCATGGACGTCTGGTTCGAGAACGACGATCGGACCGGGTGCGACACGTGGGATTCGGCCTACGGTGCCAACTACCATTTCGTTTTCGATCGGTGATAAAATGGCGGGCGGGAGGTCCCGTGCCGCGCAAACAAGACGTCCCTACGATCAATCTCGACGACTTCACCATCGCGCGGGAGGTGCTCGACCTCTTGCCCGGCGAGGTGGCGCTGCGACATCGCGTGCTGCCGGTGAACGCTGAAGACGGCACCCTTGTCGTCGCCATGGCCGATCCGTCGAACCTCCACGCGGTCGACACGGTCAAGGAGCGCACCGGCATGAGCGTCGAGGTCTGCCTCGCCGAGACCCGGGCGCTACGCCGTGCGATCGACCGCTACTATTTCCCGAACTAACTGAAACCGCTTTGTTTTTGACACGCAGTAGATTGGGTCTAAAAACAATCAATCTTGACTGTTTGTTTTGTTGGCGTTACTTGTCGGGGCGATGATGAAGCGCCTCATTCGCCGCCACGCGGGCTTCGTCGGCCGTCGTCGCAGCAACGTGCAGCGCACCGCCGAGATGCGCGATCGACTGCTCCGCGCCACCATCGACGTGCTGCTCGAGCACGGCTACGCGACGATGACGACGACGATGGTCGCGCGTCGCGCCAACGCCTCGCGCGGCGCCTTCCAGCACCACTTCCGCACCAAGGAGGAGCTGGTGCTCCGCGCCGTCGAGCACCTCTTCGATCGCCGCAACGCCGAGTTTCGCGCCGCCTTCGCGCGCGTGCCCGCCGACGCCGATCGGCCGGCCGCCGCGCTCGACCTCTTGTGGCGCATCCTCGGCGGCGACAGCTTCTACGCCTGGCTCGAGCTCGCCGTCGCCGGACGCACCGACGAGAAGCTCGGCGCCAAGGTGCGCGATCTCGGCGCCCGCCTCTCCCAGTCCGTCGAGCAGACGTTCCGCGAGCTCTTCACCGCGCCGGCGACGCCGAACCCGTTCTACGACGTGGCGCCGCGCTTCGTGTTCGCGCTGTTGCAGGGGCTCGCGCTCGATCGCTTGCTCGTCACCGAGCACCGCATCAAGGCCGATGAGGTCATCACGCTCGTCAAGCGTCTCGTTCCGTTCGCCATTCCGCCCGGAGGCAAACCATGATGCCCAGCGCCGCATCGGAAGTTCCGCTCGAGGAGTCGCGCCACGGCAAGGAGTCGTACGAGGCGCTGCTCGCGCGCCTCTCGCGCCAGTCGGTCACCAAGCGCTACGAGTGCTATCGCGACATCGACTGGGATGCGCCCGAGTTTCGCATCGACCGCGCCGATCCGCGCTGGCAGCTCCTGCCGTCGGATCCGCTCGGCGGCAGCGAGTGGTATCGCGCGCTCCCGGCCGACGAGCGCGCGCGGCTCGGGCTCTACCGCGTCGCGACCTTCATGAAGGTCGGGCTGCAGTTCGAGAACGTGCTCAGCCAGGGCCTCTTGCGCTTCGCGCTGTCGCGCCCCGAGCAGTCGCTCGAGCAGCGCTACGCGTATCACGAGATCATCGAGGAATCGCACCACTCGATGATGTTTGCCGAGTTCGTGCGCCGCACCGGCTTTCAGATCCGCGGGCTGTCGCGCATGTGGCTGCGGCTCGACCGTTTGGTGATCGCGATGGGCGATCGCTTTCCCGAGCTGTTCTTCGTGTTCGTGCTCGGCGGGGAAGATCCGATCGACCACGCGCAGCGCATCACGCTCGCGGCGCGCGACGATCTGCATCCGCTGCTCAAGCGCATGACGCAGATCCACATCACCGAGGAGGCGCGCCACCTGTGCTTTGCGCGCAGCTATCTGCGCGAGTACGTGCCGCGGCTGTCGTCGCGCAAGCGCGCGGTGCTGTCGGTCGCGGCGCCGGCGGTGCTGCGCCTCATGTCGGAGCTGATGCTGCGGCCGTCGCCGTCGCTGGTGCGCGAGTTCCAGATCCCCAAGGCGGTGGTCGACGAGGTCTTCACGCACAACGCGGCGTACCGCGCGCTGACCTTCGCGTCGCTGACCAAGGTGCACGAGCTCATGGACGAGCTCGGCTTGATCACGCCACGCGCCGCGCGCTGGTGGAAGACCATCGGGGCCGCGGCCTGAACGTGTGCGCTAGAGTGCGGCCATGAAGGTCGCCGTCACTGGAGCCGCCGGGCAGCTCGGCACCGTGGTGTTGCGCCGGCTGGCCGTCGAGCGCGGCGTCACCGCGCTGCGCTCGCTCGATCTGCGCCCGCCGGCGGTGGCGTCGGGCAAGCTCGAGCACCTGCGCGCCGACGTGCGCGATCCGGAGCTCGGCCGGTTCCTCGAGGGTTGCGACGCGCTCGTGCACCTGGCGTTCATCGTCACCGGCGCGCCGCCACGGCCGGTGTTCGACGCCATCAACGTCGGCGGCTCGAAGAACGTGATCGAAGCGGCGGTGCGCGCCGGGATCAAGAAGATCGTCTACACCTCGTCGGTGGCGGCGTACGGCGTGGTGCACGGCCATCCGCGGCCGATCGTCGAGGAGACGCCGCGCGTGCATCAGCCCGCGTTTCCCTATTCGGCGGCGAAGTGGGAGGTCGAGGCGTGGCTCGACGAATTCGAGCCGCGGCACGCCGACGTCGCCATCGCGCGGCTGCGCCCGTCGATCGTGATCGGCGCGCCGACGGTGCACGCGCACGGCGCCATGCTCGCGCGGCGCGCCATCGTCGACGTCGAGGCGCCGCTGCCGCTGGTGTGGGACGAGGACGTCGCCGAGGCGGTGGCGCTGGCGCTGCGCAAGAGCGCGCGCGGCGCCTTCAACGTGACCGCCGAGCCGGCGGCGACGGCGCGCGAGCTGGCCAAGGCGTGCGACCTGCGCCTGGTGCGCGTGCCCAAGGCGCTCATCGCCGGCGTGGCGCAGCTCGGCGCGCTCGCCAACAAGCTCGGGCTGTCGGATGCGCTCGATCCGGCGTGGCTGCGCCTCACCGACGTGTGCATGGAGATGTCGGCGGAAAAGGCGCGGCGCGAGCTCGGATGGAAGCCGAAGTGCCCGACGCCGGAGTCGGTGGTGAAGCGCTTCCTCGCCGAGAACTCGACGGGGCTGGACCGGCGGCTCGACGTGTTCGTGCGCCTCCTGCAGCTCGCGTCGCGGCGCGCGATCGACGATCCGTCGATGCACACGCGCGGGCGCGTGCATCTGCGCCTGACGGGGCCGGGCGGCGGCGACGTCGGCTTCATCATCGACGGGCCGAAGGTCGAGATCATCCGCGAGATGCCGCGTCCGCCGACGACGGTGGTGACGATGAAGACGGCCACCTTCTACGATCTTCTCGGCGGGCGCACCGACTTCAACACCGGGCAGCTCACCGGCAAGGTGCGCGTCGAGGGCGAGGCGCTCAACGCCTTCGTCATCGCCGCCATCATCACGCGCTTCCGCAGCGACGCGCCCAAGCGCCTGCAGAAGCTGCTCGTCAAAGGAGCCTGAGATGAAGTTCTCGATCTTTTTCGAGATGCAGATCTCCGAGCCGACGCGCGCCAGGGAGGCGCAGACGTTCCGCGACTGCCTCGAGCAGGCGGTGCTCGCCGACCAGCTCGGCTATCACTGCGTGTGGGAGGTCGAGCATCACGGGCTCTACGAGTACTCGCACTCGTCGGCGCCCGAGATCTTCCTGTCGTTCGTGGCCGCGCGCACCGAGCGCATTCGCATCGGGCACGGCGTGACCCTGTTGCCCTATCGTTACAACCACCCGATCCGCATCGCCGAGCGCGTGGCCACGCTCGACATCCTGTCGGGCGGGCGCGTCAACTGGGGCTCGGGCAAGTCGGCGTCGCTCGTCGAGCAGCAGGCGTTCGAGAACGACCTTTCGACGCTGC
>DATNAQ010000069.1:0-20596 GCA_035607415.1 Polyangia bacterium
CTCGCGCGGGTTCCATCACCTGTTGTGGGAGATCGTCGACAACTCGATCGACGAGGTGATCAACGGCTTCGCCAAGACCATCTGGGTCACGCTCGACAAGGACGGCAAGTCCGTCACCATCGAGGACGACGGCCGCGGCATGCCCGTCGACTACGTCGCCAAGTACAAGAAGAACGCGCTCGAGCTCGTCCTCTGCACGCTGCACGCGGGCGGCAAGTTCGAGCAGGGCAACTACATCCACTCGGGCGGCCTCCACGGCGTCGGCAGCTCGGTCGTCAACGCGCTGTCCGAGGAAATGACGGTGACGGTCTGGCGCGACGGCGCCGAGCACGTGCAGACCTTCGCGCGCGGCAAGCCGACCTCGAAGCTCAAAGAGACGAAGAAGAAGCACCACACCGGGACGAAGACCTACTTCTGTCCCGATCCCGAGATCTTCGGCGCGCGCCTCAAGTTCGACTCGGCCGAGGTGCGCGATCGCCTCGAGGCCAAGACCTATCTGCACCGCGGCCTGCACGTCATCTTCGAGGACGAGGCCTCGGGCGAGAAGCACGACTTCACCCACGACGGCGGCATCAGCGACTACCTGGTCAAGATCGCCACCGAGCGGGCCAAGGCGCCGATCCACCCCAACGTCTTCTCGATGCAGAAGGACGAGCCGCGCATCGAGATCGCGATGCAGTGGACCGAGGCCACCGACGAGCTCATCCGCTCCTACGTCAACGGCATCCCGACCGGCGCCGGCGGCACGCACGAGGCCGGCTTCAAGTCGGGCGTGGTCAAGGCGGTGCGCAACTTCATCGAGACGCACGGCCTGACGCCGAAGGGCGTCACGATCACCGCCGAGGACATCCGCGAAGGCATCCTCGCGGTCTTGAGCGTCTACATCCTGCATCCGCAGTTTCAGGGGCAGACCAAGGACAAGCTCAACAACCCGGAGGTCGCCGGCGAGGTCGACGGTGTCATTCGCACGGCGCTCGAGAACTGGCTCACCGAGAACAAGTCGACCGCCGAGGGCATCGTCGCCCGCATCGTGCTGGCGGCGCGCGCGCGCGAGGCGTCACGTGCGGCCTCGCAGGCGGTCACGCGCAAGACCGCGGTCAGCCACCGCCTGAACCTGCCCGGCAAGCTCGCCGACTGCTCGTCGACGTCGCCCGAAGAGTCGGAGCTGTTCATCGTCGAGGGCGACTCGGCCGGCGGCTCGGCCAAGCAGGGCAGGGACCGTCGGACGCAGGCGATCCTGCCGTTGCGCGGCAAGGTGCTCAACGTCGAGCAGGCCTCGACGGAGAAGGTGCTCAACAACGCCGAGCTCAAGAACGTCGTGACCGCGCTCGGCTGCGGCATCGGCGAGGAGTACGACGAGAACAAGCTGCGCTACGGCAAGATCTTCATCCTCACCGATGCCGACAGCGACGGTCATCACATCTCGACGCTGCTGCTGACCTTCTTCTACCGTCACCTGCCGAAGCTCATCGAGAACGGCCACGTCTACCTGGCGCTGCCGCCGCTCTATAAGATCGAGGTCGGCAAGGAGCGCCATTGGGCGCTCGACGAGCAGGCCAAGGAGCAGATCCTGCGCAAGGCGCCCAAGAACGCCAAGCCCGAGATCAGCCGCTTCAAGGGCCTCGGCGAGATGCCGGCCGAGGACCTCAAGCAGACCACGCTCGACCCGAAGAAGCGCGCCGCCCTGCGTGTCGTGGTCGAAAATCAGCTCGAGACCGACCGAATCATGAACGAGCTCATGGGCAAGGACGCGTCGGCGCGCTTCCGCTTCATCATGGAGCGGGCGGCCGACGCCAAGGACATCGACGTTTGACGCTCCGGGGCCCTTTGCTTATTGTGAATACGTGATCCGCAAGCCACATTCGCCGCGTTTCGTGCGCCTGTCGGCCGAGCATGTCGCGTCGCTCTTCGGAGCGGACGCGCTCGAGCCGCGCTTTCCGATCTCCAACGGTCGGTTCGTGGCGCGGCAGCGGGTCGCCATCGTCGGCCAGCGCGGGCGGATCGACGGCGTGCCGGTGGTGGGTCCGCCGGGCCCGTCGACGACGATCTCGTGGAACGTGGGCGACGCGGAGAAGCTGGGGCTCGACGAGCGCGGGGTGATTCTCGTCGGCCCCAACGGCGAGCTGAAGTACGTCGACCAGACCGCGCGTCAGGCCGGCTGAGCCGGAGGTCGGCGATCGCTAGCGGGGCTGGCTGGCGCGCATCCAGTCGATGGCGCCGATCGTGGTGAGACCGGCCCCACAGATCATGAACGAGATGCCGACGCCGAGAAGGGCGTCGTGTCGCGTCTGGTAGCCCGAAACGTCCTGGAATGAATCCAGCGACGGCTGCACGTACGCGACACCCGTCAAGATGGCGCCGAGCACGAGCACGCCCGCGCCGGCGAAGGTGAGCGCCATGCCGCGCCGCACGTGACGCTGCGCTTGGATGCTCGCGGCGCTCGGCGGCGGGGTCGCAGTCGTCGCGGGTGACGGCGTCGCGGCGCCATTGACCGAAGGCGCGGTGCTCGACGCCGCTGCGGTCGGCGGTGGCGCCGCGGCCGGCGGTGGCGCTGCGGTCGGCGGTGGCGCTGCGGCCGGCGGTCGCGCTGCGGCCGGCGCTGGTGCTGCGGCCGGTTTCATTCCCGGCGACAACGCCACCACCTTCGACATCCCTGACGCCACCGTCGCCATGGTCGACGCCGTTTGGCCATCCGCCCAGCGGGCTTCGATGATGTGACTCCCCGGCAAGAGTCCGCGCGCAGTCAGCGGCGCTGCGCCTACAGCCTGTCCATCGACGGTCACCTGCGCCCCCGACGGCGTGGTGGCTACCACCAACTGCGTCGACGTGTCTTGCGCCTGCGTCACCGCCGGCAACGCTACGATTGTGACCAGCAAGGCCGCTCTCAGCATTGGTCCCCCTACTTTTGGATCTGCACGACCGCCGACGCGCCGGCGGCTACGGTCCCGACGCCCGACTTGCTAGTCCCATCATCCCAGGTGGCGTCGACGAGGTGCTCGCCCGGTATCGCATCGACCCGCGTTGGCGACACGCCCGCGTCGGCGCCGTCGATCCTGAGATGCGCGCCCGTCGGCGTCGTAACAATCACGAGCTGGCCGCGCGCCGGCGCCGCCGCTCCGGTTGCAGCCGACGGAGTCGCTGTCGGGCTGGTTTCCGGCTTTGGCGCCGGCGCTGCCGTCGAGACCAGAGGCGATCGCGACAGCCACAGCACCCACGCGAACCCGACCGGGTGATCGGGCGGATAGACCTCGTAGACCACGCTCACGCGCGATTCGGTCGTCTCGTTCACGTACTTGTCGGGCAATTGCAAGAGGTACTCGCGCTGCCATGGCCCGGCGGCTCCCTGGGCGAGCATGCAAAGCTGCAGCACGCCGAACAGCGGCTGTTGCAACGCCGGTGTCGTCACGACCACCGGCTTGCCGCCTTTCTCGAGGGCCTCGCGCCAGTGCTCGGTCGCCACGTTCGCCGGGCGGTAGTTGCACTTGAGCGATTCGAAAGGCGTGGCGATCGGCTGTCCCGCCCTGACGCGAAACGACCCGTCGGCACCACTGATCTCGACGCCGAGCGTACCCACATTGACCTGCGGGGCATGAGCCCAGCAGCCGGCCGTCGCCAACGCGACGCCGACGATCGCGATCACTTCTCGCATGCTCTGATCTCCCTCAGTCGCGAACGCATCCGTCGCTAGAATCGACTACACCCGTGCCGTCGTAGACGCGGATCGGCCCCGTCCCTTCGTAACGAAAGCCGCCGCAGCGGCCGGCACGAACGCAGGTCAGCACCTGCGACGCGCCGCTGATGCGACGCTGTTCCTCGCTGCCGCCGATCCGGCGCTGCTCTTCGCTGCCGCCGATCCGGCGAGCCTCTTGGTTGCCGCCGACCTGGCGCTGCTCTTCGCTGCCGCCGATCCGACGAGCCTCTTGGTTGCCGCCGACCTGGCGAGCCTCTTCGTTGCCGCCGATCCGGCGAGCCTCTTCGTTGCCACCGATTCGGCGAGCCTCTTCGTTACCGCCGACCTGCCGCCGCAACGCGCATGGGCACAACAGGACCGAGTCGCCTGCCAGGATCAGCGGCGCCTGATGTGCGCGGTACAGCGCCGCCAACTGCGCCGGATCGGTCGTGTGCGCGAGCGTCGTGCATGTCGCGCGCGTGGTCGAGCAACCCGATCCGGCCATGACCCCAGCCACGACTGCGATGCAGGCAAGCCCGCGCACGGCGCTCGCCCAAATCGTAACGCCTCCTTTTTTTCAACTCAACGTTTTTCGGGATGAGGCGAGTGGACGCGCAAAGCGAAATTCGAGCCCGTTGGTTCCGCGCGCCGACCGCGCGAGTAGCCAGCGATCCGGTGCGCCGGATCTCGCAGGCTAAAAATCCGAAATGTCTATAGCTTCCGTTCGGACGCGGATGATCAGTTACGAGCGGACAACAAATGAAATCGGGATGGTAGCGTCGCGGCCGACTTCCGCTGAACCGGATCGTGTTCGGCAGCCGGACACCGAATTCCTGAAAAGCCGCGCAACCTCGTAGAACCGCTCGCCCAGCCGATCCGGCACGTTTCGTGGATTGTGCCCGCGGCATGCGCAGCCGCCAGCCCACGTCCCTCGTCCCGCCCCACGACGATCAAGTCTTCCCGCACCAGTCGTACCCACCCTGGCTGGCGCTCGCGCGCGTCTTCCGCACGCTCGCCGACGTCCTCGCGCGCCACGCACCGACGGCCACGCTCCGTCCCGTCGAGGTGCGCCTGTTCCAGGCCGCGCGTCAGATCATGGAGCTGGCGCGCGGCGAGCTGTCCTCCGCGCAGTGGCACCGGCGCGTGTGTGTCGCCGTCGATCGGCTCGAGCAGGCCCGGGGAGTCGTGGGCGCGTGCCTCGTCGCCGGCCACCTTCCGCCCGACGAGGCGCGCCTCCTCGTCCACGAGCTCGACGACACCATCGCCCGCCTCGGCGAAGCCGCCGCGCGCATGCCGCTGCCCGACGGCCTGCTCGGTGACGCATGAGCCGTCGCCGCCTTCCGCGTTTCAGCCGCAAGATCTTCCGGCTCCCTCGTCCACGACGCGTGCGTCGAGCCTCCTCGAGCCGCCGGCGGCGTCACCGTGTCCACTGATCGGCGACGTACGGCGACGCCTTCGCGCGGCCGAGTGCGCCGTCGCTCATTACGCGCGCGGATCGCTTGCAGATTCTGCCCTCGTTTTCTATGCTGCCGCCACCTTGGGAGCGGGCAGTGACATGGCAAAGTCGTTCGAAGCCGTCGTCGTCGGAGGAGCAGGACACGTGGGGGCGCCGCTCGCCATCTTGTTGGCGAATCGCGGGGTCCGCACCCTCGTTCACGACATCAACGACGCCTCGTTGAAAGTACTGGCGTCGGGCAAGCTGCCATTCTTCGAGGAAGATGGTGAGTCGCTCCTCGGCGAGGCGATCGCCGCCGACATGATCGGCTTCAGCTCGCGCCCGAGCGACATCGAAGGAATTCCGTACATCATCGTCACCATCGGCACCCCGGTCGACGAGTTCCACAATCCGGTCCTTCGCGTCATCACCGACTGCATCGACTCGCTGATCCCGTATCTCTCGGACCGCCAGACGATCATCCTGCGCTCGACCGTGTTCCCCGGCGTGACCGAATTCCTTCAGCGCCACCTCGCCAAGCGGGGGAAGCGCACGCGGTTGGCGTTCTGCCCCGAGCGCGTCGTTCAGGGACAGGCCATCCGCGAGAGCGTCACGCTTCCGCAGATCGTGAGCGGCACGACGCCCGAAGCCGAGAAGTCGGCCGTCGCGCTGTTCTCACGCTTCGCGCCCAAGATCGTGACGCTGCCTCCCAAGGAGGCGGAGTTCGCCAAGCTGTTCTGTAACGCGTACCGCTACATCCAGTTCGCCGCCGCGAACCAGTTCTACATGATGGCGGAGTCGGCCGGCCTCGACTTCGGCCGGCTGCTGTCGGCGATCAAGCAGGACTATCCGCGCATGCGCGACCTGCCGGGCCCCGGCTTTGCCGCCGGCCCCTGCCTCTTCAAAGACACCCTGCAGCTCGTCGCGTTCGCCGAGAACCAGTTTCCGCTCGGCTCCGAGGCGATCCACATCAACGAAGGGCTGCCGGCGTTCATCGTCTCGCAGCTGCGCGAGCACCACGCGCTCGCGGAGAAGACCGTCGGGCTCCTCGGCATGAGCTTCAAGGCCGAGAGCGACGACATTCGCGCCTCGCTCAGCTACAAGCTGAAAAAGCTGCTGCGCTTCCACGCCAAGGAAGTGCTGACGACCGATCCGTTCGTCACGGATGATCCGGAGCTCAGCCCGCTCGCCACCGTCGTCGAGCGCAGCGATGTGCTGGTCCTCTGCGTCCCACACAAGGTCTACCGAACGGCCGATCTGGGCGGCAAACCCGTCTTCGACATCTGGAAGTCGACCAAGGGTGCATCGTGAAGATCCTGGTCACCGGGTCCGCCGGCTTCATCAACGGCTACGTCGTGGCCGAGCTCCTCGAAGCGGGACACGACGTCGTCGGCATCGACAACTTCTCGAAGTACGGGCCCGTCGAGAAGAGCTACGACAAGCATCCGCGCTACCGGTTCGTCCGCGGCGACTGCAAGGACGTCGACCTGATGCGCGATCTCATCGCCGACTGCGATCAAGTGATCGCCGCCGCCGCGATGATCGGCGGCATCTCGTACTTTCACACGCACGCGTACGAGCTGCTCGCCGAGAACGAGCGCATCACCGCCTCCACGTTCGATGCTGCCATCTGGGCCCATCGCAACAAGCACCTGAAGAAGATCAACGTGCTCTCGAGCTCGATGGTCTTCGAGTCGGCGACGGAGTTCCCCTCGCCCGAAGGCGCCGAGCGCCGCTGTCCGCCGCCGATGTCGACCTACGGCTTCCAGAAGCTCGCCTGCGAGTACTACGCGCAGGGCGCGCACGAGCAGTACGGGTTGCCCTACACGGTGATTCGTCCGTTCAACTGCGTCGGTGTCGGCGAGCGGCGCGCGCTATCGGATCGCGAGATCCACAGCGGCAACGTCACGCTGGCGATGAGCCACGTCGTCCCCGACCTGGTGCAGAAGATCGCCAAGGGCCAGGACCCGCTGCACATCCTCGGCAGCGGCAATCAGGTTCGCCACTACACCTACGGCGGCGATCTGGCGCGCGGGATCCGCGCTTGCGTCGAGCACCCGGCCGCGGTCGACGAAGACTTCAACCTCTCGACGGCGGCGGGTCACACCGTGCTCGAGCTGTCGGAGGCGATCTGGCGCTTCATGAAGCCCGCGGTTCCGTTCCGCTACGTCAGCGACGAGCCGTTCAAGTACGACGTCCAGCGCCGCGTTCCCGCCGTCGACAAGGCCAAGCGCCTCCTCGGCTTCGAGGCCAAGACGACGCTCGACGCGATCCTCGAAGAGGTCGTGCCCTGGGTCGTGAAGCAGATCGAGCTCGGCAACATCTGATGTCCTCGGCTCCGCTCACCGTCGTCATCCCCGTCTACAACGAGGGCGCCAACCTGCGCGAGTGGTACCGCGCGGCGTCGCCGCACCTGCCGCCCGGAACGCGCGTCCGCATCATCTACGACTTCGACGAGGACGACACGCTGCCGGTCGCGCGCGAGCTGGCGTCCCTGGGCGCGCCCATCGAGCAGCTCAAGAACGCGCACAAGGGCGTCCTCGGCGCGCTCGTCACGGGCCTGCGCTCGGTCACGACCGGGCCGATCATCGTCAGCATGGCTGACCTGTCCGATGACTTTCGGATCATTCCCGACATGCTGCGTGCATGGGAGGAGGGCGCCAAGGTCGTGGTCGCCTCGCGCTACATGGCCGGCGGCCAGCAGCTCGGCGGCCCTTGGCTCAAGGGACAGCTCTCGCGCTGGGGCGGCGTGTCGCTCCACTGGCTGGCGGGGTTTCCCTCGCACGACGCGACCAACAGCTTTCGTCTCTATGATGCCGATCTCGTCCGCGACATGACGTTCGAGAGCACGGGCGGCTTCGAGATCGGATTCGAGATCACGCTGAAGGCGTGGATGGCCGGCGCGCGCGTCGTCGAGATCCCGGCGACCTGGCGCGATCGCGTGCAGGGCGAGAGCCGTTTCAACTTGCGAAAGTGGCTGCCGCTCTACGCGCGGCTGTGGGCGAGGGCCCTGATCTTCGGGCTCGGGAACCGAACCGTGCGCGCGCGAGGCGTCAGTGTCGCTTGATCTGAAGGAGCTCTACGCGACCCGGGCACCGTCGGAGACGCACGAATTTCGCCGGCGCGTCTGGCGCGTGCTGTGGCAAGACGTGTTCAGCCAATGGGTTCAGCCGAACGACACGGTCGTCGATCTCGGCGCGGGCTACTGTGAGTTCATCAACGCGGCGCAGGCGCAGCGACGCATCGCCGTCGATCTGAACCCCGATACGCGCACGCACGCCGACCCCGGCGTCGACGTCCAGCTCAGCTCCGCCGAGGACCTCGCCTTTCTCGGCGACGGCGACGTCGACGTCGTGTTCTCGTCGAACTTCCTCGAGCACCTGCCGTCGAAGGATGCGCTGGCGCGCAGCATGCGCGAGGTGCTTCGCGTGCTCAAGCCGGGCGGCACGCTCATCTTGATGGGGCCGAACATCCGCTTCGTCGGCGGCGAGTACTGGGACTTCTTCGATCACCACCTGGCATTGACCGACCGCAGCCTGAGCGAGCTGCTCGAGTCGATGAGCTTCGAGATCGTGCGCTGCCTGCCGCGCTTCCTTCCCTACACGTTCAAGAATCGCGGCCCGCGCTGGCCCTGGCTGGTCAGCGCCTATCTCAAGATCCTGCCGCTCAGCGCGCGTCTCATGGGCAAACAATTCCTGATCGTGGCCCGCACTCCGACGGCGAAGAATGGAAACGGCGCGTAGGATCGCTCGTCGCTACGGTGACGTCGCGGTCTGCCTTGCGGTCTTCTTCGTCTGCTACCTGCCGCGCGACCGGGTGTTTCCGCCCGCGAACCAGTGGGTCATCGATCTCGAGATCTATCGCGCCGGCGGCGAGCTCGTGGCCAAGGGGATCAACCCCTACGACTACGCGCGCGGAAAGGCCGTCCGCGACGAAATTTATACGTTCCATCGCAAGACGCTCGGCTGGGGATTCCCGACGAGCGTCGACATGTGGAACTACTACGCGTCGGGGAACCTGCCGCTGAATCTCTGGTTCTTCGGGCTGATCTACAAGATCAATCCATCACCGACCGCTTTCCGCGCCGTGTTCCATGTGGCCGACGCGCTCGTCGGCGTGCTGGCGTTCCTGCTCATTCGCTTTCGTTGGGGGAGCTCGAGCCGTCGCGCCGCGTTCCTGCTCGCGGTCCTGCTCAGCCTCAACGGTGCCTTCCTCAAGTGGGGGACGACCTACCCCGAAGACAAAGGCATCGAGACCCTGCTGTTCTTCGCCACCTTGGCGCTGATGGTCCCGAACCGCAACAGCTGGCCGCGCCTCGTCGGCGTCGCCGTGCTCGCGGCGGCTGCGATCAGCTTCAAGATGCTCGGAATCTTCCTCGTGCCCGCGGTCCTCGTCTGGGCCTATCGCGAACGCGGCCGCCGGGGGCTCATCGTCGTCGCCGCGGTGGTCGGCGGCCTGTGCCTCGCGGTCAACGCGGCCTACCTGCCATGGATGCTCAAGCTGTGGCGTGACCGCATGGGCAGCAACACCGGCGGGCCGATCCACTGCTCGATCTGGATCCTTCCCTACGGTTGGTGGCCCTGGTTGGCGAAGATCAAGGCGCCGGCGACGTTGAGCCTGCTCGGTACCGCCGTCGCCGCCGTTCAGGTCTATCGCCGCAAGCTCTCGCTCGAGGTCTTCGGCGGCATCGTCACCTATCTCTTTTGTGTCGTGTATCTCGTGGGCGGAAGCATCGATCGCGTGACGATGGGCGTGATGGCGATCGTCGCCACGCTGGGCATCCAGCGCCCGAGCTGGGGGCTTCTGACCTTGGCGCTGTGGACCGCGGCGGGAGTCGGCATCTACTTCGTCGGCGGCGAGGATACCGAGGGCATGCTCGTCCTCTACGCCAGCATCATCGCGTTCTTCGCGCTCGTCACCGGCACCCTGAAGACGTGGCCGTTCGCACCCGCACTTCCGCACCACACGTCGTCCTGACGGCGCGTATACTTCGCGCCCAGGAGCGCACCGCCATGATGATCGTGATGACGCCGCACGCGACGCCCGAGCAGATCGACTCGGTGCTCGAGCACATCAAGACCGAGGGCTTCCAGCCCCACCGCTCGGACGGCAAGGAGCAGACGGTGATCGGCGTGGTCGGCATCGTCGACCGCGACGTCGATCCGCGCCAGTTCGAGGTGCTCGACGGCGTCGCCAAGGTCGTTCGCATCTCCTCGCCCTACAAGCTGGCCTCGCGGCAGTTCAAAGAGGAAGACACCGTCGTCGACGTCGGAAAGGGCGTGAAGATAGGCGGCCCCGAGGTCGTGCTCATGGCCGGCCCCTGCACGATCGAATCGAAGGCGCAGGTCGACGCGATCGCGCCGATCGTCGCCGCTGCCGGCGCCCGCATCATGCGCGGCGGCGCGTTCAAGCCCCGCACCTCGCCATACTCGTTCCAGGGCATGGGCGAGGAGGGCTTGAAGTACATCCGCGAGGCCGCCGATCGCCACGACATGCTCGTCGTCAGCGAGGTCATGGACCGCTCGCAGATCGAGATGATGATGCGCTACGTCGACATCCTGCAGGTCGGCGCGCGCAACATGCAGAACTTCGATCTGCTCAAGGACCTCGGCAAGGTGCAGCGCCCGGTGCTGCTCAAGCGCGGCATCGCCGCCACGCTGCAGGAGCTCCTGCTGGCCTCCGAGTACATCATGGCTGGCGGCAACAAGCAGGTGATCCTGTGCGAGCGCGGCATCCGCACCTACGAGACCTCGACGCGCAACACGCTCGACATCTCGGCGATCCCGGTGGTCAAGGCGATGTCGCACCTGCCCATCGTCGTCGACCCGAGCCACTCGACCGGCATGCGCCACCTGGTGGCGCCGGTGGCGCGCGCGGCGATCGCCGCCGGTGCCGACGGTCTTATCATCGAGGTGCACAACCAGCCGGAGAAGGCGCTGTGCGACGGCGCGCAGTCACTGCTGCCCGCGCAGATCACCGAGCTGTCGACGCAGCTCCACGGCATCGCCTCGTCGATCGGCCGCAGCTTTCAGCCGGCGACCCGTTAGCGGATCAGATAGACCGCCGCCAGGATCAAAAGACCGAACGCGTTCCACCCGAGCGCGAGCACGCCGAGCCGTCGCGTGCGCGTATCCGCACCACGCGCGAAGCCGGCGACCGCGAGCACCAGCCCGCAGGCGAACAGCCCCGCCACGAGCCCGTCGAGCCAACGGAGCGGCAGCGCCGACACCCACAGCACGAGCGCGGCGACGCCGGCGGTGAGCCCACCAGCGGGGACGCCGACCCCGAGCGCGCGCGCCATGCGGCCTTATACGGCTCGGCCCGGCACGAGGTCAATCGAGCGCGTATACTCGAAGCGTGGAGCCGCGTCGCTCGCTGCTGGTCCTCGTGCTCGTCGCCGGCATGGGCGCGTCGACGGCGGCGCACGCCGGGCTCGTCGAGCGCGCCGAGCAGCTCTACCGCACCATCCCCGAGCAGCGCGATCGCGATCATCGCTTCGCCGTCGCCGATCAGGCGCAGGCCCTGTGCGAGCAGGCGATCCGCGAGCGCCCCAAGGATCCGGCGCCGCACATCGTGCTCGCGCGCATCCTGACCATCGCCGATCCCGCCCATCCCGAGATCTGCCGCCCCAAGAGCTGCGAGCGCGCCGTCGCCGAGCTCAAAGAGGCACGCCGCCTCGACGCCGGCGGTGCCGAGGCGCAACGGATCGCCGCCGATCTCGGCCTCGTGCTCTCGCGTATCGGCGCGTACGAGGAGGCGCTCGTCGAGTACGACCGCGCGCTCGAGCTCGTCGATCCCGAGCGCCGCCCGAGCGCCTTCGACGACTACGGCCGCTCGGTGCTCAACGGCAACTCCGCCGAGACGCTGATGGCGCTCGGCCGCCTTCCGGCGTCGATCGAGCGCTATCGCAAAGCCGAGGCGACCGCCATCCAGGGCGACCTCGAATGGGAGCTGGCGGAGTGGGGCCTCGGCGTCGCGCTCGACCGCGACGAGCAGATCGAAAAATCGCACGAAGCGATCCAGCACGCGCTCGACGTCGATCCGACAATGTCCCACCTCACCGACGAGAGCGTCTTCTTCGAGCCGGCCGGCGACAAGCGCTACTACGAGGCGCTCGGCCACGAGGTCGCCGGCGATCGCGAGCTCGCGCTCGCCGCCTGGCGCGCCTTCCTCGCCGAGGCGCCGTCGTCGCCCTACGCCAAGCGCGCGCGCGTCCACCTGGCCGAGCTCAAGCGCGCGCCGCCGTTGCCGTCGATGGTCGATCCCGCGCGCGTGCACGTCGGCGTCGGCGAGATCGTCGACACGCGCGGCCTGCGCCCGGCGGCCGCGCTGCGCGACGCCATCGGCGTCCACCAGGACGAGCTGCGCCTCTGCTACGCGCGCGTCCTGCGCACCGAGCCGCAAGCGCGAGGCGAGCTGCGCCTGCAGCTCGTGATCGATCCGACCGGCTTCCTCTCGATGCGCGCGCGCGTCCTACTCTCCACCGTCGCCAGCGATCGTCTCGGTCACTGCGTCGAGCTCGCCGCCACCACCTGGCGCTTCCCCCTCAGCGACGTCGCCGAGCAGGAAGAGGTGGTGGTCACGATCAACTTCGCGGGGCGCTGACGTGCGTCCGCCGGCGCTCGCCCTGGCAGCCATCGTCTCGTGCGCGAGCCTGCCCGCCGGCGCCACGCCGTGGGACGAGGTCGCGCACCCCAACCGCCGCCGCTGCGCGCAGCTCCTCGGCGACGCCGGCAAGCTCGGCGACGTGCACCAGTGGCAGGCGGCGGCGTCGGACGCGCGCACCGCCGCGGCGCTCTGCCTCGGCGATCGCTCCATCCAGCAGCGCGCCGGCGAGATCCTCCTCGCAGCGCACGAATACGCCGACGGCCGCCTGCGCCTCGAGCGCGCGCGCCTCCTCGCCGACGAGTCGCCGGGGACGCACGACGAGGAGCGGTCGCTCGCCTTCCTGCTCGGGTTCGCCCGCGAGATCACCGGCGACCTCGACGGCGCCATCGAGGAGCACCATCGGCTCGAGGCGATGGGCGGCCTGCCGCCGCCCAACCAATACCTCGTTCACTACAACCTCGGCGACGAGCTCATGGCCGCCGGCCGCCTCGCCGAAGCCATCGACGAGTATCGCCGTGCCGTCGCCTTCGCCGGCGCCAAGCCGGTGGTGCGCCTCGCCCTCGCCGTCGCGCTCGATCGCGACGAAGAGGTCGATCAAGCCCGCCTCGAGCTGTCGGGCGTGCTCGCCTTCGATCCCGAGCTGCGCAGCCTCTCCGCCGAGGATTACGTCTTCGTCCCGCCCGAGGACATCTACTACTACCGCGCGCTCGCCCTCGCCGAGCGCGGCTCGGCCGCCGAAGCGCGCATCTACCTGCGCCGCTTCCTCGCCGAGCTGCCGTCAGGCCCGTACGCCGCCCACGCGCGCCGCCGCCTCGCCGCCGCCGAGGAGCACGTCGATCCGCGCGAGCTCGAGGTCTCGTCGGGCGCCGTCGACACCCGCCTCGTGGCTGCCGCGCTCGGCCCCGTCCTCGCCGCGCTCGATGGCTGCTACCCGAACAGCCGGCTCGTCCAGGTGCGCCTTCAGGTCGGCCCCGGATTCCTCCGCGCGCCGCCCGAATACCCCCAGGCCGCGTGCCTGGATCGCGCCTTATCCCGCATAGATGCCCGAGCGCTCGCCCCCCTGCGAGCGGGCGCGGTCGGCCTCACCCTGGCCGGCCGCCGCGGCGCGCCATGAGCAACGTAGACGCGTTACGCGATTGATCCTATATTGCACAAGTGGACGTGAGCCCACGCTATCTGGTCATCGACGGACCCATTGGCGTGGGCAAGACGGCCTTCGCGCGGCTCCTCGCTTCGCGCCTCGGCGCCCGCCTGGTCCTCGAGTCGACGAACAACCCGTTCCTCGGCGAGTTCTACGATGACCCGCGGCGCCACGCCTTCCAGGCGCAGTTGTACTTTCTTCTGTCGCGCTACCAGCAGAAGGACGACGTTCACCAGCAGGACCTCTTCGCCCGCGGCGGCGTCGTCAGCGATCACCTGTTCGCGCGCGACCGCATCTTCGCGCAGCTGAACCTGAGCCGCGACGAGCTCGTCCTCTACGACAAGATCTACGGCCTGCTCGGCGCCCAGGTGCCGCGTCCGGACCTCGTCGTATACTTACAAGCGCGGCCGGAGGTGCTCGTTTCGCGTCTCAAGCGGAGGGCAACCGATGCACGCCTTCCGCCGCGCGATTACATCGAAAGGGTGGCACAAGCGTACGCGGAGTTCTTTTTTCACTACGGGGACAGCCCGCTCCTGGTGGTCAACACCTCGGAGATCGACTTCGTAGAGAGTCGAGCAGATCTCGACGATCTCGTTGCGGTCATCCAACGCACCAGAGCCGGCGTCTCCCACTACAGCCCGCTCGGAACCCGCTGAGGGAACGAGACGGAGGTGGACCATGAAGTCGACCGGCATTCCCAAAGTCACCGTTCACACGCTCGCCAAGATGAAGGCCGAGCATCGCAAGATCTCGATGCTCACCGCCTACGACGCCAGCTTCGCGCGCCTCGTCGATCAGGCCGGCGTCGACATCATCCTCGTCGGTGATTCGCTCGGCATGGTGGTGCAGGGCGAAGGCAACACGCTGCCCGTCACCATGGACGAGATGATCTATCACTGTCGCTCGGTCAAGCGCGGCGCCGAGCGCGCGCAGGTCGTCGGCGACATGCCGTTCATGTCCTATCAAGCCTCGCTCGAGGACGGCATCCGCAACGCCGGCCGCCTGGTGAAGGAGGGCGGCGCCGAAGCGGTCAAGCTCGAGGGCGGCGCCGACTACGCCGAGCTCGCGCATCGCCTGTCGAAGATCGGCATCCCGGTCATGGGGCACATCGGGCTGACGCCGCAGTCTCTGCACTCGATGGGCGGCTTCAAGGTGCAGGGCCGCTCGCAGAAGCAGGCCCAGCAGCTCCTCGACGACGCGCGCGCGCTCGAGCAGGCCGGCTGCTACTCGATCGTGCTCGAAGGCATCCCGCGCGAGCTCGCCACCGAGATCACCGCCGCCCTCTCGATCCCCACCATCGGCATCGGCGCCGGCGTGCACTGCGACGGGCAGGTCCTCGTGATCTACGATCTCCTCGGCATGAACGAGGAGTTCCGCCCCAAGTTCGTCAAGCGCTACGACAACCTCGCGGTCCGCATCCGCACCGCCGTCGAGCAGTACATCACCGAAGTGCGCAACGAGCAGTTCCCCGACGAGGAGCACAGCTTCTCCAAGGACGCGCCCGCGCCGCAGAACGCCACGCCGTACGGCTCGGCACGCGCCGCCGCCGGTGGTGGCCCGCCCGAGCGCGATCCCGACGCCAGCGGCGCCGCCTGCATCCCGCTGCCGTTCCCGCGCCCCAAGAAGTGACCTCGTGAGTGAGCGCCAGCGAGCGAACGAAAGCGAGGCTCGTAGAGCCCGCGGATCGATCGCTGACTCAGGGTGCACCCGCAGGGGGCGCCCCTGAGCGTCGCGATCGTCCAGACGCCGTCGGAGATGCGCGCCCGCGCCGACGCCTGGCGCGCCGCCGGCAAACGCATCGCCTTCGTCCCGACGATGGGCTACCTGCACCTCGGCCACGCCTCGCTGCTCGAGGAGGGGCGCCGCCGCGGCGACATCCTCGTGCTGTCGATCTTCGTGAACCCGACGCAGTTCGGCCCCAAAGAGGATCTCTCACGCTACCCGCGCGACCTCGAAGGCGACCTGCAGAAGGCCGCGCGCGCCGGCGTCGACGTCGCCTACGTGCCCGAGGCCGCGGCGATGTATCCGCCCGGCTACCAATCGTACGTCGAGGTCGAGAAGCTGCAGCAGGGCCTCGACGGCGCGAGCCGCCCCGGCCACTTCCGCGGCGTGGCCACCGTCGTGCTCAAGCTGTTCGCCGCCGTGCAGCCGCACGTCGCCATCTTCGGCCGCAAGGACTACCAGCAGCTGCGCGTCCTGTCGCAGATGACGCGCGATCTCGATCTCGGCGTCGAGATCGTCGGCATGCCCATCGTGCGCGAGCCCGACGGCCTCGCCCTGTCCTCGCGCAACGCCTATCTCTCGCCCGACGAGCGGCTGCGCGCGCTGGCCCTGTCGAGCGCGCTCGTCTCGGCGCGCGGCATGTTCGAGCACGGCGAGCGCGAGGCCGCCCGCCTCGTCGACTGCGCGCGCGCGACACTGCACATGACGCCCGGCGTGCGCCTCGACTACCTCGAGGTCCGCGACGCCGAGACGCTCGCGCCCGTCGAGGGCCGCGTCACGCGTCCGATCGTCATGGCCGTCGCCGCCTTCATCGGCACCACGCGGCTCATCGACAATCAGCTGCTCGCCCCGTAGACTGCCGCCCGTGAAGCGCTTCGGCAGCCTGTTCAAGAACGAGCTCGTCACCGGCGTCGTGCTGCTCGCGCCCGTCGCTGGCACCGCCTGGCTCGTCTACGCCATCGTCAGCGGCGTCGACCGCCTCTTCCCCGACGAGTTCCGCCCGCGTTTCCTCGGCCACCCGCTCCCAGGCCTGGGCGTCTTGAGCGTGCTCGTGCTCGCGCTCCTGGTCGGCATCTTCGCGCACAACTTCATCGGCCGCCGCCTCGTCGCCTTCTTCGATCGCGGCCTGCAGCGCGTGCCGCTGTTCGGCGGCACCTACGGCCTCATCAAGCAGGTGTTCGAGTCGGTGTTCGCGCAGGGCGCCGACAGCTTCAACCGCGCCGTCCTCGTCGAGTACCCGCGCCCGGGCATCTTCGCGATCGCGTTCGTGACCGCCAGCGACGTGCCGGTGCGCTCGGCCGGAGGCGAGGAGTTGGTCAGCGTCTTCCTGCCGACCACGCCGAATCCGACCTCGGGTTTCTACCTCCTCGTCGAGAAGAAGCTCGTGCGCGAGCTCGACATGCCGGTGCAGCAGGCGTTCAAGCTGGTCATCACGATGGGCATCGCCAAAGAGCCCGAGCTGCTTACGACGACGGCAAAGTTGCAGCGCAAGGATTTGGCGGGCAAGTTGTAAGTCAGGCTACGCGCCACTTGCCGGAATTCGGACCAGCCTCCGATTTTCGGAATGAGGCAACGCCTGATTTCGCGGGGTTGGACGTCGACAGGGTGGGAACGCAACTTGCGTAGGAGGGGGTCCATGCGTTCGGTCAATGCGCCTCGTGTCCCGCACGATGCCACCGTGGAGATCGGTGAAGGCAAAAAGGCGCGCGCGATCAATTTGTCGACGGGCGGAATCCTCATCTCCGCCGAACAGCCGCTCGACCTCGGGTCGGCGGTGCACCTCAAGGTCAACTTGAAGGACGGCGCGTCGCCGCTCGACGTCAACGCCCAGGTCCTCCGTCGCGCCGACGGTGGCGTGGCGCTGCGCTTCGTCGATCTCGACGACGTCGCCAAGCGGCGCATCCAGCGCCTCGTGCAGAAGCGCGAGCCGACGCAGTTCGGCAAGCGCGACGTGCGCATCCATCTGCCGTCGCTGTCGGCGCCGCTGCGCGCGAGCGCCCGCGATCTGACCGAGCGCGGCGTCATGATCGAAGCCGAGCTGCCCTGGCTCCGCCTGGGCAGCCAGGTCACCACCGAGCTGTCGTCGGATCGCGCCTGCGACGGCCGCGTGCAGTGGATCGGCCTCGACGTCACGCGCTCCGGCTCGGCGCGTCTGCGCATCTTCGTCGACCTGACCGAGGAGCGCGCCGACGGCACCCCGGTCGGTCCGCCGCCGCGGGTCATCGACGCCAACGACGCCGTGCCCGTCGGCGAGCCCGAGGAGCGACGCGCGCCGCGCCCGCTGCGCTGGCTGTGGCCGTCGCTGGCCCTCGGTGGCTTCCTGGCCACCGGCCTGCTCTCGATCGCGCTTTTGCGCAAGCCGCCGGCGCCGGTGCTCTTGCCGACCGCGCCGCCCGAGGTCGAAGCGCGCGCCTACAAGGCGCCGCCGACGACGAAGGTCCCGTCGGAGACTGCGGAGGCGACGGCGGCACCGACGCCGACGCCGAGCGCGGGTCCCAAGCCCGCGCCCGCGAAGCCGGCGAGGACCTCGCCGCGCAAGCCCGCGCACGCCAAGAAGCACGCCCGCGGCGGTTCTACGCCGCGAGCTGGCTGATGTACTCGAGCTTCTGCGCCAGCCCCTTGCGGTAGAACTGGCGCACCTCGCCGAGCATGTCGTCGACGGCGTGCAGCCGCACGAAGCGCTCCTCGAGCGACGCCGCGTAGCCGTTGGCCGCGGTGTTGGCCAGCTCGTAGCGCTCGCGCTCCTCGCGCGACAGATCGCCGGCGAAGCGGATGTTCGCGAACAGCCGCTCGCGCAAGTCCGACGGCGGCTCGCCCGCCTGATTCCACGTCACCAGGAGCGCGACCAGGTACTTGTCGACCTCGGCCTGCAGCTCGAGCTCGACGGCCGACACCGGCCGCTCCTGCTGCGCGCGATGCACGAGATACACGAAGTGGCTCACGCCCTCGACGGCGTAGAGGAAGTCCTGCAGGTTCGCCGCGTCGAGCCGCCGCCGCGGATCGCGCATCGCCAGGTTCTCCAGCGTGCGCTCGTCGACGAACAGCCCGAGCCGCAGCCCCTCGTCGTCGCGCTTGATGAAGAGCTGCTCTCTCGGCGCGCGCTCGGGATGCAGGGCATCGCGCTCTTCGCCACCGACGAGAAAATCGCACACGTCGAGCTCGGTCTCGACGCGATACATCGACTCGAGACCGCCCTGCAGCGCGCGCAGGACGGCAGGCATTACTGGAGGTCTCCCTTCGGCGGAATCACGCCTTGGGCGCGCAGCCGCCGCTCCATCCACTCCGAGCCCGTCTTGAGCCAACGCTCGTAGAGGCGCACGAGGTCGTGGTTGCCGACCATCGTCTCCTCGGCGATCTCGGCCAGCACGTCGACGAAGCGCGGGAACTTCACGCCGAGCTCGTCGTAGACCTCGCCGAACACCGCCGAGTTGGGATTGCCGCGGAAGAAGCGCGCCAGCTCCGAGTAGGCGGCGCCGCCCATCTGGATGTAGTAGTCGACGTCGACGAGCTTGCGCTGCAGCGAGTCGGCGAAGAAGCCCGAGACGTAGAGCGACGTGTCCCCGACATCCTTGAGCTGCCGGACGCGCTCGTCCGGCGAGCTCACGGCGACCGCGAGCTTGAGCGCCAGGGGCTGATCGTCCGGTGGCGATTTCAGGAATTCGGACAAAAGGCTGACGAGGTAGCACTCGGTCGGCGTGGTCGCGTCGACGCCCTGATTGCGAATGACTTCCGAGACACGACCTTGAAAAAACTCAGCAATACTGCCGTTCACCTTCAAGTCCATCAGCCGACACCTCCCGGCTACCGATCCAGGATCGCCGTCGCCCCCGCGGAAATCAATTTTCGTCTTTGTTTCTGGACCTCTACAAGAGGTTCTAAGCACCTTTCCGGGGCCTGTCGATCTCGCACCGCCTCCTACAAGTAACGAGAATGTGTGCATTTCGAAATCGTGAACAAATCCAGCCAAAAGGCCCTTGCGCGCGGCGCACGAATGCTTAACATGCGCGCCTGTTAGCACTCACTTCGAGCGAGTGCTAACGAACTGTTCGAAATCAGTACGTCAACCGGAGGAGAGTGATGAAGATTCGACCGCTCCAGGATCGTCTCGTGGTCAAGCGGCTCGCCGAGGAGGAGAAGACCAAGGGTGGCATCATCATCCCGGACTCCGCCAAGGAGAAGCCGATCGAGGGCGAGGTCATCGCCGTCGGCAACGGTAAGTTCAACGACGAAGGCACGCTGCGTCCGCTCGACGTGAAGAAGGGCGACCGCGTTCTGTTCGGCAAGTACTCGGGCACCGAGATCAAGATCGACGGTGTCGAGCACCTCATCCTCCGCGAGGACGAAGTCCTCGGGGTCATCGAGAAGTAAAGGAGACATCATGGCCGCTAAGGACATCCAGTTTTCCGAGCACGCGCGCGCGCGCATTCTCACCGGCGTCAACACGCTCGCCGATGCCGTCAAGGTGACGCTCGGCCCCAAGGGCCGCAACGTCGTCATCGAGAAGTCGTGGGGCGCCCCGACGGTCACCAAGGACGGCGTCACCGTCGCCAAGGAGATCGAGCTCGAGAACAAGTTCGAGAACATGGGCGCGCAGATGGTCAAGGAAGTCGCTTCCAAGACGTCTGACAACGCCGGCGACGGCACGACCACCGCCACGGTGCTCGCGCAGGCGATCTATCGCGAGGGCTCCAAGCTCGTCGCGGCCGGTCACAACCCGATGGAGCTGAAGCGCGGCATCGACACCGCGGTCGCGGCGCTCATCGAGTCGCTCAAGAAGCTCTCCACGCCCACCAAGGGTAAGGACGACATCGCGCAGGTCGGCACGATCAGCGCCAACGGTGACACCGAGATCGGCAACATGATTGCCGAGGCGATGAACAAGGTCGGCAAGGAAGGCGTGATCACCGTTGAAGAAGGCTCGGGCCTCGACAACGAGCTCGATGTCGTCGAAGGCATGCAGTTCGATCGCGGCTACCTGTCGCCGTACTTCATCAACAACCAGCAGAGCCAGCAGGTCGAG
>DATNAQ010000076.1:0-76234 GCA_035607415.1 Polyangia bacterium
GTGTGCCCTTCCTTCTCCGCCGTCGACTTGAAGTGCTCGACCACGCGCCGGACCACGTCGAACTTGATCTCGTCGGGCAGCTCGTAGCGGATCTCGGGCGTGTTGAACAGCTTGGGCAGCGCGTCGACGTGATCGGCGAGCGGCTTCTCTTCCTTCGTCAGCAACTCGCAGAGGCGCGCCGCCGAGTAGATGGCGTCGTCATACCCGAAGTAGCGATGCGCGAAGAAGATGTGCCCCGACATCTCGCCGGCGAGCACCGCCTTCTCCTCCTTCATCTTCTCCTTGATGAGCGAGTGGCCGACCTTCCACATGATCGCCTTGCCGCCCGCCTTGGCGATCTCGTCGTACATCGCCTTCGAGCACTTCACCTCGCTGACGAAGGTCGCGCCCGGCACTTCCTTCAAGATCGCTCGCGCAAAAAAGATCATGAGCTGATCGCCCCACACGATCCGCCCCTTGGCGTCGACGACGCCGATGCGATCGGCGTCGCCGTCGAGCGCGATGCCGACCTCGGCGCCGACCTCGGCCACCTTGGCCTTCAAGTCGGCTACGTTCGCTTCGATCGTCGGATCGGGGTGATGATTGGGGAAGCGTCCGTCGGGCTCGATGAAGAGCCCGGTCACGTCGAACCCGAGCCGCTTCAGGAGCGGCACGCAGGTCCCGCCCACGCCGTTGCCGGCGTCGACGACGACCTTGAAGCGGCGCGGCCCGAGCTTGATCTTCGAGGCGGCCACGTCGATGTACGCGTCCTGGATGTCCCGCTCGGTCACCACGCCGAGCCCGGTCTCGAAGTCGCGCTTCTCGATGAGCTCGCGCAGCGCCTGGATCTCGGCGCCGTGGATGGTCGACTTGCCGCGCAGGATCTTGAAGCCGTTGTCCTCGGGCGGATTGTGCGACCCGGTGATCTGCACGCCGCCGTCGGCGTCGAAGTGGAACACCGAGAAGTAGAGCAGCGGCGTCGCCACGACGCCGACGTCGATGATGTGCATCCCCGTCGACAAGATGCCCGAGCGCAGCGCCTTGTGCAGCCGCGGCGAGGTGACGCGGCAGTCGCGCCCGAGCGTCATCTTCTGCGCGCCGGCGCGCTTCAGGTGGGTGCCGATCGCCTTGCCGAGCTCGTTGGCGAAGCCGTCGTCGAGATCGCGATCGGCGTTGCCGCGGATGTCGTACTCACGAAAAACGCGTGGGTTCATCGGTCGCCTCCGGCGCTCATAGGAACTCCTTGCGGTTCGTCGATTCTAGGTTTTTGACGACCTCGCGCACGTCTTGCGCCCGCGATTTCGGCATGACCAGGATGGCGTCGTCGGTGGCGACGATCACGAGATCTTCGACGCCGACGGCGGCGATCACGCGCTTGCCGTCGCTGTAGAGGATGTTGCCGCGCGCGTCGACGGTGACGGCGTGCTCGGTCGCGATGGTATTGCCGCCGCCGTCGTTGGGCCGCAGCTCGCCGAGCGCGCTCCATGAGCCGACGTCGTTCCAGCCGAAGTCGCCGGGCACGCAGAAGACGTCGCCGCGCGGCAGCTTCTCCATGACGCCGTAGTCGATCGACACCGACGGCGCCTGCGGATAGAGCTCGCTCACGCGCTCGGGCGTCCGCTCGATCGCGTGCAGGATCTCGCCGAGCTCGGGCATGTGGCGCCGCACCGCCTCGACGAGCCGCTTGGCCGCGAAGAAGAACATCCCCGAGTTCCACAGGTGGCGCTTGCCGGCGAGGTACTGCTTCGCCGTCGGCAGGTTCGGTTTCTCGACGAAGCGATCGACCACGCGCGCGCCGCGCTCGGTGTCTTCGCCGAGCTCGAGGTAGCCGAAGCCGGTCTCCGGATGCGTCGGCACGATGCCGATGGTGACGATGGCGCCGCCGCGCGCCACGTCGAGCGCGCGCTCGACCGACGCGCGGAACCCGTCGCTGTCGCGGATCCACTGGTCGCTCGGCAGCACCGCCATCACGGCCGCGGGATCGCGGCGCAGCACCTCGAGCGCGCCGAGGCCGATGCACGGCGCCGTGTTGCGCGCCTTCGGCTCGATCACGATGTTCGCCGCCGGCAGCGACGGCGCCGTGCGCTGCACCTCGGCGACCTGATCGGCCGCGGTCACCACCAGGATGCGCTCGGGCGGCACCACGCCCTGCACGCGCGCGACGGTGGCGCCGAGCAGCGTCTCGCCGCCATCGAGCATCGGAAGGAACTGCTTGGGGCGCGCCTTGCGCGACGCCGGCCAGAGCCGCGTCCCGCCGCCACCCGCCATGATCAAGACGTATGCGTCGCCTGCCACCGGACGGCGTCATACCATAGTTCGTGGTAGCTTTCCCGCGTGGACAACGACTGGGGAAAGCTGCATCGCGCGCACGTGAGCGAGCTCGAGCGCCGCTACGCGCGCGCGCTCGCCGGCACCGGCTATGACGGCGTCGTCATCCACTCGGGCGTGGCCAAGTCGCGCACCGAGTTCGACGATCAATATTGGGCGCTGCGCCCGACGCCCGAGTTTCAGCACTGGATCCCGCTCGCCCAGCCCGACTGCGCGCTGCTCGTGCGCCCCGGCCAGCGGCCCAAGCTGGTCTGGACGCAGCCGCCGAACTTCTGGGAGAAGCCGGCCGCGCCCGAGGGCGACTTCTGGCTGGCGCAGCTCGACATCGTCGTCATCGAGGACGTCGCTGACGCGCGCGCGCACCTGCATCCGTCGGGCAAGCTCGCCTTCGTCGGTGAGGAGACGCGCCGCGCCAACACCTGGGGCATCGGCGACGCCAACCCGCCCGAGCTGATGAAGGCGCTCGACCAGCTGCGCGTGCACAAGACGCCGTACGAGATCGCCGCCATCGACGAGGCCAACCGCGTCGCCGCCGTCGGCCACCGCGCGGTGCGCGACGCATTCCGCGACGGCGACAAGAGCGAGCTCGACCTGCACCTCTTATTCCTCGCGGCGACGGCGCAGGACGATCCGGAGACGCCGTACAAGAACATCGTCGCGCTCGGCGAGAACGCGGCCACGCTGCACCACATCTCCTATCGCAAGCAGGCGCGCGCGCGCGCCGCCGAGTCGCTGCTGCTCGACGCGGGCGCCGCCTGCCAGGGCTACTGCAGCGACGTCACGCGCACCTACGTCAAGGGCACCGGCGCCACCGCCGACGCGTTCGCCGATCTGCTCGCGCGCACCGAGGCGATGCAGCAGCGGCTGTGCGCCGGCGCCGTCGCCGGCAAGCCGTACGAGCAGCTGCACGAAGAGGCGCACCGGCAGATCGGCGAGATCCTCGCCGGCGTCGGCGTCGCCAAGGTCGGCGCCGAGGAGGTCGTCGCCACCGGCCTGTCGCGCGCCTTCTTCCCGCACGGCCTCGGCCACTCGCTCGGCCTCGTCTGTCACGACGTCGGCTGCGCCGAGATCAAGCCGAAGGCGAACAACCCGTGGCTGCGCAACACGTCGACGATCTCGGTCGACCAGGTCTTCACGGTCGAGCCGGGCATCTACTTCATCGACATGCTGCTCCAGCCGCTGCGCCACGGGCCCAACGCCGCGCGCGTCGACTGGCAGCTGGTCGACGCCCTCGCCACCCTCGGCGGCATCCGCATCGAGGACGACGTGCAAATCCTCGACGGTGGCTTGCGGAATTTCACCCGCGACCACCTCTCCTGACAGGACCCCCTAGCGTTTTCAGGTACATTGACAGCTTTTTGTGTTTCGTAATACTATGAATTACGATGAAAAAAGCTGTTCTCCTCGCTGCACCCACACTCCTGCTCTGCTTCATCGGCTGTAACGCCAGCCCCGGTCACGGCGGCGGCGACGACCTCGGCGGCGGTGGCGCCGGCGGCGGCGACGATCTCGGTGGCGGTGGCGCCGGCGGCGGCGGGGACGTCGACATGGCCGGCACGCTGACGATCGCGCCGCTCGATCAGGTGCTCACCGGCGCGCCCGGCACGATGCCGACGCAGCAGATGACGGCGACGATCAACGGCATGTCGGTCGCGCCGGTGTGGACGATCGATCGTGGCGAGATCGGCAGCATCGACGTCTCGAGCGGCCTCTTCACCGGCGGCGGCAACCTCGGCGGCAAGGCCACCCTCACCGCCACGCTCCAGGGACAGACCGCGACCACGACGGTCACGATCAAGCTCGCGCAGAACCAGAACGGCGATCCCGCCAATCCGCCGGCCGGCCCGGCCGGCCCCGGCGGCTACGGTGGCGTCGGCGGCGCCGGTCCGGCGCCGGGCGCATCGACGGGCCAGATCGGCGTGCTCCAGGGCGCACCGACGGCGGACGCGACGGTGAAGATGCTCTACCCCTACGACGGCACCGTCTGGCCGCGCGGCCTGCTCGCGCCGCTCCTGCAGTGGAATCCGGGCGCGCACAACTTCGACGCGGTGATGGTGCAGCTGCACTCCAAGAACTTCGATTACACCGGCACGTTCGCCAGGCAGTCGGGCGCGGCGTCGTTCCTGAATGTCCCCATCCCCGCCGACGTGTGGCACGCGCTGACCTATTCGAACGAGGGCATGGGCGACGACATCACCGTCACGCTCACGTTCTCCGATCCGTCGGGCACGCCCAAGGCGATTGGCCCGCTGACGACGACCTGGCACGTCGCGCCGGGCACGCTCAAGGGCACCGTCTACTACAACTCGTACGGCACCGCGCTCGTGAAGAACCCGGCGAACCCGTCGCAGGTCGGCAACTCGGGCGAGGCGAGCTTCGGCACCGCGGCCGGCAACGGCCCGCACTTCGGCGCCGCCACGCTCGCCATCAAGCCGGGCTCGACCGACCCCGTCGTCGTCGCCGGTACGTACAGCGGCGGCACCGACATGAGCGGCTGCCGCGTCTGCCACTCGGTCTCGGCCAACGGCCAGAAGCTGATCACGCAGCACGGCGACGCCTACAACAAGTCGAGCATCTACGATCTCAGCACCGGCGTGGAGACGCAGGTGAGCGGCACCACCAACGTCTGGCCCGCGCTCGCCCCCGACGGCACCTGGTACATGACGACCTCGGGCGCCACCATCGCCACCGGCGGCGACACCACGTCGCAGGCGTACAGCAACGTCGGCACCATCATGAGCACGCAGCCGACGATCGCGCCGGCCGGCCTGCAGGCGACGCTGCCGGCGTTCTCGCCCGACGGCAAGCACCTGGCGTTCAACTTCTGGGGGCCGACGGCGTCGGGCGCCGACAAGAAGTCGCTCTACGTCCTCGGCTTCGACGCGACCAACCAGGTCTTCTCGGGCATGACCAAGCTGTTCACGCCGACGACGGGCGCGGTCTCGTGGTCGTCGTTCCTGCCGACCAACGACGCCGTCGTCTTCGAGGACGAGCTGGTCTCGGGCAACGGCCAGTTCGGCTTCACGTGGAAGACGGGCCAGGGCCAGCTCTACTGGGTCGACCTCGCCACGCAGACGTCGCACGCGCTCGACAAGCTCAACGGCGCCGGCTATCTGCCGACGTACGGCGCGCACACCGGCAGCGCCGACGAGAAGCTGAACTACGAGCCGACGGTGAACCCGGTCGTCTCCGGCGGCTACGCGTGGGTCGTGTTCACCAGCCGCCGCCTCTACGGCAACGTGGCGACGACGAGCGCCTACAACTCCGATCCGCGCCTCTACGACTGGCAGCACATCATCACGCCGAAGAAGCTGTGGGTCGCCGCGATCGACCTCAACGCGCCGGCCGGCACCGATCCGTCGCATCCCGCCTTCTACCTGCCGGCGCAGGAGCTCTACGCCGGCAACTCGCGCGGCTTCTGGACCGTCGATCCCTGCCACACCGACGGCACCAGCTGCGAGACCGGCGACGAGTGCTGCGGCGGCTTCTGCCGCCAGGGGCCGAGCGGTGGCGGGCTCATCTGCACCAACCAGCAGCCGAGCTGCTCTCAGGAATTCGAGAAGTGCACGACGACGGCCGACTGCTGCGGCGCCGCGACGGGCATCACCTGCATCAACGGCTTCTGCTCCAAGACGCAGCCGATCCCGTAGCGCGCGTACTTCGCCATACATCTTTGATAGCGTCATCGCCCGCGTTGACGGCGTTTTGTTCTCGTTCGTACAATCGAGGCACATGGGAAAAATGAAGGGGTGGATGGCGGCGTGCGCGCTTTGCGCGTGGGCCGTCGCGGGCTGCAGTCCGCACATGGACCACGGCGGCGGCGTCGATCTCTCGGCCGGCGGCGGCGGCGACGACATGGCCATCCCCGGCGGCGGCAGCGACGACATGGCCGGCCCGCTCGTGATCGCGCCCGCCGATCAAGTCGTGACCACCACGCCGGGCATGATGCCGACGGTGCAGTACACGGCGACGATCAACGGCATGTCGGTCGCGCCGGCGTGGACGATCGATCGCGGCGAGATCGGATCGATCGACGTGTCGAGCGGCCTGTTCACCGCCGCCGGCAACCTCGGCGGCAAGGCGACCATCACCGCGACGTACCAGAACGAGACGGCGACCACGTCGATCACCATCAAGCTTTCGCAGACGCAGAACGGCGATCCCGGCTATCCCGCGCCGACGCCGGGCGCGGGCGGTTACGGCGGCGTCGGCGGCAGCGGCCCCGGCCCGGGCGCGTCGACGGGACAGACCGGCGTGCTCACCGGCAACCCGACCGCCGACGCGACGGTGAAGCTGCTCTATCCCTACGACGGCACCGTCTGGCCGCGCGGCCTGCTCGCGCCGCTCCTGCAGTGGAGCCCGGCGGCGCGCAACTTCGACGCGGTGATGGTGAAGCTGCACTCCAAGAACTTCGACTACACCGGCACGTTCGCGAAGAACGCGACGCCGTTCATCAACCTGCCGATCCCCGAAGACGTGTGGCACACGCTCGCCTACTCGAACGAAGGCAAGGGCGACGACGTCGCGGTCGCGCTCGTGTTCGAGGACGTCTCGGGCGCGACGCCGACGGCGATCGGTCCGTACACGATGACGTGGCACGTCGCGCCGGGCACGCTCAAGGGCACCGTCTACTACAACTCGTACGGCACCGCGCTCGTGAAGAACTCGGGCACGGCGAGCTGCGCCGCGGCCGATCTGACGAAGATGCCGGCGTGCCACGAGGACAACAACAACCGCACCGGTCCGTACTTCGGCGCGGCGACGCTGGCGATCAAGCCGGGCACGACCGATCCCGTCGTCGCCGCGGGCACGACGACCGGCGCGCCGGCGGGATCGACCGCGGCGGGCTGTCGCGTCTGCCACGCGGTGTCGACGAACGGCTCGACGCTGTTCACGCAGCAGGGCGCGTCGAGCGGCTACCAGACCTCGTCGAGCTACGCGCTCACCAACATGAACCTCGAGGCGACGGTGACGCCGGCGATCAACGTCGCCTATCCGGCGCTGGCGCCCGACGGCACGTGGTTCATGTCGAGCTCGGGCACCATCGCGTCGGACTCCAAGTCGCAGGCGTACACCACCGCCGGCGTCCTCGAGGCGACGCAGCCGGGCATGGGCAACACCGGCTTCACGTCGTTCGGCGGCGGCTTCCCGACCTTCTCGCCCGACGGCAAGCACTTCGCGTTCGCCTATATGTCGTCGGCGGGCGGCGCCAACGTCGCCGATCAGAAGTCGCTCGCGGTGATGGACTACGATCCGGCGAACCTGGTGTTCAACAACTTCGCCAAGCTCCACACGCCGGCGACCGGCGTCGACAGCTGGTCGTCGTTCATGCCGACCAACGACGCCGTCATCTTCGAGAACGAGACGGCGTCGCCCGCCGGCTTCGGCTTCACGCGGTACCAGAACAAGGGCGCGTTGTGGTGGGTCGATCTCGCCACCAAGACGGCGCACGCGCTCGACGCGCTCAACGGCAAGACCTCAGCCGGCACCAGCTATCTGCCGACCAACGCGACCCACCCCGACGATACGCAGATGAACTACGAGCCGACGGTGAACCCGGTCGTCTCCGGCGGCTACGCGTGGGTCGTGTTCACCAGCCGCCGCCTCTACGGCAACGTCGCGACGATCGATCCGTACCTCAGCGATCCGCGCAACTACGACTGGCAGAACCCGGCCAACATCACGACCAAGAAGCTGTGGGTCGCGGCGATCGATCTGAACGCGCCGGCGGGCACCGATCCGTCGCATCCGGCGTTCTACCTGCCCGCGCAGGAGCTGCAGGCCGGCAACGCGCGCGGCTTCTGGACCGTCGATCCCTGCCACCCCGACGGCACCGGCTGCGAGACCGGCGACGAATGCTGCGGCGGCTTCTGCCGCCCGGGTGGCGACGGCGGCGCGCTCATCTGCACCAACCAGCAGCCGAGCTGCTCTCAGGAATTCGAGAAGTGCACCAAGGACTCGGACTGCTGCGGCTACGGCGCGGGCATCACCTGCATCAACGGCTTCTGCTCGAAGTCGCAACCGATTCCGTAACCGCCTCGTCCTGGTCGCGCCGGATCGTGCGCCGCACCCAATCCCACAGCGGGATGGTCACGTTGAAGTTCCACTTCTGCATGAGCTCGGGCGCGTGGTGCACGGCGTGATGGCGCCGTAGCCGCTGAATCAGCTTCATGCGCCCGGCGAAGCTGTCGGCCGGCGCGTGATACGAAAGGTGCATCCACTCGTACGCGACCACGTAGGCCATCGTCGTCGCCATGAACAGGAGCGCCGGATTGCGCATGCCGAAGCCGAGCCACAGCGCGGCCGGAATCGGCAGCGCGCCGAAGCCGGCGGCGAGGATGCCGTACGCCGGGATGAGCACGAGGTAGAACTCGCGCGTCGAGCGGATGGCCATGTCGTCGGTCACGAAGATCATGTGGTGCTGCGGCGTGTGGCGATCGTAGAGCACCGTGAGCGGCGGCGTGCGGTGGTGCAAGAGGTCGCGATGGATGCGCCACTCGCCGGCGTTGAGCACGAGGAACGTCAGCGGTACGGCCACGAGCTCGGCCGGACGCAGCGCGTGCAACGACAGCACGCAGGCGACGATCACGCCCATGCCGACGAGCGACGGGAACGCGAGATGCAACCACGGGCTGTACCAGCCCGGGATCTCGCCGACCAGACGCGCGCGCAGCTCGTCGCGTCGCTCGGGTGACAACCTTCCCAGGGCGTTTGCCATGCCTAGATTCTACACGTCAGCGCCGTGCTGCCAGCTAACCCGGTTAAGGAGGAGACCATGGCCCAAGGATCGTTCATCAGCGACATCAAGGAGCTGCGCAAGCGCGCGCGCCAGCATATCGAGAAGGGCGCGGTGACCGAGGGATACAAGGTCGATCGCGAAACGGCGCTCAAGCTCTTGAACGAGGCGTTGGCGACGGAGATCGTGTGCGTGCTTCGTTACAAGCGGCACTATTTCACGGCCACCGGGATCCACTCCGAGGGCGTCAAGGCGGAGTTCCTCGAGCACGCCAACGAGGAGCAGCAGCACGCCGATCAGATCGCCGAGCGCATCACGCAGCTCGGTGGCGAGCCGAACCTGAACCCGGAAGGCATGCTCTCGCGCAGCCACTCGGAGTACGTCGAGGGCGATTCGCTGGTCGAGATGATCAAGGAAGATCTCGTCGCCGAGCGCATCGCGATCGAGAGCTACTCGGAGATCATCCGCTTCTTCGGTGAGGGCGATCCGACGTCGCGGCGGCTGATGGAAGAGATCCTGGCGAAGGAAGAAGAGCACGCCAACGACATGGCCGACCTGCTGCGCCGTGTCGACGCCGCCCAGCAAGGCCACTAGCGCTGCCGCGGCCGCTACGGCTCGCGCGTCGTCGGCAGCTTCTCGGCGTTCCAGGCGGTCATGCCGCCCTGGAGCACGCGCACCGTCAAGCCCTGCTGCGCCCAGAATTGCGCCGCCTGCATGGCGCGTCCGCCCATCTTGCAGATCGAGATGATCTCGCGCGCCTCGCCTTTGACCTTGGCGAGGCTCGCCGGCACCGTGCCGAGCGGAATGAGCTCGGCGCCCTGGATGTGGCCGAGCTCGCCGATCCATTCGGCCGGCTCGCGCACGTCGATGAGGCGCGGCGGGTTCGCTCCGTCGAGGAGCTGCTTGAGCTCTTGCGAGCTGATCGCGGTGGGGGACGCCATGGCGCGGTTGTATCAGATCAGAAGTACGCTTTCAGCGTGAATTGCAGGTTGAAGGGAACGCCCGGCGTAAAGTGCACGTCGGCGACGCCGACGCGCTTGTCGGGAGCGAGCGTCACGCCGCACGCGGCCTGGTAGTTGGGGTTGGCCGGGTTGGAGACCTCGTCGCGCGTGCACGAGCGGTTGCCGAATTGCGCTTCGCGCCAGTCGCTGTCGAACAAGTTTTGGATCGCCACCTGCGCTTCGAGGAAGCGCCAGCGATAGGCGCCGTACAGATCGACGACGAAGTAGCCCTTGGCGATCACGCGATCGGGCGCGTAGTTGGGGTTGGGCATGCCGTCGATCGTCTTTCTGCCATAGGTCAGGTACTCGTCGCTCGTCTCGTCGAAGGCGGGGCGATCGCCGAGGTAGCGGAAGCGCAGCCCGCCGCGCACGCCGCTGCGATGCTTGGCGGTCAGGCCGCCGGTCATGTAGAGCTTGGGCGCGAGCGCGATGGCGCCGCCGTTGCCCGAGTCGGGGACGGCCGTCGCCGTGGCCTGCGCGAGATCGAAGTCGGCGAACAGCCACGACAGGATGCGCACGCGCGCTTCGAGATCGAAGCCGAGCCGGCGCGTCGCGTCCGAGGGCACGAGCTCGCCGACGTCGGCGTCGAACACGGTCTCGCTCTCGAGGTAGCTCACCCAGAACGCGGCGGCGAGGTCGACGCGATCGAACAGGTGCGTGCGCGCGCCGAGCTCGCCGCCGTAGATGCGCGGGATGGCGTGCGCGGTGTACGTGCCCGGCTGGCCGTTGGGCAGCGGCCGCTCTTGGCCGTCGTCGAGCGCGATCTCGGCGGGGTTGGTGTGAAAGCCGACGCCGAAGTTGAGGTAGAGATCGAGGAGGTCGCGGATGGGCGAAAAGATCGCCGACGCCTTCGGCGACAGCACGTAGAACTGGCGCACGCCCGACTGATCGCCGCCGACGTCGAAGCCGAAGTAGTCGGCGCGCAGCGCGCCGACGAAGCGGAACCAGCGCGCGAACACCACGTCCTCCTCGGCGTAGGCGCCGAGGTCGAGCTGATCGTCGGTCATGTTGCGGTAGGCGTCGAGGCGCTGGCGGAAGGTGCCGAGCTGGCTGGTCGCATGGTACGAGTGCACGGCGATGCCGTCGTCGCGCGCCTCGGCGCCGAGCGAGGTGCGGAACGAGATGCCGCGCCAGCGACGGTGGAAGTGCCAGGCGAGCTTGGCGCCGCCGAAGACGCGCGCATCGTCCTGCTCGATCTCGTCGCCGTCGACCGGGTCGTGCAAAAAGAACGTGAAGTCGTTCCACAAGGAGAGCCGATAGCGCGTGAGGTAGGCGGTGGCCTCGACCTCGTTGGCGCCGTCGTGGTGCTTGAAGAAGGCGGTGAGCATCTGCCGCTCGGTGAGGCCGCCTTCGGAGGGATCTTCGGAGCCGAACTGCGACAGGCGGCCGGCGGCGACCTCGCGCTCGGGGATCTGGCCCGAGCCGATCCAGCCCGAGCCGTAGGCCTGGAAGAACATCCCGACGAGCGTGCGCGGGCCGAGGTCGTAGGAGAGCTTGGCGAACAGGTTGTAGCGATAGAGGTGCTCGGAGGCGTGAAACGGGCCCTGGTCGTAGGCGGCCTCGAAGGCGACCCACGGATGGAGCTTGCCGGCCCAGCCGGGGAGCTTGGGCGCGGCGATGCCGACGAAGCGGCCCTGGGCGACGGCGCGGCCGGGGATGGTGGGGAACATGCCGAGCGTGTATTGCACGCTCGACTCGTCGAACTTCTCGCGCGTCACGAGGTTGACCGCGCCCGCCGTCGAGAAATCGCCCCAGCGCGGGTCGTACGGCCCCTTGACGACGTCGATGCGCTCGATGGCCTCGGGGATGATGAAGTGCAGATCGGCGTAGCCCTGGCCGTGCGCGTGCGACGGCAGGTTCACCGGCACGCCGTCGATGAAGATGCCGACGTCGGTGCCGTGGTCGGCGTCGAAGCCGCGCAAGAAGAGCTGGTCGGCCTTGCCGCCGCCCTGGTGCTGCGCGGTGAGCAGGCCCGGCACCACGCGCAGGATGTCGTTGGGCGAGCTCTTGGGGCGCAGGTCGAAGTCGAGGTTGCGGATGCTCGACGACGAGGCGGCGCTGATGGGGCCGCGCGAGGTGACGGTGCTCTCGTAGCTGGGGCCGGGCGGCGGCGTGGCGACGGCTTCGGGCATGGGCGGCGGCGCGGCGCCCTCGGCGGTGGTCTCGGCGACGATGCGCGGGCGCAGCGTGAAGCGCTGCTCGAAGACGACGGTGGCGGCGATGGGCTTGCCGTCGTGCGTGGCGGGGCGGAACTTGAGCTGGCGCGCGGCGGCGACGGCTGCGTCGTCGAAGCCGAAGCCGGCGGGGCGCGTGACCTTGACGTCGGTGACGTTGCCGTTGGCGTCGACGGCGAGCTCGAGGCCGACCGCGCCGGAGACGCCGGCGGCGCGCGCTTCGGGTGGGTAGACGGCCTCGACGCGCTCGAGCGGCGACGGCGCCGTGTCGGGCGCGTGCTCTTCGTCGGGCTCGTGCGCGCGCGCCGCGGATGTGGCTGCGCCGGCGACTGCGAGAAACGACAACAGACGGGCGGCGAGCGCCCATCGTCGGGTGCGCATGATCTTCTCCGTTCCGGTCGCGAGAAACTGCGGTGACAGCCTAGGTCGCGAGGGGAGCGGGCGGGCCGCGCGCCGCGTGCGTCGACGGCAGCGGCGCGGGCGGGGCGAGCGCGGGGACGAGCAGTGGCGGCGGCGCGTCGGCGCGCGGCGGCAAGGGCAGAAGGATCGGCGCGGAGACGAGCAGCGCCGGCACCACGTGCTCGGGCGCGCCGTGGCCGTGCAGCGGATCGGGCGGGTGCGGGCGGCGCGAGTGCGCCAGGCGCGCCAGCAGCTCGTCGCCGAAGTTGGGCGCGTGCCCGATGGCCACGAGATCCGCGGCCACGTCGGCGGCGGCGCCGTCGCCGCACGAGACCAGCGTGTACTCGGCGAGCGAGCAGTCGACGGTGAGCGTGCCGGCGAGCGCGACGTCGCCGAGATCGAGCGCCACTGCGTCGGCGTCGAAGGCGGCGTGGTGCAGGTGCATGCCGCCGGGCCCGTGCTCGTGATCCTCGCCGTAGCGCGCGTGGTGCAGGCGATGCAGCGCCGGCGTCACGAGCGCGCCTGCGAAATAGCAGGCGAGGGCGAAGACGGCGCGCAGGCGCATCACGGCTTGCATCCTACTACGAGCGCCGACGCGCGGCGGATCAGTGGAACAAGCGTTCGGACACGTCGAGGGCGAGCAGCGCCGCGACGAGCGCGGCCATCGTCGGAATCACGGCCAGCCGCGTGTAGCGGCCCCAGCCGACGCGCACGCCGCGGCGCCCGAGCATGTCGAGCCACAGAAGCGTGGCCAGCGAGCCGAGCGGCGTGATCTTGCTGCCCACGTTGGCGCCGAGGAGCGCGGCGTAGGGCAGCGTCGCCGGGCGCACGTCGTGCGTGAGCATGCCGAGGTGGTGCAGCGCGAGCAGCGCGACCAGGAACACCGGCAGGTTGTTGATCACGCTCGAGAGCAGCGCCACCGACGCGCCGGCGATCACCAGCGCCGGAACGATCGCGCGGCCGCCGGGATCGAGGAGCTCCGCCAGCCAGCGCGCGGCGCCCGCGTTCGACATCGCGTAGACCACGACGAAGAGCGCGACGGCGAAGACGACGATGCTCCACGGCTGGCGCAGAAGCAGCGCGCGCGCGTGCACGGCGTCGCGCCAGGTCTCCCACGCGAGCAGGCCGGCGCCCACGACGAGCACGATCGCGCCGAGCGGCAGGTGGACGAAGGTGGCGGCGCCGTAGCCGGTGAAGAGCACGCCGAGCGCCGTCCAGGTCGCGCGCCACGAGCCGCGCGAAAACGGCGGCGCCGGCCCGAGCGCAGCGGCGTCGAAGCGGCGCGGCAGATCGCGCCCGAGGTCGAGCCACAACACCGACGTGCCGACGACGAACAGCACCAGCGTCGGCACCAGCATGTGCGCGAAGAAGGCGCCGGCGTTGAGGCCGAGGGTGTCGACCATGAGGATGTTGGTCAGGTTCGACGTCGGCAGGAGCGTCGACAGGGCGTCGCACAAGAAGCCGACGGCGAACAGGTAGGCCAGCGTCTGCGCCTCCGAGAAGGCGAGGGCGGCGGCGAGCTCGGCGACGATGGGCGTGAGGATCAAGATGGCGCCGTCGTTGGCGAGCAGCGTGGCGGCGCCGGCGGTGAGCAGCGCCAGGCCGACGAACAGCCGCCGCCCGTCGCCGCGCGCATGCAGCGCGATGGCGTGGGCCGCCGCGCGAAAGGCGCCGTTGGCCTCGAGCGTGGCCGACAAGAGCATGAGGCCGACGAGCGCGAGCGTCGCGTTCCACGTCAGGCCGAGCACCTGCACCACGTCGCGCAGCGACACCAGGCCGAGCGCGAAGACGGCGCCGGCGCCGGCGAGCGCCGACAGCACGATCGGCACGTTGCGCGGGCGCACGATCACGAGCAGCATCACCGCCGCCAGGATCAACGACGCGTGCAGGAGGTGCGGCGTCATCGGCGCAGCATCATCGGCGCAGCATGGGCAGCGTCATCGGCGCTTGCGCGCGTGAAACGGCCGCCACATCCTCGACGGCGGCGCCGGCGTGCCGCCGGCTTCGAGCGCGCTCACCGCGGCCGAGACGTCGCGCACGAAGCCGTCGCTGCTCTCGCCGGCGCGCGCCCCCAGGCGCTCGAGCCCGGCCAGGTCGCGATCGACGACGATGAGCCGCGGCACCCGAAAGCCGTCGCCGCCGAAGAGCTTCTGATAGAGCTGCCCGCTGGCGTCGTCGTCGACGTTCAGCTCGTAGACGCGCACGCGCCCGTCGGCGGCCAGCGCCCGCTCGAGCGCCGCGATCATCGGCCGCTCGGCCATGCACGGCTTGCACCACGGCGCCCAGAACGACGCCACGCTGATGTCGCCGCCGAGCTCGACCTTCGCGCTCGCCACCCCCGCATGTGAGACCACCGCGACGGCGACGGCGGCCGCCGCGAGCGCGCCGCGCATCAGACCTCGAGCACCAACCGCTCGGGCGCCTCGATGCGCTCTTTGACCCCGACGAGGAACTGCACCGCCTCGCGCCCGTCGACCACGCGATGGTCGTAGGACAGCGCCAGGTACATCATGGGCCGCAGCTCGATCGAATCACCGACGGCGATGGGCCGCTTGACGATGTTGTGCATGCCGAGGATGCCGGTCTGCGGCATGTTGAGCAGCGGCG
The DNA here is from genome assembly GCA_035607415.1 of Polyangia bacterium. GTDB lineage: Bacteria > Myxococcota_A > Polyangia > Palsa-1104 > Palsa-1104 > JAQBQH01. The sequence continues at coordinate 15,225 of DATNAQ010000076.1, forward strand.
TCGACATCATCGAGCCGTAGATGCCGCCGTTGGTGATCGAGAAGGTCCCGCCCGACAGCTCGTCGAGCGTCAGCGTGTTGCTCTTCGCCTTGACCGCCAGCCGCCCGATCTCTCTTTCGATCCCGGCCAGCGACAGCGCGTCGACGTTACGCACCACCGGCACCACCAGGCCCTTGCCGCCACCGACGGCGATGCCGAAGTCGTAGTGCTTCTTGTAGATGACGTGGTCGCCGCGGATCTCGGCGTTGACGCCGGGGTAGAGCTTGAGCGACTCCACGCAGGCGCGCACGAAGAAGCTCATGAAGCCGAGCTTGATGCCGTAGCGCGCGACGAACGCTTCCTGATATTTCGCGCGCAGCGCCATCACGGCGCTCATGTCGACTTCGTTGAACGTCGTCAGGATGGCGGCGGTGTGCTGCGCCTCGACGAGCCGTTGCGCGATGCGCTTGCGCAGCGGCGACATCGCCACGACCTCTTCACGATCGCCGGCGACAGGGGCCACCGGCGGCGGCAGCGGTGCCCGCGCCTGCGCCGGCGCGCTCGCCTGCTCCGACCCGCTCGGCTGCGCGACCGTCGGCGTCTCGTAGTGCGCTCCCTCGCGGATCGCCTTGCGCACCGACGGCGGCAGCGTCTTCGAGTGCGGCACCAGGTGGTCCGGCGCCGGCTCGTGTCCCGCGGTCTGCACCGGCGGCACCTTCGAGGTGCGCAGCGCCGGCTCCATCTGCTCGGCGACGCCGCCGATCACCTTGGGCCCGTCGTTCTTCTTCTCCGACGCGGTCGGCTGGCCGATGGCGCCGGTCTCGCCGAGCGCGGCCGCCTCGGCGCGCGCTGGCGTCGGCGCCGGCTTGGCCGCCTTGGCGCCGCTGCCGTTGCCACCGCCGTCCGTCTTGGCCTGGCCCGCCGTCGTCGCCGCGCCCGGCGCGATCACGCCGATGATCTCGCCCACCCGCACCGTGTCCCCTTCGTGGTAGCGCTGCTCCGCCAGCACGCCCGCCGTCGGCGACGGCAACGCCACCGATACTTTGTCGGTCTCGAGATCGACGAGCGGCTCGTCGACGGCGACGGCTTCGCCGACCTGCTTGAGCCACTTGGCGATCACGGCTTCCGAGATCGACTCGCCGAGCTTGGGAATCACGAGGTCTGCCATTCGCGCTCTCTCTTACAACAATTGGTCAACCGGCGCGAACGCCTGATTGATGATTCGTTGCTGCTCGATGGTGTGCGCCTTGGCCGAGCCCGTCGCCGGGCTGGCGCTCTCCGACCGCGCCACCACGTGCACGCTGCGATGCCCCGCCACCTCGAGGAGGCGCACGTAGATGAAGTGGTTCGCCCCCATGTTGGCCGGCTCTTCCTGCACCCAGACCACTTCCTCGGCCTGCGCATAGGTATCGAGCGCGCCGGCCAGGTCGCGCGCCGAGATGGGATAGAGCTGCTCGATGCGCATGATCGCCGTCGTGTCGTCCTTGCGGCGCACGCGCTCGTCGGCGAGCTCGTAGTAGATCTTGCCGGTGCACAGGATGATGCGGCGCACCTTGTCGCGATCGGGCGGCGTCGGATCGTCGAGGATGCGCTGGAAGCTGCCTTCGTACAGCTCGCGCAGCTCCGATCGCGCCGCCGGCAGACGCAACAGCGACTTCGGCGTCATCACGATGAGCGGCTTGCGCAGCTTGCGCACCACCTGCCGGCGGAGCAGGTGGAAGAACTGCGCCGGCGTCGTCGGATAGACGATCTGCATGTTGTCCTCGGCGGCGAGCTCGAGGAAACGCTCGAAGCGCGCCGACGAATGCTCCGGCCCCTGGCCCTCGTAGCCGTGCGGCAAGAGGACCGTGAGCCCCGACAGCCGGTGCCACTTGTCCTCGGCCGACGAGATGTACTGATCGATCATCACTTGCGCGCCGTTCACGAAGTCGCCGAACTGCGCCTCCCACGCCACCAGCGCGTCGGGGAAGTCGAGCGAGTAGCCGAACTCGAACCCCAGCACCGCCGCTTCCGACAGCGGCGAATCGTAGATGCGGCACGGCGCCTGCGTCGGCGACACATGCTCGAGCGGCACGTACTCCTGCGCCGTGCGCTGATCGACGACGACGGCATGGCGATGGCTGAAGGTGCCGCGCCGCGAGTCCTGCCCCGACAGCCGCACCATGTGCCCGTCGCGCACCAGCGTGCCGAACGCCAGGTGCTCGGCCATGCCCCAGTCGAGCGGCATGTCGCCCTTGCCCATCGCCGCGCGGTTCGCGAGCAGCCTCTGCACCACGCGATGCGGGCGGAAGCCCTCGGGCAGCGTGGTGATGCACGTCGAGATCTCTTCGAGCACCGCGCGGTCGACCTTGGTCGGCACTTCGGGCGTGGCCCCGTCGAGCCCGCCGCGGTACCCCTGCCACACGCCGGCGCCGAAGGCCGGCCGCGGCCGCCCGCCGCGCTTCGACGCGAACGCCTCGTTGAGCTTCTGATGCTCGCGCCCGACGATGGCGTCGGCCTCGGCCTGATCGATCACGTGCTTGTCAACCAGCTCCTTGGCGTAGATCGTGCGCACCGACGGATGATGCTCGATCTTCTGATACAGGAGCGGCTGCGTGAAGCTCGGCTCGTCGGCCTCGTTGTGCCCGTACTTCCGGTAGCAGTACATGTCGATGACGACGTCGGAGTGGAACTGCTTGCGATAGTCCATCGCCAGCCGCACCACCTGGGCCACCGCCTCGGGGTGATCGCCGTTTACGTGGAAGATCGGCACCTGGATGCCCTTGGCGACGTCGGTCGCGTAGGGAGTAGACCGCGACTCCATCGGCGACGTCGTGAAGCCGATCTGATTGTTGACGATGATGTGCACCGTGCCGCCGGTGCGATAGCCGCGCAGCGACGTCAGGTTCAGGACCTCGGACACCAGGCCCTGCCCGGCGAACGCCGCGTCGCCGTGCACCATCACGCCGAGGACCTTCTCGCGCAGCTGATCCTTGCGCCGCCGCTGCTTGGCGCGCACGCGCCCGACGACGATCGGGTCCACCGCCTCGAGGTGCGATGGGTTGAACGCCATCGTCAGATGCATCTCGGCGCCGGTGCGGGTCACGCGGTCCGTCGAGAAGCCGAGGTGATACTTCACGTCGCCACCACCGAACATCGACTCCGGATCGATGTCCTCGAACTCGGCGAACAGCTCGGCCGGCGTCTTGCCCATCACGTTGACGAGCACGTTGAGCCGCCCGCGGTGCGCCATGCCGAGCACGACCTCGTCGACGCCGTGCAGGCCGGCGCGCTCGACGATGAGCTCGAGCATCGGGATCAACGACTCGCCGCCTTCGAGCGAGAAGCGCTTGGTGCCGACGTACTTGGTGTGGATGAAGTGCTCGAGCACCTCGGCGGCGGCGACCTTCTCGAGCACGTAGAGCTGCGTGTCGCGATCAATGGGCGGCGCGTTGAGCACGGGCTCGATGCGCTCCTGCAGCCAGGTGCGCTTGCCGACGTCCGTGATGTGGTTCATCTCGACGCCGATGTACTCGCAGTAGGTCAGCTTGAGGCGGCGAAGCAGCTCGCGCAGCGGCACCTGCCCGGTGCCGTAGAAGCCGCCCGACGGCATGACCGCGTCGAGATCGCGCTCGGAGAAGCCGTAGGCGCGCGGATCGAGCTCGGGCTGCACCTCTTGATGCAGCTGCTCGAGCGGATCGAGCTTGGCGATCATGTGGCCGCGCGCGCGGTGCGCGTTGACCAGGCCGAAGGTGCGGCCGTAGCGCGCCTCCGACGGCGCCAGCCCGGCGGTCGACTCGGGGGCGGTGAAGGGCAGGATCTTCTGCAGCGCGGCCGCTTCGGCGCCGTGCGCCTGGGCGTGGGCCCCGTGACCGTTGGTCCCATTGCCGTTGGTCGCCTTGCCGATGGTGACGGCGGGCGCCGTGCCCGCGACCCAGCCGTTTCCCTCGAACAGCGCGCGCCAGCTCGGATCGACAGAGCCGGGATCTTTCACGTACTTGGCGTAGATCTCCTCCACGAAGGGGAGGTTGTTCGCCAGGTTCAGTAGGTCGGTAGACATGCAGTTGGATCATACATATAAAGCGTCCATGGCAAACGTGCGCATCGAACGAGACACATTCGGTAATATCGAAGTCCCTGCGGACAAGTTGTGGGGCGCGCAGACGCAGCGTTCGCTCCAGAACTTCAAGATCTCGGGCGAGCGCATGCCCCGTGAGCTAGTGCGTGCGCTCGCGCAAGTCAAGCGCGCTGCCGCACAGGTCAACGCCGACCTCGGCGTGCTGCCGAAGGACAAGGCCACCGCGATCATCGCCGCCGCCGATGAGGTCATCGCCGGCAAGCACGACGGCGAGTTCCCGCTCGTGGTGTGGCAGACGGGCTCGGGCACGCAGTCGAACATGAACATGAACGAGGTGCTCGCCAACCGCGGCTCCGAGATCATGGGCGGCGAGCGCGGCGAGGCGCGCAAGCTGCATCCGAACGACGACGTGAACAAGGGGCAGTCGTCGAACGACGTGTTCCCGACCGCGATGTCGGTCGCCGCGCTCCACGCGCTGACCAACTCGCTGCTGCCGTCGGTGAAGAAGCTGCGCGACACGCTCGCCGCCAAGTCGCAGAAGTTCGCCGCCATCGTCAAGATCGGCCGCACGCACCTGCAGGACGCGACGCCGCTGACGCTCGGGCAGGAGATGTCGGGCTGGGTGGCGCAGCTCGATCACGGCATGGGGCACGTCAAGGCGGCGCTGCCGCACGTCGCGGAGCTCGCGCTCGGCGGCACCGCCGTCGGCACGGGGCTCAACGCGCACCCCGAGTTCGCGACCCGTGTCGCCGCCGAGCTGGCCAAGCTCACGGGCCTACCGTTCGTCACCGCGCCCAACAAGTTCGAGGCGCTCGCCGCGAACGACGCGATCGTCCACGCGCACGGCACGCTCAAGACGCTGGCCGCTTCATTGATGAAGATCGCGAACGACGTGCGCTGGCTCGCGTCGGGCCCGCGCTGCGGCATCGGAGAATTGCGAATTCCGGAAAATGAGCCCGGCTCGTCGATCATGCCGGGCAAGGTCAACCCGACGCAGTCCGAAGCGATGACCATGCTGTGCGCGCAGGTCATGGGCAACGACGTGGCCATCAACATCGGCGGCGCGTCGGGCAACTTCGAGCTCAACGTCTTCAAGCCGCTCATCATCCACAACTTCTTGCAGTCGGCGCGGCTCCTCGCCGACGGCTGCGTCAGCTTCAACGACAACTGCGCCGTCGGCATCGAGCCCGACGAGGCGCGCATCGGGACGCTGGTGCACGGCTCGCTCATGCTGGTGACGGCGCTGAACCCGCACATCGGCTACGACAAGGCGGCGTACATCGCGAAGAAGGCGCACAAGGAAGGCACGAGCCTGAAGGACGCCGCCGTCGCCTCGGGGCACCTCACTGGCGCCGAGTTCGATCAGTGGGTGCGCGCCGAGGACATGGTCGGCACCAAGAAGTAGCTTCGAGCAGCCTCTCTCCAGACCTACACGTCTGCGGGTGTCAGCACCCCATTGATGCCTCGTAGATGCCGCGGATCGTGGGCGAAACCGCGATTCGCGACATCCGCCTACACGGCTGGTTTCGCACGGTTCCAGCGGCGTTCGGGCCTATCGCGGACGCAATCTGACTCACCAAATTTCGGCGCGCGAGTTGCTCTACGTCGCACGGACGCGGTCATCCGCACGGAGGCGACATGAAGCGGCGCGCTTGGAACCGGACGGTGGTGATTCTCGGAGCGCTCGGGATGGCGGGCTGCATGGCCGGCCAGGTCGACGGCGGCGACGACGGCGATCGCGTCGAGGCCGAGATCAAGGCCATCCCGCAGCTGCCGCATGCGCGGGTGTGCAGCGAGCCGCAAGAGGGATTCGCGGCGTGCCACGCGCAGGTTCGCGTCGACACCTTCGGCGCGATGGCGGTGACGTCGACGCCGTCGGGCCTGGGGCCGTCGGATCTGCAGAACGCGTACAAGATCAACGCGTCGGCTGGGGCGGGAAAGATCGTCGCCATCGTCGACGCGATGGATGATCCGTCGGCGGAGAGCGACCTCGCGGTGTACCGCTCGCAGTACGGGCTGCCCGCGTGCACGACGGCGAACGGCTGCTTCAAGAAGGTGAACCAGAACGGCGCCGCCAGCCCGCTGCCCAAGGCCGACTCCGGCTGGTCGGGCGAGATCGCGCTCGACCTCGACATGGCGTCGGCGATCTGCCCGAGCTGCAAGATCGTGCTCGTCGAGGCCAGCTCGGCGTCGATGACCGATCTCGGCGCGTCGGTGAACCAGGCGGTGAAGCAGGGCGCCACCGTCGTCAGCAACAGCTACGGCGGCGGCGAGAGCTCGTCGAACAGCTCCTTCGACAGCTCGTACTTCAACCATCCTGGCGTCGCCATCTTCGCGTCGTCGGGCGACGGCGGCTACGGCGTCGAGTACCCGGCGGCGTCGCCGGACGTGATCGCGGTCGGCGGCACGTCGCTGGCCAAGTCGTCGACGAACGCGCGCGGCTGGGTCGAGAGCGTGTGGGGCTCGGTGACCAACAAGAACGGCGGCGCCGGGTCGGGCTGCTCGAAGTACTCGACGAAGCCGTCGTGGCAGAAGGACACGGGGTGCGCGAAGCGCACGGTCGCCGACGTTTCGGCGATCGCGGATCCGAATACCGGCGTCGCGGTGTACCAGGGCGGGTCGTGGGCGGTGTACGGCGGCACGTCGGCGGCGTCGCCGATCGTGGCGTCGATCTTCGCGCTCACCGGGCACGGCGGCGATGCCAGCGTCGGCGCGTACGCGTACAACAACAGCGGGAGCTTCTTCGACGTCACGTCGGGAGCGAACGGCTCGTGTGGCGGCTCGTACCTGTGCACCGGCGGCGTCGGCTATGACGGGCCGACCGGCGTCGGCACGCCGAACGCGGGCGCGATGACCGGCACCGGCGGCGGTGGCGGCTCGGGTGGCGGCGGCGGCACCGGTGGCGCGGGCGGCGGCGGTGGTGGCGGCGGCACCGGCGGCGCGGGCGGCGGTGGCGGCGGCGGTACGGGCGGCGCGGGTGGTGGCGGCGGCGGGACGAATACCTGCTCGCATCCGATCTGCTCGACGGGCAGCCGGCTCGTCTCGAGCTGCGACCCGTGCGCGACCGAGATCTGCGCGGCCGACAGCTACTGCTGCAAGCACGCGTGGGACAACATCTGCGTCAGCGAGGTTTCGTCGGTCTGCGGCCAAACCTGCAAATAGTCGGAAGCCGCTGCTGCGGCCGCGAGCGAACAGAGAAAGATCAGAGCTGAGCTGAGCTGAGCTGATTACTTCTTGGGGATGGTGGACTGGGGGGGCGTTTCGATCGGGCGGTGCTCGGCGCCGGAGGGGGGCGTGGTGCCGGCGGTCGGCTCCACGGTGAAGGGGCCGAAGAGGGCGCCGGGCTTGTTGGTGCTCGGCCCGTACTCGATCCAGAACTCCTTGCCACCCGGCGCGACGATCAGCCACGTCTTGTGGCCGAAGCTCGCCGACCGGATCTTCGACGACACGTCGATCTTGGTGGCGTCCTTGGGCGGCTCGACGAGCTTCTTCGCCTCGACCTCCGCCGACGTCAGCTTCTGATAGGCCTTCTGCACCGGCGCGGGCGCCGACGCGAGCTGCGCGAGGATCACGACGATCGGGAACATGGCGGCCTCCTAGTGCGTGAGCTTTTTGTAGCGGATGCGGTGCGGCTCGACGGCCTCGGCGCCGAGGCGGCGCTTCTTGTCGGCCTCGTAGGCCTCGAAGTTGCCCTCGAACCAGACGACGTTGGCGTCGCCCTCGAACGCGAGGATGTGCGTGGCGACGCGATCGAGGAACCAGCGGTCGTGGCTGATGACCACCGCGCAGCCGGCGAACTGATAGAGCGCCTCCTCGAGCGCGCGCAGCGTGTCGACGTCGAGATCGTTGGTCGGCTCGTCGAGCAGCAAGAGGTTGCCGCCGGTCTTGAGCGTCATCGCCAGGTGCAGGCGGTTGCGCTCGCCGCCGGAGAGCTCCTTGCCGAACTTCTGCTGATCGGATCCGCGGAAGCCGAACCACGACGTGTACGCGCGCGTGTTGATCTTCTGCTTGCCGAACTCGAGGAACTCCGCGCCGAGCGAGATCTGCTGCCACACGCTCTTGTCGGGCGCGATCGCTTCGCGTGACTGGTCGACGTAGGCCAGCTTCACCGTCGAGCCGACTTTCAGATCGCCACCGTCGGGCTTCTCGCGGCCGACGATCATGCGGAACAGCGTCGTCTTGCCGGCGCCGTTCGGCCCGATGACGCCGACAATGCCGCCCTTCGGCAGCCGGAAGTCGAGGTTCTCGATGAGCAGGTTCTCGCCGAAGCCCTTCTTCAGGTGATCGGCGATGACCACGTCGTCGCCGAGGCGCGGCCCGAGCGGGATCTGGATCTCGATGTCGTCGGCCTTCCTCTCGCCGCCCTGCGCGAGCAGCTCCTCGTAGCGCTGCATGCGCGCCTTGGACTTCGCCTGACGCGCCTTGGGCGAGGCCTTGACCCACTCGAGCTCGCGCGCGAGCTCGCGCTGGCGCGACGTTTCCTGCTTCTCCTCGTCGGCGAGCCGCTTGCCCTTCTGCTCGAGCCACGACGAGTAGTTGCCCTTCCACGGGATGCCCGCGCCGCGATCGAGCTCGAGGATCCAGCCGGCGACGTTGTCGAGGAAGTAGCGATCGTGCGTGATGGCGACGACGGTGCCGGGGAACTCCTTCAGGTACTGCTCGAGCCACGCCACCGACTCGGCGTCGAGGTGGTTGGTCGGCTCGTCGAGGAGCAGCATGTCCGGCTTCGACAGGAGCAGGCGGCACAGCGCCACGCGGCGCTTCTCGCCGCCCGACAGGTTCTTCACATTGGCGTCGCCCGGTGGCAGGCGCAGCGCGTCCATGGCGATGTCGAGCTGGCGATCGAGCTCCCACGCGTTGGCGGCGTCGATCTTGTCCTGGAGCTTGGCCTGCTCCTCCATGAGCTTGTCCATGTCGGCGTCGGGATCGGCGAACTTGGCCGACACTTCCTCGAAGCGCCGGAGCAAGTCCTTCGTCTCTTGGACGGCGAGCTCGACATTTCCTTTCACGTCTTTCGTCTCGTCGAGGATTGGCTCCTGCGGCAGGTAGCCGATCTTGATGCCGTCGGCGGGAAAGGCCTCGCCGATGAACTCCTGGTCGACGCCGGCCATGATGCGTAGGAGCGTCGACTTACCGGCGCCGTTGCCGCCGATGACGCCGATCTTGGCGCCCGGGTAGAACGAGAGATAGATGCCCTTCAAGATCTCGCGCTTGGGCGGAACGACCTTGCGCAGGTCCTTCATCGTGAAGATGTATTGCTGAGCCATGGTGCCCGCGTTCTAGCACATCGCGCGTGTCAGAGACACGTCGTCGACGGCCAGACGTTGCTCCAGGCGAGCGAGCGCAGATCGAAGGTCCACAGGTCGTCGAGGATGCAGCCGTTGGCATCGCGACCGCCCGAGAGCCAGAGCTCGTCGCCGCTGACGGTGAGGCCGAACGCGGTGCGCGGCGGCGGATCGCCCGTCGTCGGCAGCTTCGACCACATGATCGTGCTGGCGTTGGCGTCGATGGTGCCGGTCCAGACGCCGTCGGCGACGGCGACCACCGACTTGACGCCGTCGTCCCACGCGAGCTCGGCGCCGGTCGCCGACGGCGGGGTGCCGCCCTGCGCGATGTCCTGCCACGTGTTGGTGAGGAACGAGAAGCCGTGCAGGCCCGCGGTGTCGAGCACGACGAGCATGTTGCGCGTCGGATCGAGCACGCCCGAGGCGCCGGGCTCGAGCGACGTCGACGCGAGGAAGGTCCAGTTGCCCTGATCCGACATGCCGAAGTCGAGGCTGGAGGTGCCGATGCCGGCGTAGACGACGCGATCGTGCTCGGCGTCGTAGATGGCCACCGACGAGCCGTTGGTGCCGGGCTGCGAGCCGACGGTGCTGAGCTTGGTGAACGTGAGGTGGTCGGTGTCGAGCGCCCAGGTGCCGTTGGTGGTGACGTAGATGATGCGGTCGCGCATCGTGTCGTAGGTGGCGGCGTAGCTGGTGAGCGGCCCGGGGTTGGTCGGGAGCACGAGCTGCGTCCAGCCGGTGCACGCGCTCAACGAGTAGCGCCACAGGTCGTCGAGCGGCAGGTTCGAGCCCTGGCCGCCGTAGAGGTAGATCTGGTTGGTCGTCGGCACGAAGACGGGCGTCATCTCGCTGCGCGCGCTCGGGCGGAGCGGCGAGGGGCACTGACCAGGGCCTGTCTTGGGGCAGCCGGTGACGGCGAGCGCGAGCACAGCGACGAGAACGAGGCGCATCGCGGTGACTATACGCGACGCGAGTTACATGCGCCCGCCGAAGCCGGCGCCCATGCCGCCGCCGTCGAAGATGGCGGGGCCGACGTGCAGCTTGCCGTCGAAGGCGAAGCGCAGCGCGCGCGGCGTGTGCGCCGACGAGACGACCACGCCGGCGAAGGCGCCGATGCCGAGCGCCGTCGACGTCGGGGTGCCGGGCGTGGGGCCGTAGAGCTCGAGCGTGTCGCGCGCGCGCATGGTGTCGAGCGTGTAGCTGTGCTGGAAGAGCAAGAGGTCGTGGGTGACGCGCGCCGAGTGCTCCTCGAAGTAGGTGAGCGGGCGGCGCGGCGGCTCCGGCTCCTTGGGCGCGATGAGCCACACCGGCGCCGGCGGCGCTGCCGGCGCCGACAGGGGCTCCGCGGCGGCACGTCCGGTGAACGCCGCGAGCACGGAAAGGAAAACGAATGGAACGACTCGACGCACGCGCCCATGTGGTGCAAGCCGTAGGCCGGTGACGGTCGCCTCCGTGCGGGCAATGCACGCTGCGCGTCGACGCTAGCGACCGGGGCTAGGAGAGCGGGCCGATGAGCAGCGCCACCGCTTCGGCGCCGGCGTCGAACTGGTGCGCGCCGGCGTCGACGACGAGGAGCGCGTTGGCGCCGAGCATCGAGCTGAGCACGCCCGAGCCCTGGCGCGGCATCGGCGTGGCCACGAGGCGCCCGTCGACGAGGCGGACGCGCGCGCGCAGATACTGGCGCCGTTCGCCGCGCGTGGCGAGCGCGGCTTCGAGACGGACGAACGCGTGCGGCAGATCGATCGGCTGCGGGCAGCCGAGCGCGGCGCGGATGGCCGGGCGCACGAACAGCGTGAACGCGACCATCGACGAGACCGGATTTCCCGGCAGGCCGTAGTAGGGCGTGCCGTCGAGCACCGCGAGGGCGACCGGCTTGCCCGGCTTCATGTCGACGCGCCAGGCGGTGAGCGCGGCGCCGAGCGAGTCGAGCACCGCCTTGACGTGGTCGTGCTCGCCGACCGACACGCCGCCCGACGAGACGATGAGATCCGCGCGCCGCGCCTCGTTGATGGCGGCGGCGAGCGCGGCGCGATCGTCGCGCACGGCAGGCAGGACGCGCGGCTCGGCGCCGGCCTGTTGCGCCAGCGCCGCGAGCGTGTAGCTGTTGGTCTCGGCGATGGCGCCCGGGTCGAGCGGCTGATCGACGTCGCACAGCTCGTCGCCCGTCGACAAGATGGCGACGATCGGCCGGCGCGTCACGGCGACGCGCGCGCGGCGGGCGGCGGCGAGCGTGCCGATCTCGGCGGCGCGCAGCTCGACGCCGCGGCGGAGCACGACCTCGCCGGCGCGCACGTCTTCGCCGCGATCGCGGATGTGATCGCGCAGCTTGACGTTGCGCCGCACGGTGACGGCGTCGCCCGCGCGCTCGGCATGCTCCTGCATGAGGACGGCGTCGGCGCCGGGCGGAATCGGCGCGCCGGTCATGATGCGATAGGCCTCGCCGGCGGTGAGCGCGCGCGTGGCCACCTGCCCGGCGGCGACCTCGCCGACGACGCGCAAGGTCGCGCCGTCGACGGCGTCGGCGGTGCGCACGGCGTAGCCGTCCATCGCCGAGTTGTCGTGCGGCGGCACGTCGCCGGGCGAGACCACGTCCTCGGCGAGCACGCGGCCGAGCGCGGTGGCGACGGCGACGCGCTCGGGGCCGAGCGGACGCACCGGAGCGAGCGCGCGCCGCTGCGCCTCCTCGACGGAGATGAGCTCGTCCGTCGCTTTGGGCATGGCGCGGGGCTACTGCACGTCGACGAGCGCGACGTCGAAGATGAGATCGGCGTTCGGCGGAATGGCCTCGCCGGCGCCGCGATCGCCGTAGCCGAGCTTGGCCGGGATGTGCAGCTGGCGGCGGCCGCCGACCTTCATGCCCTCGAGGCCTTCGTCCCAGCCCTTGATGACCATGCCGGCGCCGAGCGTGAACGCGATCGGCTCGTGGCGGTCGACGGAGCTGTCGAACTTCTTCTTCGAGTCGGCGAGCCAGCCGGTGTAGTGGACCTTGACCTTCTTGCCGGGCTTGGCTTCGGCGCCGGTGCCCTTCTTGAAGTCGACGTATTCGAGGCCGTCGGGCAGCACGGTCGCCTTGAAGCCCTTGGTGGGCGTGGGCGCGCTGGTATCGGCGAAGACGGTGGCGCCGACGAACAGCAGCGTCACGGCGAGAGCGGCGACGGACAGGAGCCGAGCGATCATGCGTTTTTCCTCCGGGCGGCGATGCTACCATAGTCGCGCATGTCGCTGACCTTGGAGGTCACGTATGCCGATCGCGGGGGGCTCAAGCATGCGCTCGAGTCGCAGCTCGCGCGCGGCGGGCTCTACGTGGCTGTCGACGCCAGCGCGCTGCCGCCGCTCGGCGAGCTGACCCTGCGTCTGTGCGCGCCCGACGGGTTTGCGGCGGAGGCGCCGGCGCGGCTGACGGTGGCGACGGCGGAGGCGGCGTGCGTGGAGATCGCGGCGGCGGCGCTCGGCGAGCTGGTGGCGGCGGTGGCGGCGCACACGGCCGACGCGACGGCGCAGGCGGGCGAGGTGTCGGCGGCGATCCTCGATTCGTCGCGGCGCGAAGAGGATGCGCCCGATACGCGTGGGCAGATCTCGCTCGAGCGCAAGATCGCGGTCATGGCCGTCGGCGAGAAGGTGCAGCTCGCGCTGCACGGCAATCGCGACGCGCGCCAGCTGCTCATGCGCGAGCGGGCCGGGGTGATACAGTCCTCGCTCGTGCGCAATTCCAAGATCACGCTCGACGAGGTCCAGGCGCTGGCACGCGCGCCGCAACTCGCGCCCGACACCGCGGAGACGCTCGCGCAGCATCCGGTGTACGGGGCGTCGCCGCAGATCGCGATGGCGCTGGTGCGCAACCCGCGCACGCCGCTGCCGATCGCGACGCAGCTCGTCGCCAAGCTGGGGCCGGCCGATCTGCGCACGGTGGCCAAGGGGCTCGGCGTGCGTACGCAGGTGGCCGCGGTGGCGCGCAAGCGGCTCGTCGAGCGGTGATGGCGCGCTCGTTCGGTCGCGCCGCGCCCGCCACCGCCGCGCTTGCCACCGTCGCGCTCGCGGCTGCCACGCTCGCCGCCGGCTGCACGACGCCGCCGCATTGGTCGCTGCCGCTCGACGCGCTCGATCGCGTCGCGCTCTCGGTCAGCGAGCGCAACCCGCACGACGTCTGGGTCGTTGGCGGCGCGCTCGGCTCCGGCGGCGACGGGCTGGTCCTGCACTACGACGGCAGCGCCTGGACGCGCAGCGATCCCGGCAGCGACGCGACGCTGTGGTGGGTCGCGCCGGTCGACGACACGACGGCGTGGGCCGTCGGCGAGCGCGGCACCGTGCTCGAGCTGCCGTCGCTGGCGCCGGTGTCGGCGCCGACGAGCGACACGCTCTACGGCGTGTGGGCGAGCGCCGCCGGCAACGTCTGGATCGTCGGCGGCGAGCCCGACTTGAGCGGCGTCGTCCTGCGCCGCGCGCCCGACGGCACGTGGACCGATCTGACGCCCGCGGGCGCGAGCGGCGCATTCTTCAAGGTCTGGGGCACCGCCGACGACGACGTATGGATCTGCGGCCAGACCGGCGCCCTGCTGCACTGGAACGGCAGCGCGCTCGCCGCCGTCGACGTCGGCCTCGGCAACCTGCCGCTCTTCACCGTCGCCGGGCGCAACGCCAACGACGTCTACGCCGTCGGCGGCCTCGGCAGCGCCGTGGCCCTCCACTACGACGGCGCGACCTGGACGGGCCTCTCCGACGCCGCCTTCTCCATGCTACCCGGCCTCAACGGCGTCTCCGTCGACAGCGACGGCCAGACCATGATCGTCGGCGGCGGCGGCACCAAGCTGCGCGGCCTCCCCGGCCGCTTCGCCGACGACAGCGCCCAGGCCACGCGCGCCGACCTCCACGCCGCATCCATCGTCGGCGGCGAAATCTTCGTCGTCGGCGGCAACTACCTCGCCCCCGCCCCCGCCGCGCGCATGGGCGTCGTCGCCCACTACGGCAAAGACATCGGCTCTTCCGTTCACTGACGGTACACGGCTCAAGCCAGATTCAGGGGAGATGGCGAGGAGGAGAGGTCAGAGGGAGGAAAACCAAAACTTGCTTGGCACCAAGTTGGTTTTGTTTTCCTCCCTCTGACCTCGGTATGTGCTCCCCACCTCCCCTGAATCTGGCTTGTGGCGGGTCTGCGATATCAGTGACCGCAGGGCACTACGCCGCGCTGCCGTTCGATGCAGACGAGTTGGTCGCGGACCATGGGGAGCGAGTAGCGCTGGGGGGCGCGGTCTTTGCGGGGCCACTCGATGTCGACGGATTCGAGGGCGCCTTCGTGGCCGAGGCCGACGATGATGTCGGTCGAGCTGGCGGAGCCGGCGCAGCCGCCGGCGCGGACGGTGCGCGTGGCGGAGACGGTCGGGCCGTAGGCCGTGATGCGCGCGCCGATGGCGAAGCGGTTGAGCGCGTGCTCGTCGGAGAGGCGCAGCTTGACCCAGTGGTTGGCGGCGGGCCCTGCGTTCTTGTTGATGTAGACGAACGTCGGGCCGTCCTCGAATCCCGTCGGTGGCTTCATCACCTTGTTGGGCGCCGGGATCGCCAGCACCATGCCGCCGACGTCGGCCTTCAGGTTTCCCGCCTTCGGCGACAGCGAGTCGTAGCCGCCGTAATGCGTGACCACGAGATCGTCGAACCCATCGCCGTTGAGATCGCCCGTCGCGATCCCATTGGCCGCCTCGTGCATGAAAAACAGATCGTGAATCAAGCTGCGCTGCGACGCCGCCAGCCCCGCCTCGGCGTACGAATCCATGTCCTCGAGATAGATGTAATCGCGTTTGTGCCAATTCGTTCCCGGTGATTTTCGCCGCGGCGGATTGTGCTCGTAATCCATATCGGTGATATCGAGCAGCCGATATTCGAGCGTGCGATCGGTGAGCTCGATCTTCTCCGGTTTGCCGCGCGCCGCCGCCGGCGTGTCGTTCACCAACAAGCGCCCCGGCGAGTTGGTCCAATCGCCGATGAAGCCGTCGTTGCCGCGCGCCAGCGCGCCGGCCCAATAGACGTCGAGATCGCCGTCGTTCTCGACGTCGAGCATGGCGCTGGCGAAGGCGAACTCGTACGCCGCCAGGCCGTGCGCGTAGTTGTGCTCGTCGTACAGCGGCAGCGCCGACGGCGCGAAGTTTTCCCGGCGCGTCAGATCGGGCGCGATATACGGCGAATGGTGCACTGTAATCAAATCCGAAATATCCGAATATCCGTCTTTGCCCGGCGTCAATATCGCGTTCGCCAGCCGTGCTTTGTTCATCGCGTAATTGATCGGCGCCAGCGCCAGGATCGATTCGTCGTTCTTCTCCTTGTTCAACAGCGCCATGTTCGACGCCGACATCGACTGCCCGCCGCAGTTCGACAGGAACACCTCCTCCCGGCCGTCCCCGTCGAGGTCCCCGGCCGCCGCGCCCATCCAGCAGCCTTCCCAGCGATCGTCGTCGAAGCGCGTGTCGCGGACGAATCCGTGTCCTTTGTCGTTCGTATACACGCGCAACCGATCGCCTTCATCGGTCGACACGATCAAGTCGGGATATCCATCCTGGTTTTCATCCACGAAGATCGCCGACCACGAATGGTCCGCTTTTTCGCCCGCCGGTTTCCCTGCGACGGTTTGCTCGTAGATCGGCTCGTCGCGCTCCGACGACGGGAAGTACATCGTCGCCTTCATCTTCTCTTCTTCGATCAACCCCGAGACGTGCCAATCCCTGGCCACGTTCTTGAACGTGAGCTTCCCCGTTTCGGCGAGCTGATTCAGATACAGCTCGTTTTGATTCCCGCCGAAACGGCGCATTCCAAATCCATAGAAATCGGGATCCTGATAATTGGACACGAACACGTCGAGGTCGCCGTCGAGATCGACGTCGGCCACCGCCACCGAGAACGACGCCCAACGCCCGCCGACGCCCGCCTCCTCTGTCACGTCCTTCCACTCCGGAATCCCGTCGCCGTCCGTGTCCCCCAGGTTCAGGAACAACGAATCGCGCCCTTCGTATTCGGGCTTGCCCGCGTAGTCGACCTTCACATCGCGTCCGTCGACGAGCGGATGGCGCAAGAACTGCGGCAGGCGAATCGTGATGGCGCGCTTCTTCTCCTCGCGCCCGATGTTGCGCTGCGCCGGATAGCCGCGCAGCGCCGTCTCCTCCGTCGTAAACGGCAGCCCCGCCAGATCGTCGGTCACCCACAGGTCGAGCCGCCCGTCGCCGTTGAAGTCGGCGGCCACGGCGCCCGTCGACATGCGCCCGATGGCGAATTCGTCGTCCTTCACGCTCTCGCGCGGCTTGTACTTGTTCTCGACGAGCAGCTCGGCGCGCACGTTCTTGCCATTGCCGCGCGCCTCCAGATCCTCGACGCTGACGAGGATCGGATTGCCGTCGGCGTCGTTGCCCTGGTTCAGATAGAGCGCGCACGGTTTTTGCGGTAGCGGCTTCTCCGTCAGCACGTTCTTCTCGGTCTGAAATCCGACCGTCTGCCCCGACTGCGGCAGAAACAGATCCATCTTGCCGTCGCCGTTGAAGTCGGCGATGACCGCGCCGCGCGTGCGGAAGATCTGATCGCCGGCCGCGCGCGACCCGAGCTTGCCGCCGATCTCGGCGAACGGCCGAAAGCGCTGGTCGAGCGCGATCGCGCGCTCCGAGTGCACGTCCGTCGCCATCGCCACGCGCCGCTCGGGCTCCAGATCCTCCTCGACGGGCGCGAGGTGAAACCGCCGCATCAAGAGCACGCGCAAGACGTGCAGGTCCGATTCGCCGACGACCTCGATCGCATACCAGCGCGCGGCCACGAACGCGCCGATCACGACGAGCAGCGCCACCGAGACCCCCACCAGGTTTCGCCGCGGTCGTGTCACGCGCCCCTCACAACAGGTTCGAGTCGGAGAACGAGCGCCACAACGGGCGCGCGTAGTGATCGCTGGCGCCGACGATCTTCTTGGCCAACGCGTCGGGCAGCTTCACGTTGACCTCGAGGATGTCGATGATGCGCTCGTACGCCACCAGCGTGACGCGGAGGACGACGTCCTCGCCGCGCCGCACCGGCCGCAGGTAGACCTGCTCGAGCCCGAGCTCGTGGTTGTTGGCGACGTACAGGGTGTCGCCGTCGACGTCGGCGGCGTACGCGTACACCGGCGCCGGCCCCTCGCGCAGGAACAGATGGCGCTTCTCGATCGCCTCGGACGCGCGCATCACGCCGACGCCGAATCCGGGGACGTCGTAGTCCTCCTGAAACACGAGCAGGTCGATCGGCAGGTTGCCGACGACGATGGCGCGCTTGCCGTCGCCCGAGCGCAGCGTCAGCTCGAGCGCGCCGTCGACGTACCGGTGCGGCGACGGCTCCTCGCCGTAGCGCGTGCGCGGCGCGACCTCGCGGAGCGTCGCCGTGGTCCAGATCGGCTCGTAGGGCACCGTGCGCAGCGTCTTCTGCGTGTAGATGCCGGGCGGGATGAACGAATAGAACTGAAAGACGTCGCCCGGCTTCAGGTCGCCGAACGTCTTGGCGTCGATGGTCTGCCCCGCGCGCTCGACGTGAAAGAACTTGCGCTGCACCTTGCGCCGCGAATCCTGCGTCGAGTAGCCGCCGATCGCCTTCGACGTGTCGACGGCGACGGGGACGCTGCCGAGCTCGCGCGTCACCTCACGCAGCTTGCCGAAGTCGATGGCCACGCGCGGAATCGTCTTGTGATAGCCGAGCGCGTCGGCGAGCACGGCGTCGCCGTCGTCGACGCCGTCGACGGCGCGCACCAGATCGAAGTAGCCATGCGCCGGCAGCGTCAGCCACGTGTGCCACATCTCGCCGACCGAATCGCTCGCGTTCAGCTCCCACAGCCCGGGGAACAAGCAGTTGTTGGTCAGGCCCATGCGCTTCGGCCGCGTGCCGCCGTTGGGCACCACCTTGCCGTTCTCGAAGCGATACTCCTCGTCGTCGTTGAAGAGCGCGTGCGCGGTCGCGTAGCCGTACTCCGAGTTCTTGTCCTGCAGCGACAGCTCGACGCCGTTGCGCGAATACTCGGCGAGCATGAGGTTGAGCTTGTCGAACGGCGACACCGTGCGCCCGTGCGCGTACGGCAGAAGCGGCGTGACCATGCGCGCGTCGACGCGCTCGTAGCCCATCGCGTCGGCGGGGCCGCCCTTGCCGTCGAAGCGCACGCTCAGCTGACCGCTCGACGCGTCGTAGTGCAGGTCGATGGCGTCGAAGCGCGAGAGCACCGAGCGAAACCGGTTCACCGACTGTGTCGACGCCGAGAACGGCTGCCCGTCGGCGAGCCGCTCCTCGAGGTCGGCCTTGATCGGCACCGCGCGCATGTCGACGTCATGCTTGCGCGCGCATCCCGCCAGCGACGCCACGCCCGCCAGCGACGCCACGCCCGCGGCGACGAGCGCGCCCCCCGCCCGCGGTGCTACTCTCATGGCTCCCGACGCTATCATGCTTCCGTTTGCCCCGTCGCTGACGATCGTGGTGCCCGCGTTCAACGAACGCGACAACCTGCCGCGCGTGCTCGGCGACGCGCTGGCCTTCGCACGCGCGAGCTGCCGCGCCGCCGAGGTCCTCGTCGTCGACGACGGCTCCTCCGACGGCAGCGCCGCGCTGCTCGCCGAGTTGGCGCGCGCGCATCCGGCGCTGCGCATCGTCACCCACGCCGAGAACCGCGGGCTCACCGCCGCGCTGCGCACCGGCTTCTACGGCGCGCGCAACGACTTCGTCACCTGGATCCCCGCCGACGGACAGATCGCCCTCTCCGAGCTCGGCAAGATCCTCGACGCCTGGCGCGATCACGATCTCGTGCTCTCGACCTATCGCCGCCGCGACGACGGCCTGCCGCGCCAGATCCTCTCGCGCGGCCTGCGCCTGCTCCTGCGCGTCACCACCGGCCTCGTCGATCGCCTCGAAGGCGTCTACCTCTTCCGCCGCGCGCTGCTCGACGAGCTCGACCTCGTGGCCGCGCGCTCGGCCGGCGCCATCGGCTTCGAGATCGCGGTCAAGGCCCGCCGGCTGCAAAAGCGCATCGGCTCGACCGAGATCGAATGCGCCCCGCGTCTCTCCGGCCAATCGAAGGTGGCCAACGCGCGCAACGTGGCCCAGTCGTTCGCCGAGCTGTGGCGCATCCGCCGCTCGCTCGGCCGCATGCGGGTACGTGCAAATCCTACATCCGACCCGGGGCACTCCGGTCCCCACTAGGGAGTGGAGTCCCCAGGATATGGGTGCCGAACCCCGCGGAATCCGCTGTGTCACCCCCGGCACTGCTCTTGTATTGGAGGGGCGCCATGGTCCCTCTGATCGTGTTCAGCGGCCTTCTCGGATTCGCGATCCTGTGCGTCCTCATCTCGGCCGGCGTTTCGGGGCTCAAGCACCGCATGCAGAACAAGCGGCTGCAGAACGCCAAGCGGAAGCTCCTCATCCACAGCATCAACGACGATCGCTGCACCGGTTGCGAAGCGTGCATCACGGTGTGCCCGACCGACGTGCTCGAGCTGCAGGGGACCAA
Source organism: Polyangia bacterium (assembly GCA_035607415.1). Taxonomy (GTDB): domain Bacteria; phylum Myxococcota_A; class Polyangia; order Palsa-1104; family Palsa-1104; genus JAQBQH01. Next base: position 35,026 of record DATNAQ010000076.1, read on the forward strand.
GTCGCGCGTCGCGCGCATGGGTGACTGCATCCAGTGCGAGCAGTGCGTGTCGGCCTGCCCGACCACCGCGCTCGTCATGCACTACGAAGGGACCAAGGCGCCGCCCATCCGCATGCCGCAGCTCGACGACTGGTACCAGGCGGTGCCCGGGCTCTATCTCATCGGCGAAGCGGCGGGCAAGCCGCTCGTGAAGAACGCCTCGAACCTCGGCCGCGCCGTCGTGGAGCACATGCTCAAGGCCGGGCTGCGCCCCAACGCCTACGGCAACGGGCAGGTCGACGTGCTCATCATCGGCTCGGGCCCCGGCGGCCTGTCGGCGGCGCTGTCGTGCGTGCAGCGCGGCCTGTCGTACGCGCTCATCGAGAAGGACGAGCTCGTCGCAGCGACGATCGCGCGCTGGCCCAAAGGCAAGGAGTGCATGGCCGAGCCCTACGACGTGAAGTGCGTGGGTCTCTTGCCGGTCTTCGATTCGGGCAAGGACGAGCTCCTCGCCGCGTGGCGCACCATCCTCGACAAGAACCGCGTGCACGTTTCGACGCGCGAGACCGTCGAGGACGTGCAGCGCGACACGCGCGGCTGGTTCAACGTCAAGACCAACAAGCAGGTCTACTCGGCGCAGCGCGTGGTGATGGCGATCGGCACGCGCGGCAAGCCGCGCAAGCTCGGCGTGCCCGGCGAGCACCTGACCAAGGTGTCGGCGCTGCTCACCGACGCGGCCGAGCATCGCGGGCAGCGCGTGCTCGTCGTCGGCGGCGGCGACTCGGCGGTGGAGGCGGCGATCGCGCTGTCGGAGACGGCGCAGCGCGTGACGCTCTCCTACCGCGGCAAGCAGCTGTCGCGCTGCAAGGCCAAGAACCGGCAGAAGCTCGACGAGGTGGTGAAGGCGGGGCGCGTGGTGCTGCGCTTTGCCACCAACGTCGCCGAGATCAAGAACGACTCGGTCTCGCTCAAGGCGGGCGAGCAGTACGAGACCATCGCCAACGACCACGTGTTCGTGTGCATCGGCGGCGACGCGCCGGTGAAGTGGCTCGAGTCGGTGGGCGTCAAGTTCGCCGAGCAGGCGCACATGTTCTCGCGTCCGCCGACGGACAAGCTGGTCGAGAAGCTGGTCGGCGCGCTGCGCGAGACCACCCGCGAGGGCGCGGGCGGCGGCGCGGCGGCGGCGGTCATGATCGATCCGGCGGACCTCGGTGGTGTGGAAGGGCTGGAGGAGCAGCGCACGGTGATTCGATTTCCCGTCGAGAAAGTCCGCCGCACCGCGTAGCCGCCGCTGAGCTATGATGGGCGGGATGCGCGCCCTTCTTGTCATCTTCACAATAAGTCTTCCGGCACTTTTGGTGATTGGCTGCGGCTCCGACTTCTCGGTGCCGGCGAATCCCGACGGGCGCATCGAGCTCGACCTCGCCGTCACCGTGACGACGGCGCCGCCGGACATGTCGTGCTTCAACACCGCGTGCGGCGGCTGCGGCGCGTGGGCGAACGCCGACGGCACGCCGGCCAAGGTCGGCGATCCTTGCTTGTACAAGGGGACGTATCAGTGCCAGGGCACGTCGCTCGTGTGCATGGGATCGAGCTGCCTGACCTGCTCGACGAATGGGCGGACGGCGCAGGGCACGGTGTGCGGCGCCGACGGGCGCTCGATCATCGAGCTGACGTACACCGGCACCACCTGCACGGCGTACGATCTCGGATCGGCCATCGGCATGTGCAACCACGGCAGCGACGATAAGTGCCTGGCGCACTGCACGGGGCCCGACGGCAACAACGTCTACCATTGCGCGGCGGTGTGCGCGAGCGACGACGGCGGCGGCACCGGCTGCGCGCACTCGGCGACCGAGACCTGCGAGACGCTCGCCGGCTGCTGAGCGGAGCTCGGGCTGAGCGGAGCTTCGGGCTGCCGCGCTACTCTTCGGCCTGCGGCTCGTCGCTGCCGGCGGTTTCGTCCTTCTGCGGCTGCAAGCGGTGCAACAGGCGCGCGACCTTGCGCGCGACCTCGGGATCCGAGTCGGCCCACATGAGCGCCACACCGTGCTCGTCGAGCCGCACCACTTCGCCGACGAGCCGCACCGGACGGCGCCGTTCGTCGAGCGCGTCGAACACCAGCACCTCGAGCTCCAGGCCGAGCTCGAGCATGCCGAGGTCGTGCCCGTCGGCGCTCAGGTAGAGGCCGCCGAGCGAGATGTTGCGCGCGGGCAGCACCAGCGTCTCCTCGGCCGCGTGCAGCTCCACCGACGCGAACATCTCGAAGCGCGGATGTTTTCGCGTGTTCTTCGGCCGTGGCGGTGGTGGCGGGGTGGACGGCGGCGACGGCGGAGACTGTTCCACGGTGACATCGTAGCATGCACGCCCGCGCCCATGTTAGAAGGGGGCATGTCGAGCGAGCCTCAACTGATCGTCCGTCGCATCGGCGGCGTCGACCTGCGCGCCGCCACCGAGCTCTTCGTGCAGCAGCAGCGCGGCTACGGCCGCGACGTCGACGCCGATCGAATGCGTCCGGCGATCCAGGCCGCGCTCGAAGACTCCGACCGCGTGCTCGTCGTCGGCGCCTTCCACGAGGGGCTGCCCGGGTTCGCGCACGGCAAGATGGTCGGCGTCCTCATGATGACGGTGTTCACCTCGCTCGAGCACATGGGCGAGATCGGCTGGATCGAGCAGCTCTACGTGCGCGAAGACTATCGGCGCAAGAAGCTCGGCGATCGCCTGCTCGCGACGGCGATGGATTGGGCGAACGGCCGCGGCCTGCGCGCGCTCGACGTCGAGATCGGCGAGCGCCACGACCCGGCCGCGGCGCAGGCGCTGTACGGCAAGCAGGGCTTCTCGCAGGTCCAGCGCACGCGCCTCTCCAAGGTCATGGCGGGCTGACGGCGGGCGCCGATGCCCTTTCGCACGCAGGTACCGGTGCGCTTCGGCGACGTCGACCACGCCGGCATCGTCTACTACCCGCAGTTCTTCATCTACTTCCACGAAGCGTTCGAGGACTTCTTCGACGAGAACGGCTTCGCGTATCACGTGATGCTCAACCAGAGGCACGTGGGGTTTCCGACGGTGCACATCGAGACCGACTACAAGCTGCCGCTGCGCTACGGCGACGCGCTCGACATCGAGCTGTCGGTGCCCAAGCTCGGCGCGCGCTCGGCGACGTTTCGCTACGACGGCTTCCGCCATCGCGACGGGCAGCAGGCGTGTCGCGCCGAGATCACCTGCGCGTGCGTCGACATGCAGACGTTCCGCGCCACGCCGATCCCGGAGGATCTGCGCGCGCTGTTCACGAGGTTCTCATCATGAGCGTACAGAGCGCAGAGCCGCCTTCGGTGGCGACGCCACGTCCTGCGGCCACGGTCGTGCTGTTGCGCGACGCCGCCGGCGGGCCCGAGGTGCTGATGGTGCGGCGCCACCGCGGCTCGTCGTTCATGGCCGACGCCTACGTGTTCCCCGGCGGGCGGGTCGAGCCGAGCGACGGTGAAGGCGAAGCGGCGTTTGCCGTCGCCGCGGCGCGCGAGCTGGCCGAGGAGGCCGCGCTCACCGTCGACGCGGCGACGCTGGTGCCGTTCGCGCGCTGGGTGACGCCGTCGGCCGAGGGCAAGCGCTTCGACGCCCGCTTCTTCGTCGCCGCGGCGCCGCCCGATCAGATCGCGCGCCACGACAGCGTCGAAACCGTCGACTCGTTGTGGGCGACGCCGGCAGAGGTGCTGGCGCGCTACGAGCGCGGCGAGATCAAGCTGCCGCCGCCGACGATTCGCAATTTGGAGGATCTTGCGTCGCACGCGACGGTCGTCGCCGCGCTGCATTGGGCGCGCGGCCGCGTGGTCGCGCCGATCCTACCCAAGCTGGTGCCGCTCGACGACACGATCGCCATCGTCCTACCGTGGGATCCCGAGTACGCGAAGCTTCCCGGCGAAGGAATCGTCATCGAGCCAACACATCCAGTCGCGCGGCCGCCTTCGCGCTTCGTCCTCGCAGAAGGACGATGGTGGGGCCGTCCGCCGAAGGTATAATGGCCACAAATGGGGGGAGTCGATTGGGGCGAGCTGGCCCTCGTCAGCCGGGTGGATCAGTGGGTCGAGGCCCATCCGTACTTCTTCATGATCTCGCGCGCGCGCCTGGTGCGGCCGGTGCGCGCGGCAGCGACGGTGACGGGCATGCAGGCGATCCGCAACCGCCTCGACTCGGTGTTGCCGCGTGAGCCGACCGATCTGGCGCGCATCCCGACCGGCACCATCCGCATCGTCGACGTCAGCAAGACCAAGACCAACGCTCCGCCCGAGCGCGGCCGGCCGCTGGTGCTGCCGCTGCGCAAGGTCCAGTCGACGTTTCCCTCGATGATCACCGTCGGGCGCACCGACAACAACGATCTGGTCGTGCCCGACGAGCAGGTCTCGAAGTTCCACGCCTTCTTCCGGCTGGTCGGCGATCGCGTCGAGCTCACCGACGCCGGCTCGCGCAACGGCACCTTCGTCGGCAGCGTCAAGCTGGCGGCGCGCGGCGGCGGCGCGGCGGTCAACCGCGGCGATCGCTTCGCCTTCGGCGCCGTCGAGTTCCAGCTGTTCGACGCCCGCGGCTGCTGGGAGTGGCTGCGCAACCTCGACCGCTTCGCCTGATCCGGCCGTCGCTCGGGCTGCACGGTCTGCATTCCCGCCCTTGACAATTTCGAACACGGGTTCAAAAATTCGAACACAGGTTCGAAATGTTGAACACGCGTTCGAAAGTGCGCCGCGCCGACGCGCGCCGTAGCGAGATCCTCGAGGGCGCGCTGGTCGCCATGCGCGATCACGGGCTGCGCCGCGCCGGCATGCGCGACATCGCCCGCGCCGCCGGGCTGTCGACGGGCAACCTCTACTACTACTTCCGCAACAAGGAGGAGCTGGTCTACGCCTGCCAGGATCGGGCGCTCGATCAGCTGCTCGAGGTGCTCGAGTCGGCCAAGGATCGGCCCGACGCCGCCGAGCGGCTCGGCGCGCTCGTCGAGGGCCACCTGCACGTCGTGATGTCGGGTGGCGCGACGCTGCACCTCGATCTCGACGATCTGCCGAAGCCGCTGTTCAAGAAGATCGTGCAGAAGCGCGACAAGTACGAGCGCGGCGTGCGCGACCTCATCGCCGCCGGCCAGCGGCAGGGCATGGTGCGCGCCGGCGAGCCGAAGCTGCAGGCGTTCGCGCTGCTCGGCGCGCTCAACTGGGTCGCGCGCTGGTACCGGCCCGGCGACGGCGATCCCGATCAGATCCGCCACTCCTTCCGCGAGCAGCTCCTGCGAGGCCTCCTGTGGCAACGGACCTGATCCAGCTCGGGGATCCGGCGCTGCGTCAGAAGACGCGCCTGGCGCTCACCGTCAACGGCGAAGGGCGCGAGCTGCTCGTCGACGGTTACAAGACGCTCCTCGAGCTCTTGCGCGAAGACTTGCAGCTCACCGGCACCAAGCACGGCTGCGAGCTCGGCGAGTGCGGCGCCTGCGCCGTCCTGCTCGACGGGCAGCTGGTGCTGTCGTGCCTCGTCGCCGCCGTCGAGTGCGAGGCGCGTGCCGTCGAGACGGTCGAGGGCATGGCCCACGGCGCGGAGCTGCATCCGCTGCAGGCCTGCTTCGCCGATCACGGCGCCGCGCAGTGCGGCTACTGCACGCCCGGCTTCCTGCTCGCGGCCAAGGAGCTCCTGGCGCGCCGCCCCGACGCCACGCGCGCCGAGATCGCCGAGGCGCTCTCGGGCCAGCTCTGCCGCTGCACCGGCTACCTGCAGATCTTCGAGGCGGTCGAGGCGGCCGCGGCACAGCTGCGCGGGGCGAAAGAGTGAGGGCGCCGTGAGCGAGCGCGCACCAAACGTCATCGGCAAGCCGCTCCGCCGCGTCGACGGGCGCGCCAAGGTCACCGGGCTCACCCGCTTCGCCGACGACCTGTCGCTGCCCGGCATGCTGCACATGAAGCTCCTGCGCGCGACGGTGCCGCACGCGCGCATCGTCGCCGTCGACGGCGCGCGCGCGCTCGCCCATCCTGGCGTCAAGCTGGTGCTCACCGGCCGCGACTTCCCCGTCCCCTTCGGCATCCTGCCCGTCTCGCAGGACGAGCACGCGCTGTGCACCGATCGCGTGCGCTTCGTCGGCGATCCGGTGGCCGCGGTCATCGCCGCCGACGAGCTGAGCGCCTACGAGGCCACCGCGCTCGTCGACGTGACCTACGAGCCGCTCGCCACCATCGCCGACGCCGAGGAGGCGCTGCGCACGCCCGAGCCGCGCCTGCACGACTACGGCGATCACGGCAACGTGCACAAGGCGGTCGCCTTCGACTTCGGCGACGTCGACGACGCGCTCGCCAAATCCGAACGCGTGTTCGAAGACGTCATGTTCTTCAGCGGCAACACGCACCTGCCCATCGAGCAGCACGCAACCCTGGCGTGGCTCGACGGCGACGGCAAGCTCACCGTCGCTTCATCGACGCAGACCCCGCACTACCTGCACCGCGCGCTGGCCAAGGTGCTCGGCCGCCCGGCGTCGCAGATCCGGGTCATCGCCACGCCCAACGGCGGCGGCTTCGGCGGCAAGTCCGATCCGTTCAACCACGAGATCGTCGCCGCCAAGGCCGCGATCGCGCTCGGCCGGCCGGTGAAGATCGCGCTCACCCGCGAGGAGGTCTTCTACTGCCATCGCGGGCGCCACCCGGTCCTGATGAAGCTTCGAACCGGTGTTCGAAAAACCGAACAGGGGTTCGAAATCGTCGGGCAGGAGCTGGAGACGCTGCTCGACGGCGGCGCCTACGGCAGCTACGGCGTGGCCTCGACCTTCTACACCGGCGCGCTGCAGACGGTCACCTATCGCATTCCGCGCTATCGCTTCCGCGGCTGCCGCACCTTCACCAACAAGCCGCCGTGCGGGCCCAAGCGCGGGCACGGCACGCCGCAGCCGCGCTTCGCGCTCGAGGTGCACGTCGACAAGATGTGCGCCGAGCTCGGCGTCGATCCGGCCAAATGGCGCATCGACAACGCGGTGCCGCGCGACTCGCTGACCGCCAACTGGCTGCGCGTGTCGTCGACGGGCCTGGTGCGCTGCATCGAGGCCGTGGTCGCGGCGTCCGGCTGGACCGACGGCCGCGGTTTGGGCAAGACCGGCCGCGGGCTCGGGATCGCCTGCAGCTCGTACCTGTGCGGCGCCGGGCTGCCGATCTATTGGAACGAGCTGCCGCACTCGGGCGTGCAGCTGCAGCTCGATCGCTCCGGCCGCGTCACCGCGTTCTGCGGCGCCACCGAGATCGGGCAGGGCTCGGACAACGTGCTCGTCGCCTGCGTCGCCGAGGTGCTGGGGATCGATCCGCTCGACGTCCGCGCCGTCACCGGCGACACCGACCTCGGCCCCGTCGATCTCGGCAGCTACTCGTCGCGCGTGACGCTGATGATGGGCAACGCCGCCATCCAGGCCGCCGAGCGGGCGCGCGCGCTCATCGCCGGCGCCGTCGCCGAGAAGCTGGCGCTGCCGGCGGCGCGGCTCGTGTTCGCCGACGGGCGCGTCTTCGACGGCGAGGACCCGGCGCGCGGCGTGTCGTTCGCCGAGGCGGTGCAGCTCGCCGAGGCCAAACACGGCACGCTCGGCACCACCGGCAGCTATCGCCCGCCGAAAGCGCCGGGCGACTACAAGGGCGCGGGCGTCGGTCCGTCGCCGGCGTACTCGTATTCGGCGGCCGTCGTGGCCGTCGAGGTCGATCGCGCGACCGGCTGGCTGCGCGTGCCGAAGATCTGGATCGCTCACGACATCGGCCGCGCGCTCAACCCGGTGCTCGCGCGCGGACAGGTCGAGGGCAGCGTCTACATGGGGCTCGGCGAGGCGCTCATGGAGGACCAGGCCTTCCGCCGACTGCCGCCGAAGCTGTCGCACGCCAACGTGCACAAGTTTCCGTCGATGCTCGAGTACAAGAGCCCGGGCACGCTCGACATGCCCGAGATCGAGACCATCCTCGTCGAGGAGCCCGATCCGAACGGACCGTTCGGCGCCAAGGAGGTGGGGCAGGGACCGCTCTTGCCGATCATGCCGGCGGTGGCCAACGCGGTGTTCGACGCCGTCGGCGTGCGCGTCGACGAGGTGCCGATCACGCCGGAGAAGATCCTGAAGGCGCTCGGCGCGGCCAACCGCCGCTTCGGCCCCGCGCGCTTTCCCACGATCGCGTGGCCCGAGGCGCTCACGGTGCCGCCGCCGTGGGAGGGCGGCGACGGCAAGGCGACCAACGAGCCGCCACGCAAGCGCGATCGCGTGCGCGGCGCGACGGTGGCGCCGCCCGTCGAGCAGCTGCCGTCCGCCGCCGGTGCACCGTCGGCGCGCGAAGGAGGGAAGCCGCAATGAGACGAGGTGCGCAGCCATGATGCGCCTGCCGCGCTTCCGCTACTTCGCGCCGCGCACGCTCGCCGACGCGGTGGCCCTGCTCGCCGAGCACGGCGCGCAGGCCGCGCTCGTCGCCGGCGGCACCGACCTGTGGCCGAACATGAAGCGCCGCCAACAGACGCCCACGCGCGTGATCGGGCTGCGCGCCGTCGAGGCGTTGCACGGCGTGCGCGGCGACGCGGCGAGCGGGTTCACCGTCGGTGCGATGACTTCGCTCACCGCCGTCGAGCACGACGGCGCGCTCGCCGCCGCCTGGCCCGCGCTCGGCCGCGCCGCGCACCTGATCTCGACGCCGCCCTTGCGCAACATGGGCACCCTCGGCGGCAACTTGTGCCTCGACACGCGTTGCAACTATTGGAACCAGTCGTTCGAGTGGCGCCAGTCGATCGACTTCTGCCTCAAGCGCGACGGCGGCACCTGCTGGGTCGCACCCGGCAGCGAGCGCTGCTGGGCCGTCTCCTCGTCGGACACGGCGCCCGTGCTCGCCGCCATCGGCGCCGAGGTCACGCTCGTCTCCGTCGACGGCGAGCGGCGCATTCCGCTGCGCGACCTCTTCCGCGACGACGGGATCGAATATTTGAACAAGCGTTCGAACGAGATCCTCACCTCCATCCACGTGCCGCCGCAGGACGGCAGCTGGCGCGCCGCCTACCGCAAGCTGCGCCGCCGCGAGTCGTTCGACTTCCCGGTGCTCGGCGTGGCCGCGGCCGCACGCGTCGTCGCTGGCGTCGTCGAGGAGGCGCGCATCTTCGTGACCGGCGCCGGCTCGCGCCCGCACGACGCCTCGGCCGCCGCCGCGCTGCTCGTCGGCAAGCGGCTCGACGATCGCGACGCCGTCGCCGCCGTCGCCGATCGCGCGGCGCGCCTGGCCAAGCCGCTCGACAACACCGACTTCGCGCTCGGCTGGCGTAAGGAGATGGCCCGACACCATGTGACGGCTGCGCTCGCCGATCTCGTGTGATTCGCGTTATGATGCGCGGCCATGAACATCCCGCCCGACCTCAACGATCCCAATGACCCCAACGCGCAAAACCCCGGCGGCGCGCCGCCCGGCCTCGACGACTTCGCGCTGAAGAAGTCGGGCTCGAAGACGCCGTGGATCGTCGTCGGCGTCATCGCCGTCGCTGCCATCGGCTTCTTCGTCTACCGCAGCATGCAGACGCAGAAGATCCGCGAGATGCATGTCGCGGTGATGAACCAGTTCCAGCAGATCGAGAAGGACCAGGTGGTCGGCAAGTTCTGGGCGTGCCTGCTCGGCGCCGGCGTCGACCCGGGCATGTTCCCGAACAACCTCGCGCTGTCGCAGCGACTCGAGGGCGCCTTCGGCACCGATCCGAAGAATTACCCGACCAAGGTCCGCGAGGAGTGCACGCCGAAGGCGATCGACGCCAAGCACAGCATCGAGGGCATGACCGCGCCCGCGATGTACGACCAGGCGCTCAAGGCGTACGCCAAGAGCCTCCAGGATCTGTCGACGGCGTTCGACGAGTGGGCCAAGGTCGCGCCGTCACATCTCGCCGAGCGCGAAGTCGGCCAGAAGGTCGGCACCGACGGCGCCGCGTGGCACTCGTTCGCCGGCGGCAAGCCGGGCGCCGACGTCGTCGCCTACGATCGCTTCCTGCACTGCGCGGTGCCCGGCGTCGACAAGATGAGGGACGGCCAGGCGCTGGTCGAGTACCTCTTCAAGGAGTGCAAGGATCCGAAGTACCTCGACACGCTGCAGAACACCTGCGGCAAGGAAGTCACCACCGAGAACGCGCTGGCGGCGCCCACGCCCGGCTTCAAGACCGCCGTGGCCAAGCTCGCGGCCGATGACCGCGAGCTCTCGGCGTTCGACGACTGCCTGCGCAAGAGCCGCAAGTCCAAGCGCGGCGATGACGCCGCCGAGGTCGGCAAGGCCTGGGTCGAGTACATGGAAGCCGGCCACAAAGTTCGCGAAGTCGGCAAAGAGGCGCTCGCCGACAAGTAAATATCGTTACGATTCCGTAGTAATACAAATTCTACGGAATACCGGTCAAGAATACGTAGAATTTTGCTTGACCGGCGCCGCCCGCGACCAGACACTTGGTCCATGGACGACGCACCCGTGCCGGCGGTCCCGGATCCGCTCCGCTTTTCCAGCCCCGCCGACATCGACGATTTCGTGGATCATCTCCGCCGCTTCGAGTCGGGCGAGCTCAGCTCCGATCAGTTCAGGGCCTATCGCCTCACGCGCGGCACCTACGGCCAGCGCCAGCAGGACGTCAACATGCTGCGCGTCAAGATTCCGCAGGGCGTGCTCTCGGCGCCGCAGCTCGAGCGCATCGCCGACATCGCCGACGAATATTCGCGCGGCTTCGGCCACGTCACCACGCGTCAGAACGTGCAGCTCCACTTCGTGAAGCTTTCGCGTGTGCCCGAGGCGATGACCAAGCTCGACGAGGTCGGGCTCACCACGCGCGAGGCGTGCGGCGGCACCGTGCGCAACGTGACCGCGTGCGCGCTCGCCGGCGTGTGCAACGGCTCGGCGTTCGACGTCACGCCGTACGGCCAGGCGGTCACGCGCCACTTTTTGCGCAACCCGATCTGCCAGTCGATGCCGCGCAAGTTCAAGATCGCGCTGTCGGGCTGCGGCGACGATTGTGCGCAGGGCGCGATCAACGACGTCGCGGTTCTCGCGCGGGTTCGCAATTCTGAACGTGGGTTCGAAATTCGTGTCGGCGGCGGGTTGTCGACGTCGCCCGAGGACGCGCACCCGCTCGAGAGCTTCGTGCCCGCCGATCGCCTGCTGCCGGTGCTCGAGGCGGTGGTGCGCGTGTTCGATCGCACCGGCAATCGGCAGAACAAGTCGCGCGCGCGCCTCAAGTACGTCATCCGCAAGCTCGGCCTCGACGGCTTCCGCAAGGAGTACGAAGCGGAGCTGGCGAAGATCGACGCCGACGGGCGCGGCCGCATCGCCATCGACGTGAGCAACGAGGTGCGGCCCGACGCGGTGCTGCGCTTGCGCGCGCCAGTGCGCCAGACCGCGGCGGAAGACGGATTCGAGCGGTTCTACGCGACCAACTGCATCAAGCAGCGGCAGGCCGGCTACTACGCGGTGATCGCGCGGCTCGATCGCGGCGACATCACCTCGGCGCAGCTGCGCGGCGCGGCCAAGCTGGCGCGCCAGTTCTCCGACGGCACGGTGCGCCTGTCGAACGAGCAGAACCTGGTCTATCGCTTCGTGCCCGAGGCCAGCCTCACGGCGCTGCACGCCGAGCTCGTCACGCTCGGGCTCGGTCGCGCCGGCGCGCGCACCATCCACGACGTCACCTCGTGCCCCGGCGCCGATACCTGCAACCTCGCCGTGACGCGCTCGCGCGAGCTCACCACCGCCGTCGAGAACGCGCTCTCGGCGGCGACCGGCGAGAGCGCCGAGGCGGTGAAGGCGGCCGAAGCGCTCGACATCAAGATCTCGGGCTGCCCCAACTCGTGCGGACAGCATCACGTGGCCGCGCTCGGCTTCCACGGCACGATGCGCCGCGTGGGCGGCGTCGCGGTGCCCGAATACCAGCTTCACCTCGGCGGCGGCATCGCGCGCGAGGGGGCGACCTTCGGCCGGCAGATCGTGAAGCTGGCGGCGCGGCGCGTGCCCGACGCGGTGTTGCGCCTGCTCGAGCTCTATCGCAAGGAGCGTAACGAGGGCGAGGCGCCGCTTCAGTACTTTCGGCGCGTCGAGCCCGAGGTGGTCAAGCGCGCGGTCGCCGATCTCGCCGAGTTCGACGCGGCGACGGCGAAGCCCGAGGATTGGCTCGACCACGGCGACGAGAAGCCGTTCAAGGTGGCGATCGGTCAGGGCGAGTGCGCCGTCTGATTTTTCAATTGATCGCAACTATGTAGGCTGAAATACTGGCTGCGGGCGAGGGAGGGCGAATGTCGCCTGAAACTTTGCTCGCGGAGAAGCTGTCCGTCTACCGCGGGTCGTTCGACAAGGGGTGTCGCGGGCTGTTCGAAGATTCGAACGGCGGTTCGGATTCCGCCTCGGCCGCGCAGATCAGCGGCGAGGTGAAGCGCGCCCTCCACTTCATCGCCGAGGACTTCGCCCACGAGTTCAACGCCAAGCTGGCGACGGCCGCGCGCAACGACCCGACCGTCGAGCTGGTGGCCGACAAATACGAAATGGGACCGGCGCACGTCGAGGAGCTGGAGCAGCTCCTGGCCGCGCCGGTGGCGCCGCTGCTCGCCAACCTGGAGGGCGACGATCTCGACGGCGCGCGCGGCCTCATCGAGGACGTCTGGGCGCGGCTCGAGAAGCGCATCCGCAGCAGGTGGCAGGCGTACTTCGTGCTCACGTTCCAGGACGTCTCCGTCGAGCGCAAGGCGGCGCGCGATCGCAAGAAGCTGCAGCCGCGCTTCAATCCCAACAGCGCCGACGTGCTGGCGCAGGCCGATGAGAACCGCCGCGCCCTGCCCGATTTCGTCACCAACTCCGACGAGCCGGCGGGGGCGATACGCGCGTGGCTGGTGGTGGCGGCGGTGCTGGCGTTCGCGGCGGCGATCGGCTGGCTCCTCATGCGCAGCCGCTGAGCATGGCGCGCCCGGGACGGCGCGCATTGCGCACCTGACACCGTTCGCTTCGTACTACCATCTCATCCACGCATGATTCCGCTACTGGCCGTCGCAGCCGCAATCCTCGTCGTGGCGGTGGTGATCCTCGTGGCCGCGGGCAAGAGCGGCGGGCGCGTCGTCGGATCGCGCGCGTTGCGCATGGTGCGCATCGGCCGGCTCACCGCGCGGCTGTCGACGAGCTCGCTCGGCGCGCGGCTGCGCCGCGCCTTCGCCTCGCCCGAGCGGCGCCGCCGCATCGGCGCCGAGCAGCGGAAGGCCTCAGCCGAGGCGGTCGCGCAGACGATGGGCTCGATGAAGGGCGCCTTCATGAAGCTGGGGCAGATGCTCAGCTTCGTCAGCGACGAGGTGCCCGAGGAGTTCCGCATGGCGCTCGCCGCGCTGCAGGCGTCGGCGCCGCCGATGGACTTCGCGCTCCTGCGCGCCGTCGCCGAGGAGGAGCTGGGCCGCCCGCTCGAGCGCGCGTTCGCCCGCTTCGACGAGCAGCCGATCGCGTCGGCGTCGATCGGGCAGGTGCATCGCGCCACGCTGCCGTCGGGCGAGGAGGTCGCGGTCAAGATCCAGTATCCCGGCGTCGCCGACGCCATCCGCGCCGATCTGGGCAACGCGGCCATGCTCTACCGGCTGATCTCGCCGATGTATCCCGGCGTCGACACGCGCTCGGTGATCGACGAGCTGCGCGGCCGCATCCTCGAGGAGCTCGACTACGCGCGCGAAGCGGACAACACGCGCACCTTCGCCGAGCTCTACGACGGGCACCCGTTCATCCGCATCCCGCGCGTCCACGCCTCGCACTCCACGCCGCGCGTGCTCACCACCGAGTTCGTCGACGGGCGCCGCTTCGGCGAGGTCGTCGGCGACGACGAGGCCACGCGCGCGCGCTACGGCGAGATCCTGTTCCGCTTCGTGTTCGGATCGATCGTGCGGCACGGCATGTTCAACGGCGATCCGCACCCGGGCAACTACCTCTTCGATCGCGACGGCCGCGTCGTGTTCCTCGACTTCGGCTGCGTCAAATACTTCCCCGACGAGATGCTGCGTGACTGGCGCGCGCTCGTCAAAGCGCACCTCTCGGGCGATCGCGCCGCGTTCGCGCGGCAGCTGGTGGCGCTCACCTTCCTTCCGTCGACGGAGGGCTTCGACCTCGACGTGCTGTTCGACTACTTCGGCTACTTCTACGAGCCGGTGCAGGAGGACCGCGAGTTCGTCTTCACGCGCGAGTACAACGCGCGCAGCTTCAAACAGGTGTTCAAACCGGAGGGCAGCGCGGCGGGGCTGTCGAAGAAGCTGAACATGCCGCGCGACTTCGTCTTCGTGAACCGCATCCAGTGGGGCGTGCACTCGGTGCTGGCGCAGCTGGGCGCGCGCGGCAACTTCCATCGCATCGAGCGCGAGCTGCTCTTCGGCGACGCGCCGTCGACGGAGCTGGGGCGCGCCGAGGCCGAGTGGCGCGCGCGCTACGAGTCGCTCAAGCGCACCGCCGTGTAGTCGGGATTGCCCGGGCACGGCGGATGGAGCTTGCGCAGCTCGACGGTGATCTGCGCCTGCGGCCAGCGCTTCTTGATCTCGCGCAGCATCTCGGCGGCGAGCGCCTCGAGCAGGCGGTAGGGGCGCGCTTCGCCGATCTGCACGATCAGCTCGCAGACGTCGCGGTAGTTGACGGTGTCGGCGAGGCGGTCGCTCTCGATGGCGCGCTGGAGCGGCATGATCAGATCGACGTCGACCTGGAAGCGCCGCGAGGAGCGGCGCTCGTCGGCCGAGGCGCCGTGCTTGCCCTGGAACTCGACGTTTCTGATTTGAACGGTGCCAGTCATGTTTCGAACGGGCGTTCGAAATTACTCGCCGGCGGCCTGGAGCTCGTCGGCTTCCTCGTCGGTCATCTTCTCCATCTTGCGCTTGATCATCTGGCGCTTGAGGGGACCGACGTAGTCGATGAGGAGCTTGTTGATGAGGTGATCGTTCTCGTGCTGCATGGCGCGGGCGTAGAGCCCCTCGCCCTCGGCGACGAACTCCTGGCCGTCGAGGCCGGTGGCGCGGACCCGCGCGCGCAGCGAGCGCTTGATGGGCACGTAGATGCCGGGGAACGACAGGCAGCCTTCGTCCGACGACTCGGTCTCGTCGGAGAGCCACTCGATCGTGGGGTTGATGAAGACGATCGGATGGTCGTTCTCGTCACCGCCGGTGATCGACGCCTCGACGATGAAGATGCGCTTGGGCGAGCCGACCTGGATGGCGGCCAGGCCCGCGCCGTTCTTGGAGTACATGGTCTCGACCATGTCGGCGACGAGCTTCTTGGTCTCGTCGTCGACCTCGGCCACCGCCTGCGTCGGCTGACGCAGGAAGTTGTCGGGATATTTCACGATCGGGCGAAGCGCCATCTGACACACCTAACGCGTAACGTCCGCGTTGACAATGAGACAGTCTAATCTACGATAATTCCTCGTCAAGGAGCGCGATTGCCAGGCCCGGAAACATCGGTTTTTCGCTACTCGGAAGCTTCGATCCCGACGCATCACGGCAAACTGACGCTGGTCGTGTATCGCGAGAGCGGTCGCCGCGCCGAGGAGCGCGAGCATGTGGCGATCGTCGCCGGCGCGCTCGACGGGCTGGGCGGTGCCGAGCCGGTGATGGCGCGCGTGCATTCGGAGTGCTGGACCGGTGAGACGCTCGGCTCGCTCAAGTGCGATTGCCGCGAGCAGCTCGATCGCGCGCTCGCGGCGATCGAAGAGGCGGGGCGCGGCGTCGTGGTCTACCTGCGTCAGGAAGGGCGCGGCATCGGGCTCGGCAACAAGATCAAGGCGTACGCGCTGCAGGCCGCGGGCGCCGACACCGTCGAGGCCAACCAGCAGCTGGGCTTCGCGGCCGATCTGCGCAGCTACGACCTGGCGGCGTCGATCCTGCGCGATCTCGGGGTCACGTCGGTGGCGCTCATGACCAACAACCCCGACAAGTGCGCGGGCCTGGAGAAGGCGGGCATCGAAGTCGCGCGGCGCGTGCCGCACTGGGGCGGGCCGAATGAGCACAACCGCGAGTATCTCGAAGTGAAGAAGGCCAAGCTCGGCCACCACTCTTAACGCCGTTTCGAACGGCGGTTCGAAAAAGGAAACATGGCACTCGACGTCGAAAAATTGCGAGCGGCGCTCGCCAAGGTGCAGGACCCGTTGTTCGGCAAGGACATCGTCGCGCTCGGCTACGTCAAGGACGTGCTCGGCGACGGCGACAAGGCGCGCATCAACTTGAAGCTGCCGACGCCGGCGCATCCGCACCGCGAGGAGATCGAGAAGGCGGTGCGCGAGGCGGCGGCTGGCGCCGGTGCGAGCGAGGTGAAGATCGAGGTCAGCGCCGAGGTCACGACCAAGATCGGCAAGCCGGGCGGCGAGCGGCTGGCGGGCGTGAAGAACATCATCGCCGTGGCGGCGGGCAAGGGCGGCGTCGGCAAATCGACGGTGGCGACCAACCTGGCGCTGGCGCTCCGGCAGCACGGCGCGACGGTGGGGCTCCTCGACGCAGATGTATACGGACCGTCGGTGCCGACGATGCTCGGCGAGCCCGACGTGCCGCCGGGGCAGCAGGCGGGGCAGAAGATCACGCCGTCGGTGCATTGGGGCATCAAGGTCATCTCGGTCGGCTTCTTCGTCGAGCGCGACGGCGCGGTCGTGTGGCGCGGGCCGATGATCCACAAGCTGCTGCAGCAGTTCGTCGAGGACGTCGACTGGGGGCAGCTCGATTACCTGGTGATCGATTTGCCGCCGGGGACGGGCGACGCGCAGCTGTCGCTGTCGCAGCTCATCCCGATCAGCGGGAGCGTGGTGGTGACCACGCCGCAGGAGATCGCGCTCATCGACGTGGTCAAGGCGGTCTCGATGTTCAAGAAAGTCGAGATCCCGATCCTCGGCGTCGTCGAGAACATGAGCTACTACACCTGCCCGGCGTGCGGGCACCACGACGAGATCTTCGCGCGCGGCGGCGGCAGGAAGCTGGCGAAGGAGCTCGGCACCGTCTTCCTCGGCGAGGTGCCGATCGATTCGAAGGTGCGGCACGGCGGCGACGCGGGGCGGCCGGTGGTCGTCGGCGCGCCCGAGTCGGAGCACGCCAAGATCTTCATGCTGCTGGCGGCCAAGGTGGCGGGCGAGGTGGCCAAGAACAACGGGCCGGGTGGGGGTACGGGGCGGCGCGCGGCGGGGCTCGTCCAGATACGGTGAAGACGCGATGACGATTTCGAACAGCGGTTCGAAAAGCGGAACCACGGTTCGAATCGACGAGCACAAGCTGCTCGCCGATCTCGAGACGCTCGGCAAGATTGGGCTCGGCGCCGACGGCGGCATCACGCGCAAGGCGTTGTCGCGGGAGGACGCGGCGGCGCGGGCCTACGTGGCCGATCGCATGCGCGCCGCCGGCCTCGACGTGCGCCACGACGAAGTCGGCAACCTGCGCGGGCGGCGCAAGGCCGCGGACGGCGCCACCTGGGAGTCGCGCGAGCCGGTGGTGATGTCGGGATCGCACCTCGACTCGGTGCCCTCGGGCGGCAAGCTCGACGGTCCGCTCGGCGTCGTCGGCGCGGTGTGCGCGCTCGAGGCGCTCGACGCCGCCGGCGTGACGACGCGGCGGCCGCTCGAGGTCATCGTCTTCGTCGGCGAGGAGGGCTCGCGCTTCCGGCGCGGTACGATCGGATCGGCGGCGGTGTCGGGCCACGTGTCGGTCGAGAGCGTGCTCGCGCTCGTCGATCCCGACGGCGTGGTCTATCGCGACGCGCTCGCCACCTACGGCGATGCGGGCGCGCCGATCGCGGCCCAGGCGCAGGCGGGCGCGATCCACGCGTTCGTCGAGCTGCACGTGGAGCAGGGCGGCGTCCTCGAAGCGGCCGAATTGCCGATCGGCGCGGTCACCGCGATCGCCGGGCTCGTGCAGCGCACGGTCACCTTCCTCGGCGACGCCAACCACGCGGGCGCCACGCCGATGAACCTGCGGCGCGACGCGCTGCTCGCCGCGGCCGAATGGGCGCTCGGCATCGAGCATGCGGCGCGCGAAGTGGGTGGCGGCGCCGTCGGCACCATCGGCAAGCTGACGGTCGAGCCGGGCGGCAAGAACATCATCCCCGGGCGCGTCGACGCCATCTGCGATCTGCGCGCGCCGTCGCGCGAGCTGCTCTCGGCGCTCGACGACTACGTGGTCTCGTCGCTGCACGGGATCGGGCAGAAGCGCGGCATCGAGCTCGAGCAGCAGCTGCTCCAGCGCGTCGAGCCGGGGCCGATGCACGAGCCGGCCATCAGCGCCGTCGAGCGCGGCGCGGCGGCGGCAGGGTTGCGCTCGATGCGCATGCCGTCGGGCGCGATCCACGACGCCCTGCACATGGCGGAGATCGTGCCGTCGTCGATGATCTTCGTGCCGTCGATCGGCGGCAAGTCGCACTGCCCGACGGAGGCGACCGATCCGAAGCACCTGGCGCAGGGCGTGCTGGCGCTGGCGCACACGCTGGCGATTCTCGGCAACGACTGATTACTTCGGCGGCGGCGGCGGATCGTTCACGACGTGCGCGACGCCGTGCTCGTCGATGTCGATGTGCTGCGGCTGCGACGTCGGCCCGCCGATGCGCCCGGCCGCGGTGTCGGCGATGAGGCGCTCCAGCGTCGCGATCTTCTGCTGCTTCTCCGGCGCGTCCCACTCCGCCGGCGAGAACTCGGCGCGGCGCCAAGCCTTGGTGAGGTAGGGCGCGTCGTATTGGAAGGGGATGTTGTGCTCGGCGCCGTCGAGGCTGAGGAGCAGGCCGTGCACGTCGCGCAGCTGGTAGGGCCCGTCGACGCCGACCTCGCCGAACATGCGGCCGAAGAAGACGAGGTCGACGTTCTGCCGCCCGGGCGCGAGCGTGTAGCTCTGCTGCACGTAGCCGATGGGCACGCTGCCGTCGCCGCTGAGGAGGTTGGCCTCGAAATCGTAGGTGCCGCGCTCGAGCACGTTGACGTCGAGCGTGACCACGAGCGACCCGGCGCGCAGGCTGTCGCTCACGCCGAGCACGTCGACGACCTGGCGCGGCGCGTAGGTGAACTCGCGCACCATCAGGCGGCGCGTGCCGTCGCCCGTCGACACCGTCGCGGCCAGGTGCACCTGCGTGCCCTGCTTGAGCGCCGCCGCCTGCGACGGCACGAAGCGGTTGGTGTAGCGGCCGTCGCCGGCGACGGCGTCCCCGTCGAGCCCGTCGTCGTGATAGCTCAGCTTCACGAGGCGCCCGGTCTGCGCGCCTACGTCGCCGACGACCCACGCGTCCTCGACGGTGATGGGCACGTGCGCCGACGGATCGCCGCTCTTCCACACCTCGATCCACGACGTGATCGCCTCGCCGTACGCGACGTTCGCGCGATCGGCGTCGAAGTGATAGGTGGTCTCGTGGCCCGGCTGATCGTTCATCGGCAGCTCGGCGGTCGCCGGCTTGTTCCACGCCAGCAGGTACTTCGTGCCGTCGCCGAACGCGCGCGACCATGGCGGATAGACCGCGACCTTCTTGTACTCCTCGAGGTTGCGGCGCAGCCGATCTTCCGACGGGCCGCCCATCGTGACCGTCGGCGGCGCCGGCTCGGCCACGCGCCGCGACGACGGCTCCGTGTCGCGCCGAGCGTGCGGATCCGCGGCCGGCATCGCCATACTTGCCGACGGTGCCGGCCGCGTCCGCGGCCACAGCAGCCACGCCAGGAGCGCGGCCGCCACGACCACCCCTGCGGCTAGAATCCCTTGCTGTCGCACGCGCTCGATTTGTCGGCGCAGCAGTCGTGGTACGTCGCGCACGTGCTGTCGCAGTAGCAGCCGTTGGACGTGCCGCCGCAGTGGCCCCAGCAGGTCGCCGTCGACGTGTCGACCGCCGTCGTGTTCGACGACGTCGCCGCCACCGACGTGGCGATCGACTGCCCCTGCGGCGTGATCGAGTAGTTCGCCGCCGTGTTGGTGAACTTGCCGTCGCAGCCGGTGCCGCTGCACGTCGACTGCGAGGTCGAGTCGCTCCACGCCCGGTGGTAGTCGTAGCCGGTGCCGGTGACGTCGGCGCCGACGATGCCGGTGCCGAGGCCGGGCTCGCCGTAGTGATCGCGGTTGGCGCCGGTGCACGGCGTGAGGTTGTTGCCGTACTGATCGTAGTAGGGGCCGCTGTCGTAGTAGCGATAGCTGTACTTGGCGGCGTTGCAGCCGTTGGTGACGGCGCCCGCCGTCGACATGCCCGAGTACGAGTCCATGCCGACGACGCCGTCGGCGGTCAGGTTGAGCCCGCCGGTGACGTATTTGTTGCCGCAGATTTTGAAGAACAGGAGGCTCTTGCAGATGTCGACGTAGCCGCCGAAGCCCCAGAACGCGGCGCCGAAGCTGTTCTGCACGTAGCCCCAGGTGTTGCGCGCCGCGCCCGTCGTCAGATCCTTGTCGACCTTTTCCTGCTGGCCGAGGAGCTTCGCGATCACGCTGGTGAGGCCTTGCGTCGAGACCTCGGCGAGCTTGGTGCCGCCCGAGGCGCTGCCCGATCCTTCGGCGTAGAGGAGGCCCGGCAGCGAGTTGCCGCCGGCGTGAAGATCGTAGGCCGCCTTCAGCATGCGCAGGCAGCCCGCCGAGTAGCAATGGATGATGCAGCTGTTGCCGCCCGAGCAGTAGCTCGCCATCGCGTTCTTCACCGTCGTGTTGGTCTCGGGGCCGTTGATGACGGCGTTGCCGTTGAACGCCATGGTCACGTTGGTCCAGCCGCTGGCGGCGACGGTCTCGCCGTTCCACGAGGCCCAACCGCGTCCTTGTAGATAGATGATGTAGTTGCCGGCGCGCGCCGGCACCGCGAACCCTACCAACATGACGAGAGCCGCGACGAGCGCGAGCGGTCTGGACATGGGCCCCTCCGATTGAAGGCGCCCTTACGCATCTTACGTTCCACCGACGGCGACCGCGCACCGTGTCTGACAACATCGCGGAACGATTGCCGGCACACACGACGCTACGACGTGTGCGCGTGTCGCCATCGCGCGTGCAGAATCTAGAATTTGAACTGCGCTTGTCGCGATCTTGAACGCGAACGCGTTCGTTAGTTGGACGGACCGTCGCTCGACGTGAGTCGCGTGAGTACGGTAGCGATCTCGTTGCTCACGCGATCGACGCGCGCGGCGACGTCGGGGGTTTCCAGGAGCTGCTGGCGATCGTCGGGATCGGTCACGAGCGCGGCGCTGAGCACGTCGACGAGCGCGGCGAGCGTCGGCTGCGAGCGCGCGAGCTCGCGCAGGGTCTCGCCGCCGGACGGCAGCTTGAGCGCGAGCTGATCGGCGAGCAGCACGAGCGTGTCGCGGCCCGCCTGTTGATCGAAGGATGGGTCGCACTGATCGTCGATGGTGACGGCGTCGACGAGGCGGAACGACTGATCGGGCGGCAGCTCGCGCTCGATGCGCGCGCGCACGACGCCGCGCAGGATGATGTTGGCGTGGCCCTCGTCCCCGATCGGCTCGTGGCCGACGATGGCGCCGACGCCGATGACGGGACGGACCGCCGGGCGATTGTGGTACTCGGGCTCGTAGCCGGGCTCGAGCGCGGCGATCGCGATCAGGCGCTCGCCGGCCATCGCGTGGCGGACCATGTCGCGGTAGCGCGGCTCGAACACGCGCAGCGGCAGGAGCGCGTGCGGGAACAGCTGCACCGACGGCAGCGGGAAGATCGGCAGGCGCGCCCAGCGCGGCGGGATCGGCGGCAGCGTCGAAGAGGGTGGTGTCATCAGCCGAACACGTCGATGCAGGCGCCGGTGAGCGCGGCGGGCGCGTCGCCCGCGAGCCAGAGCGCGACGCTGGCGACGTCGTCGGGGCCCATCTTCGCCGGAAAGCCGGAGCCGGCGAGCATGTCGGTGTCGACGGAGCCGGGGCAGATGGCGTTGACCTGGATGTTGACGTCGCGCGTCTCCTCGGCGAGCGCGCGCGTCAGGCCGACGACGCCGTGCTTGGCCGCGCAGTAGGCGGTGAGGCGCGCGGTGCCCTGGCGGCCGCTGATGGAGGCGATGTTGATGATGCGGCCCGAGCCGCGCGCGCGCATCTGCGGCAGGAACACGCGCGTGACGTGGAAGGTGCCGTCGAGGTTGGCGCCGACGACGTCGCGCCACTGCGCGTCGGAGGTCTCGTCGAGGCGCGCGCGCACGACGACGCCGGCGTTGTTGACGAGGAGGTCGGGCACGCCGAGCTCTTTGTCGACGGTGGCGTGGAGGCGGCGCGCGTCGGCGAAGACGGAGACGTCGGCGCGCAGGCCGACGATCTTGGCGCCCGCGGTGGCGGCGCGCTCGAGGCTGGCGACGGCGGCGTCGAGGCGCGCGGCGGCGTGGCCGTCGGCGGCGCGGCTGCAGACGGCGACGTGCGCGCCGGCGGCGGCGAAACGCGTGGCGATGGCGAGGCCGATGCCGCGGCTGGCGCCGGTCACGACCGCGACCTTGCCCACGAGCGAAGGGGCCGCGGCGATCCCGGCCGGCGTCGGCGACGGCGCGCTCATCGTCCCTGCACCGCGGCGAACAGGCGCGCGCGCACGTCGGGGCGCTCGGCCGCTTCGCCGAGGAACGCGGAGGTCGTCACCGCCGACGTGTCGTGCTTGTCGCCGGGCAAGGCGAGGCACAACTGCTCGGCTTCGAGCACGACACCGGCGCCGCGCGCGCCGAGATGCTGCATGAGCGCCTCGGCGATCTGATGGGTGATGCGCTCCTGCAGGGTCAGGCGGTGCGCGAAGCACTCGACGAGCTTGCCGAGCCGGCCGAAGCCGACGAGCTTGCCGCGCGGCAGATAGGCGACGTGCGCCAGCCCACGATAGGGAAACAGGTGGTGCGGACACATCGCATGGAAGCGTAGGCCGGCGACGACGACCACGTCGGGATCGGCCTCGCCGACGACGAGCTCGCCGAGCACGGCCGCGGGATCGGCGCTGTAGCCGTCGAGGAACTCGCTCGCCCACACGCGCGCCACGCGCTGGGGCGTGGTCGCCAGATCGGCGTGCGTGGGATCGAGCCCGCACGCTTCGAGCCAATCGGCAATGGCGCGCTCCATGCGCGCGACGTCGGCGGCCATCAGTGCAAGAGACGCGTCGTGGGGGGCGCGTCGACGAGCGGATGGCGGCCGCCGAAGCCCTCGTTCATTTCGTGCCAGAAGCCGACCGCCTTCTCGCCGTACTGCCAGCAGAGCCACACGTCGCGGCCCTCGCGCTCGCCGAGGAAGTCGCACAGCCCGAGGTCGAGATCCTTGACGGCCACGCCCAGCCCTTCGACGGCGGCGAGCTCCTCGGTCAGCGTTTCGAGGAGCGCACGAAAGCGGCCGCGCAGCTTGCGCGTCTCTTCGGGGCCGTCGCGCCGTTCGAGCGTCTCGGCGGTCGGCGGCTCGCCGGCGGTCTCGAGCGCGTCATAAGAGGCGCGCAGCTGCGCCCGCAAGCGCATGACCTTGCCGAAGCGGACCTCGAGCGCGGGCACCAGCGCGTTGGCCTCGGCGACGGTGAAGTAGCGTTTTTCGTCGGCCATGGTGGGCCATCGTTAGCATAACTACGGAGTGGCGTCGATGCGCTGGAGCGCCTCGAGATCTTCCTTCATGCGGCCTTTGATCTCGGCCACATGGTCGTGCGCTTCGCCGAGCTCCTTGGGATCGGGCTCTTCGCCGGCGATGGCGCGATCGATGACGGTTTGATACTTCAGCATGTCGATCGTCATCTGCCGCTGGCGCTCGGCGTAGTAGCGGTGCCACTCCGTGCGCGTCTTGCCGTCGACGACGACGTCGCCGGGATCGGGCGCGTCCGGGCTCGGCGGCGGTACCGGCGGCAACGTCGGCGGACGCTCGGGACGCGCCGGGCCGGTGGGCGGCGCGGCGCTCGACGGCGGAGCGAACGCGCTCGTGTGCGCCGACGGCGGGCTGGGCGGCGGTGCCGACGCGTGCTCGTCGCTCGACGGCGACAGCGGCGCGTGCAGCTCGACGATCACGAAGCCGAGGGCGACGACGAGCACGGTGGCGAGCAGTGGGACGAGCAGCTTCTTCATGCGCTGGCGAGCCTCGCGGCGACGGCGCGCGCGGCGCCCGAGATGAAGACACGGCGCGCATCGGCGGCGGCGGCGAGCGGATCGCCACCGCGCGCGGCGTGCAGGAGGAGGGCGGCGGCGGCGGCGGCTCGCGCCAGCGGAGCGTCGGCGCCGTCGAGCGCGGCGCGGTTGAGCGCGGCGGCGTCTTCGCGGTCGGCGGCGGCGTCGCTGCGCTCGCTCGGGAACGCGGGCAGCGCGCGCAGGTCGAGCGTCTCCGGCTCGGCGCCGGTCCGGCAGACGCGAACGATCTTGCCCGGCGCCGCTTCCGGTAGCCCGCCGAGCGCCTGCACGCACAAGCCGGCGCGGCCGAGCGTCGCCAGCGCCGTCGCCGTCGAGGCGAGGTAGGGCGCGTGGAAGACGCCGACGGCGCGCCGCTCGCAGCCGAGCGGATCGACGAGCTTCATGAGCGTCTGCGCGACGGTGCGCACGCCGAGGAGCGGACGCAGCGCGACCAGCCGATCGAGCGGCGCGAGATAGCGCGGCAGATCGAGCGCGCCGACGCCGAGCGCGCCGAGGGCGGCCACCGCGCGCGTGCCATCGAGGGGGCGGGCGACGTCGAGCCCGAGCGCGGCCAGCGCCTCGACGAGCCCGTGGCGCGCCGTCGGCGAGTCACGCTGCAAGCGCAAGAGCACCGGTACGCCGAGCGCGGCCAGCGCGCAGGCCGCCGCGGGCAACAGCGTGGCGCGTCCTTCGTGGCCGTCACCGTGGCAGTCGACGTCGAGCGTGCCGGCGGGCGCGCGCGCGCCGCCGATGTCCGAGCGCGCGTCGAGCGCATCGACGAAGCCGGCGAGCTCGTCGGCCGCTTCGCCCTTCATGCGCAGCGCCAGGAGGAACGCGCCGATCTGCTCGGGACGCGCCTCGCCGTCGCACACCAGCGACATGGCCACGCGCGCCTCCTCGCGCGACAGATCGCGCGCGCGCTTGGGGCCGGAGCCGACGGCCTTGATGAAGCGATGCATCGCCCGATACAGTGCCGCGCATGTCGCTCGCGGGCAAGACGGCGCTGGTCACCGGAGGGGCGCGCCGCGTGGGCCGGGCCATCGTCACGGAGCTGGCGCGCGCCGGGGCGCGCGTGGTCATCCATCATCACGGCTCGGCGGCGGACGCCGACGCGCTCGCCGCTGCCGTCGGTGGCGGCGCCGCCGTGGTGCAGGCCGATCTTCGCGATCGCGCGGCCGCCGCGCGCCTCGTGCACGACGCCGCCGTCGCCGTTGGACGCGTCGATCTCCTCGTCAACAACGCCGCCGGCTACGCGCGCACGCCGCTCGACGCCATGGACGACGACGCCTGGGCCGCGATGTTCGCGCTCAACCTGGATGCACCCATGCGGTTGATGCGCGAGGCGGCGCGTGCCGGCGCGTCGGCGATCGTCAACATCGTCGACGTCGCCGCGTGGCAGCCGTGGGCCCACTGGTCGGCCTACGCGACGTCGAAGGCGGCGCTGTTGCATCTGTCGCGCTGCCTGGCGCTGGAGCTGGCGCCGCGCACGCGCGTCAACTGCGTGGCGCCGGGCACCGTCATCTTTCCCGCCGATTGGGACGATGCGCGGCGAGCCACGCAGCTCGACAAGATCCCGCTCGGCCGTGCCGGATCGTCGGAAGACGTGGCGCGCGCCGTGCGTTTCCTGTGTGAAGAGGAGTTTCTCACCGGCGCTTGCATTCCCGTCGACGGCGGCGCCGGCTTGCGATAAAATCGACGACGGACGGCTAGCCATGGGGAGGTCGCGATGGGACGCGTCGAGGAGCTGTCGTTCTCCGAGCTCGTGCAGGAGCTGGCGCAGTTCGAGCATGATTCGGGACCGCCCGATCTCGAGAAGTCGATCCGCCGCCGCAGCATCGACGCGCGGCTGATGCGCCTTCTGTCGAGCGACGTGCCGAGTGACGAGCGGCGCGCGTCGGTGCGCGTGCCGGGGGATCTGCCGGTCAAGCTCCACGTCGGCGACAAGTCGGTGGACGGCACGATCGTGGATCTCGGCGAAGGCGGCCTGCGCGTGCACCTGACCGGCGAGGGCGTCGACGGCGATGCGGTCGAGGTCGAGCTCGACTCGCCCGATCCGCAGCATGCGCGCGCGACGGCGACGGTGCAGTGGAAGAAGGCGAGCGACGCCGGCGTGGACCTCGGGCTGCACTTCATCACCCAGGCGGAGCCGCATCGGCGGCGGCTGCGGCGGCTGGTGCTCGAGATCCTGCGGCGCATGCCGGCGCCAACGGCGGCCGCGTCGGGCTGAGCCGCACCTCGCGGCTCGACGCGAGCCGGTTCGACGCGAGCGGGTTTATTCGAGCTCGGTTTATTCGAGGTCGGCTGCGAGCGAGGCGCGCGACGCCTCGCCGAGGCGCGCTTCGTGGCGGTAGCTCGGATGATCGATGGCGAGCGCGACCGCCGTGCCCTCGGTGGCGAGCGCCTTCTGCGCCTCGGGCGACAACGAGAACTTCAGGTACTGCACCGCCGCGAGCTTGTCGCCGGCGAACTGCTCGGGATCGAACTCCGCCTTCATGCGCTCGCCGCCGACGACGAGCCACACGTGCTCCTGCAGCCCGACCAGGCGCTCGAGCGTGGTCGCGATCTGCGCCTCGTCGGTAATTTCGACCAACAGCGTCGCGCCCAGCTGCCCGGGGTCGGGAAGGATCTTGTTGTAGATGTCGATCTCGTCCTGGACCTTGTCCGGCTCCGAGATCTGCTCGGCCCGGCACATCTCTTCGATCTGAAAGATCATCGTCGTGCGGTTCTCGAACACGACGGTGACTTGCGGACCCACCGACACGCGCCGCACCCGCTTGACCTCGATGACCCGCTTGCGCAGGTCGTCTCGGATGGCCGCGTACAGCTTCGGCCCGCGAATGTCGGCGCGTGTCAGCTTCCGCATGGGCGCTACTGGAGGGTGTCGAGGCCCTTCTGGAAGCGGCCCGCGTGCGACTTCTCGGCGCGCGCCAGCGTCTCGAACCACTCGGCGATCTCCTCGAAGCCTTCCTCGCGCGCGGTCTTGGCGAAGCCCGGGTACATCTTCGTGTACTCGTAGGTCTCGCCGGCGATCGACGCCCGCAGGTTCTTCTCGGTGTTGCCGATCGGCTCGCCCGTCGCCGGGTCGCCGACCTGCTTCAGATAATCGAGGTGGCCGTGCGCGTGGCCGGTTTCACCCTCGGCGGTGTCGCGGAACAGACCCGCGATGTCGGGCTGACCCTCGACGTCGGCCGTCTTGGCGAAATAGAGGTAACGACGATTCGCCTGCGACTCGCCGGCGAACGCCTCCTTGAGATTCTTGTGCGTCTGCGTTTCCTTCAGGCTCTTCGACATGTCGCCTCTCCTTTGGAGCGTCTTACAGGGGTTCCGAAGCTAGCACGCGCTCGGTCGCGTGGGCAATCGCGGCACTTCGATTCCCCCCGACCGTGCAAACGATTCACCCACGTAGCGCGAAGAACGTGCGTCCGCACGCGTGGGATCGCAAGCTTGGACGTTTGTCACCGGCGGTACGGATCTTGATCCTGGGGTGCACATGCGCTTGCTCATCGTGCTGGCCGCGCTCCTGTTGTGGCCGTTCGCCATCCTCGGCTCGATGCGGGCGCGCCGCCGTCTGCGTGCGTACATCTTGCCCGCGGGCGACCGGCGGCTGACGCTCGAGCGCGTCGCGTAGGCCGCGGGTATGCCGTTTGCTTCGATCGGGGGGCGATGGAGCCGCTCGACGTTGCCTCGAGGCATCCGACGAAGCACGGCGTTCCGCGCGTGCTCATCGTCGACGACGAGCTCGATCACGCCGAGATCTGCGCGGCGCTGCTGCGACGGCGCGGCTATGCGGTGGCGGTCGCGATGACCGGCGGCGATGCCATCGAGCTGGCCCACGCGCTCAAGCCCGACCTGATCCTGCTCGATCTGTTCATGCCGCAGGTCGACGGATTTTCCACTGCAGCGACGCTACACGAGCATCCTGATACCTCGGGGGTGCCCATCGTTTTCCTCTCGGCGTGCGCCGACTACGACCTGCGCAGCCGCGCCTCGGCGCTCGGCGCCGCGTCGTTCTTGCCCAAGCCGTTCCGCGCGCAAGAGCTGGTCGCGTGCGTCGAGCGCTCGTTGTCGCGCCTGCGACCACGCTAGCGATGGCCCGCGTCGATCTCGCCTACGCGCGGAGCTTGTTGCGGGTCGCCGAGCCCGTCGATCTGTTGCGCGTGGTGGCGCGCCGCGTCGGCGAGCGCCTCTCGAGGCCGCCGTCGCTGCCGCGGCTCGACGACGACGCCGTGCGCGCGGCCGCCGCGGCCCTCGGGCGCGCGCCGCGCGTGTTCGACGTCGACACCATCGCCGACGACTATCGCGCGCTCTTTCCCGACGCCGTCCTGCGCCTGCGCTCGCGCGCCGAGGCGATCCTGCGTCACGAGATCGACCTCTTCGGTGAGCCGCGCGCCGTCGGTGCGAGCATCGATTGGCTGCGCGATCCGCTGTCGGGCAAGCGCTGCGACGGTGACGGGCTGTTCCCCGAGGGCGTCGATCCCAAGGGCTGTTGGGAGCTGGCGCGCGGCGGTCACCTCGTCGAGCTCGCCGCCGCGGCGCGCGTCTGCCCGGCGCTGATGCCGCGCGCGCGCGCCGAGATCGCCGACGAGATCGGCAGCTTCCTCGACGCCAACGTCCTCGGGCGCGGCATCCATTACGCGTCGCCGCTCGAGCTCGGCATGCGCGCCTTGCACTGGCTCGCCGCGCTCGAGCTCGCCGGCGGCGCCGCCGCCTTCGACGACGCGTTCGTGGCGCGGCTCGCGGGCGCGCTCCTGGCCGACGGCTGCTTTTTGGCCGCGCACCTCGAGAATCGCGGCATCGTGCCGGCCAATCATCTCCTCGGCAATTGGGTCGGGCTCTATGCGCTCGGCCTCGCCCTCGACGGCGCGCCATTCGCACGCGGCTGGCGCGACGCCGCCGAGCGCGCGCTCGCCGTCGAGTGCGCGCGCCAGGTCGGCCGCGACGGCGCGCACTTCGAGGCCTCGACGGCGTACCACCGCTGGGCGCTCGAGCTGCTGCTCGCCGCGCACCTGTGGGCGCGCGCCGCCGATCGTCCGTCGCCCGTCGGTGAGACGCTGCATCGCATGCTGATCTTCGTGCGCAACTACGTCGGCCCCGACGGCTGCGAGCCCGCGTTCGGCGACGGCGACGACGCGCGCCTGTTCCCCATCGCCCCGCACGCTGCGCGCGAGCACGCGTATCTGTTGCCCGTCGGTGCCGCGCTCTTCGGCGATCCCGAGCTGCGCGCGCCCGGCCAGGCGCTCTCCGAAGAGGCGCGCTGGCTCGCCGGCCCGTCGGCGGCGCGGGTCTGGCGCTGGCTGCCGGCGACGCCGGCGCCGTCGTCGGCGTCGTTTCCGACGGGCGGCGTGCACGTGCTGCGCTCGACGGCGTGGCAGGTCGAGCTGCGCTCCGGCTCCTACGGGCAGAAGGGCGTCGGCGGCCACGCGCACAACGATCAGCTCGCGCTCGTCGCCTGGCTCGACGGCGTGCCGCTCGTCGTCGACAGCGGCACCGCGCGCTACGCCGCCGACATGGTGCTGCGCGATCGCTTCCGCGGCACCGCCGCGCACTCGACCGTCATCGTCGACGGACAGGAGCAGTCGCCGATCCTGCCCGGCCGCCCCTTCGCGCTCGTCGACGCGGCGCGGGCTCCGCGCGTGCAGCTCGAGGACACCGGCGTGCGCGCGTGGATCGCGGGCGAGCACGCCGGCTACACGCGCCTGCCGTGCCGCGTCCGCCATCGTCGCAAGGTGACGCTGCGCCGCGATCTCGAGGTGGTGATCGTCGAGGACGTCTTGAGCGGGCGGGGCGCCGCCGGCGTCGAGCAGCGCTGGCACCTCGGACAGCCGGTCGCGTGCACGCTGTCGATCGCGGCGCGCCGGCGGCTCGAGGAGGTCGCACGGGTGCTCGGTCCGCTCGATGCCGAGCAGGCGCTCCTGATCGGCGACGGCTGCTTGCTCGTACAGGCAGCGCCTGACGATATGCAAGTAAGCATAGGGACGGCGCTTTTTTCGCCCTCCTACGGACGGGTACAGCGGGCGCCGCTTGTTTCGTTCCGCAAACTGCTTACGTTTCCGAAGATTTTGACAACTGTGCTCATTCGGGTCGGAGCGTGAAGACAGCAATGCAAAGCGTCGGTACTTTCGGGGAAATCAAGGGCGAGCTGCAGAAGCGCGGCGACGAGCTGGCGGACGATGCCGTGCTCGAGCCGCTCATCCGCGAGCTGTGGGTCCGTGCGGCCGAGGATGGGCCGATCACCGAAGCGCGCTTCGAGAGCATCGAGGATGTGGCCTTCGCGTTCGTCGAGCGCCTGCAGCCGGCCTCGGTCGCCGTCGAGCGCGTGCTGCGCGCCGGCCGTGCGCTCGTCGAGATCGGCGAAGGCACCGAGCGGCTCGACGCCGCCGGTGTCGGGCGCCTGCGTCACCTCGTCGATCGCGCGGCCATCGAGATCGCGCGATCGATCGAGCAGGGACGCGGCAACCGGCGCGGCGCGTGGCTGTCGTTCCTCTCGCACGAGCTGAAGAATCCGCTCAACACCATGCTCAACGCGTTGTGGCTCCTGCGCGAGCGCGGCGCCGATGCGCCGCAGGCGGCGCGCTTCATCGAGCTCGCCGAGCGCGCGGTCAAAAAGCTCGAGGAGCGCATCCAGGACGTGCGCGCCCTCGATCAGCAGCTCGCCGGCCTCCCGCCCGGGTGGGAAGGCCGCCTCGTCCCCAAGCGCAAGTAACCGCCCTCCAACGACAAGTAACTCCTTGGTAAACGCCTGTATTGACAGGTGCGCGGCGCTTGCGTATATCTAGTGTCAGGAAATGAAAGTCATTTTCAAAATCATTTTCTCCGGGGTCGTGGCGCTCGCGCTGTTGGCGACGGCCCGCCCGGCGCGCGCCGATCAGGTCTTCTACAATACCCGCGACCTTCTGACCGACTTCTTCCGCAGCTCCAAGGACGTCACCTATAAGAAGGTGGAGCTCGACGGCGCCGAGCGCGACCGCATCACGCATCGCCTCGGCTACACGCCGGCGCGCGCGAGCTACACGTTCTACGTCGCCTCGTCGAACGGCCACGTCGACGGCTACGCCTTCATCGACGACGAGAAGGGCGAGCATCTGCCGATCACCTTCGCGGTGAAGATCGCGCCCGACGGCAAGGTGATGCGCCAGGAGATCGTCGTCTATCGCGAGGCGCGCGGCGACGAGGTGCGCAACGAGCGCTTCCGCGCGCAGTTCGTCGGCAAGTCGGCGAGCGATCCGATCGACACCAGCAGCGACATCAACGTCGTGTCGGGCGCGACCATCTCGTCGCGCGCGATGGCCGTCGGGGTCAAGCGCGCGGTGGTGCTGTTCGACGAGCTGGTCCGGCCGACGCAGGCCAAGCCGACGACCATCGCCTCCGCCACGCGGTGAGCTGAGCGTGCGGCAGTTCGCCTCGAGCGGGTTCCGCATCTGGAACCTGTCGCGGGAAGCCAAGCTGATCTACACCGGCTTCGGGCTGTTCTCGCTGATGGCGATCGTCGTGTCGATGATGTTCTACGAGGACCTCGTGGGACCGAAGACGGCGGGCGTCGCCGGGTATTACGCGGGCGCGCGGCACGAGGCGCCGGCGACGAGCGCGCCGCCGAATGCGCCGGCGACGGGGGCGCCGGCGACGGGGCCGAAGATCGAGCTCGCGCCGGACGCGGCGACGTCGGAGCAGATCACGGTCGCGGTCACCTATCGCAAGCTCCTCGAGGTCACGCACTTCCACCTGTTCACCGTGCCGGTGTTCCTGCTGATCATCGCGCACCTGTTCATGCTCACCGGCCTGTCGTCGACGGCGAAGTCGGCGTGGATCGTGACGGGGTGGGCCGCGGCGTTCGTGCATCTGCTGGCGCCGTGGCTGATCCGCTATGGCGGCGCGCTGTGGTCGTTCATGTATCCGGTGTCGGGCGCGGCGATGGGGCTGGCCATCGGCGTGATGACCGTCTATCCGCTCATCGTGATGTGGATGCCGCGGCCCGAGGGGATCAAGGGCTAGCGTCCCGAATCGGAAATTCGCTAGCAGTCGGGCGTCGCGACATCCGCGGGCGCTTCGTTGCTCCTCCCTTCAATACCTCGCGCGCGCGGCGCCGCACCGCCCTCGGTGCACGCGAATTTCCGACACGGGACACTAGCGTCAGACCACGGTCATGCCGCCGTCGACCACGATCTCGGCGCCGGTCAGGTAGGACGACTCGTCGCAGGCGAGGAACAGCACGGCGGCGGCGATCTCGTCGGCGCGGCCGAAGCGGTGCAGTGGGATCCGCTCCTCGAGCGATGCGGCGAACTGTTTGCGCGCCTCGGGCGCGAAGGCGAGCTTGTCGTGGAACGGCGTCTCGATCGGCCCCGGGGCGACGGCGTTGACGCGGATGCCGTTGGGCGCGAGCTCGACGGCGGCGACGCGCACGAGCGCGCGCAGGGCCGCTTTCGACGCGGCGTAGGCGCTCGAGCCGGGCATGCCGATGCGTCCGTTCACCGACGTGGTGGCGACGATGGCGCCGCGCGGGCGCATCAGCGGCGCGAGCAGCTTCAGCGCGAGCCACGGACCTTTGACGTTGAGGCGGATGCTGTCGTCGAAGTCGGCCTCGGAGAGCTCGGCGATGGGGCCGAAGCGGCCGATGCCGGCGTTCAGGAAGAGCACGTCGAGGCGCAGGTCGCGGCGGCGCAGCTCGTGGGCGAGCGCCTCGAGATCGGCGCGCGAGCCGGCGTCGGAGCGGATGGCTTCGGCGCGTCCGCCGACGGCGTTGCGGGCGTCGTCGAGGTGCGCGGCGCTGGTGCCGGTGATGAAGACGGTCGCGCCCTCGGCGGCGAAGCGGCGCGCCGCCGCCAGGCCGATGCCGGTGGTCCCGCCGGTGACGAGCGCGATCTTTCCTTCCAGCTTTTTCATGAGCCCCCTCCTGTCGCTGGGAGATAGGCCGGGAGCGTGAGCGGGATCGCGGACAGCACGCCCGTTTCGCGGCAGGCTCGGACGATGCGCTGGGTGCCGCGACCGACGCGACGGTGAAGGGCGATCCCGCGGTGCGCATGACCGCCGTCGTCGGCGCCGCGGCGACGTCGTCGGCGTGCGCGTCGGACTACGGCGCTGCGCTCTCCCTGCTGGCGCAGAAGATCGTCGCCCGGCTGAACTGACCGCCGCTAGTTGAGCTCGGCGGCTTCTTCGGGGCGGCCGAGCGCGCGCAACAGCTGCACCACCACTTCGTCGACGGGGGCCTCGCGCGCCAGCTTGACGACGGCGGTCTTCGCCCGCAGCGGCGCGAGCGCCTCCTCGCTGTCGTCGGTGTGGACCAGCGCGACGTCGGCATCGAGCGCGTCGAGCAGGGCCACGGCGTCGAGCGTCGACTCCACGCCGAGTGCGCGCAGCCCGATGCGCCGCAGCGTCGAGATGAGGCGCGTGCGCGTCGATTCCTCGCCGTCGACGACGACGACCGTGAGCCCGTACATCGGCTGCTACTCCGAGAGCAGCCGATCGAGCGAGGGGACCACCAGGCGGCGCTTGATGACCTTCACCAGGCCCTTCTGCTGCAGGACGCCGATGGCGCGGGTCACCTTCTCGCGGCTGGCGCCGGCGAGATCGGCGAGCGTGCGGTGCGTGAGGTCGAGCGAGATCTCGATCCCTTCCTCGCGCGGCTGGCCCCAGCGCTCGGCGAGCAAGAGGAGCGCCGACTTCAGGCGCGCTTCGGTCGTGTAGCGCGAGAGCATCCGCACCAGGCGCCACGAGTCGTCGAGGCGACGGGCGAGCTGCGCCGTCAGGCCGCGCGCGAGCTGCGGGTGCTCGGTGATCATGCGCTCCCAGTCCTCGCGCGGGACCATCAGCACCTTGGTCGGCAACAGCGTGGTGCAGGTCGCCGTCACCTGGTTGCCGTGGAACTGCGCGAGCTCGCCGAAGATGTCGCCCGGGCCGTGGATGGCCAGGATGACCTCCTTGCCTTCGGGCGTGATCTGCGACTCCTTCACGCCGCCTTCGCGGACGATGAACACCGAGCGGGCCGGCTCATTGGCGCGCACGATGGTGGCGCCGCGCGGATACGACTGCTCGGCGGCGCCGGAGAGGCTGAACATCGCCGGTTCGTCGAGATCGGCGAACAACGGCATTCCTCGCAGTGTCTCGAGATCGACGGTCATGGTCTCAACTCCATCAACAGGGTTTCGATGTCGGCCACCTTGGCGTCCCAGCTCTCGCGTGCCATCGCGTCCGATCGCGCACGATCCGGTCCGGCGCTCCCCAGCGCCTCGCCGACGCGGGTGACGAACGCGTCGGCTCCGTCGGCGAGAAGCACGCCGCACTCGGCGACGGCCTTCGCTTCGGGAATGTCGGTCGATACCACCGGGAGGCCGGCGGCGAGATACTCACGGAGCTTGAGCGGATTGGCGTTCTCGGTGAGCTCGTTCTTGATGAACGGCAGGAGCGCCACGTCGAACGCCTTGCAGTAGCCCGAGAGCTGGGCGTACGGCTTGCGTCCGAGGAAGTGCACATTGGGCAGCGCGCGCAGGCGCGCCATGCCGTCGGGGTTGGCGTTGTTGGTCTCGCCGACGATGACGACGGAGCCCTGCGGATAGGCCTCGGCGACGCGCGCCATGGCCTCGAGATCGACCCACTCGGCGACGAGGCCGTAGAAGCCGAAGACCGGCTTGGGCAGGTCGCGCACGTCGGCCGGGATCTCGGTGTCGGGATCGAGCGCCTTCGCGAAGTGGTCGTGCTCGACGCCGTGGCGCACCAGCGTGGTGTGCGGGTTGATCTGCGACTTCGACTCCTGCAGGAGCGACGAGCAGGTGATGACCAGATCCGACTTCTTGATGAGCTCGCGCTCGAGGCGCGCGATGTCGTCGCCGGCGCCGTCGAACTTCGAGTACTCGTCGACGCAGTGGTAGACGATGTTGGTCTCGCCGAGCTTGCCGGCCACCCACGCCGAGGCGGGCACGAAGGTGTAGAGCAGCGGATCGGTGAAGCCGAGCGTGCGCATGGCGCGGCGCACGGTGGCGCCGACGACGCGCTCGTTGATGGCGCGCGCGATCTTCGAACGGTAGTTCGGAATCGCGATCGGCGTGATCACCCAGATGTTGGGCGCCACTTCGATGGGGCCGTCGCTCAGGTGCTTGGCGAACTTCGACAGCTTGTCCCAGATGCGGCCCATGTCGCGCGCCGAGGCGCGCGGCGCGCGGTTGCCGAGGCTGTTGACCCACAGGACGCGGTTCTTGCGCGCCAGGCGGGTCATGACGTGCTTCTTCGAGAGCGGATCGCCGGACCAGTCGTTGGCGAAGCAGACGATGTTCCGATTTTCGAACCGCGGTTCGAAACCGAGATCGTGCGTCAGGTG
The DNA here is from genome assembly GCA_035607415.1 of Polyangia bacterium. Classification (GTDB taxonomy): domain Bacteria; phylum Myxococcota_A; class Polyangia; order Palsa-1104; family Palsa-1104; genus JAQBQH01. Next base: position 70,300 of record DATNAQ010000076.1, read on the forward strand.
AAGTGGATCAGCGGCGCCCATCAGGCGACCTCCTGGATCGGCTCGGGGACGGGGCGCGCGGCGAAGCTCTTCTTCCACAGCTCGAGCACGAGGAGCGGCCAGAGCTCGGCCGAGCGGTCTTCGCCGGCACCGTGGCGCGCCAAGAGCGCGCGCACGTAGCCGAGATCGAAGCGCTCGCGCGCGATCGAGCGGTTGTCGGTGAGGATGTCTTCGGCGAGCTCGCGCAGGCCGCCGCGCAGCCACGCCGCCGTCGGCGTGCCGAAGCCCATCTTGGGACGATCGAGGATCGCCTGCGGCACGCGGCCGCGCGCGGCCTTGCGCAGGAGCGCCTTGCCGACGCCGTTGGCGATCTTCAGGTGATCGGGCAGCGACCAGGCGTGCTCCATGAGCTCGTGGTCGAGGAACGGCACGCGCAGCTCGATGGCGTGCGCCATGGTCATCTTGTCGGCCTTGACGAGGAGGTCGTCGGGGAGCCAGACGCGGCTGTCGAGGTAGAGCATGCGGCGCAGGGGCGACATGCCGCGCGTCGGCTCCCAGTGCGGCGCGAGCAGCGCGTCGACGACGTCGGCGGCGCCGTTCGGATGCAGGAGCGCGGCGCTCTCGGCATCGAAGGCGCGGGCCACGCCGCGGTAGACGCGCTCGAGCGGCCCACCGAAGAGGCGCGCGGCGCGGCGCACGCGATCATTGGGCACCAGCGCCGCGAGCTCGCCGGCGAGCGTGAGCGCGCCCGCGCCGACGCCGAGGCGGCGGCGCAGCGCCTCGACGCGTTGCAGGCGGCGATAGATGTAGTAGCCGCCGAGCGCCTCGTCGGCGCCTTCGCCGGAGAGCACGACGGTGACGTGCTCCTTGGCCTTGCGGGCGAGGAAGTAGAGCGGCACGCAGGCGGGATCGGCCACCGGCTCGTCGAGGTGCCAGACGATCTTCGGCAGCGCGTCGGCGGCCTCGCGCATGGACACGCGCACTTCGTGGTGCTCGGTGCCGAGCGCCTGGGCGGCGAGGCGCGCGTAGGCGAGCTCGTCTTCGGACTGCGTGTCGTCCTCGGCGTAGCCGACCGAGAAGGTCTCGAGCTTGCCGCGGGCGTCGGCGGCGCGCAGCATCGAGGCGGTGACGATGGTGGAGTCGAGGCCGCCCGAGAGGAAGGCGCCGACGGGCACCTCCGACATCAGGCGCAGCTTGACGACGTGGTCGACGCGATCGCGCAGCTCGGCGGTGGCTTCGGCCTCGGTCGGCGGCGCGTCGTCGCGCGTGGCCACCGACGCCAGATCCCAGTAGCGCGAGATCGAGATGCGGCCCGCCTGCCAGGTGAGGATGCTCGCCGGCGGCAGCTTCTTGACGCCGCGGAACATGGTCAGCGGGGCCGGCACGTAGCGCAGCGCGAGATAGGCGGCGAGCGCGTCATCGTCGACGGCGCCGTCGACCTCGGGGACGGCGAGGAGCGATTTGACCTCCGAGCCGAAGACGAGGTCGCCGGTGAGCTGCGCGTAATAGATCGGTTTGATGCCGAGGCGATCGCGCACCAGCGTGAGGCGCTGCCGGCGCTCGTCCCAGATGGCGAAGGCGAACATGCCGCGCAGGCGGCGCGCGCAGTCGGGGCCCCACTCTTCGTAGGCGTGCACGATCGCCTCGGTGTCGGAGTGGGTGCGGAAGCGGTGGCCGCGCGTGATCAGTTCGCGGCGCAGGTCGACATGGTTGTAGATCTCGCCGTTGAAGACGATCCAGACGCTGTCGTCTTCATTGGCGAGCGGCTGCCGGCCGCCGGCGAGATCGATGATCGAGAGACGAGTGTGACCGAGGCCGACGCGGGTGCGCAGGTGATAGCCGTGATCGTCGGGGCCGCGGTGCCCGATCAGCTCGGTCATGCGGAAGATCTCCGCGCGATCGATGGGGGCTGCTGCGTTTACGCGTCCGGCGATCCCGCACATGCCCTTTGTGACGTTGCGAGCGCCGTGCCGGTCGCCACGGCGTCGGATTGGGCAGTCACGTGGGCGTAGAGGTGCAAAAGCATGGGTAGGCAGTCCACCCGAGGAGCAATCTCGGGCAATCGCTTGGAGAGTGAACGGAAGATTTGTTCCGCGCAGGCACGCGCGTCGCCTGCGGGAAAGAGCGCGGCCTCGGGCGGGCGGGCGCCGACGGCCGAGGCGACCACCGGGCGGCCGAGCGCCAGCGCCTCGCGCACGCTGATGGCGTCACCGTCGGCCAGCGTAGGGCGCACGAAGAGATCGGCCGCGGCGACGACGGCGAGCGCGCGCGTGCGCTCGAGCTCGCCGAGGTGGTGCACGGCGCCGTGGAGGCCGCGGGCGCGCGCGGCGGCGGCGAGGGCCGGGGCGCGGGTGCCGGGGCCGTAGACGACGAGGCCGGCGTCGGGGCGGCGCGCACGGACCAGCGCGAAGGCGTCGAGCAGGACGGCGGCGCCGTACTCCGGGCCGGGCGCGAGCGCGGCGGCGATGAGCAGCGGATGCGCGCGCCGAATCTGCGCGAGGCCGGGCGGCGGCAGGCGGAAGGCCAGCGACGACGGCGTGAAGGCGGCGGCGACGACGAGGCGCGTCGCGGACAGGCCGGCGTCGACGAGCGCGGCGGCGATGGCGGGGTTCACCGCGATGACGCGGTCGTAGCGCGCGGCGATGAGGCGGCAGGCGCGCGCGTGGTCGCGGATGTAGTCGGGCGCCAGGCCCGAGTGGATGGTGAGCAGCGACGGCCCGCCGCCGGCGGCGGCCGAGAGCGCGGCGAGGGTCCAGCTGCCGCGGTTGTGGCCGTTGGTGTGGACGTGCACGATTTCGCCGCGCAGGCGGGCGAGCGCCAGGCGGGCGACGAGCCGCAGGCGGCCGTCGCGGCCGTCGGGGCCGACGCGGCGCGGATCGATCAGATCGGCGCGCACGCCGGCCGCCTCGAGCGCGCGTTGCAGCTCGCGGCAGTGCGTGGCCACGCCGCCCGACGGCGGCGGCAGCGCGCCGACGATGAGGGCGCGCGCCTGGCGCACGAACGGATTGCGCACGGTCAGCCCGCGGCGGCGTGCAGCGCCGGCTGCGCGACGGCGCCGGCGGCGAGCGTGGCGTGGAGCGATTCCATGGCGGCGCGCATCTTGTCGAGCGAGAACTCGCGCTCGACGTGCTGGCGGCCGCGCAGGCCCATGACGTGGGCGGCGAGCGGATGGGCGATCAGCTTCTCGAGCGCGGTCGCCAGCTCGGCCGGGCGCTCGGGCGAGATGAGGATGCCGTGCTCGCCGTCGCGCATGACCTCGGGGATGCCGCCGACGCGCGTGGCGACGACGGGACGCGCGGCGCACATCGCCTCGAGCACGGCGTTGGGGAAGCCTTCGGACCAGGAGGGATGGGCCACGATGTCCGCGCGCACCAAGACGCTGGGCACGTCGTCGCGGCGGCCGAGGAAGACGACGTCGTCGCCCAGGCCGAGCGCGAGCGCCTGCGCCTCGAGATCCTTGCGCAGGCCGCCGTCGGAGACGAGCAGGAACTGGGCGCCCACGCCGCGCGCCTTCAGAATCGCGGCGGCTTGCAAGAGATCGCCGTGTCCTTTGTCGGGCAGGTGCATCGAGGCGACCATGCACACGCGCGGGAGGCTCACGTCGACCGCGGGCAGGAGCGGGTCCGGGGTCTTGAAGGCCTGCAGATCGAAGTGGGCGACGTCGATGCCGTTCGGCACCACGCGCATCTTGGCGGCGTCGACGCCGAAGTCGCGCGCGGTCTGCTCGGCGACGGCGCCGGCGTTGGCCACGACGACGTCGGCCATGCGGCAGGCGAGGCGCAGCGCCTTCTTCTGCGTGCCGCCGAGCCAGTGCGCCAGATCGCGGCGCGAGACGATCGAGCGCGCGCCGGCGAACGAGGCGGCGGCGACGCCGATGACGTTGGAGTAGAAGTCGTGGGCGTGGACCACGCGCACGTCGGCGCTCTTGATGAGCATCGCCATGCGCGCGACCTGCACCGCGGTGTTCGGCTGCGCGAGCGTGCCGCGCAGCGGAAAGACGAAGGGCTCGATGTCGAGCGCGCGCAGGGCCGCGTCGAGCTCGCCGCCGCCCTTGAAGCAGGCCAGGAGCGGGCGGAACTTCGTGCGGTCGGTGCGGCGCAGAAGCTCGTAGAGCTGGCGCTCGGTGCCGCCGATGTTGAGGCAGTCGACGACGTGCAGGACGGTGATGGGCTCAGCCATGGGCGACCTCTTCGCTGCGAGACCGTTCGATTGCAGGTTGCGCGCCGTCGAGGAAGCGGCGCGCCCACAGCTCGAGGGTCATGAGGCTCCAGATCGCGAGCGCGTGATCGCGGCGGCCGTCGAGGTGCTCGGCGACGATGCCGCGCACCGCGCCGTCGTCGAGCCAGCCGCGCTCGACGAAGCGGCGATCGCCGAGGAGCTCCTGCATCGGCGCGCGCAGGGCGCCGCGGAACCATTTTACGATGGGCACGCCGAAGCCGCGCTTTTGGCGCGTCAGGATCTCGGGCGGCAGCAGATCGGCGACGGCGCGCTTGAAGATCGACTTCTGCGTGCCGTCGGGCGCGAGCTTGTACGACGAGTCGAGGGCGAAGACGCGCTCGACGAGCGTATGGTCGAGGAGCGGCGGCCTCGCCTCGAGCGAATGGGCCATGGTCATGCGATCGACCTTGGTGAGGATGTCGAGCGGCAGGTAGGTCGTCGTGTCGAGGTAGAGCAGGCGGCGCAACAGATCGCCAGGGGCGCCGTCGAGGAGCGCGACGCGCTCGCGCAGGCCGGCGGCGGCGTCGACGCGGCGCTCGGCGAGGAGGCGGCGCAGCTCGGGGCCGAGCAGGCGATCTTTGTGCGGGAAGAGCTGCTGGCCGTCGATGTGGCGCGCGTGCGCGGGCAGCGCGATGTGGCGCAAGAAGTTCTTGCCGCGCGCGCGATCGGGCAGCGCCGCGGCCAGCGACGTGAGGGCGGCGCGCGCCGGGCCGGGCAGCCAGCCGAAGCGGCGCTCCTCGCGCAGCGTCCAGCCGTAGTGGTCGTAGCCGGCGAAGACCTCGTCGCCGCCGTCGCCGGAGAGCACGACCTTGACGTGCGCGGCGGCGAGCTGCGACACGAGGAAGGTCGGGATGGCGCTGACGTCGGCGAACGGCTCGTCGAGGAACCAGACCAGCTTCTCGGTCAGCTCCCACGCGTCGGGACGCACGACCAGCTCGTGATGATCGGTGCCGAACTTCTTGGCGATGATGCGCGCGTAGTCGAGCTCGTTGAAGTCGGCCTCTTCGAAGCCGATGCTGAACGTCTTGGGGCGCGCGCCGAGCTCGGCCATGGTGCCGACGACGCTCGCGGAGTCGATGCCGCCCGAGAGGAACGCGCCGACCGGCACGTCGGCGACGAGGTGCGAGGCGACCGCGCTGCGCACCAGCGTGCGTACTTCGGCGACGGCGTCGCGCGGATCGACGTGTTGCTGGGGAATGGCGGCGAGATCCCAGTAGCGGCGCACGTGGAGCTCGCCGGCGCGATAGCGCAGCACGCACCCGGGCGGCAGCTTGCGCACGCCGTCGAGGATCGCCTGATCGCCGGGCGTGGTGCCGAACGACAGATAGTGTGAGAGCGCCTCGGGCGAGACGCGGCGGCGCACGTCGGGATGGCAGAGGAGCGACTTGAGCTCGCTGCCGAAGACGAGGCCGCGCGGCGTGGTCGCGTAGTAGATCGGCTTGATGCCGAGGCGATCGCGCGCGACGGTGAGCTCGTGGCGCTCGCGATCCCAGACGGCGAAGCCGAACATGCCGGACAGCGACTCGACGGCGGCGGCGCCGCGCTCCTCGAACAGGTGGATGATCGTTTCGGTGTCGCTGGTGGTCTTGAAGCGGTGGCCGCGCGCGAGCAGGCCCTGGCGCAGCGCGCGATAGTTGTAGATCTCGCCGTTGAAGACGATCCAGACCGTGCGATCTTCGTTGTGAATCGGCTGATGTCCGGTGGACAGGTCGATGATGCTCAGCCGCCGCATGCCGAG
>DATNAQ010000077.1:0-56309 GCA_035607415.1 Polyangia bacterium
ACGATCAACGTCATGGTCGATCAGCTCAACTCGTTCGCCGCGGAGGTCACGCGCGTGGCGCGCGAGGTCGGCTCGGAGGGCAAGCTCGGCGGGCAGGCGGTGGTCAAGGGCGTCTCGGGCGTGTGGAAGGACCTGACCGACAACGTCAACTTCATGGCGTCGAACCTGACCGGGCAGGTGCGCAACATCGCCGACGTCACGACCGCGGTCGCCAACGGCGATCTGTCGAAGAAGATCACCGTCGACGTGCGCGGCGAGATCCTCGAGCTGAAGAACACGATCAACACGATGGTCGATCAGCTGTCGTCGTTCGCGTCGGAAGTCACGCGCGTGGCGCGCGAGGTCGGCTCGGAGGGCAAGCTCGGCGGACAGGCGGAGGTGCCCGGCGTCGGCGGCGTGTGGAAGGACCTGACCGACAACGTCAACGGCATGGCGTCGAACCTGACGTCGCAGGTGCGCAACATCGCGGAGGTCACGACCGCGGTCGCCAACGGCGACCTCGGCAAGAAGATCACCGTCGACGTCAAGGGCGAGATCCTCGAGCTGAAGAACACGATCAACACGATGGTCGATCAGCTGTCGTCGTTCGCCTCCGAGGTCACGCGCGTGGCGCGCGAGGTCGGCACCGACGGCAAGCTCGGCGGGCAGGCCGAGGTGTCGGGCGTGTCGGGCACGTGGAAGGACCTGACCGACAACGTCAACTTCATGGCGTCGAACCTGACCGGGCAGGTGCGCAACATCGCCGAGGTGACGACGGCCGTCGCCAACGGCGATCTCGGCAAGAAGATCACGGCCGACGCCAAGGGCGAGATCCTCGAGCTGAAGAACACGATCAACACGATGGTCGATCAGCTCAGCTCGTTCGCGGCGGAGGTCACGCGCGTCGCGCGCGAGGTCGGCACCGACGGGCGCCTCGGCGGGCAGGCGGAAGTGAAGGGCGTGTCGGGCACGTGGAAGGACCTGACCGACTCGGTCAACTCGATGGCGTCGGGCCTCACGGCGCAGGTGCGCGACATCGCCAAGGTCGCCACCGCGGTCGCCAACGGCGACCTGTCGCAGAAGATCGCGGTCGACGTGCGCGGCGAGATCCTCGAGCTGAAGATGACCATCAACAAGATGGTCGACAACCTCAACACGTTCGCCAGCGAGGTCACGCGCGTGGCGCGCGAGGTCGGCACCGACGGCAAGCTCGGCGGGCAGGCCGAGGTCTCGGGCGTGTCGGGCACGTGGAAGGACCTGACGGACAACGTCAACCTGATGGCGAACAACCTGACCGGGCAGGTGCGCAACATCGCCGAGGTCACCACCGCGGTCGCCAACGGCGACCTCGGCAAGAAGATCACGGCCGACGCCAAGGGCGAGATCCTCGAGCTGAAGAACACGATCAACACGATGGTCGATCAGCTCTCTTCTTTTGCTTCCGAAGTCACTCGCGTGGCTCGTGAGGTCGGCACCGAGGGCAAGCTCGGCGGGCAGGCCGAGGTCAAAGGCGTCGGCGGCACCTGGAAGGACCTGACCGACAACGTCAACTTCATGGCGTCGAATTTGACCGGGCAGGTGCGCAACATCGCCGACGTCACCACCGCGGTCGCGCGCGGCGATCTGTCGAAGAAGATCACGGCCGACGCCAAGGGCGAGATCCTCGAGCTGAAGAACACGATCAACGTCATGGTCGATCAGCTGTCGGCGTTTGCCTCCGAGGTCACGCGCGTGGCGCGCGAGGTCGGCACCGAGGGCAAGCTCGGCGGACAGGCGGAGGTGCCCGGCGTCGGCGGCGTGTGGAAGGTCCTGACCGACAACGTCAATGGCATGGCGTCGAACCTGACCGGGCAGGTGCGCAACATCGCCGACGTCACCACCGCGGTCGCCACCGGCGACCTCGGCAAGAAGATCACCGTCGACGTCAAAGGCGAGGTGCTCGAGCTCAAGAACACGATCAACACGATGGTCGATCAGCTGCGCTCGTTCGCCGCGGAGGTCACGCGCGTGGCGCGCGAGGTCGGCACCGAAGGCAAGCTCGGCGGGCAGGCGGTGGTGCCGGGCGTCGGCGGCGTGTGGAAGGACCTGACCGACAACGTCAACGGCATGGCGTCGAACCTGACCGGGCAGGTGCGCAACATCGCCGACGTCACGACGGCGGTCGCGAGGGGCGATCTGTCGAAGAAGATCACCGTCGACGTCAAAGGCGAAGTGCTCGAGCTGAAGAACACGATCAACGTCATGGTCGATCAGCTCAACTCGTTCGCCGCCGAGGTCACCCGCGTCGCGCGCGAGGTCGGCTCGGAAGGTAAGCTCGGCGGGCAGGCCGATGTGCGCGGCGTGTCGGGCGTGTGGAAGGACCTGACCGACAACGTCAACTTCATGGCGTCGAACCTGACCGGGCAGGTGCGCAACATCGCCGAGGTGACCACGGCGGTCGCCAACGGCGACCTCGGCAAGAAAATCACCGTCGACGTCAAGGGCGAGATCCTCGAGCTCAAGAACACGATCAACACGATGGTCGATCAGCTGCGCTCGTTCGCCTCCGAGGTCACGCGCGTGGCGCGCGAGGTCGGCACCGAAGGCAAGCTCGGCGGACAGGCCGTGGTGCCCGGCGTGGCCGGCACGTGGAAGGACCTGACCGACTCGGTCAACTTCATGGCGTCGAACCTGACCGGGCAGGTGCGCAACATCGCCGAGGTGACGACGGCCGTCGCCAACGGCGATCTGTCGAAGAAGATCACCGTCGACGTGCGCGGCGAGATCCTGGAGCTGAAGATCACCATCAACACGATGGTCGATCAGCTGTCGTCGTTTGCCTCGGAGGTCACGCGCGTGGCGCGCGAGGTCGGCACCGAAGGCAAGCTCGGCGGCCAGGCCGTCGTGCGCGGCGTCGCCGGCACGTGGAAGGACCTGACCGACAACGTCAACCTGATGGCCAACAACCTGACCGGGCAGGTGCGCAACATCGCCGAGGTCACCAAGGCCGTCGCCAACGGCGATCTGTCGAAGAAGATCACCGTCGACGTCAAGGGCGAGATCCTCGACCTCAAGAACACGATCAACACGATGGTCGATCAGCTGTCGTCGTTCGCGTCGGAAGTCACGCGCGTGGCGCGCGAGGTCGGCACCGAGGGCAAGCTCGGCGGGCAGGCGGAAGTGAAGGGCGTGGCCGGCATCTGGGAGGATCTGACCGACAACGTCAACTCGATGGCGTCGAACCTCACGGCGCAGGTGCGCGGCATCGCGCGCGTCGTCACCGCCATCGCGGCGGGCGATCTGAAGCGCAAGCTCGCGGCCGATACCATTGGCGCCAAAGGCGAGATCGCGTCGCTGGCCGAGACCATCAACGAGATGATCGACACGCTCGCCACGTTCGCCGATCAGGTCACGTCGGTGGCGCGCGAGGTCGGCATCGAGGGCAAGCTCGGCGGCCAGGCGCGCGTCCCCGGCGCCGCCGGCACGTGGCGCGACCTGACCGACAACGTCAACCAGCTCGCCGGCAACTTGACCACGCAGATCCGCACCATCGCCGACATCGCGACCGCGGTGACCAAGGGCGATCTGACGCGGTCGATCAGCGTCGAGGCGCAGGGCGAGGTCGCCGCGCTCAAAGACAACATCAACCAGATGATCTCGAACCTGCGCGAGACCACGCAGAAGAACCAGGAGCAGGACTGGCTCAAGACCAACCTGGCGCGCTTCACGCGCATGCTGCAGGGGCAGCGCGATCTCGAGACGGTGTCGAAGCTGATCCTGAAGGAGCTGGCGCCGCTGGTGCGCGCGCAGCAGGGCGTCTTCTACATGGTCGACGTCGAAGAGCGCGAGGTCATGCTCAAGATGTTGTCGTCGTGGGCCTTCCGCGAGCGCAAGCAGCTGGCCAACCAGTTCAAGCTCGGCGAAGGGCTCGTCGGTCAGTGCGTGCTCGAAAAAGAGCGCATCCTCCTCGACGAGGTCCCGGGCGACTACATCAAGATCGGCAGCGGCCTCGGCGAGCACAAGCCGGTGAACATCATCGTCCTGCCCGTGCTCTTCGAAGGGCAGGTCAAGGCGGTCGTCGAGCTGGCGTCGTTCTACCGCTTCAACGACATCCACCTGGCGTTCCTCGATCAGCTCACCGAGTCGATCGGCATCGTGCTCAACACCATCGCCGCCGGCATGCGGACGGAGGAGCTGCTCAAGCAGTCGCAGTCGCTCGCCGACGAGCTGCGCGTGCAGCAGTCGGAGCTCACCGAGACCAACAAGCGCCTCGAGCAGCAGGCCGAGTCGCTGAAGTCGTCCGAGGCGCGGCTCCAGGCGCAGCAGGAAGAGTTGCAGCAGACCAACGAGGAGCTGGAGGAGCGCTCGCAGCTGTTGCAGGTGCAGAAGGCCGAGGTCGAGCGCAAGAACCGCGACATCGAGCAGGCCAAGCTGATGCTCGAGGAGAAGGCGCAGCAGCTCGCGCTCTCGTCGAAGTACAAGTCGGAGTTCCTGGCGAACATGTCGCACGAGCTGCGCACACCGCTCAACTCGCTGCTCATCCTCGCCAAGCTCTTGTCGGACAACGAGGACGGCAACCTCACGCCGAAGCAGGTCGACTTCTCGCGCACGATCCACTCGGCGGGCTCGGACCTCCTGTCGCTCATCAACGACATCCTCGATCTGTCGAAGATCGAGTCGGGCACGGTGGTCATCGACGTCGACGAGGTCAACTTCGCGCAGCTGCACGACTACGTCGAGCGCAACTTCCGGCAGGTGGCGCAGGGCAAGCAGCTCGACTTCTCGATCGATCTCGGCGGCGACACGCCGGCCACCATGTTCACCGATCCGCGCCGGCTGCAGCAGGTGCTCAAGAACCTGCTCTCCAACGCGTTCAAGTTCACCGAGCGCGGCCGGGTCGGGCTCAAGATCGAGCGCGCCACGTCGGGCTGGGCGCCGGAGAACACCACGCTCAACAACGCCGAGGCGGTGCTGGCCTTCAGCGTCACCGACACCGGCATCGGCATCCCGTCGTCGAAGCAGAAGATCATCTTCGAGTCGTTCCAGCAGGCGGACGGCACCACGTCGCGCCGCTTCGGCGGAACCGGCCTCGGGCTGTCGATCAGCCGCGAGATCGCGCGCCTCCTCGGCGGCGAGATCACGGTCACGTCGGAGCCGGGCAAGGGCTCTACCTTCACGCTCTACCTGCCGCTCACCTATCAGCAGGCGGCGGGTGTGACGGCGCCGGCGGCCCGCATGTCGGCGACGATGTCGCAGCCGTTCACGGCGGCGCTGCCGCCGCCGCCGCCGCTGTCGGTCGACGACGCGTCGGAGGCGGAGCGGGCGCTGCTCATGCTGCCCAACGAGCTCGGCGACGATCGCACCGCCATCCAGCAGGGCGATCGCACGCTGCTCATCGTCGAGGACGACGCCAGCTTCGCGCGCGTCATGCTCGACCTGGCGCGCTCCAAGGGCTTCAAGGGCATCGCGGCGCTGCGCGGCGACGTGGCGCTCGCGCTCGCGCGCGAGTACAAGCCCGACGCCATCACCCTCGACATCCGCCTGCCCGTCGTCGACGGCTGGACGGTCCTCGATCGGCTCAAGCACGACTCGCGCACGCGCCACATCCCGGTGCACCTCATCTCGTCGGTCGACGACGATCAGCGGCAGCGCGCGCTACGCCAGGGCGCGCTCGCCTTCTTGCGCAAGCCCATCGACAAGGAGGGCGTCGAGTCGGCGCTCGACGAGATCAAGACCTTCGTGGAACGGCGCATGAAGAACCTCCTCGTCGTCGAGGACGACGACACGCAGCGCAAAGCCATCGTCGAGCTCATCGGCAACGGCGACGTCGAATCGACGGCGGTGGCCACCGGCGCCGACGCGCTCGGCGAGCTGCGCGCCAAGCACTACGACTGCATGGTCCTCGACCTCGGGCTGCCCGACATGCGCGGCATCGAGCTCATCGAGACCATCCGCGGCGACGAGGCGCTCAAAGACATCCCGATCATCGTCTACACCGGGCGCGATCTGACCGAGCAGGAGGAGCTCGAGCTCAAGGGCTTCACCGACTCGATCATCATCAAGAGCGTCAAGTCGATGGAGCACCTGCTCGACGAGACGGCGCTGTTTTTGCACCGCGTGGAGTCGAACCTGCCCGAGTCCAAGCGCCGCATGCTCACGCAGATCCATCAGTCGGATCCGGTGTTCAGCGGCAAGAAAGTGCTCATCGTCGACGACGATGCGCGCAATATCTTCGCGCTCACCTCGGTGCTCGAGCGCCATAAGATGGAGGTCTTCTACGCGGAGAACGGCTTGAAGGGCATCGAGGTCTTGAAGCGAACCGAAGGGATCTCGTGCCTGCTCATGGACGTCATGATGCCGGAGATGGACGGCTACGAGACCACGCGCGAGATCCGCAAGATGCCGGAGTTCGCGTCGGTGCCGATCATCGCGCTCACCGCCAAGGCGATGAAGGGCGACCGCGAGAAGTGCATCGAGGCCGGCGCCAGCGACTACATCACCAAGCCGGTCGACACCGAGCAGCTCATGTCGCTGTTGCGCGTGTGGCTGTACGGCTCGTCGGGCGGCAGCGCGGTCGGCGGAGGCAGCGTGTAGCAAATGGGCGAGCCGGACGAGCCCAGCGCAGGATCGCCAGACGAGCGCCGGCCGGCGCCGTCGGAGGTCGATCAGCGTCCGGCGCCAATCGTGCTCATCGACGGCGGGCGCGTCAACGAGCCGCCGCCGCCGCCGCCATCGTCGCACCGCGAGACGCCGGGGCGCGACGAAGAGCTGGAGATCATCGAGCTGCAGCTCCTGACCGAGGCGGTGTTCCGCCGCTACGGGCTCGACTTCCGCAACTACGCGACGGCGTCGCTGCGGCGGCGCGTGCACCTGGCGATGCACGAGGAGAACGTCCCCACCATCTCGGCGCTCACCAATCGGCTGCTTCACGATCCGCCGGCGATGGAGCGCCTGCTCCTGCGGCTGTCGATCAACGTGACGGCGATGTTCCGCGATCCCGGCTTCTTCCTCGCCATGCGGCGCAAGGTCATCCCGCACCTGCGCAGCTACCCGTTCGTGCGCATCTGGCATGCCGGCTGCTCGACGGGCGAAGAGGTCTACTCGATGGCGATCCTGCTCACCGAGGAGGGGCTCTACGATCGTTGCCGCATCTACGCCACCGACTTCAACGAGGTGGCGCTGCAACGCGCGCGCGACGGCATCGTCTCGCTCGACTCGATGCAGGAGTACTCGACCAACTACCTGCGCGCGGGCGGGCACGGCTCTTTGTCGGACTACTACACGGCCAACTACGGGCACGCCATCTTCCGCTCGTCGTTGCGCAAGAACGTGATCTTCTCGCAGCACAACCTGGCCACCGACGGCAGCTTCAACGAGTTCAACCTGATCTTCTGCCGCAACGTGATGATCTACTTCAACGACCACCTGCAGAACCGGGTGCACTCGCTCCTCTATTCGAGCCTGCGCCGCTATGGCGTGCTCGGGCTCGGCCGCAAGGAGTCGATGCGCACCACGCCGCACGAAAAAGAGTACGAAGTCGTCGACGAAAGCGAGAGAATCTTCCGACGACCCAGATGACGAAGGCAGGCAGCGGGTTGAGGCTGGTGGTGGTGGGGACGTCCCTCGGCGGCATGCAGGCGCTCGAGACGATCCTGCACGGCCTCATGCCCGACTTTCCGCTGCCGATCGCGGTCGTCCAGCACCGCGGGGCCGACTGGGGCGTGGTGTCGGAGCTGACGCGGCTGTTGCAGCTGCACAGCGCGCTGCCGCTGGCGGAGGCGGGGGACAAGGATCCGATCCAGCCCGGCTGCGTCTACCTGGCGCCGGCGGATTATCACCTGCTCGTCGAGGAGGATCGCTTCGCGCTGTCGGTGGATGCGCGCGTGAGCCACGCGCGGCCGTCGATCGACGTGCTCTTCGAGTCGGCGGCGGACGCGTATCGCGAGGGGTTGCTGGCGGTGGTGCTCACCGGCGCGAGCGCCGACGGCGCGGCCGGGGCGCGGCGCGTGCGCGAGCGTGGGGGCAGCGTGGTGGCGCAGGACCCGGCGACGGCGGAGTCGCCGGTGATGCCGAAGGCGGCGATCGCGACGGGCGCGGTCGACCACGTCCTACCGTTGGCCGAGATCGCGGCCTACCTGAACGTCGCCAGCGTCAAGCACCGGTAGCGAGCGGCAGGTAGCGCTTGGGGCGCTTCCGAAAAAAGACATTTCACAGGGAGATCAGGAGATCAGGAGCCCAGGGATAGACTGGCGCGGCGTGGGCTCCGGTTCTCTTCGAGGAAGTTGCCGTCGGAATTTTGCGGCGGCTCTTTGCCGGAAAATTCCGGCGGCCCCGACTGCTTCCCGCCGCTTCCTACTCGCTCCGACCTCCCCAGCTCCCCACCTCCCGCGGAAAGGAAGCGTAGCGAGAAAGCGCCGAGGCTCGCGTCGAGCGAGCGAGTGCCTGAGCAGCGCAGCCGCCGAGCTCAGTCGTCCCAGTTGGTCTTTTCTTCGAAGTAGTGGTCCATGTTGAGCAGGATGCTCTTGAACCCGTCCGCCATCATCTCGTCGTGCGCGTCCTTCGGCTTCCAGCCCTCGTCGATCACGCGGTACAGCGCGATGATGAGGCCGGTGCGATCCACGCCCTCCATGCAGTGCACGTAGAGCGGCTGCAGCGACGGATCGTCGAGCTTGGCGAGGATGTCGTTGACCTCGTTGTCGCGCGGCGTCTCGAGGCCGTTCATCGGCTCGTGGATGAAGTTGAGCCCCGCGTTCTGCGCCCAGATCTTCTCCTGCGCCACCGCGTTGTCGTCGTCTTCGAGATCGATGATCGTCTTGACGCCCAGCTGCTGCAGGCGATAGACGCCCGCGCCGTCGGGGCGGCCACCGCGATAGACGGTGTCCGAGACCTGACGGAAATTCCCCGCCGGATCGTCCGGCGAGGCCTTGTCCGGCACGCTGCCACAGCCGCCGATCGCGAAGGCGGCGAGCGCAACGATCGAGAAGCGAGCGAGAGTCCTGAATTGCATTGGGCAGAGGGTGACCGCAGATCGGCGTAACGCAAGCGAGCTCAGCGCTCGACGCCGACGATGTGACCCCCGTCCGCGCTCATCACCAGGTGCACGCGCACCGGCAGCGACGGGTGCCGCTCGCCCGATCGCTGCACGCTGAGCGCGACCACGCGATAGCCGCCGCGCGCGTCGAGCGTCACGCAGCGGTCGCGCAGCGTGCCTTCGCTGGCGTGATAGACGGCCGCGCCGCCGAGCCCGGCGTCGATCCACAAGTCGTCGAAACAGAGCGTGCGGCCGCGCAGCGCGAAGTGATCGAGCGCGGTCGTCTCGGCGAACGCGGCGCGCGCCAGGCGCCGGCGCCGCTCCCAGAGCACGTCGAACAGGTGAGCGGCGGCCGCAGGTCGATAGCGCGCCGCGCCGATGGCCACGCGCACCTCCTCGGCGTCGAAGGCGGCCACGCGCTTGGCGCCCCAGTAGCGGTCGCGCCGCGTCTGCCGCGCGAACGCGGCGTTCTCGATCACCGGCTCCCACGTGCGCGGCTCGAAGCGCGACGCCTCGAAGCCGCCGAGCTCGGGCCACGCGCCGGCCACGCCCTCTTTGTAGGCACGCAGCCGCCCATCGTCCCAGCTGCGCGGCGATAGCCCGAGCGACAGCAGCGAAGCGACGATCAGGCGCGTGTCCCAATAGGTCTCCGTGCCGATCCAGTAGGCCTCGACGACGCCGGCGAAATTGCCGAACGAGCCGCCCAGATCCTGCTGGTAGTGCACGACGTGGCCGCGCCCCGGCTCGCCGACGTACATGTCGAGCGTGTTGTTCTGCAGCGTGTCGACGTCGTTGACCCACGCGGCGAAGGCGCCGAAGCCGCGCAGGTCGCGCCGATCCTCGTGCTCGACGAGATCGTTGGCGTCGTCGGCGACGCGCCCCTGGTAGGCGAACTCGCCGATCGCCTCGCCGGGGAGCCAGCGGCTGGCGAGCAGGCGGATGCGCCCGTCGGAGGTGCGCGGCACGCGGTCGAGCAGCGCCTCCAGATCCGCGCGCGTATAGGCGCGCTTGTGGCCGTATTGATCCTTGAGCCGCGCCTGGTCGCCGACGAGGAGCTGCGACTCGTCGACGTCGACGATCGACAGCGCCGGCACCAGCCAGCCCGAGGCCCACGCCAGGCGGTTCACCACCAGCTCGGTCTGCGTGGTGAGCCCGAGGTGGTTCTTGGGATCGAGCTTGACCAGGTACTTGACGCCGCGCGCGTCCTTGGCGACGAAGCCGGGCGTGGCGCCGATGGCCTTGCCGTCGGTGACGGTGAGCGGCAACAGCGGCGCGTCCTCGGGCCCGCACGCGCCGAGCACCATCTCGTCGGGCCCGAGCTGCCGCGGGCGCGGCTGCCCGTCGACGCGCCGCGGATCGTGGAACCACGCCGAGTCGGGCACCTCGTCGAGCGCGTTGGTGTTGCGCGCCTCGACGAGATAGTCGAGCCCGAGCACGCGATCGGCGGGCGCGAACACGGCGTCGCGCGTGCTCTCGGAGAAGATCCCGAGCCGCCGCGTCTTCGGCTTCGGCACCGGCCGATCGTCGGGCCAGTGCCACAGGATCGCGCGATCGGCGAAGCGCACCGTCGGATCGCAGCCGGCGGCGGCGACGACGGCGAGGGCCGTGAGCAACAGGCGGGTCACGGCGCGTCTCCGCCGACGAAGAATTGGAAGTCGCCGCCTTCGACGCCGTAGGCGAGCCCGATGCGAAATAAAAAGTGCGAGTCGGTGCGCACGCGCAGCGCCAGGCCCACGTCCCAGTAGCGCGCGCGCGATCCGAAGTCGGCGAAGTTGCGCACGTAGGCGCCGCCGTTGTCGACGAACAGCGACGCGTCGGCATACATCCAGATCGGCCAGCGATACTCGGCGGTGGCGATGAGCGTCGACTGGTCGCGGATGCTGCCGATGTGATAGCCCGGCATCGCGTCGAGCGCGCCGAGCACCGGCAGCTCGCTGAAGGGCACCGGGATGTCGTTGAGGGCCTCGACCATCCAGCCTTGCACGCGCAGCACGAGGAGGTGGCTGCCGCGCCACAGGTTGACCGCGACGCCGACGAGGCCGAAGACGCGGAAGTAGCTCGACAGATCACCGCCGTAGCCGTGCGAGTAGTCGACGCGCAACCCCGCCAGAAAACCCGAGCGCGGCGGCAGAGACTGCGCGCGCGTGTCGAGGCGCAGCGCCAGCGCGGCGCGCTCGTAGTTGGCGCCGGTGTCGAAGCCCGGCACCTGCTTGGGATCGACGATGTTGGTCACGCAGCGCCCGAAGATGTGCACGCAGAAGACGGCGCCGATGGGCAGGTTGCCGTCGGTCTCGTGACCGCCGGCGAAGTGCTTCCAGGCCGTCTCGCCTTCGAGATCGATCGCCAACAGACGCGTCGGCCGGAAGTGCACGCCGCCCCACAGCGTGACGGCGTTGATGGCGTAACGCGAGCGATGCGTCTCCGGCGGCCCGATGCCGTCGAAGTACATGTCGTTGCGGCGCAGGTAGTCGAAGCGCAGATCGGTCTGCACGCGCCGCCCGGTCGCCGTCGGGCGCGCGTAGAGCATGCCCTCCATCACGCGCGCATCGCCGAGGGCGAAGCGGGCCTTGAGCTCGCTGCCCGGCCCCAGCGTCTTGTGGTCGAAGTAGGTGAGCCCGGCCGTCGGTGCGTAATGCGACGAATAGTCGAAGTTGGGGCGGATGCCGCGCTTGCCGTCGGAGAAGGTGGTCGCGTCGACCGCCCATTGAATGACGTGGTGCGTCTCGACGAAGTCGGCCAGGCCGCGCACCGGAAACGACAGCGCGTAGACCAGGCCGCGCACCGGCGCCAAGAGGAGGCGCGGCACCGCCAGAGCGTCGGCGGCCGGATGGTCGTCGGCGTCGATGCGACCGTCGGAGCGCTCGCCCTGCGTGGGGTCGGGTGGGGGCTCCTGCGCCCCGGCCCAACCGCCGAGCACGAGGAGCGCAAAAAGGATACGGACGGAGCCGGCAATCACCAGATGGAGGTCATAGGCGCCAGCTCGTAGGGCGACCAGGGCATTGTTGGACACGGTACGTGTAAAGCGTGCACGTATGCGGAATGTCAGATTATTTGGTTTTGCGCGCTCGTAAACTCCGTTACGATGAAATTGCGTGAAGGTTCGAATCGCCGATTTGGAAAGTGATCAGGTTACGGCGCCGGAGGTCGAGGCCTACGTGCCCTGGCGGCTGGTCACGGCCAAGGGTGACGAGAGCTGCCGCTGGCAGCACATCGACGGGCGCTGGATCGCGCTCACGCTCGGGCGCGATGAAGAGATCGGCCTCGTCGTGGTCAACGACTCCAGCGGACGGCGCGAGACGGTCGAGGCCTACGAGAGCGCGCTCGCGCTCGCGCGCCACTGGCGCACCTGACGACCGATCGTCCCGGCTCTTCGCGTCCTCACGGCTACGACGACGTCAGACGTGGCTCAGCGGATGCTTCTCCCCCGAGCATGAGACGTGAGCGTGAAGTGAATCGCACGCGCCGCGAAATGCGCGCGCCCGAGCCGGACGAGATGAAGAGCTACACGGAAGCCACCACCGTCACCGAGGACGAGCAGCCGCCGTTGCCGGGGCCGCCCCAGGAGACGGGCACCATGACGCCGCATGACTAGCGCGTCGCGCTCGTCGCGCGTCAGTAGGCGCCGACGTTGCGCATCAACGTGATCATCAAAAAGATGATGATCGCAGCAAGCACGACGATCGCACCCGTCGCGGCTGCGGCCGTGCGGTGATCGTGCGGTACGTGCGGGCGGTCGATGGCCATGTGACCCTCCGAATGACGAAGATGCGTCTCCTGCCGTCGGGTGCAAGCGGTGCGCGCGGCCCGACTCTTGCGTCATCCCACCGTCGGAGGGGCACATGCATATCCTGTCCATGCTCATCATCGGCTTGATCGTCGGCGCGCTCGCCAAGCTGTTCATGCCGGGCAAGGATCCCGGGGGGCTCATCGTGACGACGCTGCTCGGCATCGCCGGCTCGTTCGTCGCCGGCTTCCTCGGCCGCGCCGTCGGCTGGTATCACGATCCGGGGAGCAGGCCGGGCATCATCGCGTCGATCATCGGCGCCATGATCCTCCTCGTCATCTATCGCCTGATCATCGGCCGTCGCAGCAAGGTGACGCCACAACGGATCGGCTAGCGCCGGCTTCAGTGCAAGAGCAGGTGGACGATGCCCGTGGTGAGCGCGGGGACGTAGGTGATGAAGAGAACGCCGCCCGCCAGGATCAGTAGGAAGGGGAGCGCCTGCTTGTAGAGGTAGGGTAGTGGCTTGTTGAAGCGCGTCGCCGAGAGGAAGAGGTTGAGCCCCATCGGCGGGAACAAGAAGCCGAGCTCGAGGTTGGCGAGGAAGACCACGCCGAGGTGGACCGGCTCGACGTTGAACACCTGCCCGAGCGGCGCGACGAGCGGCGCCAGCACGATGATCGCCGCGTAGATCTCGAACACGCTGCCGAGCACGAGGAGCAGCGCGTTGAGCGCCAGCAGGAAGGTCCACTGCGAGTGGAAGTGCTGCTGCACCCACTGCATGAGCGCCTCGGGGATCTGCTGATCGACGAGGTAGTTGGTGAGGCCGAGCGCCACGCCCATCAGGATGACGACGGCGCCGACGAGCGTCGCCGACTGCACGAGCACGCGCGGCATCTCCTTCCACGGATGCACGTCGCGGAAGACGAACAGCTCGATGCACAGCGCATAGAGCGCGCCGATCGCCGCCGACTCGACGATGCCGGCCCAGCCCATCCACATGACGACGATGACGACGACGGGCAGGCCGAGATCGAACTTCGCGGCCCACATCGCGCGGACGAGCTCGCGCCCCTCGAACGGCTGGCGCGGCGCGTGCGAGTTGACGCCGGTGCGGATGGCGTAGGCGGCGACGATGATGATGAGCAGGATGCCGGGCACCAGGCCGCCGATGAACAAGCGCTCTGCGGCCACGCCGGCGACGGCGCCGTAGAGGATCACCGGCAGCGACGGGGGGAACAAGAGGCCGAGCGAGCCCGACGCAGTCACCAGGCCGTGTGAAAAGCCCTCCGGATATTTGTCGCTGAGGAGCGCCGGCAGCACGAGGCCGCCGAGCGCCAGGATGGTCACGCCCGAGCCGCCGGTGAAGGTGGTGAAGAGCGCCATCACGCTGATGGCCATGAGCGCCAGCCCGCCCGGCATCCAGCCGAACAGCGACTTGTACGCGCGCACCAGGCGCTGCGAGGCGTTGCCCGCGGCCATGACGTAGCCGGCGAGCGTGAGCAGCGGAATCGCCGGCAGCGTCGGGTTCTGCACCAGCTGCAGCGTCGCTTGCGGCACCGACGCGATCGGCGCCGGATCGTCGGCGGTGAAGAAGAGCAGCATGGCCAGGCCGCTCATGGCCACGAACACCGGCGCGCCCAGCGCGAACGCGGCGACGATGCAGATGACGCCCGGCCAGAGGAACGCGTGCGCGTGGCCGCCGCCGTACTCGAAGAGGATCGCGCACAGAACGCACGATCCGAGCGAGACGGCGCGCTCGCGCCAGCCGGCGTTGATGCCGTGCGTGAACCAGATGAAGCGCACGCAGATGAGCAGGAACGCGACCGGGACGATCACGCCGCCCCACCACTCGGGGATGCCGCCCGGCAGCTTGTCGGTGGAGACGGCGTTGTCCTTGAGCGCGATGTAGCTCGCGTAGGTGAGCATCATCGCCGTCACCGACGAGACGGCGCCGCCGAGATAGCGCGCCACGCGGCGCAGCGGGTGATCGGCGCGCAGAAACGCCGTCGTCGCCAGGCCGAGGTGCTTGCCGGCGGCGGTGGCGGCGAGCGCGCCGATGAAGCCGAGCCACACCGAGAGGTGCTGCACGATCGGCCCCAGCCCCGGCCCCTGCCCGCGGATCTTGCGCAGGGCGACCTCGATGACGGGGATGAGCACCATCGCGATCGAGATGACGACGATGAAGACCGTCTCGACGACCGTGGTGTGCTTGGCAGACGCGTGGGGGTCGGTGCTGCCCTGACCAGTAGTCGGATCTAAGTCGATCATTTAAGGTCGAGACCCTTATACTATCGTGACACTTTATCATGCGCCGCCTACTGCTGGTCTTCCTGTTGCTGAGCGCGGGCTGTTTGAAGAAGATCGCGCTTGGCAGCGTCGCCGATTCGCTGTCCGCCTCTGGCAACGGCTACGCGCGCGACGATGATCCCGAGCTGGTGCGGGATTCGATCCCGGTGATCATCAAGCTCATGGAGCAGATTCACGAAGCGTTGCCCAATCACCAGCCGTTGGCGGTGGCGCTGACGCGCACGACCACCTCGTACGGCGTGGCCTTCATCGCCGAGGACGCCGATCGCGTCGAAGAGAAAGACGTGGAGGCGGGCAGGGTGCTGCGCACGCGCGCCAAGCGCATGTTCCTGCGCTCGCGCGGGTACGGCTTCGACGCGATGGAGCTGGCGCTGCCGGGGAGCCGCGCCATCCTGACCGGCAGCGATCGCGACAAGCGCGAGGCGCTGCTCGCGCGCGCGACCAAGAAGGACGTACCGACGCTCTATTGGCTCGGCGCGGCCTGGGGCGAGGCCATCGCCAACGCCAAGGACGACATGCAGCTCGTCGGTGATCTACCGGTGGTGGCGGCGCTCATGAAGCGCGCGCTCGCGCTCGACGAATCGTGGGACGAGGGCTCGATCCACGAGTTCTTCATCACCTACGACGCAGCGCAGGGTGACGGCAAGGCGGCGGCCAAGAAACATTTCGAGCGCGCGCTCGAGCTCTCGCACAATAAAAAGCTGTCACCGTACGTTTCGTATGCAGAGGCGGTGTGCGTCGACGCGCAGGACAAGAAGGAATTCGTCCGGCTGCTCGACAAAGTGCTAGCGTTTGATGTGGACTCGGATCCCGACCATCGGCTGGTCAACATGATCGCGCAGCGTCGCGCGCGGTGGCTGATGTCGCGGATCCAGGACCTGTTTGCGGACTGAAAGGGAGCCTATGAAAAAGCTCGCGATCGGAGTTGCTGCGCTGTTGCTCACTGCTGCGCTGCCGACGGCGGCGCGCGCCGACGTGGTCATCAAGCTCGGGACGCTCGCGCCCAACGGATCGACCTGGCACACGCTGCTCAAGGAGATGGGGCAGAAGTGGGAGCAGGCCTCGGGCGGCAAGGTCAAGCTGCGCATCTATCCCGGCGGCGTCCTCGGCAACGAAGGCGACATGGTCAAGAAGATGCGCATCGGCCAGCTGCAGGCCGCGGCGCTGACGACGATCGGCCTGCACGACATCGCGCCCGACGCGCAGGCGGTCGACGTGCCGATGATGATCGATTCGTGGGCCACGCTCGACTACGTCATGGATCGCATGGCGCCCAAGATCGAGCGCATCATCGAGTCCAAGGGCTACGTGACGCTGGGCTGGAGCGAGGTCGGGTTCGTGCGCTTCTTCTCGACGAAGAAGCTCGCGTCGCTGGCCGAGATGCAGAACGCCAAGATGTTCTGCTGGGAAGGCGACCCGGCGTCGGCGGAGGCGTGGCGCGCGGGCGGGTTCCATCCGGTGGTGATGTCGTCGACGGACATCGTGCCCGGCCTGCAGACGGGCCTCATCGACACGGTGGCGATGGCGCCGTTGTACGCGTACTCGTCGCGCATGTTCGAGAAGGCGAAGTACATGCTCGACCTGCCGTGGGCGGTGCTCACCGGCGCGACGGTGGTGCGCAAGGACGAGTGGGACAAGGTGCCGGCCGACATCAAGCCGAAGCTGATCGAGATCTCGCGCGAGTATGCGAAGAAGATCGCGCTCGAGGTGCGGCGCATGGACAACGAGGCGATGGAGAACATGGTCAAGCAGGGCCTCGTGTCGGTGAAGCCGACCGATCCGCAGGATTTCGCGAAGGCGGCGCAGAAGGCCTACAGCGTCATTCGCGGCAAGGTGGTGCCGGCGGAGACGTTCGACGAGGTGCGCAAGCTCGTCGACGAGGCCAAGGCGCAGTCGGCGACGCGCAAGTAGCGGGCCGCAGCCGTTGCTCGCGATCCCGCTGGCGCTCGCGGTCACGCTCTCGACGTGGCCGCGGGCCGAGCTCGAACGGCTGGCGCCGCTCGCCGCGATGGCCGACCTCGCGTGCATCGAATCGAACGCCGACGGCACGATGAAGCAGGTGACGGTGCTGGCCTGGGTGCCGGCGCCGCCGGCGGTGATGCGCGACGTGATCGTGCGCTCCGAGAAGTACCGCGAGTTCATCCCGAACCTGTCGAAGTCGACGAACGAGCCGCTTGGTGACGGGCGCTGGAAGTCGTCGTGGAAGATCGAGCTGCCCGTCTCCAGCTTCGAGGGCACCGACGTCTACTCGATCGAACATGGCGCGCACGGCCCCGACGGCGACGCCATCCTCATGCGCGGCGACGACGATGCTACCTATCGCTACGAGATCCTGCCCGTCGGTGAAGGCACGCTGCTCGTGCAGTACGGCTACACCGACGTGAAGCACTCGAACGCGTTCGTGCGCTCGTTCGTGCGGCGGCAGCCGATGATGGAGCACGGGCTGGCGCTGTCGGCGCAGATGATGTTCGTGACCGCGATGCGCGCCGAGGCCGTGCGGCGCGCGGGGGCGCCGCACGTCGCTGCGCCGTCGACGAAGCCGCCGAGCTTCGCGCCGCTTCTGGCGCGCGGGCAGGTGGCGGTCATGCGCAACGGCGAGGTCAGCGTGCTCGATCGCATCTGGGCGCCGGAAGCGAAGGTGCTCGACGCGATCGCGCGGGCGAACGAGTACAGCGCGTTCGTGCCCGGCGTCGACAAGAGCTATCGGCACGACGGCGGCTTCGCGATCGAGATGTCGCTGCCGATCGTGACCTGGAGCTCGACGTGGGGCGTGCAGGCCGGGCCGAACGCGGTCGACGAGGCGGCGCTCGACGGCGACTTGCGCGGCGCGCGCGTCCGCTGGGATCTGTCGAGCACGGGCGCGAAGGAGACGCTCGCCGTCTACCGCGCGCGCCAGACGCTGGAGCAGTCGAGCCTGATCCTGAAGAAGCTGTTCGCCTTCCAGCCGTCGCTGCGCGAGGGCATCAACGTCGCGCTCGGACTGGTCTGGATGCGCGCGATCCGCGGCCGCGCCGAAGGCTGGAAGTAGGCGCGCGGCGACGCGCGGCCGTCACTCGGTGTCGAGCGCGGCGGTCACCACCGCGAGCGAGCGCTCGTAGCGGTGCGACGTGTTGAAGTGGCCGCCGTCGAACTCTTCATGCGTGTAGGCGATGCTCTGCGCGGCCAGGCGCGCGGCGAGCTGGCGCGTGGCGAGCTGCAGGTTGTATTCGTCGCCGAGACCGGCGTCGAGGTAGATCGCGCGCATCTGCCCAAGTCCCGCGCGGTGGCGCTCGTCGTCGAGCATGCGCACCGGATCGTGCGCCAGCCAGCGCGCCCACACGTCGGGGCGCAGCGCCGAGGTCAGAAGGTTCATCGGCCAGTCGAAGCCTTCGCCGAAGCCGTACGGTCCGCTCGCGCTCGGCGACCACGCGGCGGCGCAGCAGACGTGCGACATGACCTCGAACGCGGCCTGGCCCTTCACCGGCTGCCCTTCGAACCACTTCAGGAACGCGCCGAGCCCGCCGCGCTTCTCGAGCGTCAGCACCGTGTGCGGCAGCTCGCGCAGGTAGGAGATCTCGAACGCGCCGTCGCCGGCGTGCGACGCGGCCGCGGCGACGACGTCGGGCCTCGTCATCGCCAGGACCATCGATCCGTAGCCGCCCGACGACTTTCCGACGACGGCGCGCGCCCCGCGCCGCGGGATCGTGCGCAGCGCACCGTCGACGAACGGCACCAGCTCGTCGCACAGGTAGCTCTGATAGCGGCCGATGGCGGGGGAGTCGAGGTACTGCGATCCGCCGTAGCGCGTGAAGCAGTCGGGCGCGACGACGATCGCCTCGCGCACGGTGCCGGCGCGCATGGCGTTGCCGAGGCGCTCGGGCAGCGGCGTCTGCCAGGCGGCGCGGTTGAAGGCGAGCTGCCAACCGTTGCCACCGAAGCCGGCGAGCAGCAGCACGACGGGATAGCGGCGGGTGGCGCTCGTCTCGTACGACGGCGGCAGCATCACCACCACGTCGCGACGGGCAGGATCGCCGAGCGGGTTGTCGGCGAGCAGCTTCGACTCGTGGGTCAGCACCTCTACGTGCATCGGCGCATGGTAACGTAACGCGATGCCTTCGCGCGCGCTCTCGGCGGCGGTGCTGCTCGCGGCCTCGCTCGTCGCGGCGCGCGCCGGCGCCGGCGGCGTCGAGCTCGTCGAGCAGTCGCCCGAAGGCACGGCCACCGCGGGCGCGCAGACCGCCGACGCGTCGAGCGCCGCAGCCGCCTACTACAACCCGGCGACGCTGACGTTTCAGGACGGCACCACGGTGCAGGGCGGCGCCGACCTCCTCGTCTACCGCGGCAGCGCCACGGGGTCGGGCGGCGTCGCCGATTCGTCGGCGCTGTTCGCCACGCCGACGGTGTTCGCCGGCGCCCGCATCGCGGCGCGCTACGCCCTCGGGATCGGCGTCTTCGATCCGTTCGCCTTCTCCATCTCGTACCCGTCGGGCTGGGCCGGCCGCATGGCAGGGCTCGCGCTCGATCTGCGCGCGCTGGCCGTCAATCCGTCGGTGGCGGTGCGCCCGCTGCCGTGGCTCGCCTTCGGCTTCGGCCTCGACATCGTGCCGGCCAGCTTCGCCTATCGCCGCGCGACGACGATGGCCGGCGCTGGCGAAGGGACGCTCGCGCTCGATCTCTCGGGCACCGGCTTCGGCGGCAACGCCGGGCTCTTCGTGCGCATCCTGCCGCGCTGGCTCGACGCCGCCGTCACCTACCGCAGCGCCGTCGATCTCGATCTGTCTTCGAGCGTCGCCAAGGGCACGCTGCCGCTTCCGCACGCGTTCGCCTTCGCGCTCGCCTCGCACCCGCTGCGCGGGCTCACGCTCGACGCGGACGTGCGCCTCACGCTGTGGCAGGACCTGCGCGCCGTCAGCTTCACCTTCCGCGACATGGTGACGCCCAAGGAGACGGTGACGCTCGACTACAACGACACCGTCGGCGTGCGCGTAGGCGCGACCTGGCGCTTTTGGCGCGATGCCGACGGCGACCCGCGCTTCGCCGCGCGCCTCGGCGTCGGCTGGGAGCAAGGGCCTACCAATCCGGCCGCGACCTCGCCGCTCCTACCCGACGGCGATCGCACCTTCGCCGGCGCCGGCATCGGCGCGCGCTTCGGCTTCGTCGCGCTCGACGCCGGCTATCTCGCCGCGATCAGCAGCGACTTCCTCGGCGCCGACGGCACCTTCCTCGCGCGCTATCACTCGATCACCCACACCATCTCCCTCGCGCTCACCTTCCGCTTCGGCGATGTCCCCTGGCACAACGACGAACCGGACTACAAACGCTGATCGACGCGATTGAGACGCCGACGCGCGCTGTGATAACCTTATACAGCCGCAGTGCGTGACAAGACTAAAGGGGGGATGTCGCGCGTCGACACGCTGCCTGACGGCTTCGACAAGCTGATCGGGCGCGCCTCGGTCACCGTCGGTGAGGTCATCGGCGGGCGCTACAAGCTCATCGAGTCGCTCGGCTCGGGCGGCATGGGCGAGGTCTTCGTCGCCGAGAACATCGCGATGGGGATGCGCGTCGCCGTCAAGCTGCTCAAGCCCGACCTGCTCGCCAACCCCGAGTTCCGCCAGCGCTTCCAGAACGAGGCGCAGGCAGTCGCCGCCATCGAGCATCCGAACGTGGCGCGCTTCTTCGACCTCGTCGTAGGCGATCCGACCTTCATCGTCATGGAGTACGTGCGCGGCGAGACGCTGGCCGATCTCATTCGCAAGGGCGCCATCTCGGGCGACCGCGCGCTCGAGATCGCCACGCGCCTGTGCTGGGGCCTCGACGCGGCGCACGCGGCCGGCGTGGTGCATCGCGATCTCAAGCCGGCCAACGTGCTGCTCGCGCCCGACGCCGAGCACGGCGAGGTGCCCAAGCTCATCGACTTCGGCCTGGCCAAGCTCGCCGCCGCGCACTCGGACTCGCAGCTCACGCGCACGGGGCAGATCATCGGCACGCCCGCGTACATGTCGCCCGAGCAGATCAAGGGCGAGAAGATCGACGGGCGCGCCGACGTCTACTCGCTCGGCTGCGTGCTGTTCGAGATGGTCACCGGACGCACGCCGTTCGCCAACGGCGCCGACGACGTGCAGGTCCTCTATCGCCAGATGCACGAGGCGCCGCCGGCGTTGTCGCGCCTCTTGCCGGAGGCGCCGCCGGCGCTCGAGGCGCTCCTGCACAAGGCGTTGCACAAGGATCCGGCGCAGCGCTATGCGTCGACGCGCGCGATGGCCAAGGCGCTGTCGACGATCGTGTTCAACGATCGGCGGCGCGACGGCAGCGGCGATCACTCGGGCCGCGTGGCGCTCACCGCGCAGCGCATCCTCGACGAGGATCGGCGCGCGCGCACGCGGCGCTGGGCCATCGGCCTGTCGGCGGCGGCGCTGGTGCTCGCGGCGTGCGCGGGCGCGGCGCTCCTGCGCTGGCACGGCGCCCCGGGGCGCTCGCGCAGCCTGCTGGTCGTGACGACGCAGCCGATCGGCGCCAGCGTCACCGTCGACGGGCGCACGCTCGAGGAGACCACGCCGACGGCGCTGCGCGACCTGAGCGCGGGGCGTCACGAGGTGCGCATCGGCAAGGCCGGCTACGCCGACGTCGAGCGCGAGCTCACCACCGCGGCCGGCGAGCGCGCGGCGCTCGACGTGGCCCTGCCCCCAAAAACGCGGCGTGTCGAGGTGCAGACCGCGCCCGACGGCGCCACGCTCTACGTCGACGGGCACCTCGTGCCCGGCACCACGCCGACGTCGGTGGCGCTCACCATCGACGACTTCCACGAGCTGCGCGCCGAGCGCCTCGGCTACGAGACGATGGTGCGCGCGCTCAAGCCCGAGGACGACGCGCCGACGGTGACGTTGAGCATGCAGCCGGAGCGCCATCCGCGCGGCACGCTCGTCGTCGAGGCGCTCGACGTGGCCGAGGTGTGGCTCGACGGCGTGCCGACGGGGTTGACCACGCCGACGCTCGGCTTCCACGTGGCGACCGGCGATCACGTGCTCGAGCTGCGCGCGCCGTCGCCGGGCACGGAGCGTTCGGCGCCGAAGAAGGTGCGCGTGTCTCAGGGCCAGACCTTGCGCGTGACCATGGCGCTGCCCGGCGCGAGCAAGCCCGAATGAGCCGCGCCTTCGTCGCTGCGCTGATCGCGGGCGCGACCGCATCGCTCCTCGCCGCGCCGGCGCGGGCCGCCGAGCCGCGCGCCATCAAGCTGGCGACGCTCGCCCCCGAAGGCACGTTGTGGTCGCGCGAGCTGCACATGACGGCGCAGCAGATCGAAGCCGGCACCGACGGCGCCGTGCACGTGAAGCTCTACTTCGGCGCCGTCGCCGGCGACGAGATGGAGGTGGCTTCGCGCATCGACAAGGGGCAGCTCGACGCGGTCGCCTCGGCCGGCGTGTTGTGCGATCGCGCCTCGCCGACGTTGCGCGCCATCGCCATCCCCGGCCTGTTCACCACGCGCGCCGAGGCGGCGGCGGTGTCGCAGAAGCTGCGCGCCGAGATGGACGCCGAGGCGGAGAAGGCGGGCTTTCAGCTGCTCGGCGTGACCACGCTCGGGCAGGACGTCATCTTCACCAAGAAGCCGGTGCGCTCGCTCGCCGAGCTGCGCGGCCAGCGGCTGTGGCGCTGGGACGGCGACGACACCGGCATCGCCACCGCGCGCGCCATGGGCCTGAAGATCGTACCGACGCCGGTGCCCGACGCCATGGCGGCGATGGAGGCGGGGCGGCTCGACGGCTTCATGGCCATCCCGACGGCGGCGCTGGCCTTCCAGTGGTCGACGCGCACGCGCTACCTGACCAGTCTGCGCGCCGGGCACTTGAACGGCTGCATCCTCGTGGCCAACCGCGCGTTCGACAAGATCGCCGTCGAGCACCAGCAGGTGATGCGCGCGGCGGTGTCGAAGCTGGCGGTGCGGCTCGACGAGATCTCGCGCAACGAGGACGAAGCGCTCGTGGGCACGCTGTTCGCGCGCCAGGGCCTCCAGGTGTCGGCGCCGTCGGCGGGGTTCCGCGCCGACTTCTTCGCCGCGGCGGAGAAGGCGCGCGCCACGCTCGGCGAGGCGCTGGTGCCGCGCGCGGTGATCGAGCGCGTGCTGAAGGCGTTGGCGGAGGTGCGCTCGAAATGAGACGCGCGTGGGTCATGGCGCTCCTCGTCGGCGTGGCGACGACGGCGCGCGCCGATCGCATCGTCTTGCGCATGGCGACCGCGGCGCCCGACGCGACGAGCTGGGCCAAGGAGCTGCGCGCGTTCGGGCGCGACGTCGAAGCCGCCACCGACGGGCAGATCGCCATCAAGTGGTACATGGGCGGCGTCGCCGGCGACGAGAAGGAGGCCCTGCAGCGCATCGGCAAGGCGCAGCTCGACGGCATGGCCTCGGGCATCGTGTGCGCGGACGTGGTGCCGTCGATGCGCTCGCTCAACGTCCCCGGCGTGGTCCAGGACCGCGACGAGGCGAACTTCGTGAGCCAGAAGCTGCAGGGGCAGTTCGCCGCCGAGGCGCAGAAGAACGGCTTCGCGCTCCTCTTCACCGCCGGGCTCGGGCCGACCATGGTCTTTTCGCGCACGCCGGTGCGCACGATGTCGGAGCTGCGCACCATCCGGCTGTGGCGCTGGGACCTCGACGAGTGGGGCGTGATGGCGACGCGCGAGATGGGCATGCCGGTGGAGGCGGCGCCGCTCGACGACGCTACGCGGCTCTACGAGGACGGCAAGGTCGACGGCTTCACGACGATGCCGTCGGCGGCGCTGGCGTTCCAGTGGTCGACGCAGGCCCGGTACATCACGCCGTTGCCCGTCGGCTACGTGCAGGGCTGCATGCTCCTGGCGAACCGCGCGTGGGATCGCTTGTCGCAGCGTCAGCGCGACGTCGTCATGGCGTCGGCGGCGAAGTGCGCGCATCGGTTCGAGGAGGTCGGTCGCGCGCAGGACGCGCAGCTCCTCGGCGGGCTGTTCCAGCGTCAGGGCATCAAGATGGTGCCGCTGTCGCCGGCGCTGCGTGCGCAGTTCTTCGAGGCCGCGCGCGCCGCCCGCGAGCGCCTCGGCGACAAGCTGCTCAACCGCGCGCTGCTCGACGAGGTGATGCGCCTCCTGGCCGACTATCGCGCCGAGCGCTGACGCGGCGCCGACGTCTACAAGAGCGGCGACGGTGACGCCGAGATCTTGAGCTCGCGGACCATGCGCGCGACCAGCTCGTCGTAGACGCTCTTGAGGGCGGCGTCGTCGCGCACCTCGGCGAACATGCGGCCGCCGGCGATCATGCCGTGCCCACCGGCGGCGCCGCTGTTGCCCACGACGCGGCGGATGAGCGCGCCCGCGGTGGCGTCGACGATGTCGGTGCGCACCGACAGATAGGCGGTGTGAGTGTGCTGCCCGACGCAGAGCACCCAGTGCGCGCGATCGTAGGGCAGCATCAGATCGGCCACCTCGGCGACGAGGTCCGGATAATCGAGCGCGCCGAGGTTGATGGCGAGCAGCTCGCCCCACACCACGGCGGCGCGCAGCGCGCGATCGAGCGCCACGAAGTGCTCGCGCCCGAGCTTGGGGTTCACGATCGTATAGAGCTTCTCGAAGTCGGCCACCTTCGACAGCTCGACATAGGCGTCGCGCTCGTCGGGACCGCTCTCGCGCCCGAGGTCGCGCGTCTCGGATTTGAGCGCATAGAGGAAGGCGGTCGCCAACGTCGGATCGATCGCGACCTTCTGCTCTCGGAGGTAGCCGTAGACGATGGTGGCCGTCGCGCCCATCTCGGTGCGGATGTCGAGCCACGGGATGGCGCCGAGATCGGCGCGCGGCGGGTGATGGTCGATCACCACGTCGACGCGGCGGCCCGACGGCAGCGAGTTGTTGCCGGTGTTCGGCTGCGTGTCGACCATCGCGATCACCGCGTGCGACTTCCAGTCGAGCCGCTCGATGGGCACGAGGTCGATCTTGAGCTCGCGCACCATGGCGCGGTTCTCGGCGCGGCCGATGATGCCGCCGATCGTGATCGTCGACGGGATGCCCGCCTTCTCGAAGAGCGTGCGCAGACCGAGGGCCGCCGCCAGCGAGTCGGGATCGGGGTTGTCGTGCGTCAGGATCGCGGCACGCCCGCCGTTGGCGCGCTGCTTGAGCGCCGCCAGCTGGCGGGCCAGATCGAAGCTCATGGCGTCACCAGCGTATCCGTCTTGGCAACGCGGGGCAACTCCGACGGGCAGCCGACGTGCTAGCGATGCACGACTTCGAGCGGAACGTGCAGGCTGCCGAGCGACGCGCCGGTCTGCGCGTCGTGGATCTCCCAGCTCAGGTCGAGCGCGCCCTGATGGGCGCCGGTCGCGCGCTTGAAGTACAGATAGCCGCTCACGCGTCCGCCCGGCGGCAGCACGCCCTCGGGGAGGCCCTGCTCGAGCACGTCCATCGACGGGCGCGCCGGGTAGTACGCCGGCCCCCAGAAGAAGACCCAGTCGCGATAGTACGGCGGGTAGAACCACGGCCCGCCCCAGTAGCCGACGCCCCAGCCGTAGTACGGGCGCAGGCCGAGGTGCACGCGATAGTTGCTCCAGCCGCCGCCGGAGTAGCCCCAGCCGTAGCCGGGATGGCGCGGGCCGACGAGGACCGGGCCGCCGCGCACGCCCGACGGTGCGCGAATGATGCCGCGCCCGCCGTAGTAGGCGCCGCCGCCGCGCACGCCGGGCGGCGGACCGACCACGCGCCCGCCGCCGAAGTGCGCGCCGCCGAAGTGGCCGCCGCTGAAGTGACCGCCGCCGCCGTGGCTCGACGCGACGATCATCGGACCGTTGGCGGCGAGCAGCACCGGCTTGTCCGGCTGCGGGAGGATCGGATCGTTTTCGCCGACCATGTTGGCCGGGATGTACGGATTGATCGCGGCGTAGCGAAAGCCGTTGCCGTCGCGCAGCGCGAGATCGACGTAGCTGACGCGGACCTCGTTCGGCCCCGGGTTGTAGAGCTCGACGGCGATCGGGGTGACGTAGTCGGCGAGGTCGAACGGATACGCGTCCCATTGGTTGGCGAACGCCACCATGGTCACGCCGTTCGCCGGGCCTTGCCCTTCGGCGACGACCTTGTCGATCCCGCCGCGCGGGACGACGGAGAACTCGGGCCCGCAGGCGGCCGCGAACAGAGTGCACGTCAAAGCCATCAACATCCGGCGCATTTCAGGACTCCAGTACTAAGAATGTGCGCATGCGCGAAGGTTAAATCAAGCGTCACTCGCCGCGCTGCGTTACGCAAGAAGCCATTCCACAGGGAGATCAGGGAGCTCAAGGAGTCGGACGAAGCACAAAAACAGTTTGTTCCTCCTTGAGCTTCCTGAGCTCCTCGTTGCGTGTTCTGTCAGGCGCTGAGATCGGCGTCGTCGACGCCGGCTTTTTGCGCCTCTTGGATGATGTCGCGCGCGGGCGGCGCTTCGAGGTAGCGCGCGCGCCACGACGGATCGCGCAGGCGGCGCGCCTTGCGCTGCACTTCGACGTGCGCCCGGCGAAGGGCCTCGCGCGCGACCGATTCGGCGCCGGCGCCGCGGGCCGCGCGCGCGTGGATGAACAGGATCTCCTCGGGCGAGTCGACGTCGCGTCCCGACTCGAACAGCGCCACCGCCTGCGTCGAGCGCGCGAGCGCTTCTTGATGTCGCCCGGCGCGCGCGAGCGCGAGCGCCTCGGCGCACAAGCCGTAGACCTCGCCGTTGGCGATCTCCGCCTCGCGCGCCAGCCGCGTCGCCGATTGCGCCAGCTCGAAGGCGCCCGCCGGCGCGTCGCCGCGCTCGAGCCGGCAGAAGGCGAGATAGACGAGCGCGCGAATCTCCTGATAGCGGTTGCGCGTCTCCGACGCCAATTCGAGGCCGCGCTCGAGCTGCGCGTCGGCTTCGGCCGGCCTGCCCTCGCGCAGCGACACCTGCGCCAGCGAGATGAGCGCGTCGGCGAGGCCCGGCTGATCGCCGAGCGCGGTGTGGATCTCGAGCGCCTTGTCGAGGTAGCGGCGCGCGCGCCCGAAGTCGCCGAGGTCGGCGTAGGTCTGTCCGATGTTGGCGAGCTTGACGCCGATGCCGGCGCGATCGCCGAGCTCCTGCGCCAGGCGCAACGAGCGCTTGTAGTGCACGAGCGCCTCTTCGTACTCGCCGAGGCCGACGAAGA
The DNA here is from genome assembly GCA_035607415.1 of Polyangia bacterium. Lineage (GTDB taxonomy): Bacteria > Myxococcota_A > Polyangia > Palsa-1104 > Palsa-1104 > JAQBQH01. The sequence goes on from DATNAQ010000077.1 coordinate 27,149, forward strand.
CCCAGCCCATGTTGTTGAGCGTCGCCGCCTCGAGGCGGCGCACGCCGAGGCGGCGATAGATGACGAGCGCCTCGGCGTAGGTCGAGACCGCGTCGCGCAGGCGGCCGGTGTGCACGTGCACGTTGCCGACGGCGTTGAGCGCCTGCGCGCGCGCGAGCAGCGGCTCGCGATCCACCGAGTCGCCGATGACGGCGAGCGCGCGCTGGGCCAGCTCGAGCGCCTCGGCGTTCTTGCCGATGTTCATGAGCAGCGTCGCCGACAGGCGCAGCGCCTCGGAGGTGACGAGCATGTCGCCCGCCGACTCGGCGAGCTCGAGCGCGCGGTCGAGCTCGCGGCGCGCGGCGGCGTGCTTGCCGACGTCGAGGTAGAGCAGGCCCAGGCGGCAGAAGGCGGCGGCCTCGAGGCGGCGCCCCGTCGCCGACGGCATCGACGCCGCGTGCTTGCGCATGTGGTGCACCTCGCGCAGCTGCGCCGGGCGCTTGCCCCAGCCGCGGAGGATCTGCTCGCGCTCGATGTGCACGAGGTAGCGCTCGTGGTGCGCCTCCGCAGGCAGGTAGTCGAGCGCGCGGGTGAACATCTTGAAGGCGTCGGCGTTGCCGGCGTTGTCGCGCGCGTAGACGCCCGCGGAGACGAGCGCGCGGCCGGCCGCCGGCTTGTCGCCCGAGGCGGCGAGGTGATCGGCGAGGCGCGCGTCGTCGGCGCCTTTGCGATAGCCCGAGGCGCGCGTCATGCGATCGGCGGCGATCGAGTGGTAGAGCGCGCGCGTGTCGGGCGGTAGGCCAGAGTAGGCGACCTCTTTGGTGATGGTGTTGCGGAAGGCGTAGGCGCCGGGGCCGCGGCCGAAGACGTCGCCGGCGCCCGACGCCGGCGCGATGAGACCGCGCGACGACAGGCGCACGAGCGCGCGGCACAAGGTCTCGGGCGTGGCCCCGGGCGTGAGCGCCGCCAGATCTTCGACGCGGAAGATGCGCCCGAGCAGCGCCGCGCGGCGGATGGTGTCGCGCTCGTCGTCGGGGAGGCGATCGAGGCGCGAGGCCACGACCGCTTCGACCGTCGTCGGCACGCTCACCGGCTCGTCGCGGCCGACGAGCATGAGCCGCTTGGCCGGATCGGCCTCGTTCGGCTGCAGCATGCCGCGCTCGACGAGCGACTCGAGGATTTCGGTGAGGTAGAACGGATTGCCGCCGGCGCGATCGAGGATCTCGCGCATCAGGCCGCGCGCCTCGTTGGCGTCGAAGAAGCGGCTCGCGAGCAGCTCCTGCCGCTCGCGCACGCCCAGCTCGCCGACGAGCACGGTGGTGAGCTTGTCCGAGCGCGCCAGCTCGGCCATGCGCTCGTCGTGGCGCGCGGTGCCGACGCCGAGCACCGGGCGGTCGAGCGGATCGCGCACCAGCGCCGTCAGGATCTCGAACGACTGCGAGTCGGCCCAGTGCATGTCCTCGACGACGACGACGAGCGTGCGCCCCTCGGCGAGGCGCGCCTGCAGCTTGCGCATCGCCGCGTACAGGCGGTGGCGGCGCTCGCCGGCGTCGAGCTCGTCGGCGCCCGGCACCTTGACGCCGAGGAGCACGCCGAGCGCGTCCGACACCTGCCGCGCGTCGCGCTCCTCCGACGGTGAGAACAAGAGCGCGACGGCCGACTCGATGCGCCGCTTGACCTCGCGCGGCTCGGCGTCCTCGGGCAGGCCGAACAGATCGCGCGTCAGGTCCGAGACCATCGCGTACGGATTGTTCTGCAGCGTCGGGCGCCCCACGCAGCGCAGGATGAGGTGCGTGGTCGGATCGAGCTTGTGGCGGAAGGCGTCGACGATGCTCGCCTTGCCCACGCCGGCTTCGCCGAGCACGAGCACGTAGCGCGCGCGCCCTTCGGCGACGACGGCGCGGTGCGCGTCGAGCAGCATCGACAGCTCGAGGTCGCGTCCGACGAGGCGACGCAGGCCGGCGTGATCGGCGAGGCGATCGGCGCGCGGCCGTGGCCCGATGAGCCGATAGACCTTGGCGCGCGCGCCGGTGCCCTCGCGCTCGCTCGCGCCGCTGCGTCCGGCGCCGGGCGAGGTGTCACCGTCGGGCGGCAGCTCGATGGCGTCGAGCTCCTCGAAGCTCCAGTCGGCGCGCGCGGCGCGGAAGATGCCGCCGCCGACGAGGATCTCGCCCGGCATCGCCTCGGTCGCCAGGCGCCGCGCGATCTGCGCCGGCTGGCCGAGCAGCTCGTACTGGAACTTGGGCGCGCCCGCTCCGCCGCCGGCCGCGCGCGACACCAGCGCCACGCCGCGCGACAGGCCGACCGCGAGCTTGAGCGGCGGCGACAGATCGCGCGAGATCCCGTCGAGCGCGTCGATGAGCGCGCGCGAGAAGTCGACGGCGCGCGCGGCGTCGTCCTCGGTTCCGACGGGCAGGCCGATGACGTAGGTGAAGCCGCGATCGTCGAGCCGATCGGGATGCGCCGCGAACTTATAGGCGACGTGCTCGGTGACGCGCAGAAAGTCGAGCAGCGCCTCGCGCGCCCGCGCCTCGCCCATGTTGCGCCGCAGCTCGCGCAGCGCCGACAGCTCGCCCTCGACGATGACCACGCTCTTGCGCTCGGCCGGCTGCAGCAGCTGATCGGGCCCGCGATCGTGCCCGCGCCCGATCGACGGCCGCGACACCGACGGCGCCGACTCCTGCGAGCTCGAACGCCCCGACGGATCCTCGACCGGCGCCATCGGTGGTGCGCCGTGCCGCTCGTTCTCGGGGATGACCTGCGCCACCATCGCGGCCATCGCGCCCGACTCGAAGATCTGCCCCTCCTTCGACGACAGCGCGAAGAAGAACTGCCCGAGCGCGCGGTGCAGATCGCGCGCGGTCTGGTAGCGATCCTCGGGCCGCTTCGACAGGCACTTGAGGATGATCGCCTCGAGCTCGTCGGGGATCGACGCATCCGCTTCGCGCGGGCGCGGCACCTGCGCGTTCTTGATGGCGTTGAGCGCCTGCTTGCCCTTCAAGTTGCCGAACAAGGAGCGCGCGCAGGTCAGCTCCCAGAGCACGATCCCGGTCGAGAAGATGTCGCTGCGCGGATCGACCGGATGGCCCGACGCCTGCTCGGGCGACATGTACGCGAACTTGCCTTTGACGACGCCTTCCTCTTCCTTGACGTGGCGCGCGCGCGCGATGCCGAAGTCGACGAGCTTCACCATCCCGTCCCACGAGACCAGGATGTTCTGCGGCGACACGTCGCGGTGCACGATGCCGAGCGCCTCGCCGTACTCGTCGGTCTTGCGGTGCGCGTAGTCGAGCGCCTTGGCCACCTGCTGCCCGAGATAGGCGCACAGGCCGTAGGGGATGCGCGCGTCGTGCTCGACGGCGGCGTTGAGCAGGCGCAGAAGGTCGACGCCCTCGACGTGCTCCATGGCCAGGAAGTAGGTCGGCCCGATCTGGCCGTAGCCGAACGTTTGCACGATGTTCGGATGGTTCAGGTTGACGGCGACCTTGGCCTCGTCCTCGAACATGCGGCGGAACTCGGGCGTCTCCGCCAGCGACGGATGGATCTTCTTGATGACCAGGATCTTGGCCAGGCCCTGGGCGAGCGGCTCGCGCGCGAGGAATACCTCGGCCATCCCGCCCGCGCCGAGTCGCCGCACCAGCTGATATTTTCCGAACGCTTCCACGAGTTGACGGAGTAACGTACCGTCGAATCGTAGCATCAAGATCGATAAACGGGAGACGCGCATGGGCGACGCGCCGAAGGTTCAAGGACCGGATTTGTCGGACGGTGTGGCGGCGAGCGACCTCGTCGAGGGCAAGCCGCTGGTGGGGCACGTGGGCGACGAGGGTGTCATGTTGGTGCGGCGCGGCGACGAGATCTTCGCCACCGGGGCCACCTGCACGCACTACTCGGGGCCGCTCGGCGAGGGGCTGGTGGTCGGCGACACGGTGCGCTGTCCGTGGCACCACGCCTGCTTCGATCTGCGCACCGGCGAGGCGGTCAAGGCGCCGGCGCTCAATCCGATCGCGTGCTGGGAGGTCGTGCGCGACGGCGATCGCGTCAAGGTCGCCGGCAAGAAGGATCTGACCACGATCAGCCGGCGCCCGGCGGCGGACGAGCCGAAGAAGATCGTGATCGTCGGCGCCGGCGCGGCGGGGCACGCCTGTGCCGAGCAGCTGCGGCTGCGCGGCTACCAGGGGCAGGTGGTGATGATCGGCGCCGACTCGTCGGTGCCGGTGGATCGGCCGAACCTGTCGAAGGACTACCTGGCGGGCAACGCGCCCGAAGAGTGGATCCCGCTCCGGTCGACCGAGTGGTTCGCCGAGCGCGGCATCGAGCTGCAGCTCGGCGCGCCGGTGGTGGCGATCGATCTCAAGAAGCGCAGCGTCACCGTCGAGAACGGGCGCACCTACGAGTACGATCGGCTGCTCCTGGCGACCGGCGCCGATCCGGTGAAGCTCACCATCCCCGGCGCCGACGGTGCGCGCGTTCGCGTCTTGCGTACGCTCGACGACAGCCGGCAGATCATCGCGCAGGCCAAGGAGGGCGCGCGCGCCGTCGTGGTCGGCGCCAGCTTCATCGGCCTCGAGGTCGCGGCCTCGCTGCGCGCCCGCAAGGTCGAGGTGCACGTGGTCGCGCCCGACGACGTGCCGCTCGGACGCGTGATGGGCAAGGAGCTCGGCGCGTACATCAAGAGCCTGCACGAGGAGCACGGCGTGAAGTTCCACCTCGGCCGGAAGCCGGCGCGCATCGACGAAGGTGGCGACGGCGCGCTCGCCGTGAAGCTCGACGACGGCAGCTCGCTCGCCTGCGACTTCGTGGTCGTCGGCATCGGCGTGCGCCCGTCGGTCGGGCTCGCCGAGAAGATCGGCCTCGCCGTGGAGAACGGCATCATCGTCGACCACCAGCTGCGCTCGAGCGATCCCAACGTCTACGCCGCCGGCGATCTGGCGCGCTATCCCGATCCCCGCTCCGGCAAGCACATCCGCGTCGAGCACTGGGTCGTGGCGCAGCGCCAGGGTCAGACCGCCGCGCGCAACATGCTCGGCGCCGGCGAGCGGTTCGACGACGTGCCCTTCTTCTGGAGCGCCCACTACGACGTCGGCATCAACTACGTCGGCCACGCCGAGAGCTACGATCGCGTCGAGCTCGAGGGCAGCCCGGCCGCGCACGACTGCTCGGTGCGCTTCTACGCGGGCAACGAGCTGGTGGCGCTGGCGACGATCTATCGCGACCAGGAGAGTCTTGCTACCGAACGGCAACTAGAGGAAAATCGCGGCTAGGAGGCAGCACATGCGGCGCATTTTCGGCCTGGGCCTTGCCGTGATCATCGGATGCGCCGTCCTCGGCGTCGATGTCGGCGAGAGCTGGCGGCAGGGCACCATCACCGACGGCAGCGCGCTCGCCAAGCATCATCACCGCCATCACAAGCGGCGCCACCGCCGGCATCACAAGCACCGCCACGCCAGCGAGATGTAGCCGCGCGACGCTGCCGCTACTGCGGCGTGATCTTCAGATTGTCGAAGTGCAGCTCGGCCTCCCAATCATTGAAGGCGAAGTAGCTGTGCCCGCTGCCCTCGAGCGGGCGCCGGTCGTCGAACGAGAGGAACGGCTTGCCGTCGATCTCCCACTCGATGTGGCCGCCCTTGCGCGAGATGCGCCAGTGGTACTTCTGGCCTTTGACGACGTGCACGTCCATGCGCGTCTTGCGATCGGCGCCGTGCTCGTTCATGCGCGCGATCGCCGAGATCTGGTTGTGCCAGCCGCCGAAGATGAAGACGTAGCTGGTGGCGGTGTACGACGGCGTGGTGGCGAAGCTCTTGCCGTCGCCCCAGACCTCGACCTTGAGGTCGCCGGCGTCGGAATTCGACCAGCAGTCGAGCTCGATGACCGCGTCTTGCGGGATCGGTTTTTTGAGCCACGCGGGGTGGTTGTAGGCGCGGTCGATCGCGAGCTCGCCGTTCTCGATGCGCCACGGGCCACCGGTGACGTTCCAGTCGTCGCCGAGCGTGGCGCGATCGAAGTTGTCGCTCGACGGTCCGGCGGGTGGAATCTTTTCGATCTTACAGCCAGCGACGGCGACCAGAGCGACGGCGAGCACGAGCGGGCGCATCGCCCGCTTTTACCACGCTAGGGTCGCGCGGGCGGCGGGTTCTTGTTCTGCGGCGTGTCCGTGGTACCTCGCCCCACCTGAATGTCGTTGATCGGCGCGCGGGAGTCGTTGTCGATCTTGGTCGCGCCGGGCGAGTCGGTGTGCGCGGGCACGTCGTGGCCCATCTGGCCGGCGCCAATCGAGACGCGCGGGTTGAGCGACTGCGGGCTGCGCATGCCGTTCTGTTGCGACTGCGGCAGGTCGGGATTACCGCGAGCCTGGGCCGCGAAGGCGGCGCCCGGAAGCGCGAGCGCGGCCGCGATGAGGCCCCCAAAGAGCGTTCTACGCATGATGCTCCTCCTCGCTTCGAGGGGCTGCATGGCGCATTCCAGGCGCTCAGAAGGTGGCGAGCGCGGCGGCGGCGGCAGTGGCGGTCGGGCGCGTGGCAGCCTCGACGGCGAGCAGCGACGCGATGAGCGCGCGCAGCTCCCCGGCGCGCGCCCCAGAGCGACGATTGACGTGACGCTCGACGGCAGGGGGGAGAGTACCTGACCAGCGCGCGTCGCCACGCAGGAGCGCCGCGCGATCGCCGAGCCACGGAGCGAGCGCCGCGCTCCCGGCCAGCAGCTCGACGAGGATCACGCCTGCCGCGTAGACGTCGACGGCGGGCGCCAGCGCGCCTCGGCGCTGCTCGGGCGCCATGTAGGCGAGCGTGCCGCGCGCGGCGCGCTCTTCGTCGCCGTCGGCGACGAGCTGGGCCAGGCCGAAGTCGCCGAGGACGAGCTCGGCGTCGTCGCCGGCGTCGCGGTACAAAAGGTTCGCCGGCTTGACGTCGCCGTGGACGACGCCGCGCGCGTGCACCGCGGCGAGCGTGGCGTAGAGCTCGCCGGCGCGCGCCAGCGCTTGCGCCGGCGGCAGCGGTCCCTGGCGCAGGCGCGTGGCGAGCGGCCCGCCGGCGCACAGCTCCATGGCGACGAGCTGGCGCTCCTCGTCGAGATCGTAGATGGCGACGACGCCGGGGTGGCGGATGGCGGCGGCCACGCGCGCTTCGAGCCAGGCGCGCGCGCGCGGCAGGGCGCTCGAGCGGGTGTGCGGATGGAGGATCTTGAGCGCGACGTCGCGATCGAGCTCCTCGTCGTGCGCGACGTAGACGGCGCCCGAGGCGCCACGGCCGATCTCGCGCGAGAGGCGCCAGCGGCCGAAGCCGGCGCCGCCGTCGGGCAGCCCGGCGATGGTCGGCGCGGCCACGGGCGGCGCGGCGATCGGCGGCAGGTGGTGGCCGAGGCGCTCGGCGCGGCTGCGCGCCTGCGGGTAGTCGACGTCGAGGGCGAGGATCTTCTCGAGCTGACGGCGCGCCTCGGGCTCGTCGCCCACGCGCTCGGCGGCGTCGGCGAGGAGGAAGTGCGCGCGCAAGGCGTGATCGCGCACGGCGGTCAGCCGCTCGAGGATGGGCCGCGCGGTGGCGTGCTCGAGCTTGTCGCACAAGATCTCGGCCAGGCGCATGGCGACGGCGTGATCGTCCGGCCGCGCGGCGACGAAGCGGCTGAGGATGTCGATGGCCGTGCGATCGCGCCCGGTGGTGAGCAGGCGCTGGATGGCGGCCCAGAACTCGCGATCGCCGATGCCGACGCGCCCTTCGTCGGAGGGATCGGTCACGCGCGAGAGCAGGTTGCGCAGGAACGCCTCTTCGGCGGGCAGCTCGGCCTCGGGCTCGAGCTCGGGCGGGTGGCCGCCGAACGCGTCTTTGAGCCAGCCCCACAACGTCATGACGGCACCGCCCCTGGGGGCATCAGGCGACCTCGAGCCGCTGCTCGCCGAGCTCGACGACGTCGCCGCGGATGAGCTGGATGCCCGCCGAGGCGTGCACGCCGTTGAGGTAGAGCAGCCGCCCGCCCAGCGGCGACAGGCGCGGGCGCCCGTCGATGAACATGAGCTCGCCCACGTCTTCGACGTCGAGCGCGCCGCGGCCGGCGACGACGCGCAGCCCGCGGTCGAGGCCGCGCGTGACCTCGATGGTGAGCGTCTCGCCCGCGACCGCGAAGTGGAGGACGCACAATTCGCCGAGGCCGATCTCGCCCTCGCCGACGAGCGGCAGCGTCCCCGACATGCGCACGCCGCCGAGCATGGTGCCGTTCTTGGAGTCGCGATCGGCGAGCGCGAAGGTGCCGTCGTCGTTGCCGAGGATGGCGGCGTGCTGGCGGGAGATGCCGGCGTCGCGCAGGGCGAGCTGGCAGGCGGCGTCGCGGCCGAGCACCAGCGGGAACGAGCCGACGTAGCGCCGCTCGCGCGTGTGGCCGACGGCGCCGGCGCGGATGACGACGCTGCCGTCGGCGACCAGCTTGGCCTCGAGCTCCTCGCGCAGCCGCTGATACGAGGCGCGCTCGCGCGTGGCCTCGCTGCGATCGGTCGGGCTCTGCGCGACCGCCGGCAGGGGCGCCTCGGCGCACTGGCGGATCGCCTCGAGGGCGCGATCGCGCTCGCCGGCGGCGAGGGCCAGCTTGTACTCCTCGAAGGCGTCGCGCACGCGGGTGTCGCGCTTGCGGCGCACCTCTTCGCGCGCGAGCACGCTCTCCAGGCGCTCGACGTCGCCGCCCTTCTGATAGGCCTCGGCGGCGGCGAACTCGTCGCCGACGAACTCGAGACACTCGCCGGCGGCGGCGAACTCGCCGATCTCGACGAACAGCTGGGCGGCGTCGCGCACCACCTGTTTCTCCGGATCGCCGACGACGGCGGAGCTGCGCGCCCAGTTGAACAGCGCGCGGGCGATGCGGCGCCGCGCGTTCTTGCCCTCGGTCTCCTCGGGCTCGGCCCAGCGGATGGCGGCGCGCAGCTCGTGCAGCTTGGCGGCGGGGGAGGGCGCCCGCTCGGCGCGCAGGAGGTGCATCTCGGCGACCTTGACGCGCTCGCCGGCCAGCGCGTAGGCGCGCGCGGCTTCGGCGTAGTCGCCGGCGGCCTCGGCGGCGACGGCGCGCCGGAAGTCGGCCGAGAACATGCGCTTGAAGAACGTCACGAGCCCTCAGCATAGCGTATGCTTGGCGGGCGATGCTGGAACCTGTCGCGCTCAACCAGACCCGCTTCAACGTCCCCGGCGTGGCGCCCGACAACCGCGGCGTCGTCCTCGGCAAGCAGGGCGCGCTCCTGTTCGCCTCCGTCGATCGCCTCGTCGGCTTCTTCCGCATCTTCTGCGACGAGTCGTCGATGGACGAGCTCTTGCCCAAGCTCAAGATCCATCAAGTGCGCACGCCGCTCATGTCGCGCGAGTTCCTCGTCCTCTACGCGGCGTCGACGTCGTACCTCGTCGATCGCGCCGCGCGCATCGCCGCGCTCCTCGGCGGCCTCGCCTTCACCGGCTCGGGCAAGCACTTCGTGAAGTATCGCGACACGACCTCGCCGCTCGGCTACGACGCCACGTCGCTGTACGGCGAGCCCGCCGACTTCGTGCTCTATTCGGATACCTTCACGCAGGGGTATCAGCGCGTCAAAGACGTGGAGTTCGCCCAGCTCGTCTTCCGCCTCTCGCCGCGACGGCTCCCGGGCACGCCCGCCGAAGATCTGCAGGATCGCGAAGTGCTGTGGATCGGCGCGCGCACCGGATTGGCGCGCTCCGTTCTGACCTACCTGTGGCGCAACCGCGTGCGCGCCGAAGCCGCCTTCGTCGAGCCGGCCGACACCGCGCAGGGCGCGGGCAGCTTCGGCCAGGGGACGTCGTTCCTCTTGTGCCGCGTGCACGAGCTGCCCGAGCGCATGCTCGCGCTCTTCGCCGAGGTGCCCGGCGTCGAGGTCTTCCGGCCCGTCGGCGAGAACGTGGTGGTGCAGGTCGGGTATCGCCATCCGCTGCACCTGCCGTCGTGCGCGTCGGTGTTCGACAAAGAGCGCTTCTACGTCTTCTCCGGCACGCGCGACGCCGTCGACGTCTTGAAGGCGCCGCCGCCACTGGTGCCGGCGAGCGATCTCATCGGCGGCGGGTTCGATCTCGGCGAGCGCAGCGATCCGCTCGAGCACACGCCGCGCGAGCCCGACAAGCTCGAGGTGCAGCTCAAGCTCGTCGCCTCGGCGACGGCGCGCCGGCGCGTGACCGCGACGATGGTGCCCTGGGCTCACGCCGATCGGCTGCGCAAGCTGGTCTACGCGCTGCCGCCGACGATGCTGGCCACCTATCGCGTCGCCGCCATCGCCGAAGGGCTGTTCGTCATCGGCGAGCAGGGCATCGACGGCATCCCCATCGGCGACATGTTCCAGGAGGCGGCGCCGTCGATCTACGTGCCGCTCGGCATGGAGTTCTACCCGCGCGTCGGCGCCGAGGTGCTCACCGATCACATCGGCGGCGTCAACGGCCGCTACGTCGTCTTCCCGCGCGGCGGGCGGCCGCTCGCGCTCGAGCACGCGGCGTTCGAGCCGCTCGGGCGGCGCGCGCTGGCGCGGCTCGAGGTCGATCCGCGCACCCGCGACGTGCGCATGCCGCCGCCGCGCGCCACCACGCCGGCGACGGTGGTGAACGAGGATCTCGGCACGCTGCCCCTGTGGGGCTTCGCACCGGATACGTCGATGATCAAAAAGCCCGATCCGACCGAATAGCGATGGCGTTCGATCCCGCGCAGTGGCTGCACCACTTCGTCCTGCCGATCGTCGCCGGCGGTGACGTCCGCGTGCAGCACGTCGTCGGCGCGCGCGAGCTGAAGCTGCTCCTCGAGACCGAATTCGGCCGCGACGAGAGCGCGCTGCGCATCGCCGAGGCGCGCCACGCCATCGCCAGCGAGCTGGTGCTGACGCCGCCCGAGCCGTCGCTCGACGAGGAGGCGCTGCGCCTCGCGGCGGCGATGCAGAACCTTTTGTTCCTGCTCCACCCGGGCACGAACGCGCCGTCGGTGACGCGGCGCCGCCTGCGCTCGCTGTCGACCTACGCGACCGCGCTGGCGACGCTGCCGCTGCCCGATCTCGACATCGACGACAGCCGCACCGCCGCGCGCGTGCTCGCCGATCGCCACTCGATGCTGCATCACCTGTTCGACCTCGGCCGCGACGACGTGCGCGTCAGCTTCTGGGTCGGCAAGCGCGAGTTCCACGGCGCCGAGCCGCCGGCGCGCCTCCTGAAGTGGCCCGACCTGCGCCGCGTGCGCGAGGAGCGTTGGCGCGTCACGGTCGTCGGCGAGGCGATGGCCGATCCGCTCGCCAAGCCGATCGTGACGGCGATGCTGGCGTCGTCGCCGCTGACCGACCTGTTCGAGCCGTCGCGCCTCGAGCCGCGCTTCGACCTCCTGCCGCTCGTGCCCTGGCTCAAGCTGCCCGAGGTGGCTCGCGCCGTCGCCGATCGCTGGCTCGGCGCCGGGCTGCCGCAGGTCGCGGGCGCCTACACCGCGGCGCTCCTGGCCTTGTACAACGAGAAGGAGCCGCAGGCCCGAGCCGCGTCGCGCACGGCGACGGCGTTCGCGTCGCACGTGCAGCTGCTCGCGCTCGTCGCCAAGCGCGGCGCCACCGAGCGCGACCACCTCATCGAGCTGCAGGGCCAGGTGCAGGCGCAGCCGGGCCTGCGCGACTTCTACGGGCTCTTCGCGGCGGCGCAGCGCGTGGGCCTCGGGCGTCCCGCCGACGTGGCGGCCGACCCGCGGCTGCGCGACGACGTCGACGCCTATGCAACCGCTTGTGCGCAGCTCGTCGGCACCGAACGGCTCTTGGAGCTCGTTGGCGTGATGGCCCGCGGCGTCGGTAACCTCCAGCTCGCTTCCTGAAAAAGCCATTCCACAGGGAGATCAGGAGCTCAGGGAGAACGAGATGCTTACAGAAAGGATGAATAGGACCCGTCTGTAAGAGTTTTGTTCTCTTTGATCTCCTTGATCTCCCTGTGAATGCTTTTAGCGGTAGACTAGAAGAGAATGCGAGAGAGCCCTCCACCCCCGCCTCCGACGATTCCTGCGGACACGCGCCTGGCGACGCGGTTCCAGGAAGCCGCGCGCGTCATGGAGCAGCACTTCCTCGACAAGCAGGAAGTGATTCGCCTGCTGCTCGTCTCCGTCGCCGCCGGCGAGCACATGCTGCTGGTCGGCCCGCCCGGCACCGCCAAGTCCGCGCTCGTGCGCACGTTCGCGCGCCTCATCGACGCGCGCTACTTCGAGTACCTCTTGACCCGCTTCACCGAGCCCAACGAGCTCTTCGGCCCCGTCGACATCCGCGCCTTCCGCGAAGGCACCTACACGCGCAAGACCGAGACCATGCTGCCCGAGGCCGAGCTCGTCTTTCTCGACGAGATCTTCAAGTCGAACTCGGCGATCCTCAACTCGCTCCTCACCATCTTGAACGAGCGCAGGTTCGCCAACGGCTCGCGCATCATGGGCGTGCCGCTGCTCTCCATGTTCGGCGCGTCGAACGAAGTGCCGAACGACGACAACCTGGCCGCGATCTTCGATCGTTTCCTGCTCCGCGTCGTCAGCGAGAACCTCGACAGCTACCACTTCCACAACCTCGTGGCCAAAGGCATCGCCAACGAGGCGGCGCTCCTGACCGGCAAATCGCCGGTCGAGAAGGCGCTGTTCACCGCGCGCGATCTGCACACGCTGCACAAGCGGTTCGACGCACACCTGGCGTTCACCGAGGACTTCCTCTCGAAGTACAAGGGGCTCATCTTCCAGATCCGGTCGGAGGGCATTTCCGTCTCCGACCGCCGCGTGGTGAAGCTCCTCAAGCTGTTCGCGGCGTCGGCGATCGTCGACGGGCGCGATCAGGCGAACGACTCGGACTTCTTCATCCTCAAGCACATCTGGAACAACCTCGATCAGACCGAGATTCTCGAGGAGATCGTCGGGCCCGTCGTCGACCGCTGGTACCGCGATCATCCGAACGAGCGCCGCTTCTCCGCGGGCCAGGTCGGCCTCGACGACCTCCTCGGCGAGCTGCAGATCATCCGCGAGCTGCTCACGTCGGGCGAGGCGCTCTCGGACATCCAGCTCTTCTCGCAGCTCAAGAACCTGAACGAGATCAAGGCGGCGCTGCAGGCGGTCGACTCCGAGACGGCGCGACGCATGGTCGCCGAGGTCGACGCGCTGCTCGAGAACGTGTTCGCGTCGTCGAAGTTCGGCTGATTTTCATGAAGGTCATCGTCTTCGACGACGTCCTGGTACGGCGCGCAAAGGAATACGAAGTACCGAACCTGGAAGTGTCGTTTTTCGCCCACGCCGACGACGCGGTGGCGATCGTCGGTCGCGAGCGGCCCGATGTGGTGCTGATGGACTACGCGATGGACGATCACGCTTCGGGAGAAGAGGCGATCCGCGCCTTGCGTGCGGCGTTCCCGCGCCGCAACGGGGCCGCCAAGATCGTGGCCATCTCGTCGGACGAGCGCTCGAACGAGCGCATGCTCGCCGCCGGCGCCGACGACGCCATTCCGAAGACGCACGTCAAAGGATATCTGTCACGCTTGTCGAAGCTGAAGTGAGCGCCCCATGAGCACGCGTGCGGAGCAACGATGATCGCCGCCGACAAACGCCACAGCTTCCTTGCGCGTCAGGTCGGCACCCTCGCGCTCAGCCACGTGCGCACGCAAAATCCGATGGCCGCGGTACGCGCCGCGGCGTGGGCCAACACCATGGGGCGGCTCGGCGTGCACCTGCCGCTGTTCATCGTGCACGACGTGGGGCTGCTCATGACCGCGCCGCGCGGCGCCGGCGGCGTGCAGCTCGGCCCGCGCGATGCGCTGCTCTCGGCGGTCGGCCTCGGTGACGAGGCGCGCGCGCTGTTGCGCCAGTACGCGTCGCTCTTGTCGACGATCGCGGCGTCCGAGGTCGTGGAGAAGGCGACCTCGTGGCGGCTGCGCGACGATCTCGTCGCCGTCCTGCTCACCAAGATCCTCGGCGACCTCTACCACCGCTGGAACGAGCCGACCAAGGCCGTCGGCACCGAAGAGCTGCCGCTCGATCCGCAGACCTACGCCGACGCCGACCTGGCACAGCACTTCCGCGACTTCGATTCGGCGCCGGTGGTCGGTTTCCTGCGCTTCCTCGCGTCGCAGCAGCTCCACGTCTACACCTCGCTCGAGCAGATCGACCTCGACACGCTGCGCTTACTCGGCGTCTTCAACTCGGGCGCCTCTTCGTCTCTGGGCGGCGTCGAGGCGGCGGCCATCGATCTCGTCGATCTGTTCGGCGTGTTCCAATCGGCCGAGGCCAACGACGTCGTCAACTTCTCGCTCGAGCTCTTGCCGTCGGTGCTCGAGACCAAGCGCGCCTCGGGCGTGCAGACCTTCGCCGTCGACGGCTACGCGTCGATCGAGCGGCGCGGCAACCTCGACTCGCTCGTCCTCACCGAGTTCGCCTACGACGAGGACATGTTCGAGCGCAAGGTCATCGACGACGAGCTCTACTACTACGGCCACGAAAAGCAGCGCGAAGAGGAGCGGCGCCTCCAGTACATCCTCGTCGACAGCTCGCCGTCGATGCGCGGCGTGCGCCAGGTGTTCGCGCGCGGGCTGGCGCTCACGCTCACCAAGAAGCTCGCGCTCGAGGGCGACGAGGTGTGGCTGCGCTTCTTCGATTCGCGCCTCTACGACACGCAGAAGGTCGTCTCCGGCGATCTGGCCGCGCCCTATCTCCTCTGCTTCAAGTCGGAGCGCGGGCGCAACTACGCCAAGGTGTTCCGTCAGTTCGCGCTCGAGCTGCAGCGCCTCAAGCGCGAAGATCGGCGCCAGCTCGTCGTCTACATCCTCACCCACGGGCAGTGCCACATCCCCGTCGAGGTCGTGCAGCAGATGCGGCGCGAGGCGTACCTCTACGGCATCTTCATCCTGCCGTCGTCGGACATGACGCTCGAGTATCTCGATCTGCTGCATCGCCACCAGATCGTCGACGATCAGACGCTGCAGAGCCGCAACCGGCGGCGCGACAAGGCGCTCGAGATCGTCAACGACGCCGGCGGGCGTCCGGGCGAGAAGAAAGCGGCGGCGACCGACAAAGAGGCGAAGCGCGAGGCCAAGAAAGAACGAAAGGCGGCGGCAAAATGATCTGGCTGCTTCTGCTCGGGCTCTTCTCCTACGACGAGGTTCTGCACACCGATCTGGTCGCGCACGCCAAGATCCGCTGGTCGCGCATGGACGTCGGGCAGCGCATCGTCGTCGAGATCGACGGCGGCACCGCCAAGCGGCTGAACCCCAACTGGTCGGCCAAGCCGCAGGAGCTGGCCTACGACCTCAAGCAGGAGCGCGACCTCGAGCGCGTCTTGAAGTGGGCCCGGCTGCCCGCGCCGCGCCGTTCGCCGTCGCAGTCAGAGAGCGACCGTACGCTCGAAATTCTCGTCGAAGACAAAAGCGGCTCCGGTTATCACTCGGTGGGTTACTGGTCGATGTCGGTGAAGGCCTGGCAAAAGGGGCGTCTGGGATCCATCTTCGATCCATTGGAGACGCTCATGAATGCCAAGGCCGAGCTGTTCGAGCACGAGAAGGGCACCGAGCGCACCGGTGGCTTCGTGCCGCGGTGAGCCGCGCGCTCCTCGCGGCCTTGCTGCTGCTCGCCGGCGGCGCCGCGGTCGCGGATCCGATTCCGTACAAGATGTTCTGGTCGTTCCCGAGCGACGATGTCACGGCGATCGAGGTCGACGACGCCGATCTGTCGCTGTCGCCGTGGGAGGACAAGCGCTGGAAGTTCGCCGTCGCCATGCTCAAGTGCGACACCAGGCGCTCCAAGGTCCTGGCCCAGCACAAAGACGGCACGCCGGTGCGCGAGATGCGCGTCGACGCGCTCGAGCCCGACGGCAAGGTGCGCTCGACCTCGCGCTGCGTGATGACGCTCAAGGATTGGCGCACGCGCATCGGCAAGGATCTGGTCTATCGACTCGAGGACGAGCTCGACGCGCACGAATCGTTCCTAATGCCGCGGCGCGGGCCGGGCATGCCGGCGAAGGAGCCGCTCTCGCCCGACGGCGAGAGCGACGACGGCGCGGTGAAGAAGAAATGATCGGCGAGTCGAGCCGCAGGCGAGGCGAGGTGCCAGCTCCGAGGCTGTGCCGAGGAGCTTGCCCGCTATGATCGAAGCCAATGCGCAGCTCCTGGCGCGCGCGCACGCGCTGTTCGAGGCGGGGCGCGCGGCCGAGGCGGAGCGGCTCTACCGCCAGCTCTTGCAGCACACGCACGTCATCGACTTCGAGTACGACGAGTGGCTCAAGGGCATCGCCGAGTGTTACCGCGCCCTCGGGCGCGCCCGCGAAGCCGGCTACGTCTACCTCTATCTGCACGCGTTCGATCGCGCCGCCGAGATGTTTCCGTCGGCCACGGCGCCCGTCGACGCCGCGCGCGTCAAAGAGCTCGAGGCGCGCCGCGTCGGCGGCGAAGCGGGCAACAAGCTCTACGCCGAGGCCGCGCGCCAGTTCGCCGAGGCGGGGCGCCACGTGCTCGCCGCCATCGCCTTCGCGCAGGCCTCCGCGGCGCGCGAGGAGCGCAAGGCGTGGGAGCGCGTGCTCCGCGATCCGCGGCTGCGCGGGCGCATGTACGAAGAGGCGCTCGTGCACTTCAACGTCGGCATCGCCGCCACCCGCGACGGCGACAAGGAGGGCGGCAACCGCCACCTGGTCTCGGCGCAGCGCCTCCTCGAAGAGGTCGCCGACGAGTTCGAGACCCACGGCGAGCGCCACCGCGCCTTCGACTGCTACTGCATCCTGCTCAAGCTCGGCAAGGACTCGGGCAGCTTCGAGAACCTGGCCGAGGGCTACATCAACTGCATCCGCGTGCTCAAAGAGGACAACCTCAAGTTCTACGTGCTGCAGTACTACGAAGACTTTCTGCGCATCGCGCTCGAGCGCGAGGAGTACCACGCCGCGGCGACGGTGTTCCGCGAGGCCGCCGACTACGCGCGGCGCGTCGGGCTCATCTACGACCGCGGCTACATGAAGCGCGCCGCCGAGACCTGGTGGAAGGCGGCCGAGAAGAACGAGCGCGACGGCGGCCCCGTCGAGATCACCGAGAACGCGTATCTCGCCGCGATCGACAGTTACAACTCGGTCGGCGATTTTTTCCACGTGCGCGAGTCGTACAAGCAGCTCGCCAAGCTCGGGCTCGGCGAGAAGAAGCAGAAGCGCTACGCCGACGTGGTCGCGCGTTACTCCGAGGTGTGGCAGGAGGCGATCGACGCCGCGCCCTTCCCCGACTACCTGCGCCAGCAGCACGCCTATCCCGAGATCTGGTACCTCGATCTCGTCGAGTGGGAGCTCGACGGCGATCACCGCGAGGTCTGCGCCAGCATCATCGGCGACGTGCGCTACGCCGACATCATCCGGCGGCGCGCGCTCAACGTGCTGCTCACGCACCTCGACGCGCGGCCCAAAGAGGGCGCCGAGCTCGATCCGCACACGCTGGCGCAGATCGCGCAGGACATGGGGCAGCTGCAGGCCTACGCGGCGCTGCAGCCGCTCGAGCGATTGTCCACCCACCCACACGCAGAAGTGCGGCGCGGCGTGATGCGGGCGCTGCGCCATCTGTTCTTCAAGCGCACCTTCAACATGATCCAGCGCGGCCTGCGCGACGACACGCGCGAGGTGCGCCAGGCGGCGCTCGAGGCGCTCAAGGCGCTGCACTTCCCGCACGCGTTCGATCCGCTCACGCGCATCTTCCGCGAGCACGACGACGCGACCGTCAAGGAGGTCGCGCTCGAGTCGATCGCCCGCATCGGCTCGCTGGAAGCGGGCGAGTTCCTCGTCGAGGTGCTGCGCTACGAGGCGGAGCCGCTCCGGCAGGTGGCACGGCGGCAGCTGGCCGCGTTCGACAACCCCGACATCTTTCCGATCCTGCGCAAGCACCTCGAGCTCGAGACGAGCGGCCCGGCGCGCCAGGCGCTCGAGCAGATCGTGCGCGCCACCGGCGCCCGCGTCTCGGCGTAGCGCCAAGCCTGCGCCGACACGCGCGATTTTCCGCTGCTGGCGCGCGCGTGAATTTTCGGCCGCGTCGTACGTCTCTCGGCCGTGGCGCACCCCTCGGCCCACACGTACCGCGCCCTCGCCGACGAGCTCCTCGCGACCGGCATCGTGTCCGACCCGTGGCTCGACGGGCGCCCGCGCTTCGCCGTCGAGCCGCTGCTCCTCGCCGCCACCGAAGCCGATCGCTTCGCGCGCGCCGCCGAGGCGGTCGCCGCCGCCTACGAAGAGGCCGCGCGCCTGTGCGCCGCCGATCCGTGGCTGGTCGAGCGCTTCTTCCCCGCGCTCACGCCGTTTCAGCACCTCATGTGGAGCGCGTCGGGCGGCGCCTGGCACGGCATCGCGCGCGCCGACGTCTTCACCACCGCCGACGGCACCATCCAGATCTGCGAGCTCAACTGCGACACGCCGTCGGGCGAGGCCGAGGCGGTGCTGCTCAACGCCGCGGTCGCGCCGCGCTACCTTTTGCGCGCGTTCGATCCCAACGTCGGGCTCGAGCGCGCCTTCGTGAACACCGTCTCGGCCTTCGCTGCGCGCGTCGATCGTGGCACCGGGCGCGAGAACGAAGAGGCGCCGCCCACCGTCGGCATCGTCTATCCCACCGAGCTCGTCGAGGATCTATCGATGATCCTCATGTACCGCCGCTGGCTGGAGGCGCGCGGCTGCTGCGTCGTCACCGGCTCGCCGTTCAACCTCGCGCGCGCGCGCGACGGCGGCGTCGCGCTCTTCTCCGTACCGTGCGACGTGATCGTCCGCCACTACAAGACCGACTGGTGGTCGGAGCGCGAGCCCGCGCGCGACGACGAGGCGCCCTTCGACGACGCCGAGCCGCTCGCCGCGCAGCTCGGCATGCTCGTCGACGCCGAGCTCACCGGCCGCGTCGCCGTCATGAACCCGTGGGGCGCGGTGCTGCTGCAGAACAAGCGCACGATGGCGCTGATGTGGGAAGCGATCGATCGCTTCTCACCACCGGCGCAGGCGGCCATCCGCGCCTACTTGCCCTACACGGCGCGCCTCGAGGCGCTGGCGCCGGCGACGCTGGCGGCGCGCGCCGAGTGGGTCCTCAAGAGCGACTACGGCTGCGAAGGCGCCGAGGTCGTGATCGGCGCCGACACGGACGACGCCGCCTGGGCCGACGCGCTCCGCCACGCGCGCCGCGGCCGCTGGATCGCGCAGCGTTACTTCCGCGCCCGCCGCGACGGCGACGGACGCTGCACCAACGTCGGCGTCTACGTCGTCGGCGGCGAGGCCTCGGGCTTCTTCAGCCGCGTGCACGCCGGCGCCACCGACTATCACGCCACGACGGTGGCGACGCTCATCGAACGCGAGGTGTCCCGTGGGTGAACGGAGCTTCGGCGCGCGCTGGTGGCGCGAATCGCTCGGCATCGGTCGGCTGGCGCGCCGCCCGGCGATCGGCACGATGGGCCTCTGCGCCGCGCTCGCGCTGCCCGCGTGCGCGACCACGTGGGCGGGCCAGGACGGCGCCGGCTACAGCGACTCGCGCGACGACATCGCCGTCAACGTCGACTCGCTCGCGCTGCAGCGCAACGAAGGGTGGGACGTGGGGCAGGGCGGCGCGCCGCTGGCGTTCGTCGGCTCCACCGATCTCGACGCCGCCGGCACGCAGAGCTGGCGCGACGCGATGCCCAACCTCGCCGGCGCGCTGGCACCGACGGCGCCGGCGCTGCAGCCGTACTACGTGCCGACGCTGTTTCAATCGCTGATCGGCCCCGCCGGCCAGCGCCTGCGCGCGGTGATGCGCCCCATGCACACCGCCGAGATGGACGAGGATCTGGCGCGCGGCATCGCGCTGCGCGTGCAGTTCGGCACCGTCGGCTGGCCGAAGGACACCGCGATCGTGATCGACGCGCCCGGCCCGCGCGCGGTCGCCGTCGCGGCGGCGCTCGCCGATCGCTTCGCGCCGATCTTCACGTTCGGCAACTGGCCACACCCCGCCGGCGTGGTGCCGGCGCACCAGACGATCGCGGCGTCGCTCTATTACCTGCCGATGTTCACCGCCGCGGCAGCCGTGCGCGCGCCCGATGCGCCGCCGATGTTCGTGCTCGACGCCAACCGCCTCGCGCCCTACAGCGACGCGGCGAGCCAGTTCGACAACCGCTACTTCGTGAAGCTGCCGTCGGCCGCCGAGCTGCAGGCGCTCGGCGTGCGCCACGTGATGTACGTCGGCGCCGACGGCGGCCGCGAGCTCGACGACCTCAACGGCGCGCTCGTCGCCCTCTGTCAGAACGGCGTCGACGTGAAGATGCTCGCGCTGTCCGACTTCGTACGCGCCGGCGACGAGCCGCAGCTCGCGGTGAACGACGATCCCGACGCCGCCGACGACGGCGATCCGGGCGACGACGAAGCCGAGGCGGCGGTCGATCCGAGCTGGGCCTGGATGTTCATGTGGTCGCGGCCGGCGTGGCTGTGGTCGCACTACTGGTATCGCGGCTGCTGGTGGGATTGGCCGTTCTGGCGCGACTACGGCTGGTATCCGTGCCCGCACGGCGTGCCCCACGTACCGCGTGGCCGCGGCGCCATCGTCGTCGGCCCGCCGCCGGGGCATCGCGCGCTGCCCTTGCCCACGCGCGCCGGCTGGACGCCGGCCGCGCGCAACACGATGTTCAAGCCGTCGGTGGGCGTGCGCGCGGCCAACCAGGCGTTCGGCCAGAACGCCGCGCTCGGGCAGATGGTCGTGCGCGCCTCGCGCTTCGACGGACACATCACCGGCATGGGCACGTCCTACGGCAACGGGACGTTCGGCGCGCGCGCCGGCGGCGGCGGCGCCGGCCACATCTGGCCGTCGGCCCACACCACCTTCCGCAGCTCCGTCGGCGGCTTCGGCGGCAGCCACACCGTCTTCGGCGGCGGCCGCTCCGGCTCCGTCGGCCGCGCCGGCAACGGCAGCTTCGGCGGCGGCTGACTCTCTCGTCGCGAAACGCACGCTCGTCGTGTAACCAGTTACGTAACTAGTTACACGACGAACCGGCTACTTCGGGAGGACGACGGCGGCCGGCTCGAGGAAGATGTCGGTGCGCGGGCGGCCCTCGATCTCCGTCGGAATCGGCAGCCCGAGCGCATAGAGGGCCGTCGCGGCCGTGTCCATCGTCGACAGCGGCTCGGTGATGACGAAGTCCTCGCGCACGCCCGGGCCGCACGCGATCCACGGAATCTCGCGATCGATCTTCTTGGCGCCGGAGTGCACCTTGTTGTGCCCGCCGTGGTCCGCCGACACGATCAGCAGCGTATCGTCGATGAGCCCCGACTTCTCGAGCGCCTCGTAGATGATCCCGAGGCACTCGTCGCTGTGCGAGATGGCGTTGCGCTGCGCCGACGACATCCAGCCCTTGGAGTGGCCGGCGTCGTCGGGATCGGAGAAGTGCACGAAGGCCAGCGCCGGCTTCTCCGTCGTGAGATAGGCCGCCGCCTCCTCCGCCACCTTCTTGCAGTAGTAACCGGGGCGCTCGTACATGCCGACCGCGCCCGGCGGCACGATGTGGCGCAGCTTCGGCTTGCCGGTGAAGAACGCCGTCGTCAGGCCCGCGTCCATCGCGTGCGTGAAGATGGTCGGCGTCTTGATGTAGCCCTCGCGCGGCCGCCACGTGTTCCACGTCAGGCCGTGCATCTTGGGCGGCACGCCCGAGAGCATCGACGCGTGCGCCGGCAGCGTCGACGCGTCGCGGATCGTCAGCGCGTGATCGGTGTACGAGCCGCGGCTGCGGAGGAGGTCATGCCACTTGAGGTGCAGCGTCGCCACCGCGTCGGCGCGCAGCCCGTCTTCGCTGATGATGAGGACGTGGTTGATCTTCGGGCGCGGCTTCTCGACGGGCTCGATCTTCGCGGCCGCCTTGTCGGCGACGGGCATCGTCGCGGCGGTCTCGTCGATCGGCGACGCCGCGACGGGCGCGTGCATCAGCACGGCTGCCGCCAGCACCAGGATGGCGGCATGGAGCTTCCTCATGATCTAACGATAGAGGGCGCGCGGCGCGGCGCGCAAGTTTACGATGTACGCAAAGGTACGAGCCCGGGCGTGCCCTTGGCGGCGAGCTGCCCGCATGCGGCGTCGATGTCGTCGCCGCGCGGGCGCCGCACGTAGACCGCGAGCCCGCGCGCCTTGAGCGCCGCCTGGAACGTACGCACGCGCTCGTCGCTGGGACGGCGATACGGGATCGTTCCGTCGGTGAGCTCGTGCGGGTTCCACGGGATGACGTTGACCTTCGACGGAATGCCGCGCAGAAGCCGCGACACACGCTCCGCGTCGGCCTCGGAGTCGTTGACGCCGTCGAGGAGCACGTACTCGAAGGTGACGCGCCGCCGCTTCTCGAGCGGGAACTTGCGCACGGCCTCGAGGAGGCGCGCGATGTTCCACTTCTTGTTGATGGGCATGAGCACGTCGCGCTGCTCGTCCGTCGACGCGTTGAGCGACACCGCCAGGTTCACGCGCAGCGCCGTCTTCGTCTCCGCCGCCAGCTTCTCGATGCCGGGCACCAGGCCCGCCGTCGACACGGTGATGCGGCGCCGCGAAAAGTCGGCGCCCGCGCCGTCGGTGAGGATGTCGAGCGCGCGCACCAGGTTCTTGTAGTTGTGCAGCGGCTCGCCCATCCCCATGAACACGAGGTTGGTGACGCGATCGGCGCCCGCGCGCCGCGTCGGATCGTCTTCGCCGAGCGCGCTCACGATGTCCTGCGCGCGGTAGACCTGATCGACGATCTCGCCCGCCGTCAGCTGCCGCCCGAAGCCGAGCTTGGCCGTCGCGCAGAAGCTGCAGTCGAGCGCGCAGCCGACCTGCGACGACACACACTGCGTGAGCTTCGGTCGCTTGGGAAAGAGCGCGTGCTGCAGATGCTCCGGCTCTTGCGCGGTCTCGTCCTCGAGATCGTCGTCGGGCGCCGCGGCGTCCCCGTCGGGGATGAGCACGGTCTCGATCATGCGCCCGTCGTCGGTGCGCAGGCGCAGCTTGCGCGTGCCGTCGCGCGACACCTGCTCGGCGTCGACGGCGAGCATACGCACCTCGGCGGCATCGGCGACGCGCGCGCGCAGATCCTTGGCGAGATCGGTCATCGCCTCGACGCGCGCGACGCGGCGGCCGTGGACCCAGCGGAAGATCTGGTCGCCACGATAGGGCTCCACGCCGAGCGTGCCCGCGAAGGCGCGCGTCTCGGCGTGGGTCAGATCCCTGAGGTCCTGCTTCATGGAACGGTAAGTGTGACGGTCAGTCGACCTTCACGCCAAGGCGAGCGAGCTCTGCGCCGCTGAAGAAGAAGCCGATCTCGTACTTCGCCGTCTCCGGCGCGTCCGAGCCGTGCACCGCGTTCTTCTCGATGTCGGTGCCGAACTTCTGGCGGATGGTGCCGGCCGCCGCCTTCTTCGAGTCGGTCGCGCCCATGAGCTCGCGATTGCGCGCGATCGCATTCTCGCCCTCGAGAACCTGCGCGATGCACGGGCCCGAGGTCATGAACGCGACGAGGTCGCCGAAGAACGGCCGCGCCTTGTGCACGTAGTAGAAGCCCTCGGCCTCCTGCCTCGTGAGGTGCACCATCTTCACCGCGACGGGACGAAGGCCGCCGTCGATGAGGTGCTGCATGATGGCGCCGGCCTTCCCAGCTTTGACGGCGTCGGGCTTGATGATCGAAAACGTGCGCTCCATTTGAACTTCGCTCCTCTAAAGAAAAAATTCACAGGGCCTGATGCTTTGTCGTTCGTTACCGAAGTACGCTCTTCAGCGTCGAGCCCATCTCTGCGGGCGTCTTGGCGACCTTGATGCCCGCCGCCTCGAGCGCCGCGATCTTCTCCGACGCGGTGCCCTTGCCGCCGGAGATGATGGCGCCGGCGTGGCCCATGCGCTTGCCCGGCGGCGCCGTCTGGCCGGCGATGAACGCGGCCACCGGCTTCTTCATGTTCGTCTTCACGAACGCGGCCGCGCGCTCCTCGGAGTCGCCGCCGATCTCGCCCATCATGAGGACGGCGTGCGTATCCGGGTCGGCCTCGAACAGCGCGAGCGCGTCGATGAAGTCCATGCCCTTGACCGGATCGCCGCCGATGCCGATCGCCGTCGACTGGCCGAGCCCGAGCGACGACAGCTGGTGCACGCCTTCGTACGTCAGCGTGCCCGAGCGCGACACCAGGCCGATGTTGCCTTCCTTGTGGATGTAGCCGGGCATGATGCCGATCTTGCACTTGCCGGGCGAGATGATGCCCGGGCAGTTCGGCCCGATGAGCCGCGTCTTGTCCTGCGACTCGAGCACGCGCTTGACCTCGACCATGTCGAGCGTCGGGATGCCCTCGGTGATGCAGACGACGAGCGGGAGCTCGGCGGCGATCGCCTCGAGGATCGCGTCGGCCGCGAACGGCGGCGGCACGTAGATCACCGACGCGTTCGCCCCCGTCGCCTTCACGGCGTCGGCGACGGTGTCGTAGACCGGCGTGCCTTCGAACGTGGTGCCGCCCTTGCCCGGCGTCACGCCGGCGACGACGTTGGTCCCGTACTCCTTGGCCTGCGCGGTGTGAAACGCGCCGGTCTTGCCCGAGATGCCCTGAACGAGCAGCTTCGTATTTTTTCCGACGAGCACGCTCATTTGGCCAGCTCCACGATCTTCTTCGCGCCGTCGGCCATGTCGTTGGCCGCGACCACGTTGAGTCCCGAGTCCTTCAAGATCTTGCGGCCGAGCTCGACGTTGGTGCCTTCGAGCCGGACTACGAGCGGCACCTTCAAGCCGACCTCCTTCACCGCCGTCACGACGCCGTTGGCGATGGTGTCGCACTTCATGATGCCGCCGAAGATGTTGATGAAGATGCCTTTGACGTTGCGATCCTTGGTGATGATCTTGAACGCCGCGGTGACCTTCTCCGCCGTGGCGCCGCCGCCGACGTCGAGGAAGTTGGCCGGCGAGCCGCCATAGAACTTGATGATGTCCATGGTGGCCATCGCCAGGCCGGCGCCGTTGACCATGCAGCCGATGTTGCCGTCGAGCTTGATGAACGAGAGGTCGAACTCCTTGGCCGCCGTCTCCGACGGATCTTCCTCGTCGAGATCGCGCAGCGCGCCGAGCTCGGGATGGCGGAAGACCGCGTTGTCGTCGAAGTTGATCTTGGCGTCGAGCGCGAGCACCTCGCCCTGCTTGGTGACGACGAGCGGGTTGATCTCGGCGAGCGAGCAGTCGAGATCGATGAACGCCTTGTAGAGCGCGGTCAAAAACTTCACCGCCGCTTTGTTCTCGTTGCCCGAAAGGCCGAGGCCGTGCGCGAGCGCGCGCGCCTGCCAGGGGCGGAAGCCGACGGCGGGATCGACCGCCTGCTTCAAGATCTTCTCGGGATGCGTGGCGGCGACTTCCTCGATCTCCATGCCGCCTTCCGTCGACGCCATCATGGTCACGCGGCCCGAGCCGCGATCGACGACCATGCCGACGTAGAGCTCGCGCGCGATGTCGATGCCCTGCTCGATGAGGAGGCGCTGCACGCGCGTGCCCTCGGGGCCCGTCTGATGGGTCACGAGGTTCATGCCGTAGATGGCGCGCGCCTTGTTCTGCGCGTCGACGAGATCCTTGGCGACCTTGACGCCGCCGCCCTTGCCGCGGCCGCCGGCGTGAATCTGCGCCTTGATGACGACGACGTCGCGGCCGGTCGTCTTCTGAATCTCGCGCACCGCGCCATCGACTTCGCCGAGATCCATGACGGCCTTGCCGATGGGAACGGGCACGCCGTAACGCTTCAGCAGCTCCTTGCCCTGATACTCGTGAATCTTCACGGTTATCTCCTTCGTCGGCAGCCTCGTAACACGCGCAGGGCGGACTCACAAGGCGTTTGTCGTACGATGTGGAGGATGCGGTGGATGCGCGTAACGTTTCTGCTCGCGGCGGTTCCGCTCGTCGCCCACGCCGACGTGTCGCCGCCGCGGCCGTCGGGCGCCGCCGTCGCGCCGCCGGAGATGATCGAGTACTCGAAGTCCGAGAGCGACGGCAAGATCACGGCGACGCCGGCGAACGTGCTCGAGACGCCGTATCGCTTTCAGCTCGACGGACGGACCGTCACCGTCGGCTTCGAGAAGGACTTCAAGATCCACGTGCGCGTCGCCGGCGGCGGCGAGATCGTGCTCCCGGCGGCGGGGCAGGGCTACATGTCCCGCGTCGGCGGCAACCTCTCGGCGACGCTGTTCAAGCGCGGGCCGGTCCCGATGCTCGAGCTCGCCTCGCGGCCCGAGGCGTGCAGCGACTACTGGGAGATCTACGTCAGTGTCGTCGACGGCGTGCCGCGCAACGCGCTCGAGCTCGACGGGCTCGCCGATCCGCCGTCGATGTCGACGCCGTCGGTGCGCTTCGACGGCGACCGCGCGGTGGTCACGCAGCGCACCGCCGAAGACGAAGAGGGCAAGAAGGTGCGCGTCACGCGCACGCGCTACCGCTTCGATGGCCGCGTCTACGTGGATGTATCAAAGCGAGCCGGGCCCCGCTCAAAATGAGCGCCTGACCGTCGCCGGCACACGGCGAACCGCGCACTTGCCGGCTGGCGTGCCCCTTGCTCCTCCGCGCCGGGTCCCCTACTTTCCGGAATTCGGCAGATTTCACGCATCGACTGGAGGAGACCATGCTTCGTCATCTTGCTCTCGCGACCGCCCTCATCGCCGCGCCGGCGCTCGCGCACGCCAACGAATGGACCGTCGATCCCGCGCACTCGACGGTCAGCTTCACCGTCAAGCACATGATGGTGTCGACGGTGCGCGGCGAGTTCGGCAAGGTCGCCGGCACCGCGTCGTGGTCGAAGCCCGACCACTCCGACGCCAAGATCGACGTCACCGTCGACGCGACGACGATCGACACGCGCGAGCCCAAGCGCGATGCGCACCTGCGCTCTCCCGACTTCTTCGACGTCACCAAGTTCCCGACGCTGACCTTCAAGTCCAAGCGCGTCGAGAAGGCCAAGGAGGCGGGTCACCTCACGCTCGTGGGCGATCTGACGATCCACGGCGTGACCAAGGAGGTCGCGTTCGACGTCGCCGGCCCGTCGCCGGAGATGAAGACGCCGTTCGGCACCCTCGCCGTCGGCGCCGAGGCCAAGGCGCGCATCAACCGCAAGGACTTCGGGCTCAACTGGAACAAGGCGCTCGAAGCCGGCGGCGTGCTCGTCTCCGAGAACGTCGACATCGACATCAATCTCGAGCTGTCGCGGAAGCCGGGGCCGGGGAACCAGAAAGCGGAGCGCTAGCGGAGGTCGCGCGGCGAGCGCCGCGCGTACGGCCTAGTGCGTGAGCTGCGTCTCGCCGTACACGCCGATCTTGAAGTGCGACGTCGCGCCGAAGGGCATCTCGGTCTGCACCACCGGCATCTTGGTCGCCGCCACCACATCCTGCACGCACGAGTCGAAGCTGCCGTCCTTGGCGTCCGACGAGATCACCGTCGGCGCGTAGGCCTTGCCGTCGGTGTAGATGTAGTAGGCGATGTCGATCGTGGCGCCGAAGTCGACGCCGAGGGTGCGGCGGCCGCACTCGATGACCTGGTTCTGCATGGTCTCGGCGAGCGGCTGCATACCGACCTTGAACGCATCGGGCGTCGGCGGCGGGCCGGCCGGCTTCTCACCCGGCGGCAGGAACTCCCAGAGCGCGCCCACCGACGGACCGGGCAGCGGCGTCACCGTGGTCTTCGTGCCGGTGTCGACGATGCACTGCTTCATCGGATCGGGGCCGTCCCACTTCACCGGCTGGACGCTGAGCTTGCCGGCGGCGTCGGCCATGACGGCGAAGACGCCGCCCTTGGCGACTGGCTCGCCGGGCTTGGTCTTCAAGCAGTCCATGGCGCCTTTGGCCGCTTCTTGAATCTCGGCCTGACGCTTTTGCACGACGGAGGGGCCCTGGAAGGGGGCGGACGATCCTTTGCCGCCACCACTGGTGGTGGCGCATGCAGCCAACAGCACGGTCGGGAGCAGCAGTAGGTTTTTCATGTGCCGGGTCTTAGCAGAAGACCCGGCCGTTTGAAAAGGGGAGCGTCAATCCCCCATGACGCGGGCGAGCGCGACGCGCTGGATGGCGAGCTCGTACTGCGCGCGCGCCAGGTTCAAGCGCGCCGTCAAGAACGCCGACTGCGAGTCGAGCAGATCGGTCGTCGTCGCCGAGCCGGCCTGCACCAGCGCCTGGGTCACGCGGTAGGCCTCCTGCGCCGACGAGATCGCGGTGCGCGCCACGTCGACGGCGACGCCGGCGGCTTCGGCCTGCGCCGCGGTGTTCTTGACCTCGACGGCGACCTGGCGCTTCTGGTTCTGCAGATCGACCTGCGACGCGTCGGCCTGGCGCTGCGCGGCGCGCGCCTGGAAGTAGCTGGCGCCCCACTCCCAGACGTTCCACGACGCCCTGACGCCGACGAAGAACTGGTTGGGCGGCGCGAACAGCTGGCCGTCGGTGCGCACGTAGCCGCCCTCGGCGTCGACCTCGGGCAAGAGCGAGAAATAGCGCGCGCGCTGATAGCGCCCGGCGGCGAGCGCGGCGGCGTCGGCCTGCTTGACCTCGGGGCGCTTCTGCTCGGCGGTGGTCGTCGCCGACGACACGTCGGGCAGCGGCTGCGACGACATCGACAACAGCGTGGTCGGCTCGACGAACTCGACGTTGCTGTCGATGGGCAGCCCGATGGCGTCGAGCAGGTTGGTGCGCGCCACCAGGCCCTGCGCGTGCGCCGCGATCTGCTGCTGGCGGGCGTTGGCCTGCGCCACCTGCACGCGCAGCAGATCCGCGTTGGTGATGACGCCGGCTTTGAGGCGCGCCTGGTTGACGGTGACCTGCTCGGAGAGCTCGCCCACCGACGAGGCGGCGATCTGCTCGAGCGCGTGCGCCTCGAAGAGCTGCAGATAGGCCGTGCGCACCGCCTGCGTCACCGCCGCTTGCGAGACCTTGACGCCGGCGTCGCTGGCTCTGGCGTTGGAGCGCTGCGCCGCGTAGTCGAAGCCGGTGTGCAGGAGGCCGACGAGCGGCTGGCTCACCACGGCGACGAAGTTGTTGGTGTCGCTCTTGCGCACCACGAACTGCGTCGGGTTGGTCTGGCAGCCGCCGACGAAGGTCATGAAGTCGATGGCGAACGGGCAGTCCCAGTGCTGGTACTCCTCGGACAGCCGCACCGCGGGCAAGAGGCGCGCGCCCGCCGACAGCGCCACGTCATGGCTGCCGCGCGCGCGCTTGGCGACGGTGAGGATGCGATAGTTGCCCTTGAGCGCGAGATGAACGGCGTCGTCGACGGTCAGCCGCTCGGT
>DATNAQ010000078.1:0-25633 GCA_035607415.1 Polyangia bacterium
GTACGTGCCGATCCTCGGCGTGCTCGCGCGCGTGACCGGCGCGACGCGGCCGGTGGAGCTGGTGTGGCCGGCGCGGGTGCTGTGCGCGATCGCGGTGGCGGTGGCGGCGTGGGCGCTCGGATCGATCGCGCGACGGCGCCACGGCAGCGACGCGGCGGCGTGGGCGGCGATGCTCGGGCTGGCGGCGTCGTGGGGCGCTCTGTCGGCGGGCAGCGACGTGGAGTCCTATGGGCCCGCGCTCGGCGCGCTCGTCGGTGCGCTGTGGTGCGCGGATCGCGGCTGGGCCGTCGCGGCGGGCCTCTTGGGCGCGCTGGCGGCGCTGTTGCACGTCGAGAACGTCCTGTTCGTGCCGGTGTGCGCGCTCGTCGTCGAGCGGCCGCGCGCGCGCGTCGTGGTGCTGGCGACGGCGGGCGCGGTCGTCGCGGCCGCCTATGCGGCGGTGCTGCCGGCGCACGGCCTGGCGTGGCTGGCGGGCGCGTCGCATGGGTTGCGCTATCCGCTGCGCGCGACCACGCCCTTCGTCGCGGTCTATGGCGCGTGCAAGGCGCTGGTGTATGCGCCGTATCCCTACGAGGCGTCGTGGGCGCGGGTGCTCGGCTGCTTCGCCGTCGGGGCGGCGGCGGCGCTCGGGCTCGCCAGCTGCGTGCGCCGTCCGCTCGGGCGGGCGGCGATGCTGGCGTGGATCGTGCCCTACGCGATCGTGGGCTTCGCCTTCTTCGCGAGCGACGCCGAGCGCTGGACGTTCCTGTTGCCGCTCGGGTGGCTGGCGGCGGCTGCGCGTCCGCGGCGCGCGCTCGTCGTCGCGGCGGCGATCGCGGTCGCCAATGCGATCGTGTGGCTGCCGACGGCGAAGGACGGCACGCTGCGCACGCGCGCGGAGGCGGCCGCGCGCCACCTGCAGCCGGGCGACGTCGTCGTCGGGCCGGGCCACGGCTGGGACGAGTACATCGGCTTCTACGATCGGTCCGGTGCCACGCCGTTTCCGCTCGTCTACTTCGCGGGCGCCGTCGGCCGTGCGGCGCTGCCGGGCGCGATCGCCGACGCCGCGCGTGGCCACCGGTTGTACC
Organism: Polyangia bacterium; assembly: GCA_035607415.1. Lineage (GTDB taxonomy): Bacteria > Myxococcota_A > Polyangia > Palsa-1104 > Palsa-1104 > JAQBQH01. Next base: position 1,068 of record DATNAQ010000078.1, read on the forward strand.
TCGCGCGCTTCCATGATGACGTCGATCCCATGGGCTGGAAGGAGCTGCGCCTGTTCGGCATCGATCGCAACAACGCGCGCGCGCTGCTGCCGCCCGGCCACGCCACGACGATCGGCGACGGTCTCGAGCGGTGGGATCCGTGATCGCGACGGGGAGGCGCGCTGTCGTCGTGCTCGCGCTCGCCGGCTGCGTCGCCGCCAGCGCCGGCTGCGGCGACGCGACGAGCCCGGCCCATCCCGACTTGTCCTCGCCGGCGTCGATCGCGTGCGCGACCGGACAGGCGCCGCTGTCGTCCTTCATCGGCGACGGCGTGTTCGCCTGCCGCGCGACCTACGCCGCCGAGCGGACCGCCCGCCAATGCGCGCTTGTCGGGTTCGACGTGGCGACGTGCGGAACGCTCGACGTGGTGCAATCCGGCTCGGTCGCGTCGACCCTCGACTGCTACTACGACCACGTCAGCGGCGCGCTCGTCGACGCCTGGAGCTTCGACGACACGGAGGGAAGCTGCGCCGCCGGCAGCGCGCACGACACGTGCGTTCCCGCCACCTTCACTGACCTCTGCGCAGCGGACGGCGGCGCCTAGGCCAGCTCGTGCTTGGGCGCGCGGCCCATGAGCGCGCTCACGGCCTGGCGCGCCGGCTCGTCCTCGTAGACGATGCGGTACATCGCGTCGGTGATGGGCATCTCGACGCCGAGGCGCGCCGCCAGGTCGTGCGCGCTCTTGGTGGTCTTCACGCCCTCGGCCACCTGCGACATCCCGGCCAGCACCTCGCGCAGCGTCTGGCCGCGGCCGAGGCCGATGCCGACGTGGCGATTGCGCGACAGATCGCCGGTGCAGGTGAGCACCAGGTCGCCCAGCCCGGCCAGGCCCGCCAGCGTCAGCGGATTGGCCGCCTTGCGCACGGCGAGCCGCGAGATCTCGGCCAGCCCGCGCGTGATGAGGGCGGCGCGCGAGTTGTGGCCGAGGCCGAGCCCGTCGGCGACGCCGGCGGCGATGGCCATGACGTTCTTGAGCGCGCCGCCGAGCTCGACGCCGGGCACGTCGTCCGAGGTGTAGACGCGGAAGCGATCGCCCTGGAACAGCCCGGCCGAATCCTCGGCGATGCGGCGATCGCGCGACGCCATCACCACCGCCGTCGGCAGGCCGGCGCCGACCTCTTTGGCGAAGCTCGGCCCGCTCAGGAACGCCAGCTGCGAGCCGATCTTGCCGGGCAGGACGTCTTTGAGGACCTCGTCCATCGTCGCCAGCGTCTCGTTCTCGATCCCCTTCGACGCCGAGATCACCACCGCGTCGGAGCGCATCGCCTTGCCGGCGCGCCCGAGCACGTCGCGCACCGTGTGCGACGGCACCACGCTGACGACGAAGCGCTTGTCGTGGACCGCGGCGTCGAGATCCGCGGTGCACGTCAGCGACGGCGCCAGCGTCGCGCCCGGGAGGTACTTGGCGTTGACCCGCGTTTCCTGGATGTCGGCCGCGTGCTCGGCGGCGCGCGCCCAGAGCGTCACCGCGTGCCCCTTGTCGGCCAAAACTTTGGCCAACGCCGTGCCCCAGCTTCCCGCGCCGATGACCGCGATCTCCATGTCTGCCTCCGCTGCCCCGGATTATCATAGCGGAGTTTGGGCACCGTCAGGGTCATGCCGCTCGGCGGCTGCGGCGAGTTCGGCCGCAACCTCACCGTCTACGAGGCGGAGGGGAAGCTATTGTGCGTCGACTGCGGCGGGCAGATCCCCGACGACGAAGCGCCGGGCGTGGATCTCTTCATCCCCGACTTCGCGTGGCTGGCCGCGCGCGCGGGCGACGTCGTCGGCTGGATCCTCACGCACGCGCACGAGGACCACATCGCGGCGCTGCCGCACGCGCTCGCGGTGGCGCCGGCGCCGGTCTACGCGCGGCCGCTGACGCTGGCGCTGTTGCGTGAGAGCGTCGACCAGTCGCAGCTCCGGCCGTTCGTGCCGGGGACGACGCGGCAGCTGGGGCCGTTTTCCGTCGAGGCGCTGGAGGTGGCTCACTCGATTCCAGACGCCTGCGCGGTGGTGATCGGCGCCGCCGGACGGCGCATCGTGCACACCGGCGATCTGAAGCTCGACCAGGCGGTGACGCGACCGACCGATCTCGGCCGGCTGCGCGCGCTCGGCGACGAGGGCGTGGACCTGTTGGTTGCCGACTCGACGAACGCGACGCGGCCGGGGCGCTCGGGCTCGGAGACCGACGTGGCGCGCGCGCTGGTGGCCGAGCTCGAGCGGGCGCGCGGGCGCATCGCGTTCACCTTTTTCTCGTCGAGCATTCAGCGCATCGGCACGGTGTTCGACGCGTGCGCGCGCGTCGGGCGCAAGGTGTGCGTCGAGGGGCGCGGGCTGCGCGAGATGATCGCTGCGGCGCTCACGGTGGGCGCGCTGCGGCCGGCGGCCGATCTGCTCGTCGACGCCGACACCGCGGCGACGCTGCCGCCGTCGCGGGTGGCGCTGCTGCTGACGGGGAGCCAGGGCGAGCCGCGCGCGGCGCTCGGACGCGTGGCGTCGGGCGAGCATCCGTATCTGTCGCTCGGGCGCGGCGACACGCTGGTGTTGTCGTCGCGTCCGGTGCCGGGGAACGAGCGCGCGGTGGCGCGGGTGGTCGATCGGATCCTGGCGCTCGGGGTGCGCGTGCTCGACGCGCCGGCGCTGCACGCGAGCGGGCACGCGGCGCAGGACGAGCTACGCGAGCTCATGGACCTGGTGCGGCCGCGGACGCTGTTGCCGATCCACGGCGCGCGGCGGCAGCTGTTCGCGCACGCCGACCTGGCGGAGGCGGCGGGGGTGCCCTCGTTCGTGCTCGTCGACGGCGACGTGCTCGAGCTGGACGAGCGCGGCGCGCGCCTGCTCGACGAGCGGGTGCCGGCGGGGCGCGTGTCGCTCGAGGGCACGCAGATGGGCGACGTCGACGGCGAGACCCTGCGCGCGCGGCGGCGGCTGGCGTGGGAGGGCGTGGCCTTCGTCGCCGACGTGGGCGGGCGCATGCGCGTGACGACGATGGGCGTGGCGGCGGAGAACGTGCTGCCGGCGTTGATCGCGGCGGCGGAGGCGGCGGCGGAGGCGGCGCGGAAGGATCCCGGCAGCGTCGACGTGGCCACGGCGGTGCGGCGCGCGGTGGCGCGCGCGTTCCTGGCGGCGCGCGGCAAGAAGCCGCGGGTCATCGCGCTGGTCTGACCGGGGCGAGCGACGTTTCGCGGCGCCGACAGCGCGCGGTCAGAAGCGCCCGCGTCACCGCCGCCCTCGCATGACGCGCGCTGCGCCGCCGCTTCACGGGGCTGCGGCGTCGCCTTCAACGCCATCTTGTTCGGGCTCAAGATTCGCGCCGCAGCGGTCGCCTGCGCCGAATGCGGTGCGCTCGATCCCGCCGCGCCGGACACGCGGTCGACTTCGACGCCGGTCTTTCGTGCGCGCGCTGGAGCGAGCTGGCTCCGTCGGCTCGCCGGCTACACCGCCGGCAGCGGCTCGCGCGCGGCGAGCCAATCGGCCGGGATCGCGGCGCCGCTGGAGGCGACGATGCCGCCAACGATGGCGCAGGTCGTGTCGCGGTCGCCGAGCCCAGCCACGGTGGTCCACATCGCCTCCACGAAGTCGCCGAGGTGCCGCGCCGCGCACCACAGCGAGAACGGCACGGTATCGGCGCTCACGACGCGCTGCCCCGAGCCGAGCGCCGCCGCGGCCGCCTCCACGCTCGTCGATGCCGGCAGCGCCGCCGCGCGCGCCAGCTCGGCGCGCGTCTCGCCGTCGGGAGTGCACGACAGCGCCGCGTCCCACAGCGCTCGCGCGTCCCCACCCACTGCCCCCACGCTCGTCGCCGCGGCCACGGCCATCGCCCCCGCCTGCCCGTCGGCGTGCCAGTGCGTCGGCTCCGACGAGCGCCGCGCCTCGTCGGCCGCGCGCGCCGGGTCATCCGCGAAGTACGCACCGATCGGCGCCACGCGCATGGCCGCACCGTTCCCCATCGATCCCTGACCGTCGAACACCGCGCGCGTGACCACGGGCCACGGCGCACCGTCCGCAATCTCCTCGAGGATGGAGCGCGCCATTCCCCCGTAGCCGCGATCGGGCTCGTCGCGATAGCGCCGCGCGAACGCCGCCGCCAGCGCATCCTGCTCGATGCGCTCGTGCGCCGCGAGCACTTCCACGATCGACAACGCCATCGCGGTGTCATCGGTCCAGCGCCACGTACCACTGGGAAGCGCGCGCGCCGCGATCAACCCTTGAACCACGTGCGGATGCGTAAAGAAGCGCTCGCCGAACGAATCTCCGACGCTGAGCCCTTCGAGCGACTGCCGCGCCCGCGCGATCAGCGCGCGCCCGCCTGAACCACCGTATCGCGCCCACTCTTCTTCGCGCGATACAGCGCCACGTCCGCCGCCTCGAGCAGCGCCTCCGCCGTCTGCGCGTCTTGCGGACACGCCGCCACCCCGATCGACACCGTCAGCCGTCCGAGCGGCTGCTTGTCCGCGTGCGCGATCGGCGCCGCCGCCACGCGCGCGCGGATCTTCTCCGCCACCTCGACCGCGCCGTCGCGCGTCACGTCGTGCAGCACGATGGCGAACTCCTCGCCGCCGTAGCGCGCGCACACGTCGACCGTCCGCCGATCCTCCGAGATCAACCGCGCCACCGTGCGGAGCGCCTCGTCGCCCGCGGGATGCCCCTGCCGGTCGTTGTACTTCTTGAAATGATCGACGTCGATCATGAGCAGCGCCGCCGGCGTCCCCGAGCGCAGCGACCGCTCCACCTCCTGCTGCAGCTGCTCGTGGAAGTAGCGATGGTTGTACAGGCCGGTGAGCCCGTCGGTGACCGCGAGCCGGTTGAGCCGCGCGTTGGCTTCTTCGAGCAGCTGCGTGCGCTCTTTGACCTTCTCCTCGAGGTGCGACTTGGCCGCCTCGAGCTCGGTGTTCTTGCGCTTCAGATCCTCGAACAGCACCTCGTTCTGCCGGTGCAGGCGGAACGTCTTCAGCAGATTCTCCACGGTGAGCCGCAGATCCGGCTCGTCCCACGGCTTCGGGATGTAGCGGTTGAGCCCCGCTTTGTTGATCGCCGCGACCACCGCGTCGAGGCCCGCCTGCCCGGTGAGCAGGATCTTCGTCGTGCCCGGCGAGCGCTTGTGCACTTCCTCGAGCAGCTCCACGCCCTTCATGCCCGGCATGATCTGGTCGGCGATCATCACCGCCAGCGGCTCGCCCTCGCGGTGCAGCTCGTCGACGAGCTCGAGCGCATCTTTGGCCGACTGCGCGACTTCGATCATGCACTCGTCGCCGAAGCGCGCCCCGAGCTGCTGGCGCAGCGCCGTCAGGATGCCTTCTTCGTCGTCAACGCAGATGATGTGCTCTTTGCCGTTTGCCAAGTTTTCCAATCCCGTCACCCCACCGTCGTCCCTGGCGTCGATCCTGGCGTCGCACCGGGCGCCGGCTTCACCGTCGCATCCGTGCTCGCCCGCGTCGGGCCGGCGATGGGTAGTCGAACCGTAAAGCGCGTGCAGCCCGGCTGCGACGTCACATCGATCTTCCCGCCGTGCTTATCCACGATCTGTTTTACGATTCCCAGCCCCAAACCGGTTCCCTCGCCCTTGGGTTTCGTCGTGAAAAACGGCTCGAAGATGCGTGGCATGACATCGGGCGGAATGCCCGGGCCGTTATCCTGCACCGTAATCGCGACGCTCCCGCCTTGTTGGTCGTCGGCGACGCGCGTCTCGATCAGGATCTCTCCTTTTCCCCCCAAGGCCTGGACTGCGTTGTGAATGAGGTTGGTCCAGACTTGATTGAGCTCATCCACGTAGACCGGCACCGCCGGTAATTCTGCATAATCCCTTGTGACGGTTATACCATATTTCAATTCACTATGAAGGATCACGAGTGTGTTCTCGATGCCCTCATGCAGGTCCGTCGCCGACACTTTGGCCTGATCCAGGTGTGAATAACCCTTCAGCGCTCCTACGATGCGCGTGATGCGGCGAATCGCGGTGCGGATCGCGTGCGTATTGCGAAACAGATAGGCGTACTGCTCCAAGTAACCCGTCAGCGCTTCGAGCGATTTGATGCCGCCGGTGCCGTTGCCGTCGGGTGCTTGCGCTAGCTGCGCCAGGTTGTAGGCGGCTTCCGCAGCTCCGATCTCGACGAGCGTTCGACACGCGGCCTCTGCATTTGGGACTCCGAGCTGGGCCAGATTGGTTGCCAGCTCTCGCGCCTGCCGCCGCACCGACGCCGGCGCCTCGACGCGCGCGCCCGCCAAGCGCGGCGCCAGCTGCTCGACGAGCGCGAAGAAGCGCACGCGCTCCTCGGGCGGCAGCTTCACGTCGCTGAGCTCGCGCGCGCGCCGCGCCAGGCGCTGCACGTTGTCCGACAGGTTGTCGACGGCGCCCTGGATCGCGGCCGCCGGCGAGTTGACCTCGTGCGCCACGCCGGCGACGAGCTGGCCGAGGCCGGCCATGCGCTCGGAGTGCACGAGCGCCGCCTGCGCCGCGCGCAGCTCGTCGAGCGTTTTTCCGAGCTCGCGGTTGGCGACGACGAGCTCGAAGGTGCGCTCCTTGACCTTGATCTCGAGCTCCTCCGACGACTTCTGCACTTCGTCGTAGAGCCGCGCGTTCGAGATCGCCGTCGCCGCCTGGTTGGCGAAGGTGGCGACGAGACGAAGGTCGCCGTCGCTGAAAGGCTGATCGCGGCGGCGCGTCACCACCAGCATGCCGAGGTTGCGATCTTTCTGCTCGAGCGGCACGGCGAGCAGCGGCCCCGCGACGCGCGCGTTCTCCGCCGGCACGCGCAGCTCGTCATCCTCGTGCACGTCCTCGATGCGCACCGGACCGCCGCGCCGCTGCAGCACCTCGCCGAGCGCGGGCAGGAGCTCGGCGCCTTGCAAGCGTACGCCGGCGCCGATCGACAAGCCGCCGTCGGGGCGCGTGATGAGCAGCGCGCCGCGCTCGGCGCCGAGCACGCTGGCGACCTCCTCGACGATCTTGCGGAGCACCTCGTCGAGCCCGAGCACCGACGACACGGCGCGTCCGATCTCGTGCAAGGTCACGATCTCGCGCATGCGGGCGGCCAGGCGCTCCTGGTTCTCCTTCACCGCGCGCGTCATCTGCGCGAAGGCAACGGCGAGGTCGCCGATCTCGTCGCCGGTCTCCTGCACGATCTGATGATCTAGGTCGCCGCGCGCGACGGCGAGCGCGCCCGCGTGCAGGTGGCCGAGCGGACGCGTCAGCCGCCGCGACAACAGCGCCGCGAGCGCCAGCGCGAACAAGACCGCCGACGCGCCGCCGAGCGCGAGCGAGCGCCAGGCCGACAGCTTGGCGGCGACGAGCGCGTCCTCGTCGGCGGCGACGGCGAGCATGCCGAGGTGGTGCCCTTCGTAATCCTGCAGCGGCGCGTAGCCGACGGAGAACATGCGGCCGTAGGCGTTGGCCTCGATCACGCGCGTGGCGCCGCCGAGCACCGCGGTGGTCACCTCGGTCGGCGCGGCGAAGCCGACCTCGCGCCGCCCGTCGACGGCGACGAACGACGACGCCGTGGGCGCGTCGGCCTGGTAGACCACGACGTCGGCCGAGAGCTGCGCCTTCAAGCGATCGGCGAACTCGGCGTCGAGCGGCACCGACACGACGACGGCGCCGCGCAGCTGATAGGCATCGTCGACCACCGGCGCCGAGGCGCGGATCATGAGCGGCGCCCCCGGCGACGGCCCGCGCGCGATGGTCACGCGGCGCTCGTAGCTGAGCGCGCCGCGGATCGCCTCGGTCGACGACAAATTGGCCGCGAGCTGCGCCCCGCCGATGACGCGGCGCCCGACGACCTTGCCGGTCTCGTCGGCGATCTCGACGAGCCCGGGCAGGAGCTGCGACTCTTTGTGCTGCAGAAGCTCGCCGGTCGACTGCGGATCGAGCAGCAACAGATCGCTCAGGCCCGCCTGCTCCGAGAGACGAATCGCCTCCTCGAAGACCTCCTTGACGTTGGCGAGCACGAGGTTGAGCGCGACGCGCATGGTGCGTTCGGTCTGCGTGCGCACGCCCGACTTCAGGCCCGCGAGGACCAGCCGCATCGCCACCGTCGAGGCGCCGAGCACCGGCAACAGCGCCGCGATGGTCAGCATGAGCCCGAGCTTGTGGCGCAGGCGCAAATAGCCGAGGAAGCCGACGGGACGCGCGCGCACGCGATCGCTGGCGCGCCGGCGCGGCGTCGGCCCCGTCGACGTCATTGTTGCTCCGCGCGCGCGCGCCGACGAGGCGCGCCCGATACGACAATCGGCGGCTCGCTGCACGCGCCGTAAGCGGCGCGACAACCCCTCGCCGGCGCGCGCGCGCTCATTGACGGTAGACCCCCTGGAAGAACACGTTGCCCGACGGGTGGACCTTCAGGTTCTGCAGGTTCGCGCGCGCCGCCACCACGACCTCGCCGTAGGCGAGCGGCACCCACGGCGCCTCCTTGGCGATGAGGTCCTGCGCCTTTTTGTAGAAGCGCTCGCGCTCCGAGCGATCCGACGACTCTTGCGCCCACGACAACAGGCCGTGCAGCTCGGCGTTCTTGAAGAAGGCGAGGTTGCGCGCCACGCCCGGCTCGGCGTTCTCGGGGTCGAACAGCACGTACAAGAAGTTGTCGGGGTCCATGGTGTCGGCCGACCAGCCGAGCAGACACATGTCGTGCACGCCGTTCTGCGTCAGCCGCACGTGCGTGTCGAAGTCGTTGACCACGATCTCGACGTCCATGCCGACATCGCGGAGGTTGTGCTGGATGATGCGCGCCACCGTCTCGGGCGCCGGCATGTACGGACGCTGCGTGTCCATCACGTAGAGCTTGGGCCGCTTCTCGGGGCGGCTGTAGTGCGCCTCGGCGAGCAGCTTCATCGCCGCCGCGCGATCGTACGGATAGATATTCTCGTCGACGTGGCTCCACATCGACGGCGGCAGCGGCGACGACGCCGGGCGGCCGAGCCCCTGGTAGATGAGCTTGACGAGCGCGTTCTTGTTGATCGCAAGGTTCACCGCGCGGCGCACGCGCACGTCGTCGAACGGCGGATGCGTGGTGTTCATCGCCAGGTAGCCGACGTCGTTGGCCGCGACGCGCAGGAGCGTGAGCTCGGGGTGCAGCGCGACGAACTGCAGGTCCTCGGGCAGGAGGTTCTCGGCGACGTCGATGGCGCCGCCCTCGAGCGCGACCAGGCGCTGGCGCGGATCGCGGATGGCGACGAACACGAGGTGCTGGATCTTGGGCGCGCCGCCCCAGTAGCTCGGGTTGGCGGCGAGCATGATGCGCTCGCCCGGCGACCACTCGACGAAGCGGAAGGGCCCGGTGCCGACGGGATGGCGCGCGAACTCCGGCCCCCATTTTCGGACCGCCGCCGGCGAGACGATCGAGACCGGGAACATCGCCAGGTTGGAGAGGAACGGCGCGTACGGCCGTTCGATCGTGATGCGCACGGTGTGGTCGTCGACGGCCTCGACCGACTGGATGTTGCGGAAGTTGTTCTCCCAGTAGGTGAAGTCTTCCTGGTGGTACGGATGGTGCGGATCGCGCTGGCGATCGAAGCTGAAGACGACCGACTCGGCGTCGAAGGGCGTGCCGTCGTGAAAGCGCACGTTCTTGCGCAGGTGGAAGGTCCAGACGCGCCCATCGGGCGACTGCTCCCACGACTCGGCGAGCGAGGGCTCGATCTCCGTCGACGCCGGCTTGTAGCGCACGAGATGATCGAAGATCTGCTCGGTCACCTCCGACGACTCGGCGTCGGTGATGCGCGCGGGATCGAGCGCAATGGCGTCGGAGCCGCGGCCGACGAGCACCGGCGCGTCGTTGAGCGGCTTGCCCGGCGCACAGCCGGCGAGCGCGGCGGCACCAAGCAGCAGGCCGACGATCGTGCGAACAGCACGCACCGCCCGGAGCATACGACAGAAATTGCCCGCGCGCACGACGGCCGCTATCATCTATTGATGCGCCGGCTGGCGGTGTGGCTCCTGCCCTGCCTCTTCGTCTTCGGGGGATGCTATTCCCCCGTCGAGGAGCTGGTGACGCCGCACGTCGAGGCGGGCGGCACGATCACGGCGATGCTCGATACCGGGCCGCCGGTGACGACCACCGCGATCGCCGACGCGACGGCGCAGCCGATGACGCTCGAGGGCACCTCGCCGTTCCTCGTCTTCGGGCTCATCTTCGGCGCCGACGATCTGACCGGGCTGCCGGCGCACGATCAGCTCGTGGCCGGCTCGGCGGTGCAGATGACGGTGTCGCCGGCGGGCACGGTGCAGCTGAGCGTGCACGCCAACGGCGGCAGCTGCCCGGCCGGCATCGGCACGGTGATTCACTTGACCCCCGACGGCAAAGGCCACCTCAACGGCGACTTCGACGGCTCCGGCGACGACGGCTGCCACCTCTCGGGCACGCTCGCCAACATCCCCATCAACCAATAGCGACGACAATGCCCTCGCTCATCGAACGTTGGCGATCCTGGCGCGACGACACCCGGCGCACGCGGAAGGCGGGAGAGCTACAGCGACGCGGCGACGAGATCTACGCCGCCGGACAGGCGCGCGAAGCGATCGAGGTCTTGAAGGAAGCGATCGCCCTCGTCGGCACCTCCGACATGCCGGATCCGTCGAAGTACGGGGTCAAAGGATCGGTGCTGCTGCTCGCCGAGATGACGTTGGCTCAGGCCGCCGACAAGACCGGCGATCGCGCGCTGGCGCTGGAGTCGATCCGCATCGCGCGCGCGCTGTTGGCGCTGCTGCGGCGCAACGAGCACTGGAACCCCGACGAGAAGATCGTGCGCTGGGAAGATTGGGCGAAGTCGTACACCGACGAGCCGGCGTAGCGACGCAGGCGTAGCTACTTCGTCCCGCCGTCGGTGTGGCCGACTTCGTCCTCGGGAATCGCCTGCGGCGTGACGTCCGACTTGACGGTGTCGATCTTGGCCGTCTGCATCGGCTTGATGGTCTTCACGCCGGCCAGGCGCGTCAGGTTGCCCTTGGCGATCGAGCCGCCCGACTCGTCCGCGGCCGCGGCCACCGCCTGCTTGTAGGCGTCGCGCGCGTCGTCGAGACGGTCGAGGTGCTCGTAGGCCATGCCGAGGTTGTTCCACATGTACGGCTCGACCGGCTCGAGCTCGGTGGCCTCTTCGAGCGCGTCGACGGCGTCCTCGTAGCGCCCGTCGTAGATCATGGCCAGGCCGAGGTTGTTCTCCGCGTAGCTCGACGACGGATTGAGCTCGACCGCCTTTTCGAAGCTGGCGATGGCGTCCTTGCGCTCGCCGCGCTTGAGCTGCACGCGCCCGAGCGTGTTGAACGCGGCCGAGCGGTGCGGCGCCTTCTTCGTGGCGAGGCGCGCCAGCTTGAGCGCGCGGTTGAGCTCGCCCGAGCTCATGGCGTCGCGCGACTTGACGAGCAGCTCGTCGACGTTTTCGTCGTCGTCGTTCCCGGCGGCGGGCTCGCTCTTGGGCGGCTCGGCCTCGGCCTCGACGTTCACGTCGGGCTTCGGCGCCGGCGTCTCCACCTTCACCTCCGCCTTCGACGGAGCCGGCGTGGTGACGCTGACGATCTTCTTCGGTGGCTCGGCGTCCTCGCAAGCGGCGACGAGCGTGGTGATGGCGGCGGCTCCGAGGAAGGCACGAATGGTGAACTTGAAGTTGCGCATTGGAAACTCTCCTTTCGCCCGACCGCTAGAGCAGCCGGCATGCCAGCGCGCAACTCCGCGCGGCGCGGGCGATTGCGAGCGGCCGTGGGGAAACGGACACGGCGCTCGTGTGCGTCCGCGTGCGAGCGCCGGCGTGCGGCGTCAGCGCGCGAGCGCGGCGGCGACGAAGGCGAGCTCGAGGTAGCCGTGGAACGCCGCGAGCGTGAAGTAGCCCGCGCGCACGTCGGCGAGCGCGACGCAGGCGGCGAGCGGCAGCGCGACCGACAGCATGATCACGAGCGGCGCGGCGCGGCCGAAGTCGTCGCGCAGGAGCGCGAGCGAATGGCGATAGCCGATGGGCCGCTCGCCGGCGCGCTCGCCGTCGGGAACGAGGCGCAGCCACGCGCCGTAGTGCACCGCCTGCGCGAACGCGAAGATGCCGACGGCGCGCACGACCACGAGCGACGACGCCGCCGGCGGTGCGACCGCGGAGGCGAAGAGCGCGCCGGTCTGCCCGCTGCGGGCGAGCGCGGCGCCGAGCGGCGCATCGAGCGCGCCGGCCGCGATGGCGGCGACACCGCCGGCGAACAGCACAGCGGGCAGCCACGCGTGCGGCAGCTTGTCGCGCACCAACCACAGCGCCAGCGCGACGGCGACGACGTTGTGCCCCTGTGCCATCGCCAGCGCCGCCGTGCGCGGTGCCATGACAGCGCCGGCGCCGAGCGCGAGCACCACCGCGGTCACGAGCGCGCGCCGCGCCGGCGAGCGCGCACCGCCATCGGCGAGCGCGGCCGCGAGCGCCACGCCGGCGAACCCGGCGCCGACCATGAGGCGCAGCGAGCCGAGCGCCGCGGCGACGCTGCAGGCGATCGCCGCGACGGCGAGCGGCAGCCACGCGCGCCGCGCCAGCACGCTGCGCCGCACGACGAGGTAGCGCACGTCGGCGGCCACGTGCGGCACGCCGAGCACCACCGGCGCCACCGCCAGCATCACGATGGGCACGAGCGCCACGCCGGCGAACGCCGCCAGCACCACCGCGGCGCCCACGACCGCGAGCCGCAGCGCGCGCCGCCGCGCCAGCGCCTGCGCCGCCGCCAGCCGCCCGACGGCGCCGAACAGGCGCCCGCGCGCGCGGTCGAGGACGCGCGCGCCGCCCGACATCAGCACGCGCGCAACTCCGCTATGATGGCCGCGTGCTGTGGGCCTTCGGCTTTGCGCTGACGCTCTTGTGCGAGCTGCCGATCTATTGGCTCGCGCTGCGCGGCCCGCTCGGCGGCAACCGGCGCGCGCTCGCCGTTGGAGTGGCCGTCAACGTCGCCACGCATCCCCTGGCCTGGACGCTCGCCGTCGGCCACGTCCTGCCGTGGCTCGCGATCGAAATCGCCGTCACCGTCGCCGAAGCGGCGATGATCTTCGCCGCCGCGCGCGCGCTCGGACGGCGCCTGGCGCTTCACGAGTCGCTCCTCGTCGCCCTCGCCGCCAACGCGTTCTCCGCCGGCGTCGGGCTGTTCGTCCTGTAGCGGCGGCGCAGCGCGAGCACCGCGAGCGCGCTCAGCCCCGAGAGCAGCACCAGCCCGCGCCCGTGCGCGCGCTGCCGGCGCTGGCGCCGCTCGCGGCACGCGTCGAGCCCCTCGTCGCCCGGCGACAGGAGATCGCGCGGCGGCATCGACAGGTCGCGCGGCATCGACAGGTCGGGGCCGAGCGGAGGATTGCAGTAGTGTTGGGTGCAGCCGCAGCCGGCGTCGGCCTCGCCGCATTCACCCGGGCCGACCATGGAGTCGGCGCGCGCCGGCGACGGGAGGCCGAGCACGCACAGGAGCACGAAGGCGACGAGCATGCGCATGTCGCATCGTAGCCACTGCGCGCGGGCAAAGTCGGTGATCGGCGCTACTTCGGCCGCAGCTCGAGCGCCTTGGCCTCGGCGCGATCGACGCGCAGCGCGAACTCGACGATGCGCTTGTAGTCGCTCGCCGGCAGCCGCGCATCCGACATGCGGAAGCGCGCGTCGAGCTCGAGCGTGCCGGCCGCGCCCGCCGTCGCCGCCTGCTCGAAGAGGCCGAACGGCGCCTCGGTGCGCACCGGCGGCGGCAGCGCCGCCACCATGCCCTCGGGCACGGTGATGCGCGCGTGCACGTGGGTCGGCGGCGCATAGTCGACGTAGAGCGGCGTCGTTCGCGCCGCGACGCCGATGTAGCGCTTGCCGAGCTCGGCGGGGAACGGCGCCGGCAGCACCAGCCCGCGGCCCACGCGACGCGCCATCTGCGGCGCGTGGAACTTGTAGGCGACGGTGAACACGCCGTCGTCGTCGTCCTTGCCCTCCCACGACAGCGCCTCCAGCGACGCGCCCGGGAAGTGGAAGCCGAGCGTGTGCTGCTCGAACTCGGCGCCCACGCGGTTGGGATCGAGCTTCTCGAGCGCCTCGCGCCACTCGAGCGCCGGCCAGCCGCGCAGCCGCTCGCGCACGCTCACCTCGGCGCTGCCGTCGGCGGCGAGGCGCACGTCGAAGTCCATCTGTCGATCGTCGGGGCTGGCGGCGGGCACGCGCGTCGTCTCGAGCGGCCCCGGCGCGAGCGCCCACGCGCGACCGCCGCGCAACGGCGGCGATACGAAGCCGGTGGCGGCGTGGCGATAGCGCGGATCGATCCACAGCCCGCCGGCGACCAAGAGCGGCTCGTCGTAGCCCTCGAGATCGGGCAGCGCGCCGTCGAGCTCGGCGTCGCGCGGCGGATGCGCCAGCCACACGCGCCACGGCACGCCCGCCGCCGAGAGCAGCGCCGCCTCGAGCGTGATGCGGTTGCCCTCCTCGCGCGCCAGGATCGAGGTCGCGCCTTCGTCGAGCGCACCGCCGCCGCCCTTGACGCGGCGCCGCACCCAGGCATCGATCGCGCGCGCCTTGTCGGCGTCGGAGCGAAGCCCCTTGGTGAGCTGCGCGGCCACGCCCGCGAGCTCGCGGTTGGCGCGCCCGGCGAGCAGCTGCCCGTCGAGGAGGTAGTCCTTCCAGCCCTGCGTCGACAGCCCCGCCGCCACGCGCACCGACGGCAAAAACTCCGCGAACGGCGCCGACGCCGGCTCCTGGAAGATCTGCGGCTGCAGCCTCGTCGCGAACGTGTAGACGGCGAGCCCGTGCGCGCTCTCGGTGCGCATCGGCGCCACGTCCTCGCCGCGGCGATCGACCTGCAGCTTCATCTCCGGCGGCGTCGCCACCACGTACTCCGATCGATAGAGCGGCGCGTCGTACGAGCGGAAGAAGAAGCGCTCGGCGAGGAAGCCCTTGGGGAAGGCGCCCGGCGGCGACGCCGGATCGACGTACTCGAACTCGACGTAGTCGCCCGGCTCGAGATCGGGGACCGAGATGGTCTCCTTCTCGGCCACTTCCTCGGGCTCGCGCGTGGTGCCGTCGGCCTTGATCGTGCGCAGCGTCAGCACGTCGGCGTCGGCGGGGATCTGCACCTCGCCGAACTTGTCGATCGCGTCCTTGTCCTGCACGCGGATGATGTTGTGCGTGAGCGTCAGCCGCGCGCCCGTCGGAAAGACGCGCGTGACCGTGCGGTCGAGGACGATGACCGCCGGCGTGTCCCACCTGGGCTTGGTCTTGTCGCGCTCGAAGGCGGCGATGACGCTGCGCCCGTCGACGCGGAAGGGATCCATGATGCCGGGGCAGCGGCCTTCGTGCGCGTCGCACAAGGCGGCGAGCGCGCGATGCAGCTCCTGGCTCTCGGGCGTCTGGGCCAGGCCGTCCTCGATGACCTTGCGCGCGCGTCCGGCCTGACCGAGCGCGAACAGCGTGTCGGCGAGCTCGCGCCGGTAGTGCGAGGCGCGCGGGTAGCGCGCCACCAGCGTGGCGAGCTCGTCGGCGGCGTGGGCCTCGTCGCCCGACTGCGCGAGCGTCTCGGCGAAGCCGGCGCGCCACGACTCGCGGTTGGGATCGATCGACAGGAGGCGCCGGTACTCGGCGATGGCGCCGGCCAGATCGCCGGTGGTGCGCAACAGATCGGCGAGCTCGTCGGAGCCGCCGTCGCACACGCTGGCCTGCCGCGCCAGCGCCAGCGCGCCGCGCACGTCGTGGAGCTCGCGCTTGCGCAGGACGTCGGCCTCGAGCGCCGGGCACGCTTCCGGATCGCGGCGGCGCGCCTCGGCGAGCGCCTCGTCGGCCTCGCGCTGCCAGCCGCGCTGCTTGAGCGCCTGCTGCCGCGCGAAGAAGAAGCGCCACGAGCGCGGGTGCGCGATCTCGTCGAGCCGGGCGATCGCCTCGCGCGGCTTGTCGGCGTTGAGCTCGATGAGCGCCAGGTTGTAGCGCGCGCGGTCGAGCGTGGGATCGAGCGCCACGGCGCGCTCGAGCGCGCGGCGGCCGCGATCGCGCGCCAGCCGCGAGGGGCGCGAAGAGTCTTCGGTGCGCAGCTGCGCCGCCAGGAGCTGGGCCGGCGCGAACCTGGGCGCGCGCTCCTCGAGGCGCGCCAGCGCCGCTTCGCCGGCGTCGGTGTCGCCGGTGCGGAAGGCGGCGTGCGCCGCCAGGAAGTCGACGAGCGAACGATCTACCGAGCCGGCGACGGCGCCCGGCGCGTCCTTCGCTTCGGGCAGCGACACCCCGATCGCCCGTGCGTGCAGCTCGCGCGCGGCGGTCGTCGCGGGCGCGTGCGCGGCGTCGCCGTTCCACGCCTCGATCGCCTGTGGCCCGTCGCCGCTGACGGCCAGCTCGGCCTCGGCGCGCCCGCCGACGGCCGCGATCTTGAGCGCCACGCGATGCCAGCCGGCGCCGAGCGGCAGCGCCAAATTGCGCACGCGCGGCGGCACGCGCTCGGGCGAGAGCGCGTCGAACGCCATCGCGCCGTCGACGTAGAGCCGCCACGGCGCGTCGGCCTCGACGGTGATGCGCGCCTCGCCCGCCTTGGCCGCGTGGAACCACTGCACGCCGTAGAGCACGCCGGCGCGCCCCTTCTCGGCTTCGAGGACGAGCTCGCAGCCGCGCATGCCGACGGCGCGCAGCCGCGCGCGATCGCCATCGCCGTCCGGCGCGAACGGCGTCGCCAGATCGAGCCGCGGCAGCGTGCCGTACGAGCCGGCCACGAACCAGCGATCGGGACAGCCGCGCGCGCGATCGAAGCCGCGCGCCTCCGCCTCGCGCCCGAGCCGCCGCGCGTAGTGCGCGCGCATGGCCAGGAGGCGCAGCCGCGCCTCGACCGGCAGCTTCGATCCGCCTTGTTGATCGAGGGCCGCCAGCCGCTCCGCCTGCGCCTTCTCGCCCGGCGCCTCGCCGACGAGCTGCTCGAGCTTGTGCGCCGCGGCGTCGGCGAACGCGCTCCACCACGGATCGGCCGGATGGTGCGTCGCGCCTTCGAGCACCGCCCACCATAGATCCCACGCGCGGTCCCAATCGCCGCGCTCGTGCGCCAGCAGCGCCCGCCCGAACGCCGCGCGCGCATCATCCTCTTTCGCCGCGGCGAACGCGCGCTCGGCCGCCGCCGAGTCGCCGCCGAGCCACGCCTGCCAGCCGCGCTCGCCGTCGGCGACGGCGACGGGCCGCGCGTGCATGGTCGCGCAGCCGCACACCAGAAGCAGCATCGCAATGGCGAGGCGCCTCATTTGCCGACGACCAACTCCTGCCCGATGGCCGCGTCGACGTCGGCGCAGAAGCGCCGGAACGCCGCGTAGTCCTCGCGCGTGATGCGATGGCGGTCGACCTCGAGCGCCGCCGCCACCTCGACCGCGCCTCCCTTTTCCTGCGCGGTCAGCGTGAAGCGCCCGAACGGCGCCTTGACGTCGCGCGCCTCGGGCAGCCGCTTGACCGCGAACCCCGCCGGCAGCGTCACCGTCACGCGATCCTCCTGCCGCCAGGGAAAGCCGAGCACGAGGTCGTGCTTGCGCGACGACAACCGTGCATACGAGCGCAGCATGTCGGCCTCGCGCCCGAGCGCCGGCATCACCAGCTCGCCCGAATCGGCGCGCGCCCAGTCGGGCACCTCGACGGCGGCGTGCACCTCGACCGGCCGCTCCAGATCCTCGAGCCGCGGCATGTCGACCGAGTCGACGCGCGCGCCCGGATGCTTCTGCGCCCACGCCTTGCCGTAGCGCTCGGGCCGCTCCGCCGGCGACTGATAGTGCGCGCGCCACTCGTGCGCCACCTCGCCGGCGACGGTGACGTGCTCGTCGATGCGCGCCGCGCCGCTGCCGTCGAGCGTGACGCGCTCGTCGGTGGCCACGCGGTTGTGCCCTGCGTCGAGCACCGGCGTGCGCCGCAGCTTGCCCTCCGACACGATCAAGACCGGGATGTCCTGATCCTGCGCCGGCAGCTCGTCCGCGCCCGAAAACTCGGCCGTGCCGTCGAGGAACAGCTGATACTTGGGCACGTAGACGATGGCGTGATCGAACGGCGCCAGCGACGCCGGCTCGGGGTCGAGGTCGCCGCCGCGCCGCGTCCGCGCCAGCACCAGCGACGCGTCGACGCCGATCTCGCGCAGCATGACCACGAGCAGCGACGCCTTGTCCTTGCAGTCGCCGAACTTGCGCGCGAACACCTGCGTGGTGCGATAGGGCTGATATCCGTGAATTCCGAATTCGAGCCCGACATATCGGGTTTTGCGGACCACGAGATCATAGACGGCGCGAATCTTCGCGCGCTCGTCCGTCAGCCCCTTGACCGCGTCCATGACCGCGTCGTGGATCTGCGGGCTCGACTGCAGCTGCTCCGCGACCAGCCCGCGATACCACGCCGCCACGTCCTCCCACGTCTTGTACGTCGAGACATGCACGTAGGCGGCCACGTCCGTGAACCCGGGCATGCCCGGCTCGGCGTCGACCTTGGGCACGCCCGCGGCGTGGAAGCTGTAGACCTTGTCGTCCCCGCGCGGCTCCTCGGTGAACTCGATCTTGGCCAGCTTCGGTTTATTGAAATAGAGCGTTTTGTTTTTCGGCGCGATCAAAACATATCGGGTTTCGGCGCGCGGGATCTCTTCCTGCAGGAAGTGCAGATCGCCGAAGTAGTCGGCGAACATGTTGCGCCGCGCGGTGTCGCTCACCACGTACTCGACGTCGATGACGTCGCCCGGCTCGAGCGCGTCGAACTCGATCACCTGCGCCTTGACGTCGTAGTAGAGGCCGTACCACGGCTCCGACTCGTCGCGCTCGCCGGTCGACGTCGCCTCCACGACCTCGCCCGAGCGCTTGTAGACGCGCGCCGCGCGGATCTCGACCGACTGCGTGTCGGGCGTGTAGCGAATGTCCGCCTGCGCCTCTTCGCGCGCCCCGCGCTCGTCGAGGATCTCGACCACGCGCTGCTGATAGGTCTCCGACAAGCCGTTGGGATGCACGCGCGTCACGCTCGAATCGAAGAGCACGCGCGCCCGATCCTTCGCCTCGGTCCGGCCCGCCTTCTTGATCAGCGACGGCACGTCGACCGTCCACGCGCGCGCCAGATCGCCGCCGCGATCCTTGGGCCCGAGCGCGAGCAGATAGGCGCGCAGCTCCGGATTCTGCGGCTTGAGCTCGAGCGCCCGGCGCAGCGCCGGCAGCGCCTCCTCGTCGCGCCCGAGCCGATGCAACAGCCGCCCGTCGCGCTCGAGGATGCGCGCCTCCTCCGGCGCCACCGTCAGCGCCACCTTGAGCGCCTCGTGCGCCTCGGCGCCCTTGCCGATCGCTTCCAGCACGTCGGCGCGATCGAGCGCCGTCTGCAGCACGTCCGGCCGCGCGCGCGCGATGCGGTCGACGAACGCCAGCGCCTCGGCGCTCGCGCCCTCGGCGCGCGCGAACGAGAACAGCTCGCGCAGCGCATCGGTGTCGTCCTTCTCGGCGTCGGCGACGCGCTCGTACAGCTTCTGCGCGTCGGCGCGCCGCCCGCGCCGCACCGCTAGCTGCGCCTCGGCGCGCAGCACCTTGAGCGTGGCGTGCTCGTGCTCGAGCGTCGCCAGCATCGCCGCCGCGCGCGACGGCACGCCGCGCTCCGCCGCCAGCGACGCCAGATCGAGCACGATCGGCCAATACGACGGATCCGCCGCCTGCCCGTCGAGCCACAGCTCCTCGGCGCGCCGCTCGCGCCGCGCGTGATGGTAGAGGTCGCCGAGCATCTGATACAGCGGCGCGCACGCCGGCAGCGTGCAGGTCGCGCCGCCGAGCGCGAGGCCCTTCTCGAGCGCGCGCCGCTTGTCGTTGGCGTCGTTCTCGGCGAGCGCGAGCTGGCGATAGATCTCGGGCGACGGCTTGAGCTTCGCCGCGCGCTCGAACGCCTCCGCCGCGCGCCGCTTCTCCGGATCCTCCGGCGCCACGTGCAGCTGGTACTGCCCGAGGTCGCTCCACGCCTGCGCGTCCTTGCCGCGCGTCCGCGTCGCCGCCTCGAGATCGCGCCCGAGATCGGCCACCGCGAACTTCGCCGCCGTCCCCGGCCGCGAATCGGCGAAGTGCGTCAGGTCCGTCGACGCCTGCAGCCCCGGCAGCGGCGCGCCGTCGGGCGCCGTCAGCCGCACGAACATGCTCCACGCGCCGTCGAGCGTCGACAGCTTGACCGTCACGCGGTTCCAGCCCGCGCGCAGCTGCACCGGCGCCACGTCCTGATCGATGCGCACCGGCCGGTAGACGTCGCGCCCGAGCGCGAGCACGCCGTCGACCCAAACTTTTATGGCTCCCGCCGAGCCCACGCGCACCGCCGCGCGCGTCGCCTTCGGCACATGGACCATCGTCGTCAGGTACGCGGTGACGTTGGTGTCGGGCCGCAGCATCGCATCGAGCGAGACCATGCCCTGCGCCGAAATCGCCGGCATCAGACGCCAGCCGACGCCGCGCTCCTTGCCGTCGAAGCGCGCCTGCGGGTCGATCGCCCCCACGAGCTGCTTCTCGGGCGCGTACACCGTCCCATGTCCGGTGCGCCCTTCGTTGTCGAACGGCCCCGCCACCCAGAACGACGTCAAGAGCCCCAGGCCCGCCCGCGCCTTCGACGCCTCCGACGCCTGCCCGGCCCTATCTAATAGGAGGGAGCGCAGCCACAGCGCCCGCCCGCGCACGTCGGCGCGCGCCTTCGGGCTCGACGCCGCCGCGTCGAGGAAGCGCGCCAGCGGCGCACGATCGTCGAGCACATCCCACAAATCCGTGATGGCCCCGAGCAGCGGCACCACCGCCTCCGGCCGCGCGCCTTCGTGGACGAAGCGCTCCTGGCGCGCCGCGAGATCGCGCACGAACCGGTTGCTCGCGCTCGCCGGCGTCGGCGCGGGCGTCTCGGCTCCGAACGCCGGGCCCGCGCTCGCGAGCGCCAGGAGGACCACCATGATCCGTCGGACAACTGCCATGGACGGTTCAGGATAGCACCGGATCGCTTCTTGACCACCGTCGCTGCGTCCGATACGGTGGTCGACCATGATGAGACTTCGCGTCGGGGGCTCCGCGCTCATTCTCGCCTCGCTTGTCACCTTTGGGCTCGCCGGCTGCGATCTCAAGGAGTTCACCGTCAGCACCACCGCCCCGGTGCTGCGCGCCGCCGCCAACGCGCTGCCCGAAGAGTCGGACGTGCAGCTCGCGCGCGAAGCGGCTCCCGCCTCGCTCAAGACCGTGGACGGCTTCCTCGTCTCGGCGCCGAAGAACAGAGACCTGCTGTCGATCCTCGCGCAGGGCTTCATCGAGTACACCTTCGGCTTCCTCGAGGACGACTACGAGTCGCTCCCCGACGACGCCAAGCACTCCGACCAGCGCGACGCGCTCGCCGCGCGCGCCACCGGCCTCTACGATCGCGCACAGGCCTACGCCATCCGCCTCCTCGAGCTCGACGACAAACACTTCGGCGAGATGTTCCGGAAGGACGTCGCCAGCGCCGAAGCCGAGGCCAAGAAGCTCGACAAGAAGGAGGCGCCGGGCCTCTTGTTCACGGGCCTCGCGCTGGCGTCGTCGATCAACCTGAACCGCAACGACCTCGCGCGCGTCGTCGAGCTGCCCAAGGCGATCGCGCTCATCAAGCGCTCGCACGAGCTCGATCCGAAGTTCTACAACGGCGGCGCCGCCATGACCCTCGGCATCATCTACTGCTCGCAGGGCAAGGCGATCGGCGGCGATCCCGAGCTCGGCAAGAAGTTCTTCGAGGAGGCCATCAACCTCACCGAAGGCAAGTACCTCATGCCGCGCGTCATGTTCGCGCGCTACTATGGGGTCATCACCCAGGACCGCCCGCTGTTCGAGAAGACTCTCAAAGATGTGATCGCGGCGCCGCACGACATCTGGCCCGCGCAGCGTTTGCCGAACGAATTGGCCAAGCGCCGCGCGGCACGGTACCTCGCGCACGCGGAAGACTATTTCTAGCCCGAGGAGAATCGATCGATGAAGCGTCTTGCGTTCGCCGTCGCCTTTGCACTGTTCGCGCTGTGTTCATCGGGCGTGGCGCGCGCTCAAGCTACATTGAAGATCGCCACGCTCGCCCCCGAGGGCTCGGCGTGGATGGTCTCGTTCCACGAGTGGGCCAAGAACGTCGAGGAGCACACCGGCGGCAAGGTGAAGGTGAAGTTCTTCGCCGGCGGCACCGCGGGCGACGAGCGCGACGCGGTTCGCAAGATGCGCCTCGGCCAGCTCAACGGCGCGGCGGTCACGGCGATCGGCCTCGGCCTCATCAACTCCGAAGTGCGCGTGCTCGAGCTGCCGATGCTCATCGACACCTACGCCGAGCTCGACTACGTGCGCAACAAGCTCGACGCCGAGCTGCGCCAGAAGTTCGTCGACAAGGGCTACGTGCTGCTCGCCTGGGGCGACGTCGGCCCGGTGCACATCTTCTCCAACTCGCCGATCAAGAGCAAAGCCGACCTGGCGAACCTCAAGCTGTGGGCCTGGGTCGACGACGCGCTGGTCAAGGAGCTGTTCCACCAGCTCGGCGTCAACGGCGTGCCGCTCGGCGTGCCCGACGTGCTGCCGTCCTTGCAGACCGGCCTCATCAACGCCTGCTACGGCTCGCCGCTCTCGACGCTGGCGCTGCAGTGGTACACCAAGGTCAAGTACATGACCTCGATGCACATCTCGCAGGCGATCGGCGCCACCGTCATCACCAAGAAGGAATTCGACAAGCTCGATCCGGCGACGCAGAAGACGCTGATGGCCGACTCGCTCGCGTTCCAGGTCAAGCTGCTCAAGACGCTGCGCTCGGAGAACGACAAGGCGCTCGTGTCGATGAAGAACGCGGGCCTGCAGGTGGTCGAGTCGCCGCCGGAGATGATCAAGCAGTTCACGCAGGAGGCGATGGCGATCCGGCCCAAGCTCGAGCCGCAGGTCTACTCGCACGAATTCCGCATGAAGGTCGAGAAGCTCGTCGCCGACTACCGCGCCGGCAAGAAGTAAGCGGGTTGGCAGTGACCGACGAGGCACCCAAGGGGCTGCCCAAGCGCGGCGCCCTCATTTCCGTTCGACTCTCCACCAACGAGAAGGTGAAGCCGCATCACCACGTGCCGTCGACGTGGCCGGCGCCGGTGCGCGCCATCGCCGCGCTGTCGCGCTTCCTCGCCGTGCTCGAAGGCGTCGGCATCGGCGCCTGTCTGCTCGCCGTCGTCGGGCTGGCGACCTGGCAGTTCATCGAGCGCAACCTGACGCAGCACCACCTGCCGTTCTTCCACGTGCCGCCGTGGACCGACGGCGTCATCCGCCACTCGGTGTTCATGCTCGGCTTCCTCGGCGGCGCCTACGCGACCTACACCGGGCGGCACATCCGCATCGACGCGGTCACGCGCGTGGTCAAGGCGAAGAAGCGCATGCTCCTGCGCGCGTTCACGACGCTGGCGGCGATGATCATCGTCGGCCTCATCACCAAGGCGGCGATCGACTTCCGCAAGATCACGCTGCAGGAGATCGGCGAGGCCTCGCAGTCGCAGGAGCTGTTCACGCCGTCGCGCGGCGCCATGATCATGGTGATCGGCTACGGCGTCATCGTCTTCCACTTCTTCGTGCAGACGGTGATCGACATCTGCTGGCTGCTCTCGCGCGCGGAGCCGCCGGCGGAGTGGCTGGCCGAGGCGGCGCACGGCGCCGAGCTGCCGGCGGAGGACTCGTCGGTGGCGGCGGCGCACGATCCCGAAGGGCTGAAAGAGACCGCGGCGCGTGAAGACGCCGCCGCGCGCGAGCCGAAGAGCAAATCATGAGCCTGTCGATCTCGCTGATCATCACGCTGGCCGTGCTGGGGATGCCGCTGTTCTGCTCGCTCGGCGGCATTGGCCTGGCCGGTCTGCACCACGGAGAGACGCCGCTGGCCGGCGCGCTCGCCGACGTCTACGCGCTCGCCGGCGGCAAGGCCGTAGCGCTGTCGACGATCCCGCTGTTCACCTTCGCCGGCTATCTCATGGCGCGCGCCAAGACTGCCGAACGGCTGGTGCGCATGGCCAAGGCGCTGCTCGGCTGGATTCCCGGCGGCCTGGCGCTCATGACGGTGTGGACCTGCGCCTTCTTCACGATCTTCACCGGCGCCTCGGGCATCACCATCGTCGCGCTCGGCGGCCTGCTCCTGCCCGAGCTCGAGCGCTCGAATTACTCGCGCCGCTTCGCCATCGAAGTGGTCACCGGCTCGGGCTCGGTCGGCCTCTTGTTTCCGCCGGCGCTGCCGCTCATCGTCTACGGCATCGTCTTCGGGCTCAACGCCGGCCAGGCGAACATCGAATTCTCGATCGAGCGCTTCTTCCTCGCCGGCATCGTCCCCGGCCTGGTGCTGATCGCGATCCTCTCGGTCTACTGCGTGTGGGAAGGCTGGCGCAGCAAGGTGCCGACCACGCGGCTCGACATCCGCGAGTTTTTCCGCGCCGCCTGGGAAGCGAAGTGGGAGGTGCCGATCCCCTTTCTGATCCTGCTGCTGCTGCTGCGGGGCTGGGCGGTCTTGCCCGAGCTGGCAGCGCTGACCGGGCTCTACGTCTTCATCATCGAGGTCTTCGTCTACAAGGACATCGACGTCCGCCGCGATCTGTTCGTCGTCACGCGCGAGTCGATGGAGCTGGTCGGCGCCATCATGATGAAGATCTTCGCGGCGACCAT
>DATNAQ010000092.1:0-72928 GCA_035607415.1 Polyangia bacterium
GCCGCCGCCGCCACCACCACCACCGCACCGAAGATTATTTTTTGAGCTCGACGCATTGTGCCACTCCCCTCGCGGGGAGTTATTCTACAGAGACGTTGGCCGGCCAACAGTCAGCTTAAGAACAAATTTAACAGTGGTATAGTCGACCCCCTTTCATGCAGCCGATCCCCTTCGGGAAGTACCTTCTCGTCGAGCGCCTGGCGCAGGGCGGCATGGCCGAGGTGTTTCGCGCGGTCTTCTCGGGCGCCGCGGGCTTCGAGAAGCAGGTGGCGGTCAAGCGGATCTTGCCCGTGTTCGACGGCGCCAGGGACTTCGTCGCCATGTTCGTCGACGAGGCGCGCATCGCCAGCTCGCTCACCCACGTAAACATCGTTCAAGTCTCCGACTTCGGCGAGCTCGACGGCAGCTACTACCTGGCGATGGAGCTCGTCGACGGCGTCGATCTCGGCCGGCTGCGCGAGGCGGCGGCGCGGCGCGGGCTCGCGGTGCCGGTGCCGATCGTCGCCTTCCTCATCGCCGAGGCGGCGCGCGGGCTGGCCTACGCGCACGACAAGCGCGGGCCGGACGGGGTGCCGCTCGGGATCGTGCATCGCGACGTGTCGCCGCAGAACGTGCTCGTGAGCTACGCGGGCGAAGTCAAAATCGCGGACTTCGGGATCGCCAAGGCGACCGGCAAGCTGCACAAGACCGAGTCGGGCGCGGTGATGGGCAAGATCCGTTACATGTCGCCCGAGCAGATCACCGGCGAGCCGCTCGACGGGCGATCGGATCTGTTCGCGCTCGGCACCATCTTCTGGGAGCTCCTGACCGGATCGGCGCTGTGGAACGGCGACAACCCGGGCGCGGTGTCGGAGCAGGTCAAGACGGCGAAGGTCGATCCGCCGTCGCGGCGCGGGCGCGAGATCCCGGCGGAGCTCGATCGCATCGCGCTCAAGGTGCTCGAGCGCGGCCGCGACGCCCGCTACGCGCGCGCGGCCGATCTGGCGCGCGAGCTGTCGGCGTGGCTGGCGCAGGCGGCGCCGACGCTGACGCGCGAGGATGTCGGCGCGTTCGTGAGCGAGGTGATCCCGCGCGAGCCGGCCGAGGCGCGCGCCGCCGCCGTCGACGACAGCCGGCAGGCCACGTCGGTGGCGCCCAAGGCCGACGTCGAGGCGTACGCCAAGACGAAGCTGGCCAAGAGCCCGCCGCCGTCGGGCCCGCCGCGGCGATCGGGATCGGCGGCGCCCATCGTCGCGGTCGGGCTGGTGCTTGCCGTCGGTGGCGTGCTGGCGTGGCGCTACCTCGCGGCCGAGAGCGGCGGCACGGTGACGCCTCCGATCGCCGGCGACGACGCGGGCCAGAAGATCGCGGCAACCGACCTCGGCGCGGCCGGGCCGTCGCAGGCGGACAAGACCCGCATGGTCGCCGAGCTCGAGGCGCTGCCGCAGGCCGAGGCGGCGTGGCGCGGCGTGCAGTCCGAGGACTACCTGGCGCTGCTCTCTGCCGTCGACGGATCGATCTGCCTGACGCCGAGCGGCGTGCGCGATCCGGTCATCCCCGGCGAGGAGCACGTGCGGCTCGAGCGGCAGAAGCTGGTGCCCGAGGCGATGGCGGTCGGGCGCTACCTCCTGGCGACGGGCACGCTGCCGCCGCGCGTGGCCGGCTCGCTGCAGGCGTTCTTGCGCAGCCACGCGCCGTTCTCGACGGCGGCGGGCGGCTGGGCCTTCGCCCACCTCGGTGCCATCGTGCAGCCCGACGACGCGGCGCTGCGGCTGGCCGTGATCCGGCAGAACGGCGCGCTCGGCGAGTGGCGCGAGCCGGGCCACGACGCCGCCCTGCCCTACGCCGAGCTGTGCGAGCGCGATGCGGCCGTCGCCGCCTACACGGCGCGGGCGCACGACGAGCGCGCCACGGCGCTCGCGCGCTACCTGCACGCCACGCCCTTCGACGTGCCCGTCGACGACGGCGGCTTGCGCATCCTCGTCGACGACTCCGAGCGCGACGAGGCGGCGGCCACGCTTCTGGTGCGCGTGCGCGTGACCAACACCTCGGCCGACGACAAGCCGCTGCCGCTCGGCGCGGCGCGCCTCTCGGGCCTCGACGCGGCGCCGGTGGTCGATCCGCCGGCGGCGACGCTCGGGCGCGGCCTCGAGCGCGACTTCCGGCTGCGCTACTCGGGCGTCACCGACGCGGTCGCCGAGGCCGCGGTGCTCGTGCTCAAGCCGGGCGTCGAGCTGCAAGCGTATTCGGAGGATCTACGATGAGCGACGAGGGCAGCCGATGAGCATTCGCTACGAGGTCGCCGAGCGGATCGCGACCATCACGATCGATCGCCCCGAGGTCAAGAACGCGCTCGGCCCCGACGAATGGCGCGCCCTGAGCGCGCGCGTCGACGACGCCGACGCCGACGCCGACGTGCGCGTCCTGGTCATCACCGGCGCCGGCGGCACCTTCTCGGCCGGCGGCGATCTCAAGACCATGCCCGAACGGCTCGCCGAGCCGCGCGACGTGCGCGCCGCCAACCTGGTGGTGCACGCGCAGATCGTGCCGCGCCTGCGCGAGCTCGCCAAACCGGTGATCGCGATGATCGACGGCGCGTGCGTCGGCGCCGGCCTCTCGCTCGCGCTCGCCTGCGATCTGCGCATCGCCGCCACGCGCGCGCGCCTCGGCGCCGCCTTCCACCGCGTCGGGCTCACCGGCGACTTCGGCCTCTTGTGGCTCTTGCCGCGCATCGTCGGGCCGACGCGCGCGATGGATCTTCTGATGCGCGCCGAGACCATCGACGCCGCGCGCGCCGAGGCGATCGGTCTGGTCACGCGCGTGGTCGCCGACGATCGGCTCGCCGACGAGACCTACGACTACGCGCGGCGGCTCGCCGACGGGCCGCCGGTGGCGCAGGGCCTGACCAAGCGCGGCCTGCATCGCGCGCTCGAGAGCGAGCTCGCTTCCATGCTCGAGTGGGAAGCCGAGGCGCAGGCGACCTGCTCGCACACCGCCGACGCGTACGAAGGCGTGCACGCCTTCCTCGCGCGCCGCAAGCCCATCTTCCGCGGCGCTTAGTTCACGGCGCTCGGCGGCGGCAGCGTCGTCGGATCGTTGACCGGCGGCGGCGGCGCGGGCGGCGGCTCTTCGTCGCGCGGGGCGGCCGGGGCCGCCGTCGTGGGCGCGCTCGGCGCCGGCGCCGGCGTCGTGGTCGATGGCGCCGACGTCGTCGTCGATGGCGCGGGCTGCGCGGCTGCCGGCTGTGAGACCACGCGCGGCGCCGAGCTCGTCGTCGGCAGCGGGTGGGCCACGACCTTCTGCGCCGGCGGATCGGCCGGCACCACCGTCATCGGCATGTCATCGGCTTCGTGCCGCGGGCGGCGGCGTACCGGATTCGGCGACTCCACGCGCGCCACCGTCTTCGTCGGCGCCGGCGTCACCGAGGTCGCGATCGGGGTCACCGTCGGCGGCGACACCGTCGTCGTCACCAGCGGCGACGAAGGCCCGCCCGCCGACGGCAGCGCGACGCCCGCCGCAGGCAGCGTGGAGCCCGTCGCCGGCGGACCGGTGCGCGCGAACGCCGGATGCTCCGGCGCCGGCGGCACCGACTCCTCCGCCGAGTTGTGCGTCAGCGCCGCGAGCACGCCCACCGATGCGCCGATGGTCGCCGCCACGAACACGCCGATCCACACCGCGCGATTTGCCCACGGGCTCTGCGCGCCGCGCATCGCGGCGATCTTGCCCGTCGACGACATCTTCGAGTGGCCGTTGGTCGGCGTGATCGGCCCGGACGCGCGCTGCCCGCCGGGCGGCGTCACGCTCGGCGCCACCGCCGCCCACGCCGGCGACGACCCCGGGCTCGCCGGCGCCGTCGGCCGCGTCACGTGCACCGGCTGGAGGCGCTCCGACTTCGGCTTGCGCGCGTCGGCCTCGATGCGATCGAGCGACGCGATCACCTGCTCCGCGTCGTCGGGCCGCCGATTGCGCGACTTCTGCAGGCAGGCGAGGATCAGATCCTCGAGCGCCTGCGGAATCGACGCGTCGATCGAGCGCGGCCGCGGCGGCTCTTCGCGCAGGTGCTTGAGCACCACCTGCATCGACTGCGTGCCTTCGAACGGCAGCGTGCCCGTCGCCACGCGGAACAAGATGACGCCGAGCGAATAGATGTCGACGCGATGATCGACGTCGGTCCCCGACGCCTGCTCCGGCGCGATGTAGTGCGGCGTTCCGAAGATCGTCCCGTCGGCCGTCATCATCGACTGATCGGCCTCGGTGTTGATGAGCTTGGCGATGCCGAAGTCGAGCACCTTGACGAGATCCGGCGTTCGCGAGCGATCGGTGATGAGGATGTTGGCCGGCTTCAGATCGCGATGCACGATGCCGAGCGAATGCGCCTCCGACAACGCCGCGGCGATCTGCCGCCCGAAGCTGATCACGCGCGCGAGCGGCTGCGGCCCCTGCGCCTCGCAGATCGCCTCCAGCGACACGCCGTCGATGTGCTCCATGACGAGGTACGGCACGCCGTCCTCGGTCTCGCCGACCATGTGCACGGTGACGATGTTCGGATGCTGCAGCCGCGCCGCTGCGCGCGCCTCGCGCAAGAAGCGACGAAGGACGCCCGGCTCCTTGACGATCTCACTGCGCAGGATCTTCACTGCGACGATCCGATCCATCGTGCGCTGGTATGCGCGATAGACCGTGCCCATCGCGCCGCGCCCAGCGATCTCGCGCAGCTCGAACTGCCCCATGAGCACGCGATCGATGTTCGGATCGTGGACGGCCTGGGTGACCAGTGCGCCGTCGACGGGGCAGAACCTGACCCCTTCTTCGAACGAGCGACGGCAGCGTGGACAGCTGGTCACGTCCACAGTTCTAGCACCCGGGCAACCCATTGCCAACGGCACGCGTTACTATGACGACGATGCTCGCGCTTTTAATCACACTGATTTTGACACCCAGCTCCGCCGTCGTCCGCGACGAAACCGTCCTGGTGAGCGAGATGGCCACGCTGACCGTGAAATGGGAGCGCGGGGCGGTTTCCATTCTCAAGGTCGAGCGCACCCCGCTGCCGAACCCCGAGCGCATGCGCCGCTGGCGGGGGCGATTCGAGGCGCGCGCCCTCGGCTCCGCGGGCAAGCCGATCGACTTCGTTCGCTTTGATTTCCCGCTGATGGCCGCCGCCGAGTCACCGGACGATGTAACCGAGGACGCGAAAAAACTCGGCCAGAAAATCCGCGAGAACGTGAAGGCGACGATGATCGTACGCGCCCCGCTGCCCCCAGGGGCGACCGCGGTGGCGGTCTACGACACGGTCACGAGGAAGACGGTGTCGGCGGATCTGCCGCCTGCAGCGCCTGGCGGCGACGGAAGTACAAAAAGATAGCCTGCACGATCGAGGCGATCGGCACCGCCAGAAGGGCTCCGATGAGCCCGCCCGACTCCTCGCCGACGAGCAGCGCGAAGACCACTACCACCGGGTGCATCTTGGCGGCGGTCCCGATGATCTTGGGATTCAGGAAGTTCGCCTCGAGCAGGTGGATCCCGACGATCCAGCCGAGCATGCCGAGCCCGGTCGACAGCGAGAAGCCCTGCGGCCCCGAGGCGAGCGCGACCGCCACGATCGGGACCGACGACAGGATCGAGCCGAACACCGGAATGAAGCTGAAGGTGCCGGCGAGCATGCCGAGCAGCACCGCGTATTTGACGCGGAACAGCAGCAGGCCGACCGTGGTCAACAGCGCATTGACCACGCAGATGATGAGCTGCCCGCGGATGATGCCCGACAGCCCGCGGTCGATCTCGCGCAACAGCTCGTCGAGCGCGTTCCGATGTTGCGCGGGCACGAGCGAGCGCAAAAAGGCCATCACGCGATCGATGTCGATCAGTAGATACGCCGCCACCATGAAGGTGAGGATGAACCAGGCGAAGCCTTTGATGACCACGCCGAGGAAGCGCTGCCCGTAGGCGATGATGCCGCGCAGCTCGTTCTCGCCGGCGCGTGCCGCCTGCGTGAGCATCTCGGTCAGGCGCGTGCGCTTCTCGTCGGCGTCGCTGCGCGGTCCGACGATGTAGCGGCCGCGGCCGGTCGGATCGACCTCGAGCTGCAGGCTCTCGAGCGAGATCTCGTATTGCCCCGGCTTGACCTCGGTGACGCGGATCTTGCGCTCCGGGCGCGGCTCGACGAGCTCCTCGGGCGGCGTCGCCGTCGAGGGATCCTCGTCGCGCGGGAAATTTTGTTCGAGCCAGGCGTCGGCGCGCGGCACGTACTGCCGCTTGACGCGCTGAAGGAACGTCGGCGCCTCGCGGAACAGCCGCGCGAAGTCGCTCGACAGGCGCGGCAGGAAGAGCGTGAAGAACACGCCGAACGCCGTGAGCAGCCCGAGGTACACGACCACGATCGCCAGCCAGCGTGGCGCGCGCCACGAGCGCCCCACCGGCGCCGACGACAGCATCGAGACGATCGGCGCCAGCACGTAGGCGACGGCGACGCCGAGGACGAACGGCAGCACCACGGCGCGGAACACCACGAGCACGAAGACGATGAAGAGCCCAAAGCCCCAGAGGCGCGCGAACCGCCGCAGCCACAGGACGAACGCGGACTGCCGCGGCGGCGCCGGCTCGCTCACGGTTGCACCGCGTTCATTGTCGCACCGCGTTCATTGTCGCACCGCGGTCGAGCTCCGGTTCCACCTGCGCTCGCCCGCTCATAGCCGCGGGTCGCGCACTTCGATGCTGCCGCGCGGCGCCGCGCTCTCGAATGCGCCGTGCACCGCGCCGCGCAGGATCTCGCCGATCATCGAGCTGCGCGGTTTCTTCTCGAACACCGGCACCGGCTCGCCGCTCGCGCCGGCGAGCTTGGCCGCGCCGTCGATGGCATCCTCGAGGTTGCCGAGCTCGTCGATGAGCTTGTGCTCGAGCGCCTGCTTGCCGGTGAGGATGCGGCCGTCGGCGATCGGGCGCAGCGTCTCCTTCGGAATCTTGCGCGCGGCGGCCACGTCGTCGAGGAACTGCTCGTACACGCTGTCGACGAAGCCCTGGAAGAACTTCCGCTCGCCGTCGGTCATCGCGCGCAGGGGCGAGCCCGCGTCCTTCATCGGCGCCGACTTGATGGTGTCGACGTCGACCTTGGCGAGCGCCATGAGCTCGTTGACGTGCGGGAACTCCGAGATGACGCCGATCGATCCGGTGATGGTCCCCGGCGACGCGTAGATCTTGTCGCACGCCGAGGCCACGTAGAATCCGCCCGACGCGGCCACGGTGCCCATCGAGCAGACGACCTTCTTGTCCTTCTTGGCGCGCATCACCGCGCGATACATCTCTTGGGACGGCGCCACCGCGCCGCCGGGCGAGTCGATGCGCAGCACGATCGCCTTGATCGAGTCGTCCTTGCGCAGCTCGTGGAGCTGGCCGATGACGTCTTTGCTGTCGGTGATGGTGCCGGTCAGCTCGACGACGCCGATGTGCGGGCCGGTGCCGTTGCCCCAGCCCTGCTCACCTTTTTGCTCGAGCGCGGAGAAGAGAAAGTAAAGGAAGACGAAGCACAGCGCGAGGAGCGATCCGAACACCAACAACGCGTAGAGTGCGGATCGCTTCTCCACTGTTCAGGCCAAGGAGACTACTCGGTGTCGGTCTTCTGCAGGCCCTTCAGCTTGTTGCGGAAGACGTCGCCGAGCGTGGCGCCCGGCGCCGAGCCCGAGTAGCCCTGCGCCTCGGCGAGCTCCGCCGAGCGATTGGCCGCCTTCATCGACAGGCCGATCTTGCGCTCCGCCTGATCGATCGAGATGATCTCGGCCTTCACTTCCTGGCCGGGCTTGAGCACCGAACGCGGGTCCTCGACGCGCTCATCCGAGATCTCCGAGACGTGGATGAGGCCTTCGATGCCCTTCTCGAGCTCGACGAACGCGCCGAAGTCGAGAACCTTCTGCACCTTGGCGGTGACGACCTTGCCAACCGGGTAGTCGAACGGGATGCGATCCCACGGGTCGCCGATGAGCTGCTTGATGCCGAGCGAGATCTTCGGCTTGTCGCCCTCGGTGGTGTCGATGTTGAGCACCGCCGCCTCGACCTCGTCGCCCTTCTGGTAGAGCTCCGACGGGTGCTTCACGCGCTGGGTCCAGCTCATGTCGCTGATGTGGACCAGGCCGTCGATGCCCTCTTCGATCTCGACGAAGATGCCGAAGTCGGCGATGTTGCGCACCTTGCCGCGCACGACGGTGCCCGGCGGGTACTTCTGCACGAGCGACTCGTACGGGTTCGGCTCGAGCTGCTTCATGCCGAGCGAGATGCGGTTCTGCGACGGGTCGATGTCGAGCACGACCGCCTCGACGACGTCGCCGACGGCGACCATCTTCGACGGATGCTTGACCCGACGGGTCCAGCTCATCTCGCTGACGTGGACCAGGCCCTCGATGCCCTGCTCGAGCTCGATGAACGCGCCGTAGTCCTTGAGCGAGACGACCTTGCCCTTGACGACGGTGCCGGGCGTGTAGCGCTCGGCCGCCGACTTCCACGGGTCTTCGGTGATCTGCTTGAGACCGAGCGACACGCGCTCCGTCTCCGAGTTGAACTTGAGGACCTTGACGCGGACGTGATCGCCGACCTGGAAGAGCTCGCTCGGATGATTCACGCGGCCCCAGCTCATGTCGGTGATGTGCAAGAGGCCGTCGATGCCGCCGAGGTCGATGAACGCACCGTACTCGGTGAGGTTCTTGACGATGCCCTCGATGATCTGACCCTCTTTGAGCTTCTCGAGCGTCTGATCCTTGAGCTCGGCGCGCTCCTTCTCGAGGAGCACGCGGCGCGACAGCACGATGTTGCCGCGCTTCTTGTTGAACTTGATGACCTTGAACTTGAAGTTCTTGCCGATGAACGCGTCCAGGTTGCGCACCGGACGGAGATCGACCTGCGAGCCGGGAAGGAACGCCTTGACGCCGCCGCGGATGGTGACCGAGAGGCCGCCCTTCACGCGCTGCGAGATCACGCCCTCGATGAGCTCGTCACGCTCGCACGCCTCGGAGATCTCGTCCCACACCTTGAGACGATCGGCCTTCTCCTTCGACAGGACGCACAGCCCGAGATCGTTCTCGCGGCTCTCGAGGAAGACTTCGACCTGGTCGCCTTCCTTGACGGTGACGTTGCCGTCGGCGCCGGTGAACTCCTCGATCGGCACCTGACCCTCGGACTTGTAGCCGATGTCGATGACGACGTGGTCCTTGTTCAGCTGGATGACGCGGCCGTGGACGATGGCGCCTTCTTTGATCTCTTCGCGCTTGAGGCTCTCCTCGAACATTGCGGCGAACGACTCTTCACCGCCCGAGGGCTCGTTGTGATGTTCAACCATTCGAATCCAATGCTCCCTTTCGATCGACCCGATTGCGCAGGCGTATTCCTTTTAGACACATGGGTCCAAAAGGTTTGCGGAAGTTAGTCCCCAAAGTCGCAGGCGTCAAGGCAAATCGGCGCCAAATCGGGCCCGCGCCAGGGCCTCCATCCGGTCGACCACAGAGGCTTCGGCGAGCTCCGATGTGTCGAGGAGCACGGCGTCTTCGGCCTGCTTGAGCGGCGCGGTGGCGCGGTTGGAGTCGCGCTCGTCACGGATCAGGATTTCCTGCAGCGTGGCGGCGAGATCTACCGTCTGGCCCTTGGTCACGAGCTCGTCGTAGCGACGTTGGGCGCGGACCGCGGGCGACGCGGTCAGGAAGATCTTGAGGGGCGCCCACGGCAAGACGACGGTGCCGATGTCGCGCCCTTCGACGACGCAGCGGCCGCGCGCCGCCAGCTTGCGCTGCAGGCCGAGGAGCGCCTGGCGCACCGGCGGATGGGCCGAGACGGTCGAGGCGCCCTGCGACATCTCGGGGGTGCGGATGGCTTTGGAGACGTCCTCGTCGCCGAGAAAGACGCGCCCCTCTTCGTCGAAGCGGATGGCGAGGCCCTCGGCGATGGCGCCGAGCTTGTCGCCGTCGGAGAAGGCGACTCCGTGGCGCGAGGCGGCGAGCGCGACGGTGCGATAGATGGCGCCCGTGTCGAGCAGGAAGAAGCCGAGCCGTCGCGCCAGCGCGCGCGCCGCCGTCGACTTCCCGGCGCCGGCGGGACCGTCGATGGCGATGACGAAAGGCTGGTCCGACATGCGGCGGTAATCTAGTGCCGAAAGCGCAAAGCCGAAAGCCGAAAGTGATACAGTTTTCGGGCATGACGCTGGTCGTCGCGCTCGGGCTGAACCTGTGGGTGGTGGCGGTGGCGCTGCCGCTCGGATTGGCCGCGCATGCCCGCGCGCTCGCCGGCACCTCGACGGCGGGCATCGTGCTGACGTCGTTGGCGCCGCTTCTCGCGCTCGGCGCCGGCGCGTGGCCGGGGGCGTGGACGGCGAGCCCGAAGCTGCGGCCGTGGCTGCTGCTCGTCTCGTTCCCGGTCCTGGTGGTGATGCCGCAGGCGCTGGCGGCCGCGGAAGTGACGGCCCGCGTGGTGCCGGCGGCGGCGTCGATCCTGGCGGCGGCGTCGCTGGTGGCGTTCTTGGTGGCGACGGTGCGTGCCGAGGGGCAGGCCGAGCGCGCGGGTGACGGAGGCGCGCCGGTGACGCGGCGGCTGCACCAGGATCCGGTGCCGTCGCGCTGGCGGCGGCGGTTGCGCGTGTATCGCGGGATGACGGCGGTGGCGTTCGGCTTTCCGTTGGTGCTCCTGGCGGCGGTGGACCTGTCGTCGTCGTACGCGGCGTCGCTGGAGGCGTCGTTCGGGGCGCACGCGGCGCGGGCACAGGCGGTCATCACCGTCGGGGTGGGCCTCTTGTGGGTCGGGTTCCTGCGGGCCTATCTGCTGGCGCCGCTGCACGGGCACCTGCAGCACGATCGCGATCTGTTGCGCGAGATGGAGCGCGATCGGCGCCACGCGCGGCGCGGGCGGCCGAGCGCGGGGTTCTACTTCGCGGTGGCGGTGGCGCTGGTGGCGATGGCCGCGGTCGTGTGGCAGAGGACGCGCTAGTGTCCCGAATCGGAAATTCGCTAGCAGTCGGGCGTCGCGGCATCCGCAGGCGCTTCGTTGCTCCTCCCTTCAATACCTTCAGGTATTCGCGGTCGTCGCGCCTCGCGCGCGCGGCGTCGCACCGCCCTTGGTGCACGCGAATTTCCGACACGGGACACTAGATGCGGAAGTATTTCTTCGAAGGGCTGGCGCTGCTGCTGATCCTCGGGAGCCTGGGGTTCTTCGTCGAGTGCGTGCACTACCTCGGGCGGCATGATTACGTGGCGGCGATCCTGTTGCTGGGCGTCGGAATCTCGGTGAGCCGGGTCGGCGCCGAGCTGGCGCGGCTGGCGCTGGTCGAGCGCGACTGATGCGCCGGCTCGTCGTCGCCCTGGTCTGCCTCGCCGGCTGCTCGCATCCGGCGGCGCACGATGGCGCGGCGGCCGAATTGGTGCCGCAGTCGGACGACGTGGTCGTCGCCACCGTCGACGGGCGGCCGATCTTCGCCGGCGACGTGGCGCGCCAGGCAAGGGCCGAGGGCGTCGATCGGAAGGCGGCGCTCGACGCGCTCGTCGACGCCGAGGTGCTGGCCGGCGAGGCGGCGCGGCGCGGCTTCGATCGCGATCTCGAGGTGCGCGACGAGACCAAGGGCGCGCTGGTGCGGCGCTATCTGAAGCTGGGGTTCGAGCCGACCTTGTCGCCCAAGGACGTGCCGGAGCCGGTGGTGCGGCGCGAGTATCAGCGCAACCTCGCGTACCTGAACCACGGCGTCTACGCCGACGTGTGGCACATGCTGGTGCCGGTCATGGCGAAGGCGACGCCCGAGGAGAAGCAGGCGGCGCGCGCCAAGGCCGAGGAGCTGGCGAAGAAGGCCAAGGGCCTGTCGCTCGACGAATTCAAGAAGCTCGGCAGCGACGCCGGGCTGCGCGTCGAGGAGGTGGTGTCGGCGCGCGACGGCTGGGTCGAGAAGCCGTTCTCGGAGGCGTCGTTCGAGCTCAAACAGCCGGGCGACACGTCGGGCGTGGTGACGACCTCGTTCGGGTATCACGTCATCTATCTCGTGCGCTTCATCCCGGCCGAGCACGTCACGCTCGCCGAGGCGACGCCGAAGCTGCGCCAGGATCTGTTCCCCGAGCTGCTCAAACGCTCGTTCGCCAAGCTCGTCGACGAGGCGATGGGGCGCCACAAGATCGAGCTGCACCCGGAGCATCTGCCGAAATGAGCGCGAGACGACTTGGCGCGCCGAGCCGCAGTGAGCGCGTGGTGCAACGATGAGCGCGCGAGCTGAGGCGAGGGTTTTTCGCGCCCGGGAGACGAGTGCAGCGAGACGACTTGGCGCGCCGAGCCGCAGTGAGCGCGTGGTGCAACAATGAGCGCGTTTGGGGACATCCTCGAGGCGATGGTGCGGCGCGTGCCCGGCGCCGTCGGTGCCGTGTTCGCCGACTGGGAGGGCGAGCCGGTCGATCAGTTCGCGCACATCCCGCCGATCGACATCCAGCTCGTCGGCGCGCACTGGGGCGTGGTCTGGTCGCAGGCGGCGCGGCGGCTGGAGGCGCTCGGCGGCGTCGAGGAGCTGCTCATCGAGGGCGACAAGGCGATCGTGCTCGTGCGCTCGGTGACCGATCGCTACTTCGTCGTGCTCGCCACCAAGCGCGACGCGCACCTGGCGACGGCGCGGCGCGAGCTCGAGCGCGGCGCGGGGATCCTGCGGAGCGAGATGTGAGACGCCTCGTCGCCGTCGGCGTGATGCTCGCCGCGACGCGCGCCCTGGCCGCCGGCGGCGACTATCGCCTCGATTCGCACGAGTGGAACGGCCTCGGGCGGCTCGCGGACGAGGCGGACGCCGCGGGCTGCGCGATCGCGGCGACCGAGACGCTCGACTGGTCGGCGCTCGATGCGCGCGACGTGGTGTGGTTCGTCTATCCGCGCACCGCCGTCGACGGCGGCAAGCTGCGCCGCTGGCTCGAGGCCGGCGGGCGCGCGGTGATCGCCGACGACTTCGGCGCCTCCGACGCGGCGCTGGCGGCGCTCGACATCCGTCGCCTGCGCGGCGAGCTCGGGTCGGTCGACCGCTACGACGGCAACGCGGCGCTGCCGATCGCGCGGCAGACGCTGTCGACGGAGCTGTCGGTGGGCATCGGCGATCTGGTCGCCAATCACCCCGCCTTCTTCCTGGCGTCGACGCCGGCGTCGTTCGCGTTCTCGCCGGGCGCGGCGCTCGTCGTCGAGGGGCGCCTCGGCAAGGGGTACTTCGTGGCCATCGCCGATCCGAGCGTGCTCATCAACAACATGCTCGACATCGACGAGAACCTGGCGTTCGCGCGCGCGCTCATCCGGCGCACCTGCAAGCCGGGCGAGCGCATCCACCTCGTGACGCAGAGCTTCGTGGCGCGCGGCGAGCCGCCCGGCGACCTTGCGCCCACGCCGTCGGGCGACAACTGGTTCACGGCCTTCAATCGCTTCGTCGGGCTGCTCGACGACAAGGCGCACTCCGGCGTCGACGATCGCATGCTCGGCCTTCTGGCCACGGTGCTGGCGACCATCGCGATCGTGCTGTTCGCGCGCGCCTGGCCGTCGCCGGGGCGCATCGACGGACACTGGACGCGCGCCGCCGCCGTCGACACCGGTTGGCGCGCCTGGAGCCGCGACGCGACCGCGACCTACCTGCGTGACGAGGTGGCGCTGCGGCTGTCGGAGGCGATCGGCGCGCCGGTGGGCGACTGGACGCCGGCCGAGCTCGAGCGGCGTGCCGCGCGCGTGCTCGGGCCGCGCGTCGCCGCCCACGCCGCCACGCTCTGGGCGCAGCTGCGCCGGCCGCCGATCTGGCTCGGCGCGCGCACGCTGGCGGCGCTGCACGATTCTGCGACGCAGCTCTTTGATCTTCTGGCCGAGCGGGGGCAAGGTTAGAGGCTCATGGCCGCGCAGACCCCACAAACGGTAGTGGAACGCTCGACGCTGGTGGAGGTCGCCCAACTCGCGGCCGACGTGCGCACCGAGGTGCAAAAGGCGTTCTACGGCGGTCCCGAGCCGATCGAGCTCATCCTGACGACGCTGGTGGCGCGCGGCCACGTGCTCCTCGAGGGCGTGCCGGGGATCGCCAAGACGACGCTGGTCAAGGCGTTCGCCGCGGCGCTCGGCTGCAGCTTTCGCCGCATTCAGTTCACGCCCGATCTGTTGCCGTCGGACATCACCGGCACCTACGTCTTGCAAGCGGGGACCTTCGCGCTGCGCGAGGGGCCTATTTTCGCGCAGGTCATCCTCGCCGACGAAGTGAACCGCGCGCCGGCCAAGACGCAATCGGCGCTGCTCGAGGCGATGCAGGAGCGCCAGGTCACCATCGAGGGGCAGACGCGTCCGCTCGAGCCGCCGTTCTTCGTGCTCGCGACGCAGAATCCGATCGAGCACGAGGGCACCTATCCGCTGCCGGAGGCGCAGGTCGATCGCTTCCTGGCGAAGCTGAAGATGGGCTATCCGCTCGCCTCCGACGAGAAGGAGATGCTGCGCCGGTACGCGTCGCCCGACCAATCGCTGCAGACGCGGCGCGTGCTCGAGCCGGGCACGATCTTGCGCGTGCAGGAGCTCGCCGACGCGGTGCACGTCGAGGACGAGCTCCTCGACTACGTGATCGCGCTGGCGCAGTTCACGCGCTCGCACCGGCGCGTGGCGCTCGGCGCCTCGCCGCGCGCGGCGTTGCAGCTGGTGCACGCGGCCAAGGCGCGCGCGCTCCTCGGCGGGCGCGACTTCGTCCTGCCCGACGACGTCAAGCACCTCGGCCCGTCGGTGCTGTCGCATCGCGTGATGCTGTCGGCCGACGCCGAGCTCGAGGGCATGAGCGCCGACGCCGTGGTGCGCGAGGCGCTCGATCGCGTGCCTTACCGCGGCCGGCCGCGCGGATGAGCGAGCGCGCGGAACGGAGGGACCTTCGCGTCCCGGAGGCGAGTGCAGCGAGCCGACTCGACGCGCCGGAGCGGAGCGCGCTCGCGGAGCAACCATGAGCGAGCGGCGTCGCGAGCTCGAGCTGCGCGCGCCGGGACGGACGCACTCGGGACGCGCCCCGTCGCTGACGCCGCGCGGGCTGGCCTGGGGCGTGGGCGCGGCGCTGCTCCTGTTCGTCGGGGCCGTCACCGGCGCCTGGCGCGTGGCGGCGCTCGGCGTGGTCGCGTTGACGGCGCTCGGCGGCGCCTACGTCGCCTTCTTTCCCACGTCGGTGCTGGTGTGGCGCCGCCACCTCGAGCTCCTGTGGCGCGTCGAGCGCGGCGAGGACGCCAGCGCCTTCGTCGCCGGCCGCCCGTTTCGCCTGACGGTGACGCTGCGCAATCGCGCGCCGCGCGCCCTCGGCCGCGCTCGCGTGCGCGCCTTCGCCTCGTCGGCGTTGTCGCCGCCGTCGGCGCTGCGCATGGAGCTGCCCGCCGGACACGAGGCCACCGTCACCGCCGACGTGGTGGCGCAGCGCGCCGGCTTCTGGTTCCTCCACGGCGCCGCCGTCGAGCTGCAGGACGCGCTCGGGCTGTGCAGCGTCGAGGCCTATTTCCCGTCGCCGGTGGGCATCAAGGTGCTGCCCCGCCCTGCCCTGCGCCTCAACCCCGCCGAGCAGCGGCTCCTCGCCGGCGCGCCCCACGATCGCCACGGGGTGCAGACGCTGCGCCGCCGCGGCCTCGGCGGCGATCTGCGCGAGCTGCGCGAGCACGCGCCCGGCGATCCGTTCAAGCAGATCGCCTGGAAGGCGACGGCGCGCACCGGCAAGCTCATGGTGCGCGAGCTCGATCGCGAGACCATGGTGACCCACTGGCTCGTCGTCGACATCGGCAACACCATGCGCGAGGGGCGCCCCGGCGCGGCGCGGCTCGACCTGGCCGTCGACGTCGCGGCGGCATACGCGCGCGGCGCGCTCGAGGCCGGCGATCGCGTGGCGCTTCTGACCTACGACGGCCGCATCGTCGGCGAGGCCAAGCCCAACGACGGCCCGGTCCACCGCCTGCGCATCGTCGAGCGGCTGATGGAGGCGATGAGCGTCGTCGACGAGGATCTCACCGAGCTGACCGACTCCGAGCTCGTCGCGGTCGTCGCGCGGTACCTGCTCTTGCAGGAGGGCATCGACGCGCGCCTGCGCCGCGCGCCCGCGATCGACGATCCGGTGTGGAGCGAGCTGGCCGCGTCGCCGTCGGGTGAGCTGTACGATCTGCGCGTCGTGCACCATGCGGTCGCCGCCGCGCTCGCCGATCATCATCGGCGCCGCGCAAGCGAGGAACCGGGCGAGCGGCACAAGAAGGAGCTCGCGCCCGCGGCGGCGACCGAGACGCTGCGCCTGCGCCAATACTGCCGGCTGCGCGGCATCGAGCTGCCCTATCGCCGCACCATCGAAGCCGGCCGGCGTGCGCGCGGCCTCGGCGCGGCGCTCGAGCACGCCGGGCGGGCGCGGGGCAGCCAGCGCATCGTCGTGCTCTCCGATCTGCAAGGCCTCGAGGGCGACCTGGCGCCGGTCGCGCGCGCCGTACGCCTGGTCCGTCGCCGCGGCCACCATTTGACGTTCGCCGTCCCCGAGGCGCGCATCGTCGCCGACGAGGACGCCACGGCGGATCGCGCCATCGCCGCCGACATCGCCGGCCACCAGGAGCGCCGCCGCGAGCGCGCCGCCGTCACCGTCATGCGCGCGCGCCTCGGCGTACGCGTGGTCGCGGTGAGCGCCGACTCGGCCGCGCTGCTGCTCGGACGCAGCGTCGCGACGCCGCGAGCCCGCGTCGCATGAGCCAACGCCGCGTCATCATCGCGCCCTTCGAGCCGTTCGCCGGCCGCAAGCGCAACCGCGCCCGCGACGCTGCGCACCTGCTCGCCGGCGAGGAGCTCGGCGGCGCGCCGGTCGAGATCGTCGATCTGCCCGTCGTCTACGCCACCATCCCCGAGGCGGTCGGCAAGCTGGTGGCGCGCGATCCATCGCTCTTGCTCCTCGTCGGTGAGGCCAACGACGCGCGCACGCTCCTCGTCGAGCGGCTCGCCGTCAACGTCGCCCACGCGCGCGTCCACGACAACGCCGGCGCCCGCCCCATCGACGACGAGCTGGTCCCCGGCGGCGAGGCCGCGCGCAAGGTCCCGTTCGATCCGCGCACCGCCGCCAACGCCGCCATCGCCGCCGGCTGCCCGGCCGAGGTCTCGTCGCACGCCGGCACGTTCCTGTGCAACGCCGCCCTCTACCACGCGCTCGGTCAGGCCGCGCAACGCTCGTCACCGCCGCGCGTCGCCTTCGTCCACGTGCCCGCGCGCTTCCCCTGGGCGCGCGACCGGAGGGCCGCCCGCGGGCTGTACGCGATCGCGAAACACCTCGTCCCTGCTTTATCTTGACGTCGCCCGAGCCCTATCCTATAGGTACCCGCGGAGGTCGAGAGGAACGTAAATGGCCACGATGATTACCGAGGAGTGCATCAACTGCGGCGCCTGCGAGCCGGAGTGCCCCAACGAGGCGATCTCCGAGGGTGACGACATCTACGTCATCGATCCGAACCTCTGCACCGAGTGCGTGGGCTTCCACGACTACGAGGCGTGCCAGGCGGTGTGCCCCGTCGAGTGCTGCATCCCCGACCCGAGCAACGTCGAGACCGAGGATGCGCTCTTCGGCCGCGCCAAGAAGCTGCATCCCGACAAGCAGTTCCCCGAGATCGCCGCGCTGCCGGCGAACCTCTCGCGCTTCCGCAAGTAGCTCGCGCTACCAACACGAAAGGCGCCCCCTCACGAGGGCGCCTTTTCGTATTTCCAGACCACGTGAGGCTCAGACCGCGGTCAGGTTCGCGCGCTTCTTGACCGGCTCCTTGCCGACGGTGCCGAGGTTGACGCTCACCAGCTTCGAGATGCCCGGCTCTTCCATGGTCACGCCGTAGAGCGTGTCGGCGATCGTCATGGTGCGCTTGTTGTGCGTGATGACGATGAACTGCGAGCGATCGGTCATCTCGCGGATCAGATCGTTGTAGCGGCCGACGTTGGCCTCGTCGAGCGGCGCGTCGACCTCGTCGAGGAGGCAGAACGGCGACGGCTTGATGAGGAAGATGGCGAAGATGAGCGCCACCGCCGTCATCGCCTTCTCGCCGCCCGACAGCACCTCGACCGTCGAGTTCTTCTTGCCCGGCGGCTGCGCGATGATCTCGATGCCGCTCTCGAGCAGGTTCTCCTCGTCGGTGAGCCGCAGGTGCGCGTTGCCGCCCTTGAAGCAGCGCGGGAACACCTCCTGGAACTTCACGTTCACCAGGTCGAACACCTCGCGGAAGCGCTTCTTCGAGGTGCGGTTGATCTTGGCGATCGCCTCCTCAAGCTGCGCCAGCGCTTTTTCGAGATCGGTCTTCTGCGCCGAGAGGAACGTGAAGCGCGTCTCGAGCTCGTTGTACTCCTCGATCGCGTTGAGGTTGATCTCGCCCATGCGATCGATGAGATCGCGCAGCTCCTTGGCGCGCTTGTCTTCGGCCTCGCCGGCGAGCGGCCGCAGGTGATGGTCGTGGACCTGCGTCCACAGCTCGAGGCGGTAGCGCTCCGCCGTCGCCTCCTCGAGGTGCTGCTTGGCCGCCTGCAGATCGTGACGCTTGACCTCGAGCCGCGTGACCTCTTCGGCGTGCCCGTCGAGCTCGCCGCGGATGCCCTTGAGCTCGCCCTCGGCCTGGCCGAGCTGCCCGCGCCGCTCGTCGTGCGCGGTGCGCTTGAGCGAGAGCTCCTCGGCGGCTCGCGCGCGCTCTTCGGCGAGGCGCAAGAGCTCTTCCCTGGTGGCCGAGACCTTGGCGCGCAGCTCGGCGGCGCGCGCCTCGCCGGTGCGGATGTTCTCCTCGAGCCGGATGCGCCGCGCACGCTTCTCGTCGCCGTCGGCGGTGAGGCGGAAGAGCTGCTTTTCGAGCGAGCCCTTCTTCTCCTGCGCGGCGCCCACTTCGACGCGCAGCCGGGTGACCGCCTCCTGCGCTTTTTCGAGCTCGTCGTAGAGCG
Organism: Polyangia bacterium; assembly: GCA_035607415.1. Taxonomy (GTDB): domain Bacteria; phylum Myxococcota_A; class Polyangia; order Palsa-1104; family Palsa-1104; genus JAQBQH01. The sequence goes on from DATNAQ010000092.1 coordinate 18,868, forward strand.
CGATGTGCTCGTGCCCGAGCGACGACACCGAATCTTCGAGCGCGATGAGCCGCGTCCGCGCCTCGGCGAGCGAGGTCACCGCCGTCTCGGTCTCGCGCGCCGCCTCGTCCCGCTGCGCCTCGAGGTCGAGCTTCTCGTCGCCGAGCTGGTTGAGCCGCGCGACCAGGCGCGACAGCTCCTCGCGATCGCGCGCCAGATCCTTCTCCAGCGTCAGCGTCTGCATCTCGCTGGCGTGCGCCTCTTTGCGCATCCCCTCGAGCGCCGCCTGCAGCTGATTGAGCTCGGTGCGCAGCTGCTCGTGCCGGTACTGCGCGTCGTTGTGCTGCGTCTCGAGGTCGGCGATGATCCCGTCGAGCTCGCGGATCTCGCGCTTCTGCGCCAGGATGCCCGCGCCCGCCGCCTCCCGCGACCCGCCGGTGACGACGCCGGTCTCGTCGACCAGCTCGCCGTCGACGGTGACGTAGGTGCGCTTGTCGCCGCCGCGCCAACGATCGAGCGCCGTCAAGAGATCCTCGACGACGAGCACGTCGCCGAACAGCGACTCGGCCACCGCGCGGTAGTCCTCGCCGAACGTGACCATGTCGAGGAAGCGCCCGCGCACGCCGTCGCCCGGCTCGAACGCCGCCGCGTCGCCGGCTAGGAAGCGATTGATCGGAATGAAGGTCGCGCGCCCTTCGGACTTCTCCTTGAGCTGCCCGATCACGTCGACGCCCACTTCCTGGCTCTCGACGAGCACCGCGCCCATGCGCTCGCCGAGCACCGCCTCGACCGCGAGGTCGAGCTCGGCCGGCGCGTCGACGGCATCGGCGAACAGATCGCGGATGCCCCAGCGCGTCTCCTTGTGCTGCATGACCGCACGCGTGCCGCGCGCGAAGCCCTCGTACTTGGCGTGCAGCTCGTCGAGCGAGTGGCGCCGCGAGCGCCGCTTGTGCAGCTCGGTGGTCAGCGCCTCGAGCGCCTTGCCGCCGCCGGCCAGCATCTCCTTCAGCTCGGCGACGCGCGTCTCGGTGCGCTGCTTCTGATCGGCCAGATCGAGCTTGAGCTGCTTGAGCCCGTCGAGCTCGCGCGCGTGCTTTCCGACCGCGTGCTCGAGCTCGCCGCGCCGCGCGACGTTGCGCGCCTCGTCCTCGCCGAGCCGCAAGAGCCGCGTGTGCAGATCGTCGCGCCGGCGCGCCCCTGCGCGCTCGGCCGCCTCGAAGCCCACGATCTGTCCCTTGCACGCCGTGACCTCGGCGCGCGCCGCCTCGACGCGCGCCTGCAGGGCCGCCAGCTGCTCCTTGACCACGCGCAGCGCCTCTTCGCGCGTGCGCAGCGCCTCGTCCGATCCGCTCGCCGCCTCGGTGGCCACGGCGAGCTCGCTCTTGATGCGCTCGATCTCGGCCGCATCGGCGTCGGCCTGCGCCATCAGGCGCTCGATCTCTTCTTTGGCCTCGAGCGCGCGCTCCTCGAGCCCGCCCGCCTCGCGCCCTTCGTGATCGGCCTCGGCCTCGCCGAGCTTGATGCGGTTGTCGAGCTCGTAGAGCCCCTGCTGCAGCTCCGACAGCGACTCCGCCTCCGCCGCCAGCTCGAGGCGCGTCGTCTCGATCTCGGCCTCGCGCGACACGAGGCGCCCATGCGTCGCCTCGCGCGCCGCCTGCGCCTCGGCCTGCGCTTCGGCCGCCACGCGCTCCTCGGCGACCAGCCCGAGCCAGCGCTGCGACGCCGTCCACAGATCGATGTCGCGCAGCTCCGCCTTGTACTGCTTGTAGCGCTCGGCCTTCTGCGCCTGCCGCCGCAAGGAGCCGAGCTGCTTTTCGATCTCGGCCACGACGTCGCTGACGCGCAGGAGGTTCTGCCGCGTCGACTCCATCTTCTTCTCGGCGGCCTTCTTCTTGAGCTTGTACTTCGAGATGCCCGCCGCCTCTTCGATGAGCGCGCGCCGATCCTCCGCCTTGGAGGTCACGATCATGCCGACGCGCCCCTGCTCGATGATCGAGTAGGCCTTGGCGCCGACGCCGGTGCCGAGGAAGAACTCGGTGATGTCGCGCAACCGGCACGGCGTCTTGTTGAGGTAGTACTCGCTGGTCCCGTCGCGATAGAGCTTGCGGGTGACCGCGATCTCCGAATACGCGAGGTACTCGAGCGGCACGCGGCCGTCGTTCTCGAACACCAGCGTGACTTCGCACATCCCGAGCGGCCCGCGCGAATCGGAGCCGGCGAAGATGACGTCGTCCATCGACTTGCCGCGCAGGTGCTTGGCCGATTGCTCGCCCATGCACCAGCGGATGGCGTCCACGATATTGGACTTTCCGCAGCCGTTCGGCCCGACCACGCCCGTGATGGGCTCGTTGAAGGTCAGTACGCTACGATCGCAGAAAGATTTGAATCCTTGTACTTCGAGTCGCTTGATTCGCATCGCGCCTCGCTCATCCTCGGCCGAATGTATTGCAACGTAATGTCACTTCTCCGGCCAACGTAGCACGACGTTCGATCCAACGTCAACCCGACCCTACCCATGGGCCGTCCGCGGAGCTAATTTTCTTCTCCAATTTTCTTCGGCTAAGTTGGCGCACCTTCTCCGGAACGGATTGGCTAGGCTGCGCCCATGCGATGGGCCGTTTGCCTGGTCGTCACGCTTGCGGCCTGCGCGCCCGGCAAGTACACCCCGCGGTTCGCCCCGGTCGACTCGGACGGCCACCACCTGCGCGACGCCGAGGGTCGGGTCCGCATCTACCGCGGGGTCAACGTCCACATCGCCGGCATCTTCGACGTCACCTTCGCCGATGGCCGCGCCCCGCGGGAGGCGCTGCCGGCGTTCGACGCCTCCGATCCCATCGACATGCACGCGCGCGGCTTCAACCTCGTGCGCCTGCCCATCAACTGGAGCGCCATCGAGCCGGCGCGGGGCAGCTTCGACGAGGCCTACCTCGATCGGGTCGCGCAAATCATCGACTGGTGCCGCGCCGCCGGCGTCGACGTCCTGATCGATCTACATGAAGACGGCTGGTCCAAGGAGCTGTGCGAGGACGGCGCCCCTCTGTGGGCAATCGTCCCGCCGCCGGCGACGCTCACCGGCGGCCCCGTGCCGGGCCCCGACTGCCACACCGCCGCCGCCGCGCTGGCCGCGTTCGACAGCTTCTGGGACGACGCCGACGGGCTCGAGGAGGCCTACCTCGACATGCTCGGCCACGTCGCCGGTCGCTTCGGCGCCGATCCCGCCGTCATCGGCTACGAGGTCATGAACGAGCCCATCGGCGTCGACGACACCGTTCAGGCGTTCCAGGCGCGCGCGGCGCAGACGCTGCGCGACGCCGACCCGAAGAAGCTCGTCGTGTTCGAGCCGGTCGCCACGCGCAACTTCACCAACGGCGCGCCCATCTCGTCGACGCCGTTCCCCGTCGGCGGCGCGGTCTACGCCGTGCACGTCTACACCGCGATCTTCGGCGACTCGAGCGCGCTCGCCGACGGCTCGTACCCGGCGCTGCTCTCGGGGTCGATCAGCGGCGCACGCGACGAAGCCGACGCCTGGGGCACGCCGCTCATGGTCACCGAATACGGCCTCGGCTCGGCGACGACGCAAGGCCCGGCGTGGATCGGCCACGCGCTCGACGACTTCGACGCCACCGGTGCGTCGACCACGTGGTGGCTATGGAAGGATCCGACGCCCGGCGGCTGGGGCCTGTTCGATCCGCAGCCCGACGGCACGTACACGCCGCGCCCGGCGATGATGGACGCGCTGTCGCGCCCGTACGCGCAGGCCGTCGGCGGCGATCCCACCGCCGTCGCGTGGGACGGCGTCACGCTGTCGATCGCCTTTCGCGGCCGCGGCGACGTGCCGGCGCGCCACGACGTCTTCTGGAACCGCGGCACGCCGAGCATCGCCTGCGACGGCAAACCGGTCACGCCCGACTCCGTCGACGCCGCCGGCTCGGTCTACGTCGTCCGTTGCGGCGGCGCCGGCGCGCACCGCCTGACGTTCGCCGCCGAGTAGCGTATGCTTGCCGCGTGCGGCTCGCTCGCGCGCTGCTGTGCCTGATCGCCGTCGCTGCGTCGCTGCCGGCGCGCGCCGACAACCCGGTCATCCACGTGCGCGCGCGCCTGCGCATCGACCTCGACGCCGTCGAGCGCGTCCCCGGCGGCGTGCTCGTCCACGGCAGCCTGCGCGACGACGCCAGCGACGAGCCGGTCGCCGGCCGCGTGGTCGCCGTCAGCCTCGAGGGTCCGAGCTTCTGGCACTACGCCGAGCCCACCGGCCCCGACGGCAGCTTTCGCTGGCGCGTGCCGCTGCCGCTCGGCACCTATCGCCTGCACATCGGCGCCGGCGGCGGCGAAGACTACGTCGCGCCCACCGCCATCGACCGCACGCTCGACGTCGGCCTCCGCACGCCGACGGTGACGCTGCAGCTCCCCGCGCGCGTCGCCGCCCACGCCTCCGCCATGCACGTCGTCGTCGAGGCCCACGAGACCGACGGCCTGGGCCCGCCGCGCGCCTACGAAGGGCGCGTGCGGCTGCGCGTCGGCGGTGAGCCGCGCGGCGACGTCCCCGTCGAAGACGGCCACGCCGACTTCGACCTCCCGGGACCCTTCGGCCGCGCCGGCAACCGCATCGAGGTCACCGCCGAGATCCCCGAGGACGAGGAGCGCAACGGCGCCTTGGTCTCCAAGTCGGTCCTCCTGACCACGACGTCGCAGCTCGCGCTCGGCGCCACGCCGGCGCGCCTCAGCCCCGTCGAGTCGCTGGCCGTCACCGGCGCGCTGCGCGACGACGACGGCCCCATCGCCGGCGCCGAGGTCGTCCTCGGGATCGAGAACGGCGCCGACCTCGCGACCTTCACCACCGACGAGCACGGCGTCTTCGACGGCGAGATCCGCGGCCGCGATCTGCCGGGCGGCGCCGCCTTCATCGAGGCGCGCTACCGCCCGCGCGAGGAGTGGCGCGACGGCTCGGTCTCGCCGACGGTGCCGATCGACGTCCTGCCCGCGCCGCCCGCCGCCGTCTGGCCCTACGTGATCTCGCCGCTGGTGACGCTGCTCGCCGCGCTGGTCGCGTTCTTCGCGCGCGATCGGCGCTGGCGCCGCTGGTTCGCCGTCGCCCGTCGCGTGCGGCGCCGCGGCACCGTGCCGGCGAGCACCACCCCCGGCCTCGCCGAGAGCCGGCGCGGCATCCTCTCGTCGCTGCGCCGCCCCGATCACGGCCTCTCCGGCGTCGTCGTCGACGCCGCCGACGATCGCCCCATCCCGACGGCGACGCTGGTCGCGCGCCCCGCCGACAGCGTGCCGCGCGCCGCCACCGTCGACGAGCACGGCCGTTTCGCCTTCGAGGAGCTGCCCGCCGGCGAGCTCATCGTCTCCGTCGCCGCGCCGGGCTACGTCAGCGAGCACTTCACGCGTGCGTTGCCCCATCGCGGCGAGCTGCGCGGCGCCCGCGTGCGCCTCGTGCCCGTGCGCGCCCGCATCTTCGACGCCTGGCGCCGCGCCGCCGCCCCGCTCTCACCCGCCGGCCGCGCCGTCGAGACCATGACGCCGCGCGAGCTCCTCGCTCACGTCGAGCGCAAGCGCCTGGTGCCGCACGAGCGCCTGGCCGCGCTCACCGCGCTGGTCGAGTCGGCCGTCTGGGGCGCACGTGCCCCGTCCGCGGAAGACCTGACCGCCGCCGAGGAGATCGCCTCCGAGCTGAAAGCTGATAGCTGACAGGCGAGAGCCTTTCCCATATATTCGCGGCCCCATGCACGAGACCTGGCTGGTCTACGTCGTCCTCGCCGTGGTCTTCGCGATCGCGCTTCTGCTGATCTGGCGCGCCTCGAAGAAGCGCCGCGTGATCGTCGCGCCGCCCGAGGAGCAGCGCCCCAAGCTCGAAGCCGTCGCCCCTGCCGTCGAGAAGCCGGCCGAGAAGCCCGCTGAAAAGCCGGCGCCGCCCGTCGAGAAGGGCAAGGATCTCAAAGAAGGCCTCGAGAAGACGCGCGGCGGCTTCGTCGCGCGCATCGGCAGCCTCATCGGCAAGAAGCAGATCGATCAGGCGCTCGTCGGCGAGCTCGAAGAGATCTTGTTCACCGCCGACATCGGCGCCAAGACCGCGACCAAGCTGTTCGACGCGGTCAAATCCTCGCTCTCGCGCAACGAGCTCAAGGACGCCGACGCCGTCTGGGGCGTCATCAAGAAGGAGTCCGAAGCGATCCTCGAGCGCGCGCAAGAGAAGGCGGGCGCGTTCGACATCAACCGCGCCAAGCCGTTCGTGCTCCTCACCATCGGTGTCAACGGCGTTGGCAAGACGACCACGATCGGCAAGCTCGCCTCCAAGTTCACCGCCGAGGGCAAGAAGGTCATCCTCGCCGCCGGCGACACCTTCCGCGCCGCCGCCACGGAGCAGCTTGAGATCTGGGGCCAGCGCACCGGCACGCCCGTCGTCAAAGGCAAGGAGCAAGGCGATCCGTCGGCGGTGCTCTTCGACGCCGTCAAGCGCGCGCAGGCGGAAGGCTACGACGTCGTCATCTGCGACACCGCGGGGCGCCTGCACACCAAAGACAACCTGATGGCCGAGCTCGAGAAGGTGCGCCGCGTGATGAAGAAGGCGTTGCCCGAAGCGCCGCACGAGACGTTCCTCGTGCTCGACGCGACCAACGGACAGAACGCGATCGCGCAGGCGGCGACCTTCAAGCAGGCGATGGACATCACCGGGATCGTTCTCACCAAGCTCGACGGCACGGCCAAGGGCGGCGTCATCCTCGGCATCTGCGACGAGCTCCAGGTGCCCGTGCGCTTCATCGGAATCGGTGAGAAGGTCGCGGACCTACGCCCCTTCGACCCGCACGAGTTCGTGGCGGCTCTCTACGCCAACGAAGGGCAGTGATGGATCTTGTTTGCGACTCCCAATCCCGAAATCAGCGAATTCGATACGTAAATAACTTGATTGTGAAAAAAAGCACATGATATAGTCGCAAAAACGCTGACCGGAACCACGTAAGCAGCTGATATTGCAGTGGAATTTGGGCTCTCGAATGCGGTGTCACGCGAGGTGAGCATGCGAAGATTCGATGGCCGGGCGAGCTTGGTCGCCCTTTGCGCAGCAGCGTTTCTGTGTGGAAGCTTCCGCACGGCGCGCGCGCAAGAGCCGACGCCCCCTGCAAGCGAACCCACTCCACCGGGTAGCGAGCCGACGCCGCCCGGTGGTGAGCCGACGCCTCCGGGCAGCGAGCCGACGCCTCCGGGCGCCGAGCCGACGCCTCCGGGGGAAGGCGGGGCCGCTCAGTCGCAACAGGCCGAGCAGGGCGAAAAGGGGAAGCTGGGCTCGATCTCGTGGCGAGACATCGTCGTCGTGCCGCGCCGCCCGATCCTCAAGTACCACCGCGTCGAGTTCATCCCGACGTACAACGTCACCATCAACAACTCGCTGTATCGCCATCACGGGTTCGGCGGCATCATCAACTTCTTCTTGTCCGAGACGCTGAACCTCGGCCTCGAAGGAACCTACTACGTGCCGCAGCAGCAGGAGCACTACTTCCTGCGCGGTCTCGATGACCGCATCCTGCCGTCGGTGAACCGCTACCTGTGGAGCGCGAACCTGAACTTCGGGTACGTGCCCTTCTACGGCAAGTTCGCCCTCTTCGATCGCTGGGTCATGCAGTGGGAGGGTTACGTGCAAGCGGGTCTCGGCGTGATCCAGACCGAGTGGATCACGCGCGACCCGGCCGATCGCTCGGCGACGAACTACGACATCCAGTGGCACGTCGACATCGGCACGCGCCTGTTCCTCACCAAGTGGCTGGCGATTCACGCGTACTTGAAGGACTACATGTTTGTGGACTCGCTCGAGCCCGCCTCACGCGGCTCGGCGGTCGGCTCTGCCGCGCCGCCCAAGGGTGACTCCAACTTCATCCAGAACCTCGTCTTCGGCGTTGGTGTCGGCATGTTCCTGCCCACCAGCTTCGAATACAAGTACACGCGCTAGCGAGGAGAATGATGCGGACGCGACTTCTTCCCCTCCTGGTTCTGCTGGCGCTGCCGATGCTGCTGCCTGATGCGGCGCACGCTGACCGACGCAACCCACTCGAAGGACAGCCGGCGGTGCGCCGTCGACTGCTGCTGCGTAAGCTCCGTTTCGAGGTGACGCCTCAGTTCGTCACGTCGATCAACCAGGACTACAAGCACGCCTTCGGCCCCGGCTTGAACATGCAGTTCCACCTCACCGATTGGCTCGCGATCGGCGTCCAGGGCGTGTACATGCTCAACTCGGACACCGCGCTCGAGGACAAGGTTCGCTCGGCGTTACCGAGCGAGTCGACCATGCCGTACAACAAGTATCCGGGACCGCAGCCGACGCTGGAGATGCATGACTCCCGCGTGCTCGGGATCAACGCGATCTTTTCGGCGTTCGCGCAGATCACGCCGTTCTACGGAAAGATCGCGTTCTTCTCGGCGCTGTTCGTGAACTACGATCTCTACGTCAACGGCGGCATCGGCTTCGTCAACTACACGTCGAGCTGCTGCCACATCCCGGACACGACGGGGAAGCCGGGCTACGATCCGGCGCAGCCGGATCCCAACACGTCGAATACCAAGTTCGACGGGTTGAAGATCGGCGGCCAGATCGGCGTCGGCGCGCACATCTACTTCAACGAGTGGTTCGGTCTGCAGTTCGAGCTGCGCGACTACATCGTCGGCGCGAACCCGGGCGGTCTCGACACCAACGGCGACCGCGTGTTGAACTCGAAGGACGAAGGGGCGCAGAACAACATCTTCTTCGGCGTCGGCCTCACCTTCATGCTCCCGCCGACCGCTCGCATTTCGCGCTAACCCTTCCCTCCACCACTTCTACGGATGCATGTGCGCTTCGGCGCGCAAGAGCAGCCGTTCGATCTCGTTCAGCAGCTCGTCGAGCGGACAGGGCTTGAGGAGCACGCCGTCGGCGCCGGCTTCGCGCGCGGCGTCGGCGAAGCGATGCTGCACGTGGCCGGTGAGCGCCAGGATCGGGATGTGCCCGGTCGCCCCGTCGGTCTTGAGCAGGTGAATCGCGTCCCAGCCGTTCATGCGCGGCAGGCCGAGATCCATGATGATGAGATCGGGGATGAGGCGGTGCGCTTCGGCGATCGCCTGCTCGCCGGTCGAGCTACCGGTTACGGCATAGCCGGCTCCGGCGAGGAAGTCCGAGTAGAGCTCGTACAGCTCCTCGAAGTCTTCGACGACGAGTAACAGCGGCAGCGGCCGACCCACCCACGAGTAGATAGGGCAATGGCCCGGGCGAGCAAGGTGCGACCGCCGCCGGCGTCAGTGGCAGTCGGAACCGATGAGCGACCCGCCGACGTGGAGCGTGGTGCAGCGGTCGGTGCTTTCGTTGTTCGAGTCGTAGGAGATGTCGATGTAGTCGCCGTCGGCACCGACGAACGGCGGCGAGGTGAAGCTGCCGTCGGCGTTGGAGAGGAAGATGACGCCCACGCCCTTGGAGACGTTGAACACCGAGAAGCGCACCGCGCCGATCTGCGCTTGCGCGGGGCTCGAGAGGATCACGGTGCCGGCGGTCTGCCCGTCGGTGAACGACATCTGCTCGATGAGCGGCGGCGGCAGCGGCACCGACGGCGTATAGCACGCGGTGCACAGCCCGAAGGCCAGCGCCAGGGCACCGACGACGACGCGCACATGTGAAACGAGCCTGTGCATCCGGCCGTACCTCAAGCAAGCCCCACGCCACGAGGATAGCAGGCGCAAGCCCGCGTCGCGCCTGGGGCCGGGCGCGCCGTCGTTGGCGGTGCTGCCAACTTGGTTGGCGGGGTATGGGGCGGCGTTGTCATGGTCCGGTCGAGACGGAGCTCTCAGTCGATCTCGTAGCGGCGCAGCTTCTTCTGCAGACCGAAGCGCGACAATCCCAGGAGGCGTGCAGCCTGCGTCTGGTTGCCCGCCGAGCGGTGCAGCGCCTCGCGGAGGAGCGTGCGCTCGAGACGCTCGACGCGGTGCTTGAGGGTCAGGTCGTCGGGCGATTCGACGGCAGCCTCGGGCTCGCCGGCGGCGACCTGGGGCGAGAGATCCTCGACGGCGATGATGTCGCCGCCGAGCGAGGCGGCGCGGGCGATCTCGTTCTCCAGCTCGCGCACGTTGCCGGGCCAGCGATAGCCGACGAGCTTGTGCAGCGCGGCGCGGGCGATGCGGCGCAGCGGGCGCTTGTTCTCGTCGGCGAACTTACGCAGGAAGTGCTCGACGAGGAGCGGGATGTCGTCGCGGCGCTCGCGCAAGGGCGGCAGCGCCACGCGCACGACGTTGAGCCGGTAGAACAGGTCTTCGCGGAACTTGCCCTCCTCCACCAGGCGGCCGAGATCGCGGTTGGAGGCGACGAGGACGCGCACGTCGACCTTGATGGTGCGCTCGGCGCCGACGCGGCGCAGCTCGCCCTCTTGCAGGACGCGCAAGAGCTTGACTTGCATCGACGGTGGCATCTCGCCCACCTCGTCGAGGAACAGGGTGCCGCCGTCGGCGACCTCGAAGAGGCCGCGGCGCTCGGCGTCGGCGCCGGTGAAGGCGCCGCGCACGTGGCCGAAGAGCGCGGCCTCGAGCAGCGTCTCGGGGATGGCGGCGCACGACTCGGAGACGAAGGCCTTGCCGCGGCGCGGACCGTTGTGGTGGATGGCGCGGGCGACGAGCTCCTTGCCGGTGCCGCTCTCGCCGTAGATGACGACGGGCAGCGCGGTATCGGTCACGCGATCGAGCAGGCGGAACAGCTCGAGCATGCGCGGCGTCCTGCCAACCAGGTTGTCGTAGTTGTAGCGGACGGAGAGCGCGGCGCGCGAGGTGCGGACCTCTTTGTGCAGCTCGCCGAGCTCGACGGCCTGCTTGGCGACCTCCTGTTGCAGCGAGCGGTTGAGCGCGTCGATCGACTTTTGTGCGCGCGCGAAGTCGGCGAGGAGGCGCGCGTTCTCGACGGCGATGGCGGCCTGCTCGGCGAGATCGCAGACGAGCGCGACCTCGGCGTCGCCGAAGGCGCCGGCGCGCAGGCGGTGGTCGGCGTAGACGCAGCCGACGGTGCGGCCTTTGACGGCGAGCGGGACGGCCAGGACCGAGCGCAGCTTGAGATCGCTGACGGAGAGGGCGGCCTCGAAGCGTTCGTCGCCGGTGGCGTCGAGGGTGACGATGGGGACGCCTTCGCGGGCGGCGCGCTCGGCGATGCTGCGGGAGAAGGCGCCGGCGGCGGCGGGCTTGTCGAGATCGGCCTCGGCGATGTTGCGCGCGGCTTCGACGCGCCAGGCGCCGGCGCCGTCGGTGAGGAGGATGAAGCCGCGCTCGGCGGAGGTGAGGTCGAGGACGGTGTCGAGGATGAGGTCGAGCAGGACGGGCAGGCGCTGCTCGGAGTTGAGGCGCTTGTTGATCGAGAGGAGCTTGCGCAGCGGCTCGGGCTGCGCCAGCGGTTGCGGCGACGGTGCCGACGCCGCCGTGGGCGCAGACGGGCCCTTGCGATCGGTGGCGGATTCGCCGGCGGAGAGCAGCTCGCGGAGGCGGCGCGCGTCGGGATCGTCGTCGATGGCGTCGCGGCGGAGCTCGGGGGTGCGCATGCGGATCTCCTTCCAGATCTGGTCGGCGCGGGACAGGGAGGCGAGCGCGCGGCGGGTCTGCCCGCGGCGGATGTGGGCGCGGGCGAGCGCGAGATCGGCGCGAAAGGCGACGTCGCGGCGGGCGCTGCGGGCGGCGCGGTCGCGCAGCTGGCCGAGCGCGGTCAGGCGCGCCGGATCGACGGGATCGCCGAGCGCGAGCCCGGCGCGGACGGCGACCGGGAGCCAGGCGTCAACCTGGTTGGCGGCTTCGGCGAGCGCGTGCGCCTCGGCGAGCGCGGCGCGGGCGGCGGCATCGGCGTCGCCCGACTCGGCGAGCGCTTCGGCGAGGTTGAGCGCGGCGGCGAGGCGATCGCCGGCGGCGGCGCCTTGCAGCGAGGCGACGGCGGCGTGGTAGGCGTCGAGCGCGCGGGTGAGATCGCCGCGGCGACGGGCGAGATCGCCGGCCAGCATGCGCGCGTAGCCGAGCTCGCGGGCGGCATCGGTGGCGCGGGCGAGCGCTTCGGCCTCGGCGGCGGCGCGGTCGGCGCCTTCGAGATCGCCGATCGACAGGAGCAGGTTGCCGTAGTTGAAGAGCGCGAAGGCGCGCTCGACGCGCTTGCCGAGGCGGCCGAGGTCGCGCGCGGCGTCGGCGCTGGGGCCGAGCGCGCGCTCGTATTCGGCGGCTTCGCGGAGGATGGCGCCGAGGTTCATGGCGTAGATGGCGGCGCCGTGGAGGTCGTCGGCGTGGCGGGCCAGCGTCAGCGCCGAGCCGTAGAGCTCGGCGGCGTCGGCGAGGGCGTCGCGGCTGTGGGCGACCATGCCGCGCAGGTTGCGGGCGCGCGCCAGCTGCGCGGGTTGAGCGGCGGCCGCGCGCTCGACGGCGGCGAAGGCGTGGTCGGCGTCGTCGAAGCGGCCGAGATAGAGGCAGGCCAGGCCGCGCGCTTCGGCGACGGCGGCGGAGGGCTCTTCGCTGGCGGCGCACACCTCGGCGGCGCGCGCGTAGTCGCCGCGGTCGACGAGGACGCGACCGAGGAGCCCGCGCGCTTCGTCGCGGGCGCGTGCCGGGATGCCGCTGCGCGGGCTGGCCGCGCTGCCGACGGCGCCGGGGGCGGAAGCGACGAGCGGGACGAGGCGCGCTTCGGCGGCGGGCAGATCGCCGGCGCGCTGCAGCGCGCGGGCGGCGGCGATGGCGGCGTCGACGCGCAGCGCGGGCTCGCCGCGTGCGGCTTCGGCGGGAGCGAGCGCAGCCAGGGCCCCGACGTAGTCGCCGGCGAGGGTGCGGGCGGTGCCGAGGCGGAGCGCGGCGCGCAGGCGGACGGCGCCGGCGCCGAGGCGCTCGGCGTCCTCGAGCATGGCGACCGCGGCGCGCACGCGGCCGCGCTCGACGAGGCGCTCGCCAGCGACGAGCGCGGCGTCGGCGGCCTCGGGCGCGGCGAGCGCGATGAGGTGGCGGGCGCGGTCGACGGGGGCGTCGGCAGCCGCTTGCGCGAGCGCGCGGCGGTGCAGCGCGAGGCGGCGGCGCGGCGAGAGCGCGGCGTAGGCGGCGTCGGCATGGGCGGCCGAAGGGAAGCGCAGGCAGCCGGTCGCGTCGTCGACGTCGGCGACGCCGGCGGCGCGCGCGGCCAGGGCGGCGGCCCAGCTGGCGGCGGGCTCGGCGCCGAGCAGCGCGGCCAGCTCGGCGACGGTGGCGTCGCGGCCGAGGACGGCGAGCGCCTCGGCGAGCGCGTGGGCCGTCGCCGGCAGGCGATCGAGCGCGGCGGCCACGAGCCCGGCGAGGTTCTGGCCGTCGAGGGCGCCGACGTCGGCGGCGGACGGCGGACCGGTGCGCGCGGCGACGGCACGCACGATCTCGACGGCCAGCCGCGGGTTGCCGCCCGAGGCGCGGGCGACGGCACGCGCCAGCTCGGCGAAGCCCGCGCCGTCGCTGCCGTCGAAGAGCATCGACGCGCACAGGCGGGCGACGGCGGCGTCGTCGAGCGGCGCCAGGCGGATGCGCACCACGCCGTCGCCGGCGAGCGCGGGCACGGCGCCCTCCTCCACTTCGGCGATCACCGTCGACGGTGCGGCGGCGCCGGCGGCGGCGAGCCCGAGCAGCTCCTCGGCGCGCGGCTCGGCGACGGCGGCGACGTGCAGGACGGCCGGGGCCTCGGCGAGCGCCGCGACGACGGTGAGCGGGCGGTCATCGGCGAAGTTGCGCCACGCCAGCGACGTGCGGCCGGCGGCGGCGTCGTCGAGCTGGCGGGCGCGGCGCGCCTCGTCGATGAGGCGGCTCTTGCCGGCGCCGGGTGCGCCCTCGACGAGCACGACGCGGGCGCGGCCGAGCGCGGCGACGAGCGTGGCCAGCTCCGCCTCGCGGCCGGCGAGCGCGGGGTTGCACAACGGCGGCGCGGCCGACTCGTGGACGACGGCGCCGTCGAGGCGGGCGCCCAGGCGCAGCGCCTCGTCGACGACCGCACGCGCGGTCGACGGGCGCGCCGCCGGATCACGCGCCAGCAGCCGATCGACGAGCGCCTGCAGGCCGGCGGGCGCGCCGGCGAGCCGCGCCGGGCGGCCCTTGTCGAGCGCGCGGACGTGCTCGTCGATTCGCGCGGCGGCGAACGGCGGCACGCCGCTCCACAGCGCGTGGGCGGTGGCGCCGAGCGACCAGAGATCGGCACGGGCGTCGGCGGCGCCGAAGAGCGCCTCGGGCGCGAGGAAGCCGAGCGTGCCGCGCGCGCCACCGGCGGCGCCGCGCAGCGACGAGAGACCGAGATCGCCGAGGCGCGTGGCGCCGCTGCCGTCGGCGAGCAGGTTGGACGGCTTGATGTCGCGGTGGACCAGGCCGCGGCGGTGCAGCGCCTCGAGCGCGCTGCCCACCTCGGCGAGGAGCTGACAGAGGACGCGCGCGCGCTCGGGCGGCGGCAGCGCCGTCAACCTCGTTGGCGGAGGGCTGTCGCAGAGCTCGCAGGTGAAGAAGGGACGGCCCTCGACGCTGTCGAGGTCGAAGACCCGCACCAGGTGCGGATGCTCGATCGCCGCCAGCACGGCGAACTCCCAGCGCAGGCGGGCGCGGGCGCTGTCGTCGCCGGCGAACAGCGAGGCGTGCAGGATCTTGAGCGCCACGGCGCGGCCGTCGCGCAGATCGGTGGCGGCGAACAGCGTCGCGTCGGCGCCGGCGCCGAGCGGACGATCGAGCCGCCAGCGGCCGTTGAGCACTTCGGCCGCTGCCAACTTCGTTTGCACCCCTAAAAGCTACGCGCTCCGTCAGGCTTTGTAAACAGCGTTGGCAGTCATCTTCCCGTGGCGGCGACGGTGAAGTACGATGGAGGGATGTGCTCAGCTCAGCTTCGGGGGGTAGTGGCGGCGATCACACTCGCGGCCGCCACGATGATGCCGACGATGGCGCGCGCCGATGACGCCGCCACGGCGCGCGACGCGTACGGCAAGGGGATGGCGCACTACCATCTCGAGGAGTACGACGCGGCGATCGAAGAGTGGGAGCGTGGCTTTCGCGCCAAGCCGGCGCCCGAGTTCCTCTACAACATCGCGCAGGCGTACCGGCTGTCGAAGCGGCCGGACAAGGCGCTGTCGTTCTATCAGAAGTATCTGCGCGTCGCGCCCGACGCCAAGAACCGCGACGAGGTCCAGCGGCAGATGGCGGCGCTGCAGGAGCTGATCGACAAGCAGAAGTCGTCGGCCGAGGGGCCGCCGCAGCAGCCGCTGCCGGCCACCGGCGTGACCACGCCGCCCCCGACGGCACCACCGCCGGTGGCACCACCGACGCCGACGGCGACGTCCACGACGGGACGCGCCGACCTGGTGGCGCAGCCGGCGGAGAAGCCGGTCTACAAGAAGGCCTGGTTCTGGGGCGTGATCGGCGGCGCTGCCGTCGTCGTCGCCGGTGGCGTGGTGCTGGGCGTGGTGCTCGGCACGCGCAGCAACGTGCAGACCCTGTCGGACGCGAGGTTGTGATGCGCGCGCGACTCCCCTCCTTCCTCGTCGTCACGATCGCCGCCGCGCTCGCCGGCTGCGGCGCCAAGGATCCGTGCGCCGGCAAGAGCGGCACCTGCATCTCCGCGCACGTCGACGGCAATGCCAAGAACCTGTCGAGCACGCGTGTGACGCTGTCCGACGGCCGCATGACCACGGCGCAGCCCTCGTCGGGGACGATCGATCTGCCGGCGCAGTTCGCGATCCTGGTGAGCGATCCGGTGCCGGCCTCTCCGTTCACCGTGCAGCTCGACGGCTTGCGCAGCGGCACCGTCGTCGCCAGCGACACCGAGGGGGTGAGCCTGGCCAACGGACGCGGCTCGGTGACCTTCCGTCTCGACGAGGGCGTCATCGGCCCCGGCGGCGGCGACGGCGGCAACATGGGCGACATGGCGGTGCAGAACCCGCCGGTGGTGACGGGGCTCGATCCCGTCGCCGTCGACGAGATGCAGGCGCTGAGCGTGGATTTGAGCGCCACCGATCCGCTCGGCGGCAACGTCGTGCTCTCGGCGAGCAACCTGCCGGGCAACGCGATGTTCACGCCGACGGGGGCGACGGGCAAGCTGACCTGGACGCCGGGCTACACCGACGCGGGAACCTACACCGTGAAGATCACCGCGACGCCCGACGACACGGCGCGCACGGCGACGTTCGATCTCGTGGTCACCGTGAAGAACGCGGCCGATCAGATCCTCATCGCCGGCAGCCCCGTCACCAACGCGGTGCCCATCGGCGACTTCGACAAGGACGGCTTCGGCGATCTCGCGGTCTGCACGGGCGACGCGGCCGGGCTGACCGGCAAGTATCACATCCAGATCCTGTACGGCTCGGCGACGGGGTTGCCGATCGACGCCGCCAGCGGGCAGGGGCGCGTCTTCAGCTTCGACGTCCCGCAGATGGACGTCGGCGGCATCCTCTACTCGTGCAAGGGCGGTGACTTCGACGGCGACGGCTATGCCGACATCATCTTCTCCGATCCGGCGAACGACTACTGGAACCAGCACATGACGATGGCGTCGGCGAACCAGGGCATGTTCACCGTGATCTTCGGCGGGCCGCGCAACGTCCTGCAGCCGCCGGCGATCTTCCTCCTCGGCACGTTCAACTTCGGGCAGCACATGGGCGAGGTGTTTCACGTCGGCGACTTCAACAACGACGGCAAGACCGACATCGCGACGGTCTGGCAGGTCAACGGGCCGACGGCGGTGCTGTTCAACGGCGGGCCGCGCGTGAACGTGATGGATCCGGGCGGCGGCAACGCGCAGGACTTCCCCAACCAGGGCAGCACGTGCGGCGCGACGATCAGCATCGCGATGGTCGACTTCAACAAGGACGGGCTCGCCGATTGGGTCGAGCAGGACCCCGGCATCAACAACCCCGGCGGCACGGGCTGCAGCGCGGGCACCACGCAGACCGGCGGCGGGCTGCGCGTGATCCCGGGACGCGCGATGGCGCCGATGCTCAATGGCGGCGACGCCACCACGTTCACGCACTACTGGGCGCCGACGTCGGCGGGGAACGATCGCTATCACTGGGGCCGCGACGCCGCCGGCTGCGACGTGGACAACGATGGCTACGGCGACATCGGCCTTCTGCCGGCGTGGACCGCGCAGGCGATGCAGCACGGCGAGGTCTACTACGGCAGCGCCACCGGCATCGTGGCGACCGCGAACATGCCGCTCGGCGACGCGACCGCGAACAGCTTCGATGTGCCGTCGATGCAGCCGGCGGCGATCGGCTGCTTCAACAACTACAAGAATGGACAGGCGGCGCTGGCGGTATCGGCGATGTCGATGATCAACGGGCCGGGGGAGATCGACCTGTTCGCGGGGCGGCCGCTGACGAAGGTCGGGACGCTGACGAGCCCGTCACCGTCGGACACGCGCTTCGGCAAGACGATCCAGAGCGCGCTCAAGTTCGACGTCGACGGCGACGGCAAGCAGGATCTGGTGGTGACGTCGGATCAGGCGGGCTGGGTGATCTACGGCCGCTGAAAAAAAACGGGCCCGCGATCGTGAAGACTCGGGGGCCCGTGGCGCGGTGTCGCGCGCGCGTTACTGGATGTTGATGTTGAAGCCGAGCATGTTCGAGTGGATGTGGCAGCGCCAATCGCCCGCCTTGATGAGGATCGGGGCGTTGATCGTCGACGTATAGACGTTGCCGACGTTGGCCATGAGCGGGCCGGTCTCGTGCGCGATGCCGGCCGTGTTGGCCGAGCCCTGCGCGTGGATCTCGTGGTTGATGGCGTCGTTGTTGATGAAGGTGATCTTGAGGCCGGTCACGAACTTGACGTTCATCGTGCCCGAGAAGCCGAAGGCGGTGGAGTTCGGCGAGGCCGCGGTGCCGATGGCGACGCCCTTGGCGATCTGGATGAGCAGCTCGGCCGGGATGGTCAGGCCCAGGCTCGCCGCGGCGTTGATGTCGCCCGAGATCGCCTTGATGCCGACGGTCGACGACGTCGTCGAGGTGGCATCGGAGGCGACGCTGAGCGCGACCTGCACGGTCACCGGGTTGGCGTCGGTGATGTTGACGGTCGCCGGCGTGAAGACGGCGGTGACGCCGGCCGGCGGGTTGTCGAGCGCCAGCGTGACGCCGCCGGTGAGGCCGCCCGCGGGCGTGAGCGTCAGCGTGTAGCTCTTGGTCTCGTTGAGGCGGATGCTGTCGGTCGCCTTGTCGAGCGCGGCGGTCATGCTGCCCTGCTCCGCGGGGGGCATGGTCGGCGTCGGATCGGGCGTGGGCGTCGGGTTGCCGGCGACGCCGTCACCGCTGCCGGTGCCGGTTCCGGTTCCGCTGCCGGTGCCGTCACCAGTGCCGGTGCCGGTTTGACTGCCGGTGCCTTCGCCCGGTGAACCGAACGAGCCGAGGCAGCCGCCCATCATGGCGGCGAAAGCGATCGGGAGGATCAGGTGTCTACGGCGCATCGCGGGCTCCTTGGTCTGTCGTTCGGTGTCGCCAGGCCCACACTTCAAGTTGCGCGCCAGCGAAAAAGTGCACGGAAGTGCGCGATAGGACGGGGTCGACTGTCCTCAGTGGAACTACAGACCTCCCCTCTTGGGGGGGAGACTCCTCACCCCACCGGTAAAGTGCGGTTGCACTGCCCCACCCGGCCGCGGCCGAGGTCGGGTCAAAGCGGGAGCTGAACGCGGAAGGTGGTGCCGGCGCCGAGCGCGGATTCGACGTGGATGCGGCCGCCGTGGCGCTCGACGATGCTGTGGCTGACGCTGAGCCCGAGGCCGGTGCCGAGCGTGTGGCCCTTGGTCGAAAAGAAGGGCTCGAAGATGCGCGGGAGGATCTCGGGCTCGATACCCGGGCCGGTGTCGCGCACGGCGAGCTCGGCGCCGTCGCGGCCGTCGAGCGTGCAGCGGCTCGTGGCGAGCGTGAGCGTGCCGACGCCGCGCATGGCCTGCGTGGCGTTGAGGACGAGGTTGAGGACGACCTGGCCGAGCGGGCCGGTCTCGACGGCGACGGGCGGCAGCGCCGGGTCGTACTGGCGGACGACCGAGACCTGGCGCAGGTGGCCGGCGCAGAGCTTGAGCGTGGCGTCGACCAGCTCCTCGAGGCGCGCGCTGTTGCGCTCGCGCGGGGCGTCCTCGCTGTCGTCCGAGGGGGCGAAGCGCGCCAGGTCGTCAGCGATGGCGAGCGCGCGGCGGCCGCCTTCGCCGACGGCGTCGAGGAGCGGGCCGAGGTCGCGCGACATGTCGCGCAGCTCTTCGTCGGCGAGCGCGGGATCCTCGGCGAGGCGCGCGGCGACGGCGCGGGCGACCGTCTCGGTGTGGGCGCGGACTTCGGCGACGCGGGTGTGTACGCCGCGGACCTCGTCGGCGAGATCGGCGGCGACGCCACCGACGATCTGGCCGAGCGCGGCCAGCTTCTCCGACTGCACCAGGCGCTGCTCGGCGCCGCGCAGATCGCGGAGCGCCTTGGCGAGCGAGACCGAGCGCGCCTCGGCTTTTTCCTCGAGCTCGTCGTGCAGGCCGCGGAGGCGCTCGTAGAGGCGCGCCGAGGCGAGCGCCGCGGTGATGGTCACGCACATGCGATCGAGCGATTCGAGCTCGAGGGCGTCGGCGAGGCCGCCGCCGGCCTTGGGCGCGATGGCGATGAGGCCGAGCAGCTCGTCACCGTCGATGAGCGGGCCGATGTACTCGGCGCCCCAGCGCACGCAGGCGCGCTGGATCTCGACGGAGCCGGAGTTGCGCACCTGGTCGCGCGAGACGAGCAGGCGCGCCTGGAAGAGATCGGCGAACAAGGGCGAGTTGCGCGCCGGCGCCGGCACCGAGCCCCACGCCGACCAGGTGACGCGCGCGCGGCCCGAGGGCTCGAGCACGACGAGCGCCGAGAGGCGGCGGTCGAGCGCGGCCAGGAAGCGATCGACGGCGCGGCCGAGCTCCTCGGTGGTCTGCAGCGTCGCCGCCGAGTCCGTGAGCTGCGCCATCTCGGCGTCGAGGTCGCGGCGACGGCGGCCGATGAGCCGGTCGAGGCGCGCCTGACCGATGCCGAGCCAGACGCGCATGATGAGCAGGAGCGCCGACACGACGAGGATGAGCGGCAGGCGGCGGCCGCCGGCGAGGTGGCCGAGCGGCCAGGCGATGGCGCACAGAAGCGCGCCGCCGGCGACGGTGGAGGCGATCCACCACAGCGTGCGCTGCAGCGCCATGCGGATGTCGAGGAAGCGGTGGCGCACGATCGCCAGCAGGAGGCCGGCGGCGGCGCCGTCGAGCGGGATCCAACCGATGGGCGGCGCGTCGATGCCGACCAGCGGCAGGATGTCGATGAAGGCGAACATGCCGACGGCGGCGGCGGCGAGCACGTTGTTGAGCTGGCGCCGCTCGAGCTGACGCTTCTCGTGCCGAAGCGCGTCGAAGAGCACGAGCGGGACGGCGTTGAGCGTGAGCATCTCGGCGAGCACGAGCGGATAGAGCGGCCCGGCGACGCCCGCGTAGCCGTAGCTGTAGTGGCGCGAGCCGGCGATGACCCACGGCGTGCCGATGCTCAGCCCCGAGGCGATCGGCGCGGTCAGGAGCGTCAGGCGCGTGAGCACCGGCATGCGCTTGCGGGAGAGCGTGCTGGCGAAGCGGATGCCGAGGTACGGCAGCCACACGACCACCGCTTGCGAGAAGCGCACGGCGGCGGTCGCGGTCGGCTCGTTGTCGGCGGCGAAGACGAAGCCGGTGGTGAAGAGGATGCCCGAGACGCCGGTCAACAGGCGCGCCAGCTGTGTGCGCACCGGCCCGCGTCCACGGGCGTTGACCAGCGAGGTGAGCACGATGCCGAGGACGCCCGAGGCGAAGTAGGCGCCCATCCAGGTCGTGGCGTGGAGCGAAAGGCCGCCCATATTAATGACGCCTCACCGGCGGCCTCAGTCGACGATCGACCGGTTGCGGCCGCCGAGCTTGGCGCGCCAGAGCGCGTGGTCGGCGCGCGCCACGAGGGTGCCGGCGTGCGCGGTGCCGTCTTTATATAAGGAGGCGACGCCGCAGCTCATGGTCACGCGCAGCGGGCGGCTCGGGTGCAGCAGCTGCGGCGGCGCGGGCAGGCGGCGCGCGGCCAGATCGGCGCGCAGACGCTCGGCGAGGCCGTAGGCGGCACCGACGGCGGTTTCGGGCAGGAGCAGCGCGAAGGCGCCGCCGGCCCAGCGGCCGACGAAGTCGACCGAGCGCGCGCCCGAGATGAGCGCGGTGGCCACCTGCGCGAGCGCGAAGTCGCCGGCGGCGCGGCCGAGGCGATCGTTGAGGCCGCGCAGATCGTCGAGATCGACGAGGAGGAGCGAGAGCGCGCGGTTGTAGCGGGCGGCGCGGTCGAGCTCCTCGACGAGCCGCAGGCGGAAGTAGTGCCAGCCGATGGCGCCGGTGAGGCGATCGCGCGTGAGCGTCTCGAAGTCGGGCGCGGACGGACGATGGTGTACGAGCGCGCCGCGGATGGCGATGACGAGGCGCTCGGCATCGGCGGCGTTGACCGGACCGACGATGGTGATGCGCGGCAGCGTCGGATGCGCGGCGGAGATGGCGGCGAGCGCGCCGATGCCCTCTTCGCCGGCGAGCAGCACCAGCTCGCACGAGGCGGCGGCGCGCACGGCGGCGGCGGCGCTCGAGACTTCGAAGGGCTCGCCGCCGGCGAGGGTGACGGCCTGCGCCAGGCGGCCGAGGCGCGCGGTGTCGCCGTCGTAGATGAGGACGCGTCCGCTCATGTTCCCCCGCGGGCGTCGTCGCGCTCGGGCGCCGACGGCGGCAAGGTCACGCGCACGGTGGCGCCGTCGCCCGGCTCGGACAGCAGCGTGAGCGAGCCGCCGTGGCGCTGCACGATCGCGCGCGAGACGGTGAGGCCCAGGCCCGCCGCTTTCGGCTTGGTGGTGTAGAACGGCTGGAAGACGCGATCCTGATCGGCGAACTCGATGCCTTCGCCGTCGTCGCTGATGATGAGCTCCATGCCGCCCGATTCTTCGCGCTGGCGCAAAACGACCCAGATCTCGGAGCGCGCGGCCTCGACCGCGTTGAGCAGCAGGTTGAAGAAGCATTGGTTGAGCTGGCCCGGGTAGCCGTCGACGCTGGCGGTGCCGGAGTAGACGCGCGCGACATCGAGGCGCCCGTCGGTGCGGCGGCGCAGGAGGTTGAGCGCGGCGTCGAGGCCCTCCTGCACGCGCACCAAGCGCCGCTCGGTGTCGGGGCGCGCGAACTTGCGCAGGTCCTCGACGATGGCGCGGGTGCGGCGCGTGGCGTCGGTGAGCGCGGAGATGGCGTACGGTAGCAGCGTGCGCGCGTTCTGCACCTCGGGATCGCGCACTTCGTCGACGAGGGCGTCGTAGCGCTGGCTGTAGCGGATGAGCGACGGCGTGTTGGCGTGGATGATGTTGAGCGCGTTGTTGATCTCGTGCGACACGCCGGCGACGAGGAGGCCCAGCGACGAGCTGCGCTCGGCCTCGACGAGGCGCGCCTGCGCGCTCTTGAGCTCCGAGAGCGCCTCCTCGAGCTCGGCGGTGCGCAGGCGGACCTGCGCCTCGAGGCCGGCGGAGCGGCGCGCGACCTCGTGGTAGAGGCGCGCGTTGACCCAGGCGAGCGCGGCGCGGTGGCCCATGCGGCGCAGCTCGTCGGCGAGGACGTCGTCGGCGGGCGAGAGCGCGGCGCCGCTGACGACGGCGATGGCCTGCAGCTGCTTGTCGCGCGACAGCGGCAACAGCGCGTCGGCGCCGAGGCGATCGAGCGCGTCGAGCAGGCGCGGCGCCCGCGCGTCTTCGAGGTCGATGAGATCGCGCAGGATGGGCATGCCGCTCTCGCGCAGCGCCGCTTCGGCGACGGCGAGGCTGGTGTGCTCGCCGGCGCGATCGCGCTCGGCGGGCAGGACGCGGTTGAGGTGCGCGTCGAAGGCGTCCTTGAGCGCTTCGCCGAGGCAGAGCTGGACCTCGTCGGTGGAGCGGGCTTCGAGCGAGCGGCGCTCGAACTCGGCGAACGCGCCCTCGATGCGGCGGCGGCGCCAGCCGAAGAGATAGGACAGCGACGGCTCGACCACGCTGGTCCAGATGCGCATCGCGGTGAACATGGCGAGCGTGACGCCGACGAGCGGCCAGCCGCCGTCGAGCGCGTCGGGCATGACCACGACGACGAAGGCGACGATGATGGCGCCGGCGCCGACGGCGACCGAGCCGAGCAGCGCCTGGCGGATGAAGGTGCGCGTCGCCATCAGGCGGTGCTGGGCGATGGCGTAGAACAGCGTCACCGACGAGAGCGCGCACCATGCCCAGCCCGTCGGGTAGACGCGCGTGAAGACGGTGTTGAGATCGAGCCCGCCGAGCGTGCCGAGCACGAGCGCGGCGAAGGCCCAGGCGAGCTGACGGCGGCGGCGGCACGGCGGCAGCGCGCGCCCGGCCTCGCGCATGAGCCACATGCCGTAGAACAAGGGCGGCGCCGAGGCCAGGCCGGCCACGAACACCGTCGGCGACGGCACCGGCCAGTAGCCGCCCGTCGGGCGCGGCGCCACCGGGGTCAGCGACGGGAACGACAAGCAGATGACGGCCGCGACGATGGAGACGATCGCCGACGGCAGCCGCCAGCGCGAGCGCGAATGGATCAGCTCGGTCGAAAAGCTGAGCGCGCACGGGCCGACGAGCGCGATGGCGGCGTAGGAGATGCGCGCCGCCGGCTCCGCGGCTTCGGCCGTGCGCGCGGCGAGCGCGATGGCGACGGTGAAGGACCAGATCGCCGAGAGGAACGCGATGACCGCGAACCACAGCCGTACGCGCGGCTCGCCCGGCTTGAGCGCGAGGAACAGCGCCATCGCCAGCCCGATGCAGGCGCCGACCACCGGCGGCAGCGACTGCGGGCCGAACGTGACCTCGGCGAGGACCCCTGACACTCCGGCATTTTACCGTGTTTCTCCGGAATTCGGCGGATTGGATGGGGCCGCCGCCTCGTCGGCGAGGCGCGCGACGATCGCGACATCGGCGGGCAGGACGTCGTAGCCGCGCAGCTCGGCGGGCGGCACCCAGCGCGCGTCGGCGACCTCGACGGGCCGCGGCGCGCCGAGGAGCGTGGTGGCGTAGACGAGCATGTAGAGATCGAACTCTGCGTAGGCGTGGAACACGACGTCGTCGATGCGGCCGATCCGCGCGGCGCAGCCGAGCTCTTCTTGCAGCTCGCGCCGGAGCGCGTCGACGGGCGCTTCGCCGGGCTCGACCTTGCCGCCGGGGAACTCCCACTTGAGCGGCATCGGCTGATCGGCCCGACGCTGCGTGAGGAGGATGCGTCCGTTCTCGTCGCGGCAGAGCGCCGCGACGACGAGCTTGCGGGTGCGCGTCGCTCCCGTCACCGACTCGGCCCGTGGGCTGTTTTGGCTCATCTTTTCCTTCTCGTTTTGGGGCATCTTACCTTGACGCGGTTGTACCCGCGGCCTATGGTTCGCGGCCGAAGGAGCCAACCAGTGAAGCTGTACACGGGCAAGATCGCCACCATCGCCGAGGAGATGATCCGCACGCTTTCGACCGACGGCGACATCGAGGTCGGGGAAGCCCACGAGGCGCAGCTCGACGTCGAAGCGATCCTCAAGGAATACGTGAGGCTCGATCGCGAGCTGACCGATAAAGCGAAGGATCTGATGGAGCAGCGCAACCTGCCCTACGGCCAGTTCGGCAAGCTCAAGCGCGCCATGGCCGACGAGAAGCAGTTCGCGCTCGGCGAAGAGGCGACCGCGTGGATCGCCAACCAGATCCTCGAGAGCTTCATGGCCTCGGCGCACGTCGAGGAGGTGTTCGCCGACGACGTGGTCTTGCGCAAGAAGGTCCGCGACATCCTGCGCAAGCACATGATGGTCGACGAGGAGCTCGATCAGGAAGTGCGCAATCGCATCAAGAACCTCGAGGAAGGCACCCAGGCCTGGGAGCTCGAGTACAAGCGCGCGATGGACCAGATCAAGCGCAAGCACGGCCTGGAGTAAGCAGCGTAACCAGCGGCACTTGGCCGCAAACGTGCACTCCTTTTGGACAAAGGAGGAGTGCCATGTTGCTCTTGCTCGCAGTCATCCTCGGCGTCGCCTGGATTCTCGGGTTTGGCGTCTACCATGTGGCGTCGGCCGCCATTCACATCCTGTTGGTGCTGGCGCTCGTCGCGATCGTCCTCCATTTCGTGCGCGGCGTGGGTGGTACCCGACGGATGGTCTAGAAGTGCCCTCCTCGCTTTTTTGACGCCTCTCTAAGCACGCGATACGATTCGCGTCGCGTGATCGCATTGCAGCTCGACGGGAAAGTCGCGGTCGTGACCGGCGGTGGTCGCGGTCTCGGTGCGGCTGCGGCGTGGGCGCTGGCGGAAGCCGGCGCCGACGTCGCCCTGCTCGCGCGCTCCGAAGATCAGCTCGTCACCATGGCGCGCGAGATCGAGGACGCCACCGGGCGCAAGGTGCTGTCGTGCGCGTGCGACGTCACCGACGAGAACAGCGTCGACGAGGCGGCGTCGTTGGTGCTGGCGACGTTCGGGCGCGTCGATGTCCTGGTGAACAACGCGGGCATCGCGCCGACGGGGCCGCTGCTCGACCTCGACATCGCGGAGTTGCGCCGCGTCCTCGACGTCAACGTCATCGGCGCCTTTTTGTGCGCGCGCGCGTTCGGCGCGCACATGGTGGCGCAACGCAAGGGCGCGGTCATCAACATGGCGTCGGTGGCGGGCCTCGGCGGCGAGCCGGACCTGACGGCGTACTGCGCGTCGAAGCACGCGGTGGTCGGGCTGACCAAGGCGCTCGCCGTCGAGTGGGCGCGGCACGGCATCACCGTCAACGCGATCGCGCCGGGATACTTTCGCACCGACCTCAACAAGCACGTGCTCGATGACGTCAAGATCGGGCCGAAGATCGTGGGGCACATCCCGCTTCGGCGCGTCGGGCAGCCGGAGGAGCTCGGGCCGCTCGTCGTCTATCTCGCGTCGGACGCCGCCGCCTACATGACGGGCTCGGTGGTGGTCCTCGACGGCGGACAGCTCGCGCGGTAATTGCCGTGGCCAACGTGCTTTGTGTGGTCGAGCTGTTCGAGGGGCGCGCGCTGCCGGTGTCGCTCGAGGTCTTGGGGCAGGCGCGGCGCGTGTCGACGGAGCTCGGCGCGACGCTGTACGCGGTGGTGGCGCTGCCGCGGGCGCCGAGCTGGAGCGACGACGATCTGGTGGCGATGTTGGCTTCGCACGGCGCGGACAAGGTGGTGATCGCCACCGACGAGACGCTCGGCGGCGGCGAGGAGCTGCGCTGGGGGACGCACGGGGCGGCGCTGGCGGCGGTGTGCGATCTGCTGTCGCCGTCGCTGCTCCTGTTCGGCGCGACGCCGACGGCGCGCGAGGTGGCGGCGCGCGCGGCGGCGCGCATCGGCGCGGCCTTTTTGCACGAGGCGTGGATCGAGGCCAAGGGCGGCGCGCTGTCGCTGTTCGAAGGCGCGGGCGCGAACGCGCGCACCATCGACGGCGAGCTCGAGTTCGCGGTGGTGGCGACGGTGCCGGCGGGGCGTTACGTGGCGGCGACCGGCGACGACGAGGCCGAGGTCGAGGTGGTGGCGACGTCGGGGCGCGGCGCCGATTTCGACGAGCTCGGCTGGGAAGCCGATGCGCGGCCGCGGGCGCTGGTGCTCGCCGACGACGGCGCGCGCGCGGCGGCGTCGACGCTGGCGACGGCGCTCGGCGGTGCGGTGGCGACGGCGAACGAGCCGGCGAGTGCGCGCCTGGTGGTGTCGCTGGGGCGGCCCTGCCCGGCGTCGGGCGCGATCGAGCGGCGCGTGCAGCTCGGCGGCGGCGACGAGGCCGACTACGTGGTCGCGGGCGAGCCGGCGGCGTTGGCCACGGAGCTGGCGGCGGCGCTCGGCGGGGACGGCAAAGCCGGCGGCGAGGGCAAAGCCCGCGGTGAGGGCAAAGCTCGCGGCGAGGGCAAAGCCGGCGGCGAGGGCAAGCGATGAGCGCGCGCGCGATCGTGCTGTGCAAGCGTGCGAGCGACGTGGCGCTGGTGCGGGCGGCGACGGCGCTCGGCGAGACGACCGCGATCGCGGTGGCCAAGGAAGCGGACGCGGCGCCGGTGCTGCGCGCGGCGGGCGCGGCGGGCGCGAAGAAGCTGGTGCGGCTGTGGGATCCCGGGCTCGAGACGACGGACTATCTCGGCGTCGCCTATACGTTGGCGGCGGCGGTGAAGTCGCTCGGCGATCTTGCGGCGACACCGACGGTGATCCTAGCGGGCGATCGCGGACGCGGCGTCGTCGGGCCGGCGGTGGCCGAGCGATTGGGTGTGCCGCTCCTCGGGCAGGTGGTGTCGGTCGCGCTCGACGACGGCAAGCTGGTGGCCAAGCGGCGCGCCCGCGACGTGGTGCGCAGCTACGCGGCGGCGCTGCCGGCGCTGGCGTGCGTGCTCCTCGGCGAGGCGCCGGCGCCCGACGCGAGCGCGACGAGTGACGTGGCCGTCGACGCGTGGACGCTGTCGAGCGTCGGGCTGAGCGCGGCCGAGCTGAGCTACCGCAAGCACTTTGCCACCAAGCCGGCCAAGGGGCCGACGGCGAAGCCGCGGCGCTTCGAGAGCATCGCCGCGCTGGTGGCACAGCTGCGCGCCGAAGGGCTCGTGCGCGGCGGCGGCAAGGGCTGATGGCGCGCGCGCGCAAACCGGGCGACGACGCGCTGCCGCCGACGCGCGGGCCGACGGACACGCCGCTCTACGCGCTCCTGACGGCGCGGCGCTTTCGGCTGGGCGCGTCGACCGAGCGCGTGGCGCGCAACCTGGCGCTTCACGGCGGCGCCGTCGCGGGCGACGCGGCGGCGTGGATCGGCGCGGCGCGGCCACCCGAGGATGCGCCGTCGGTGGGCCTGGGCAGCTTCGCCGGGACGCTGGGGCCGCGCAGCTTCGGCTTCGTGAACGTGCACGGGCAGGTGGCGGCGTTCGATGCGCCGCTGCCTTCGTTGCCGCGCGCGGGTGGGCTCGGGCTGGTCGTGCCGGCGCGCGACGCCTTGCCCGACGTGGCGCCGCTGGCGCTGGCGCGCGGGCTCGGCCTGTCGTGGATCGTGTCGGTGGGCGACGGCGATCCGGCGGAGACGCTCGCGTTTCTGACGGCCGATCTGATGACCAGCGCGCTCGGCGTGGTGCTCGGGCCGGGCGCGACCGGCGCGTCGCTGCGCTCGGTGCTCGGCGCCAAGCCGACCGTCGTGTGGGGCGGCGACGCATTGGCGCGCGCGGTGGCGCGGCGCGCGGGCGCCGTCGTCGTCGACGGTGGGCTCGGATCGTTCCTCGCGCACGTGCAGCTCTACGACGCCGGCGTCGAGCCGGGCGCGGCGGTCGAGGTGATCGTGGTCGGCGGCGGGCGCGCCTACGTCGACGACGAGGTGCGCGCGGCGGCGCTCGAGGCGCGCGTCGTCGCCGTCGACGAGCGCGCGCCCGAAGAGCTCGACGCGGCGATCGCGGTGGCGGCCGCGGCGCAAAAACCGGTGGTGCTGGTCGCCGGCACGATGCCGTCGGAGCTGGCGCGCGCCGTTCAAAGCGGGGGTGCGCAGCTGCTCTCGGCCGATCTGCGCCATCCCGAGCATCTGCGCGCGCTGCTCGTCGCGCTGGCGGCGCCGGTCGCCGAAAGCGAGAGCGGGCGCACGCGGCCGCGCATCGACAAGGAGCTGGCCGCGCGCGTGCGGTACGAGAGCGACGGCGTGCTCAGCGATCACGACGCCAAGCGCATCCTCAAGGCCTACGGCGCGCGGGTCACGCGCCAGGCGCCGACCAACACGCCGACGGGCGCGGTCAAGCTCGCCAAGCAGATCGGCGTACCCTGCCTCGTCGCCATCCCCGGCGACGAGCGCGTCGCCGACAGCATGGCCGACGTCAAGCGCATCGCGGCGCTGATGCTCGGCGAGGCGCCGTCGATCATGGTGCGCGAGCGCTTCCCCGAGGTGCCGCGCGTGCGCATCAAGGTGGCGCCGGAGAAGGGCCTCGGCGCGACGATGCGCGTCGGCAGCGCCTGCGCGCTCGTACCGCTCACGCGCGCCGACGGGCTGGCGCTGGCCGCGGCGACACCGGCGCGGCGCGCGGCCGATCAGCGCGCCGTCGCCGAGCTGCTCGGCAAGATCAGCGCCTGCGCCGCCGACGAGGACGTGACCTTCGACCTCGAGCTCTTCGTGGGTGCCGAGCCATGTGTGCTCGCCGCCGCGGGAGAGATCCGGCGTCGCTAGCCTTCGGTGTCTACACTCTGACCGTGCGCCCACTCCTCGCCTTCACGCTCGTTGTCGCGACCCTCGGCACCGCTCGAGCCGATCCGGTCGTGCTGCGCATGGCCACCGTCGCGCCCGACGGCACCGCCTGGGCGCGCGAGCTGCGCGCCGGCGCCCGCGAGGTCGAGGATCGCACCAACGGGCGGCTGCGCATCAAGTGGTACTTCGGCGCCATCGGCGGCGACGAGCTCACGGTGCAGCGGCGCATCCGCCAGGGGCAACTCGACGGCACCGCCTCGGGCGGTATGCTGTGCACGCGCGCGGCCCCGGCGCTGCGCATCCTGCGCATCCCGGGCATCGTGCAGGATCGCCATCAGGCGGCCTACGTGCTCAGCCACCTGCGTCCGATCGCCGACGACGAGTTCCGCAAGTCGGGGCTCGTCAACCTCGGCTACAGCATGCTCGGCGCGTCGGTGCTGTTCACGCGCGAGCCGATCCGCACCTTCGAGGATCTCAAGCGCGCGCGCCTGTGGCGCTGGGATCTCGACGACGTCGCCATCGAGCTCCTCCGCGGCGCCGGGCTCAACATCGTGGCGCTGCCGCTCGAGGCCGCCGGCACGGCCTTCGACAAGCAGGAGATCGACGGCTTCTCGGCGCTGCCCGCGGCGGCGCTCGCCTTTCAGTGGTCGGCGCAGGCGCGCTACTTCACCGAGCTGCCGATGGACTACCTCGTCGGCTGCATGGTGGTGGCGACGCGCGCGTTCGACGAGCTGCCCAACGAAGATCGCCAGGTGCTGCAGACGGCGACGGCGAAGATGATGCTGCGCGCGCAGGATCTCGACGAGCGCATGAGCGAGGCGCTGTTCGGCTCGCTGTTCGAGAAGCAGGGAATGCATCGCGTGGCGCCGTCGAAGCTCTTGTGGGCGCAGTTCTTCGAGACGGCGCGCGACGCGCGGCAGCGGCTGGCGGCCGGGCTCGTCGATCACGAGCTGCTCGCGCGCGTGCTCGGCTGGCTCGGCGACTATCAGCCGCCCCGTTGAGCGGCGCGCGCCTCAGTGCGCGTGGTCGTGGCCGTCGCCGCGCACGTGGTGCACCGGCAGGCGCACGGTGAACTCGGTGCCGATGCCGGGCTCGCTCTCGACGGCGATCTCGCCGCCGTGCCCTTCCACGATCTGGTAGACGATCGACAGCCCGAGGCCGGTGCCGAGCGGCGCGCCCTTGGTGGTAAAGCCGGGATCGAAGATGTGCGACAGCTTGTCGCGCGGGATGCCGACGCCGCTGTCCTTGACGCGCACCTCGACGCCGCGGTCATGCGCGCACGTCGTGATCGTCAGCGTGCCGCTCGAGCCCATCGCCTGACAGGCGTTCACGCACAGGTTCATGAACACCTGGTTGATCTGGTTCGGGTGGCACTCGACGCGCGGCAGCTCGCCGTAGTGGCGCTCGACGGTGATGCCGCTCTTGGTGAGGTGCGCGATGAGGACCAGCGTCGACTCGAGCCCTTCGTGCAGGTCGACCGATTTGACGTCGGCCTCGTCGAGCCGCGCGAAGGTGCGCAGCGTGCGCACGATGTCGCTCATGCGCGCGCAGGCCAGCCGCGTCACGCGCGACAGATCCTCGATGGCGGCCAGATCGCGCTCCTCGATGCGTCCGGCGCGCATGCGCGAGAAGATGCGCAGGAAGAGATCGTTGTTGTTGACCACGGCGGCGAGCGGCGTGTTGATCTCGTGCGCCACGCCGGCGACCAACTGCCCGAGCGCGGCCATCTTGGCGTGCTGCACGAGGCGGCCCTGCGTGGCGCGCAATTCGCCGAGCGCCTGGCGCAGATCGTCGACGAGGCGGTGGCGGTCGACGAGGATGCGCGCGGCGGTGAACAGCTCGACGCCGTTGACGGGCTTACGCAGGTAGTAGTCGACGCCGGCCGACAATCCGGCGATGCGGAAGGCCGAGTCGCGCCGTGCGGCGGTGACGATGACGGGCGCGCGCTTCTCCTCGCCGGCGCCGGTCAGCCGGCGGACCAGCTCGAAGCCGTGCGTGTCGCGCAGCGTATCGGAGACGATGTAGAGCGCCGGCGTGCCCGACTCCTCGACGCGCGACAGGAGCGACGCACCGTCGGAGAAGACCTCGACCTCGTAGCCGGCGCGCGTCAGCTGCGCTTCGAGGAGCGCGCGGTTGTACGGATAGGGATCGACGACGAGCACGCGCTCGCGGCCGTGCGCGCGCAGGACGTCGGCGGGCGGGCGCAGATCGTCCGAGGGTGTCGACGGCATGTCGTCGAGCGGCGGCGCGCCCTGCCCCACCCACACCGGCTCGATGCCGACGGAGACGGGGCGGATCGGACGATCGGCGGCGGGCCAGCCGAGGGCGAGCAACGTGACCAGATCACCGCCGCGGATCTGCGGGCCGAGGAACTCGGCGGCGTAGTCGAGCGCGGCCTCGGGCACCATGTGCGCCGACGGGATGCGATGCGTGCCGAGGCCGTTCGATGTCGCGAGCAGGACCATCGACTGCACGGCGCCGGCGACCACACCGAAGGCCTCGGCGCCCTCCGCCGGCGGCACCATCGAGAAGACGAGCACGAGCACCGGCGCCTGCAGCACGCTCTCGGCGGCCAGGCCGCGCGGGCCGGCCGACGTCGAGCCCCAATGGCGCCCGAGCGCCTCGGCCAGCCGCGCGATGAGGCGCTCGCGCTCTTCGCCGACGACGACCATCACGCGCCACGGCGGCGCCGAGAAGCGCGGCGGCCGCCAGGTGGTGGCGGCGGCGACGATGCGGTCGATGAGCTCGCGCGGCACCGGGTCGGGACGGAAGCGCTCGACGTCGGTCGCCGCCGAGATGATGCTCTCGACGATGTCGTTCACGACGGCTTCGTCGCCGGCGGCGCCGCGCGCGCGACTTCGGGGATGAGCGCGCGCAGCTGCTCGCGGGTGTTGAGCGTGTCGTCGTCGAGGACGCGCTCGAGGAGCGCGCGCAGCACGTCGCCGATGATCCGCCCCGGCTTGCAGCCGAGCACCTCCATGACGTCGCCGCCGCCGACGGCGAGGTCGGTGATCTTCAGCGCCGAGGCCTTGGCGATCTCGTCGCGCACGCGGCCGCGCAGCTCGTCGATCTCGCTGCCCGGCTCCTCGCCCTGTCCGCGCGCGCGCACGTCGCCGGCGCGCAGCGCGAAGAGCCCGTCGATGTGCTCGACGCCGACGCGGCTGATGAAGCGGCGCACGGTGCCGTCCGACCACTCGGGCGTGTACCAGAACATGTGGTTGCCGACGAGGTTCACGATCGTCTCGCGCTCGTGGTTGGCGAGCTTGAGGCGCCGCCCGATGTCGTCGGCCATGGCGGCACCGACGTGCTCGTGGCGGTAGAACGTGTTCTCCGTCGGTGAATCCTCTTTGGGCGCCGCGGTGCGCGGCTTGGCCACGTCGTGCAGCAGGGCCGCGAAGCGCACCAGCCACGGCGGATCACCCGACAGCTCGGTGGCGTCGACGGCGGCGAGCGTGTGGTGCCAGACGTCGTGCTTGTGGTGCTTGTTCTGGTGCATGCCGACGCCTTCGAGCAGCTCGGGAATGGTGGCGGCGAGCAGGCCCGTCGTGCGCATCAGCTCCAGGCCCACCGACGGCACGCGCGACGACAGGATCTTCACCAGCTCGTCGCGCACGCGCTCCGCCGACACCTTCTTGAACACGTCGATGGTCTCGGGGATGGCGCGCTCGGTGGCCGGATCGATGGCGAATTCGTGCTGCGCCGCGAAGCGCACCGCGCGCATCGCGCGCAAGCCGTCCTCGGCAAAGCGCTCGAGCGGATCGCCGACGGCGCGGATGAGCCGCGCCTCCAGGTCGCGCTGTCCGCCGTAGGGATCGGCCAGCTCGGCGGCGAGCGGATCGTAGGCGATGGCGTTCATCGTAAAATCGCGCCGCTTCAGATCCTCCTCGAGCGTGCGCACGAAGACGACGTCGTCGGGTCGCCGCCCGTCGGAGTAGGCGCCCTCGCCGCGATAGGTGGTGACCTCGACGTGCTCCTTCTGCCCCGCGCGCTCGGTGAGCACCGTGACCGTGCCGTGCTTCTCGCCGGTCGGGATCGTCCGCTTGCGCCCGAAGACGCGCGTGACCTCGGCCGGCTGGGCGGAGGTGGCCACGTCGAAGTCCTTGGCCGGCCGGCCGCGCAACAGATCGCGCACCGCGCCGCCCACGAGCCAGGCCTCGAAGCCGGCATCGCGCAGCTTCTGGCACAGCTCGACGACGTCGTCGGGGACCGGCAGCGCCATGGCTATCCGCGGTTGCGCGGCGGCGGCTTGTTTCCGTTGCCGTCGAAGATCGGCGCCTCGTTGGGCCCGAGCCGCTCGGTGATCTCGGTGGCGCGCTCGTTGAACGTGGCCGCGCCGTCGGCGTCGCCGCGCTCGTGCAGCAGATCGGCGTAGCTCTGGTACGAGCGGCCGAGCTCGAGCTCGTGCCCGATGTCGCCGAGGATCTCGATCGACTTCTGCAGGTGGACGTCGGCCTGCTGCTTGTCCTCGTCGGTGATGCCGCCCTTGGCCAGCACCGTGCCGAGCACGCGATGGGCCATGCCGGCGTTGGTGCGCGAGCCGACCTTCTCCGCCAATTCGAGCGCGCGGCGCGCTTCGGTGCGCGCGGCCCGCAGATCGCCGAGCTGCATGTAGACCTCAGCCAGGAGGCGCGCCGACTCCGACTGCAGCGCGCGATCGCCGAACGCCTGCGCCAGCTCGCTCGCCTGCGCCAGGTGATCCGACGCTTCCGGATCGCGCCCGAGCTTCATGAGCGCCTCGCCCATGCGCGTGAGGATGCTCGCCTGCTCGAGCCGATCGCCGATCTCCTGCGCCAGGGACAGCGCTTCGCCGAGCACCTCGAGGCTGCGCTTGACGTCGCTGCGGTCGCGCCACGCCGACGCCACCGCCTGCAGCGACTGCACCACGCCGGGCCGATCGCCGATCTCGCGGCGGATCGCCAGCGCCTCGCTGAAGCGCATCATCGCCTCGGCGTGCGCGCCGGAGGCCTGGTGCACCATCGCCAGGTTGTGCAGCGACAGCGCCAGCGAGCGCTTCTCGCCGAGCGCGCGCCGCAGATCGAGCGCGCGCCCGTGCCGCTCGAGCGCCTGCGGATAGGCGCCGCGCAGGAACGCGACGCGCCCGAGATCGTCCTCGACGCCGGCCACGCCGCGCGTGTCGCCGGCCTGACGGAACAGCGCCAGCGCCTTGTTCAAATGATCGTCGGCGAGATCGTAGTCGCCGAGCGCACGATGGGCGCGCGCGATGCGCGAGTGCGCCGCGCCCGCCTTCGACGTGTAGTCGAGCCGCCACGCCGCCTCCAGCATCTTGCCGAACGCGGCCAGCGCCTCCTTGGTCTTGCCCACGCGCTGCAAGACGTCGCCGTAGTCGTGCAGCGGATCGACCCGCGCCAGCATGTCCTCCGCGTCGAGCAGCTCGAGGCCGCGCGCGTAGAGCTCGAGGGCGGCGTCGTTGGCATAGCGCGCCCGCGCCTTACCGGCGGCGGCGATGTAGCAGTGCGCGGCGCGCGCGCGATTGCCGCCGTTGCCGTAGAGCGCCGCCTGGTGCTCGAGCTGCTCGCCGGTCTGCTCGCGCTCGTCGGCGGGCAGCCGCGCCTCGAGCCACTCGCCGGCGATGCGGTAATAACGGCGCGCGCGCTCCGGCGGCACCAGCTTGAGCACCAGGTCGTGCTCGAGGTTGTGCTTGAAGATGTACTCGGCCTCGCCCGGCACCGTCGAGTCCGGCATCAGCAGGAGATAGTCGCGCTCGACCAGCTCCTCGAGCGCCGCCTCGATGCGCGCCCGCTCCTCGACGGAGAAGGTGCGCTCGCCCTCTTCGTGCTCGAGCCGATGCAGGACCACGAGCGCACCGAGCCAGAACACCGAGCCGAGCGTCGCCGCCTTCTCGAGCAGGCCGCGCTCCAGCGGCGACAGCGACGCGATGCGCGCCTGGATCGCCTCCTCGACCGACATCGGCAGCGTCGCCTCGAGCGCGCGCTGCGTGTCGACGCGCCACTTGCCGGTCGCGTCCGACGGCGGCTGCAGCGTGCCGTTGGCGTGGAACACGCGCACCAGCTCTTCGATGAAGAAGGGATTGCCGCGCGTCAGCTCGCAGGCATCGTCGACGAGATCGCGCGGCAGCGGCTCCGCCTTGGCGAGCAGTCCGCGGAGCAGCTTCTCCGACTCCACGCGCGTCAGCGGCGGCAGATCGAGCCGCGAATGATCGGCCGTCCCCGAGCCCCAGCCCGGCCGCCGCACGAACAGCTCCGGCCGCGCCGCGGCCACGAGCAGCACCGGCGAGCCGCCGAGGCCCTCCGCCAGCTCGGCGAGCAACGTCAGCGAATCGTCGTCGCCGAGGTGCAGATCGTCGAAGGCCAGCACCAGCGGCGTGCGCTCCGCGTCGAGCTCGAGGAAGCGGCGCAACACCGTGCGCGCGATGCGGTCCTCTTGTCGTGGATCCTCCGACAGCGTGATCGCGCGAATGAAGGCGTTGTCACCTGCGTTCGGATCGCGCAGCTCGAGGTACCGCCCGAGGAAATGCGCGACCTCGGCCATTCTGCGATCGCTGAACACCTGCACCAGCTGCGTGCGCACCTTCTCGTGGCGCTTGGCCTCGTCGTCGCTCTCGTGAATGCCGAAGCGATCGCGCAGGATGCGCGAGATGAGCGCGTAGCTGCCCGCGCCGGCCACGGCGCGCCCGCGATAGACGCGCGGCCGCCCGGCAGTCCCCGCCGCTTGCCGCGCGAGCAGGCGCGCCAGCCATTCGGCGACGAGGCGCGTCTTGCCCGTCCCCTGCGTGCCGACGACGGTGACGAGCTGCGGCGCCTGGTACTCTACGGCGCGCGCGAAGATCGCGTCGAGCTGCGCAATTTCGTGCTCGCGTCCGACGAGTGGCATCGACACGCGATGCGGCGCCGTTACCGACAGCTGCGCCTCGGGCGGCAGCTGAATCGGGCCGGTCAGGTTGCGCGGCTCGGACATATCGATCTCGCAGGGTTCACGGCCCGCGAGTTTACCAGACTTCGACGATGGGATATGCTGCGAGGCGAGGTGCGCCTGTTCGCGACGTTCATCGGCCTCACCGTGGTCGCTTCGGCGACGCTGTGGGGTTGCACGATCGATGTCGGTCCCGACGTCGGTCCGCCCGCGGGTTGCAACGCGAACCCCGCGTTCTTCGTGACCGACGTGTGGCCGAAGTACTTCCAGCAGTACATGTGCGGGCAGTCCGACTGCCACGACGCAGCGACGGGCCACGGCTTCTTCCGCCTGCAGGACGTCAGCGCGGTGGCGGCGCCCGATCCGAGCTCGCCGGTGTCGACGTGGCCCGACGCGTGGCAGGCGAACTTCCTCGCCGTCGAGCAGAACCTCACCTGCTCGAGCCCGACGTCGTCGGCGGTGCTGGCGGTGCCCTCGGGCCGCGGCACGCCGCATCCGCCGGGTGACATCGTCACCGATCACGCGGGCGCCGACGCGCTCTTCACGATGTGGCTGAGCGGATCATGATCGCGCGCGCGGGGGCGGTGATGGCGCTCGTGGTCGTCGCTGTTTTCGCCACTCCGTCGACGGCGCGCGCGGGGGCCGATCCGCAGCTGCGCGTGATCGTGCCGCGCGCGCCGGTGCGCACCGGGCCGGGCTTCTCGTATCGCGAGCTCTATCGCGCCGAGCACGGCGAGGTCTTCCCCGTCGTCGATCGCAACGCCAGCTACTGGTTCCGCGTCGTCCTGCCCGACGGGCGCTTCGGCTGGATCTACGGCGAGGAGGTCCTGCCCTTCGAGGTCGATCTCGAAGGCTCGAAGGCGTCCAAGGCGTGGGCCGCGGTCAAGCGGACCATCTTCGCGCCGTCGCCGATTCCCTCGTCCCACGTGGGGCTGACCTTCTCCGGCGGCGCGCTCGGCGGCGACGGCATGTTCATGTTCCGCCCCGCGGTCACGCTCGACGCGCACTTCGCGCTCGAGGGCCACATCGGCGAGTCGGTCGGCAAGGACGGCTCGCTGCTGCTCTACGGCCTCGACGGCGACATCCTCTTGTGGCCGCTCGGCCCCTTCGTGCCGTTCGTCGCGCTCGGCGGCGGCGGCGCCACCGGCTTCCCCAAGATCAACGGCGTCACGCAGACCGGCAAGACCCAGTTCGCGCTCGACGCCGGCGGCGGCGCCGCGTTCATCATGGTCAAGCGCATCATCCTGCGCTTCGACGTCCGCAACTACACCTTCTTCACGGCCAACTCGACGGAAAATCGCCAGGAGTACTCGGGCGGATTGGCGGTGTTCTTTTGAAAACGACGATCGCAATGATCCTTCTGTGCCTCGGGCTCGGGCTCGCATCGACCGGCTGCGGCCGCTACGCCGTGCGCGCCGACGAGAAGGAGTACCTCGCCGACCGCATCATGCAGCCCGACTACGACGAGATGGAGACGGCCAACGACCAGCACGTCTTGTCGAACCGTGAAGGCTCGACGGGCGGGTACGGCGCCTCGGGCGGAGGCTGCGGCTGTAACTAATGAGAACCGCGGCGCCGACAGCATCTCGCAGCGTACGTCCTCGCTCGGGCGGTCACGGGCGCGGAGCCCGCTCCCTTCCTCGCTGCGGGCGTGCGCTGCGATCTGCTGCCGCCGGCGCGGTTCTCGCGGCCGCATTGCTATCGTTCGCGACGAGGGTTCGCGCGGAGGACAAGGTCGAGGTGAAGGCCGAGTACTTCACCGAGCCGGCCAACAAGCAGGCGCTGCACGTCTTCCACCCCGCCGTCGGGCTCAACGTCGACGCGCACCCGATCTTCTCGCTCAACTTCGGCTACGAAGCCGACGTCGTCACCGGCGCCACGCCGCGCACCTACGGCGCCGCGCTCGACGCCGTCTCGTCGGCGACGCGCTTCTCCGACACGCGCCACGCCTTCCACGGTGGCGCCGAGCTGCGCCTCGGCCCCGCCGCCGTCGACGTCGGCTACACCTACGGCTTCGAGAACGACTATCGCTCGCACGCCGTCGACGTCGGCGCCAAGGTCGATCTCTGGGGCAAGAACACCACCTTCCGCCTCGGCTACGCGCACAACTTCGACTCGGTGTGCGACGTCGACAACAAAGGCGCGATGCCCACCGAGCGCCGCTCGCTCGGCTCGTCGGAGGGCTGCTTCAAGAACATCGTCGGGATCATCTCGGAGCCGCTTGCCATCGACAGCTACGCCGCGTCGTGGACCCAGGTGCTGACGCCGATCCTGCTCTCCGACGTCTCGGCTACCTTCCAGGTGCTCGACGGCTTCCAGTCCAACCCCTATCGTCGCGTGCGCCTCTTCGGCACCGTCGAGGCGCAGGAGTCGGAGCCGCTGTTGCGCCAGCGCGTGGCCATCCAAGCGCGCCTGCGTCTGGCCGTCACGCGCGCGCGCGGCGCGCTCGGCTTCCTCGGCCGCTTCTACTACGACACGTGGGGCATCAAGTCGGGCACCGCCGAGGTCTCGTGGGACGAGTGGATCCTGCCGCAGCTCCTGTTCCGCGTGCGCGGCCGCTTCTACCAGCAGGGACGGGCGGTCTTCTACCGCGACGCCGGTGAGATGCTGAGCTACGAAACCGTCGGCCCCGTCGGACAGTACTTCACCGGCGACCGCGAGCTGTCGCCGTTTCGCGACTATCTCGTCGGCTTCAAGGCCGCCTGGGTGCACAACGCCGACGAGCGCGGCAAGATCCTGCGCGTCTTCGAGCAGCTCGACTTCAACCTCAAGGTCGACCTCATCGACTATCAGCCGCTCACGCCGCTGCCGCCGAATCAGATCCGCGACGTCGGGCTGGTCAACGCGCTCATCGCCGAGCTCGGCCTCGCCCTGCGCTGGTAGCGCGCGGCTCCGCAGAACGATCGCTGTGAATGAAAATGGCCCCGGAGCCCGCGCCGACCGCGGGGGGGGATCCTCGGTTAGCACGAACCCCGGAGCCGACGTGATCTACAGCAAATCGGGTACCATCGGTCGGTCTACCGAGAGCGCTGATATGTCAGTCACTTACGCCGTGTTCGGAAACATTGACTGTGCAGATTGCCGCACAGGTGTGCAGACTGCCGCATCCGTACGGTTACGGACGCCGATCACGAGTCGAGGTGGAAGCGCGCGAGCTTGTCGTAGAGCGCGCGGCGGCTGATGCCGAGGCGGCGCGCCGCCTCCGATCGCGAGCGCGAGGCGCGCAGCGCGCGACGGATCGCCTCGACCTCGGCGCGCGTGACCGCGGCGTCGAGCGGCTCGATTCCGCTCGTTCGTCCGAGCACCGACGGCAGCGCCGCGCGGCGCACCATGCCATCCGTCGCCAGGATGACCGCGCGCTCGACGGCGTTCGACAGCTCGCGCACGTTGCCCGGCCACGGGTAGCGCTCGAAGTCGCGCAGCACGTCGGGCGCGATGGTGATCTCGGGCCGGCCGATGCGCATCCCCACCTTGTGCGCGAAGTGGCGCACGAGCAGCGGCACGTCGCCCGGGCGATCGCGCAACGGCGGCACCTCGAGGGTGACCACGGCGAGGCGATAGTACAGATCCTGCCGGAAGCGCCCGTCGGAGACGGAGCGCGCCAGATCGCGGTTGGTGGCGGCCACGACGCGCACGTCGATCTCGCGCTCCTGGTTGCCGCCGAGCGGCCGCACGCGCCGCTCCTGCAACACGCGCAGGAGGCGCGCCTGCAGATCGAGCGGCAGGTTGCCGATCTCGTCGAGGAGCAGCGTGCCGCGGTGCGCCTCTTCGAGCAGGCCGTGGCGCACTTCCGAGGCGCCGGTGAAGGCGCCGCGCGTGTGGCCGAAGAGCTCGGAGGCGAGCAGGTTGCCTTCGAGCGCGCCGCAGTCGACGGCCACGAAGGGGCGCTCGGCGCGCGTCGAGCCTTCGTGCAGCGCGCGCGCCACCAGCTCCTTGCCGGTGCCGCTCTCGCCGACGATGAGCACGGTCGTGTCGGTCGGCGCCAGCTTGGCGATCTGATCCTCGAGCGCGCGCATCGCCGGCGACTCGCCGACCATCGGGCGCGTCTGCCCTTGCAACGCGCGCGCGCGGCGGAACAAGAGCGCCTCGCGCTGCAGCCGGCCCGCCTCGGTCGCCTTCTCGACGGTGAGCACGAGCCGCTCGGCGTCGAGCGGCTTCTGCAGGAAGTCGAAGGCACCGAGCTTCATGGCGCGCACGGCGTCGTCGATGGTGCCGCGCCCGGTCAGGAACACCACCGGCGCGCCGGGCTGCTCCTGCCGCGCGTGCGCGAGCACGTCGAGCCCCGAGCCCGACGCGAGCGCCAGATCGGTGAGCACGAGATCGAACGGGCGGCGATCGATGGCCGCGCACGCCTCCGACACGCTCGCCACGTCGGTGATCGCATAGCCGCGCTCGGCCAGCTCCGACGCGAGCAGACGGCGCAACGGCCGGTCGTCCTCGACGACGAGGACGTCGCCCGCGGCTAGGTCACGATCGCGTGTTTCTTGAGCAGCTTGTGGAGGTACTTGCGATCCATGTCCGCCTCGCGTGCTGCGCGCGAGATGTTGCCCTGCGCGCGCTGCATCAGCCACGTGAGGTAGCGCTTCTCGAACTCGTTTTCCCATTGCTCCTTGTTCTCGCGATAGGACTTGAGCTCGTCGAAGCTCGGCGTCGACACCCGACCCGTCTCCGCGGACGGCGCGGGCATCGATACCAGCTTCACGGCTGACCCACCCGCGCCCCCCGGAGACAGATACACACCCCGCTCTAGCACATTGCGCAGCTCGCGCACGTTGCCCGGCCAATCGTGAGCGACGAGTGACGCCAGGGTCGCGTCGTCGATCTCGCGCGGCGGCGCGCCGCCCTTGGCCATGCCGATCAGAAAGTTCCGCACGATGAGCGGGATGTCGTCCTTGCGCTCGCGCAACGCCGGCGTGTGGATCGGCACCACCGAGAGGCGGAAGTAGAGATCCTCGCGGAACTTGCCCTTCTGCACTTCCTTGCGCAGATCCTGCTTGGTCGCGGCGATGACGCGGATGTCGACCTTGATGGTGCGATTGCCGCCGACGCGACGGATCTCGCGCTGCTCGAGCACGCGCAGGAGCTTGGGCTGCAGATCGAGCGAGAGCTCGCCGAGCTCGTCGAGGAAGATGGTGCCCCCGTGCGCCGCTTCGAAGGCGCCCTGCCGCGTGGTGGTCGCGCCGGTGAACGCGCCCTTCTCGTGGCCGAACAGCTCCGACTCGATGAGCGTGCCCGAGACCGCGCCGCAGTCGACGATGACGAACGGCTTGTCCTTGCGGCGCGACAGATCGTGGACCGTGCGCGCGACGAGATCTTTTCCGGTGCCGGTTTCGCCCTCGATCAACACCGTCGCTTCGGTCGGGCCGATGCGCTCGAGGAGCCCGAAGATCTCGCGCATGCGCAGCGAGCTGCCGACCATCTCGCCGAGTGACTCTTTGTCCGACGGTAGGATCTCGATGCGCTCTTCGAACGGCTGGAACTTCAGCTGCACCGTGCCGACCGTGATGATCGAGCCCGGTCTTATATAAGCTTCTTTGATCTCGGCGCCGTCGAGGAAGGTGCCGTTGGTCGAGTGCAGATCGCGGAGCAGGTGCCCTTTGTTGTCGCGCAAGATTTCACAATGCACGCGCGACACCGTCTCCTCGGGCAGCGCGAGGTCGTTCTCTTCGACCTTGCCGATGCGGATGACGTCGCCGGAGATGACGAATTCTTTTCCCCGCTGACTGCCCTTGAGCACCACGAGCTTGCACTGCGCCAAACGAACTTGGCGCGCCGCGCGGACGGCGACGTCCGTGGGCGAGACCGTCGTTCGTGGGGGCTGCTCACTCTGCATTCAGTGTGAAAGATTATCATGGTATGCTCGCCCCGCGTGACCTTCCGTCGCCTCGCCGCAGTGCTGGGCCTGTACGTGGCGCTTCTCCCGTGCGTTCATGCCGATGAGCCGTGTCTCGATCCGGACGCCGAGCTCGGCGCCGCCGGCCGGCGAAAGGGCGTTCAAAAGCGCGACTTCCTGAAACGCCTACGTCTCGAGATGTCGGCGTGGGGCGGCTTCTACGCGAGCGATCTGTTGTCGTCGTCGTACGACTACGGCGGCGCCGTAGCGTTCTATCCGGGTGAGGACTTCGGCGTCGAAGCGTCGCTCGTGGTGACGCCGTTCTCGCTCGCCGTAGAGAAGCCGCTGACGCAGTTCTTCGCCGGCGAGACCTTCAAGAAGGGCCTGGCCTTCATCGTCGTCGGCAACTTCTTGTGGTCGCCGATCCATCTGAAGGTGCGCGTGAGCGACCACGCCATCGCGCACGGCGACCTGTTCCTGGCGCTCGGCGCGGGCGACACGTTCAACGACACGATCCAGGGCATCACGTTCGACGTGGGCATCGGGCTCAAGCTCTACGCCAATCGATTCTTCGCGGTGCGCTTCGATCTGCGCGACTACGTCATGGTGCAAGAGGCGGTCGCCGTCCAGCGCGTGACCAACAACCTCGTCGGCCTGTTC
Source organism: Polyangia bacterium (assembly GCA_035607415.1). Classification (GTDB taxonomy): domain Bacteria; phylum Myxococcota_A; class Polyangia; order Palsa-1104; family Palsa-1104; genus JAQBQH01. The sequence continues at coordinate 61,374 of DATNAQ010000092.1, forward strand.
GGGCTGTCCCTGTTCATTCCGGGGCCGCGCTCGTGAGACGCCTTCTCGTCGTCGCGCTGTTGCTCCTGGCGCGCACCGCCACAGCCGACGACGCCGCGCTCGGGGCCGCGCCCGCCGCCTGTGTCGATCCCGTCGAGAAGGCCAAGCTCATCGCCGAGAAGCGCGGGCGGCGCGAAGACGAGCGCGACTTCGTCAAGACCGCGCGCCACGAGCTGACGGTGATGGGCGGCTACTACGTGAGCGATCTGCTCGACGGCACCTACGTCGTCGGCGCGGCCTACACCTACCATCTGACCGAGGACGCGGGCATCGAGGCGTCGTTCAACTACTCGAACGTGCGCTCGTCGGTGGCGGCGCGCCTCGAGCACGATCGCGGCGTCACCATCCTGCCCAAGGAAGATCGCGTCTACCTCGTGTTCACCGATCTCGTGTGGTCGCCGGTGCACGGCAAGATGCGCATGTTCGCTGACTCGATCGTGCACTTCGACATCTTCGGCCTCGCCGGCGTCGGCATCATCGACAACGCCACCAGCTTCGGCGCGGCCGGGCAGTTCGGCATCGGCACCAAGATCTTCTTGTCCAAGTCGTGGGCGCTGCGCCTCGACGTGCGCGATCAGCTGTATCGGCAGCAGATCCTCGACGTGCGCCAGTACGTGAACGATTTCTCGCTGACGCTCGGCGTGAGCGTGTTCTTGCCGACGAGGTTGTAATGCGAACGACGACGGCACTTCTGATCATCGCTTTGTCGACGACGGCGTGGGCCGCGCCGCGGAAGAAGCATCCGGTGCACAAGCCGCCGCCGGCGGAGACCGCGCCGCCGCCGGCGGAGGCCACGCCGCCGCCCGCCGAGACGAGCGCGCCCGCCGACGCCGGCTCGACCAACGCCGAGACCACGCCGCCGCCGGCGACGCCGGCGCCTGCACCGACGCCTGCGCCCGCGCCGATGACCACGCCGGAGCCGACGCCGACCAGGGCCAACGTCGATCTCGACGCGCTCAACGCTGAGTACAACGGCCTGCGCGACGAGCTGTTTCGCTCGCGCGCCAAGGCGCACCTGCTCGGCGACGCGCTCTTCAAGACCAAGATCGTCGCCACCTTCCAGTACAAGGCGCAGCGCGCCTGGCCCATCAAGAAGGTGACGCTCAAGATCGACGATCAGCCGGTGTTCACCGCCGATTCGCCGCAGACGCAGGATCCGCTCAAGCTCTACGACGGCTTCGCGGCGCCCGGCAAACATACGCTCGCCGTGCGCGTCGAGTGCGGCGCCACCGGCGAGGATCGCGTGGCCTACGGCGCCGAGGGCACCTTCGTCGTCGACGTCGCCGAGAACAAGCAGTCGAACGTCGCCTTCGTCGTCGACGAGACCGGCGACGGGCCGGCCAAGATCGCCAAGAAGCGCGAGGGCACCTTCGACGTGCGCGTTCGCGCCGATCTCGAGACCGTGGAGCGCCAGAAGTGAAGCGCGCCCTCTTCTGCCGCATCGTTGCGGGGGCGTGCGCGCTCGTCGCGGCGCCGGCGTGGGCCAAGCCCGCCCCGGAAGCGGGCGCGTACCTGACGGAGATGGAGCGCCGCGGCCTCGTCGACAAGACGGCGGTGACGCCCAAGATGCTGGCCGACGAGGTGCGCCGCGCCGACGACGAATTGGTCGCGGGCCAGCCGGCGGCCGCAGCGGCGCGGCTGTACGCGATCGTCGAAGGGCCGCGCTATCAGGACTTCAGCGACAGCGATGACTTTCAGGACGCCGAGTATCGCCTCGGCCTGGCGATGGCGCGTGGCGGCGGCGTCACCACCGCGCGGCGCTACCTCGCCCGATCGCTGCAGCGCGGGCCGAAGGCGCCCTACTACCACGCCGCGCTGCGCGCCTACGTCGACGTCTGCCTCGATCAGCGCATCACCGAGTCGTGCGCCGCCGAGATCGACAAGCTCGGCGCCGAGGACGTGAACGAGGAGCTCGCCTACCTGCACGGCCGCGCGCTCTACGAAGGCAACCACTACGAGCGCGCCGAGGACGAGCTGGCGAAGGTGACGCCGAAGTCGCGCTTCTACTCGTCGGCGCTGTATTTGCGCGGTGTCATGCGCGTCAAGCGCCAGGATCTGCGCGGCGCCGAGGACGCGTTCTGCGCCATCGCCGACGTCAAGCCGGGCGATCGCATCCGCTTCTACATCGACGGGCGCTACTACGCGCTCAGGGATCTGGCGCGCCTCGCGCTCGGCCGCATCGCGCACGAAGAGGGGCGCGACGACGACGCCTTCTATCATTACTTCTTGATCCCGTCGGACTCGAAGAAGCTGCCCGACGCGCTGTTCGAGGCGGCGTGGGCGTCGCTGGCGCACAAGGACTACGACCTCGGCGCGCGACTCGTCGAAGAGTTCCTCAAGGCCTACGGCTCGACGCCGCGCGCGGCCGAGGCGCGCCTCCTCTACGCCACCCTGCAGGTCAAGACCTGCCGCTTCGCCGACGCCGAGAAGGGCTTCGATCGCGCGCTCGCCGAGTACGAGCCGCTCACGCGCGCCGTCGATCGCGCCATCGCCGACGCGGCCACGCGGCGCGCGCTCGCCGAGCGGCTGCTCGGGGCCGACGAGGAGCATCCGATCGACACCGCGGACACCGACGGCATGATCGCGTCGATGCTGGAGGTCGATCCGCGCTTCTACCGGCTGCACGCGATCGCGCGCGGGTTGGCCAAGGAAGCGGCCGACGTCGATCATGTCGAGGCCGACTGGACCCGGCTCGGCGAGCGCGTGGCCCAGACCCGGGTGCAGGCGGTGACCGGCGGCAACCTGGATGTTCCGCTCCTCCTCGAGCGCGTCAACGCGCTCGGCGAGGAGGTCGCGCGCGCGCGCAAGGACGCGGCCCACAGCGAAGAGGCGAAGAAGTCGCTGGCGGCGCTCGAGCAGCGCCGTCACGAGCTGGCCGGGCAGCTCGAGCGCATGACCGATATGGAGCAGTCGGCCGGCACCGGCGATCGCACGGGCCTGGGCGCCATGATCCGCGCCGATCGCACCGCCGCGCACCAGCTGCGCGCGCGCGCCGCGACGCTGGCCTGGAAGATCGACACCGCCTCGGGCGAGCTGATCCGCGTGGCGCTCGTCGATCTGCGCCAGAAGCTCGACGGCATGCTGCGCCAGGCGCGGCTCGGCAAGATCGACGCCGTCGTCGGACAGAAGCGCAAGCTCGAGCGGCAGATCGAGGACCTGGCGGCGGGCCGCTTCCCGGCGGAGATGTTCGGCAAGCTGCACATCGAAGGGTTGATCGGCGACGACGAGGAATATTGGCCGCCGGAGCCCGAGCGTTGGGCCGATGAGTATGAGAACTACAAGTAGCCTCCTCGTCGCGTCATGCATCCTGTGCATGACGGCGTCGCCGGCCCATGCGGGCGGCGAATACGAGGAGGCGCGCCTCGAAGCGGGCAACAAGGCGCGCAACCTCGCCGTGTCGCACGAGGTCGAGGCGCTGATTCAGCAGAAGGAAGCGGAGGTGGCGGTCAAGCGGCGCGAGGGCATTCGCCTGCTCGAGACCTACCTGCGCGAGCACGGGCCGACGCCGGAGACGGCGGAGGTCATGTTCCAGCTGGCCGAGCTCAAGTGGGAGGAGGCCAAGTCGCAGTTCCTCACGCAGATGACCGCGTTCAACGCCGCCGTCGAGAAGTGCAACGCCGAGAAGAAACCCGGCTGTCATACGCCGCCGCAGCCGACGCTCGATCTGATCTCGTCGCAGGGGCTGTACGCGCGCCTCCTCCGGGAATATCCGAATTTCCGGAAAACGGACGCCGTGCTCTACCTCTACGGCTTCTCGCTGCGCTCCGAGGGCAAGGTCGACCAGGCGCTGGTGCAGTTCAAGCGCATCCTGAACGAGCACCCGACGTCGCGCTTCCGCCCCGACGCGTGGATGGCGGTCGCCGAGGCACGCTTCTACGAAGACAGCGACTACAAGGGCGCGCTCGCCGGCTACGACGAGGTCTTGAAGTTCCCCGATTCGCCGCTCTATGACCTCGCGCTCTTCAAGACCGCGTGGTGCTACTGGAAGCTCGGCGACTCCGATCGCGCGGCGCGCCGCTTCAAGGAGGTGCTCGACCTCGGCTCGGGCGTGACCGCCAAGTCGCAGGCGCGCGCGCACCAGCTCACCGAAGCCGGCCGCAAGCGGCTCGAGGAGCTCAAGGGCGAGGCGCTCGAGTACCTGGTGCAGGTGTTCACCGAGGACGAGAAGAAGGGGCCCAAGGACGCGTTCGACTTCCTGGCGTCGATCGGCGGCGCCATGTACTCGCGCAAGGTCATCGCCAAGCTCGCCGACACCTTCTACACGCAGGCGCGCTACGACCGCGCCATCGAGTCGGAGCGCTTCCTCATCCACCTCGATCCCAACGACGAGGGCAACCCCGATCGGCAGAAGCGCATCGTCGAGGCGCTGCGCGAAGAGGACGAGAACAAGCAGGCCATCGTCGAGCTGCGCAAGCTCGCCGAGACCTACGGCCCGGGCGGCGATTGGGCCAAGGCGCAGCAGAACCCGCAGGCGGTCGAGCACGCGCACAAGCTCGCCGCCGACATGCTGCGCGAGGTGGCCAAGGGGCTGCACGCAGATGCGCAGCACAACGAGCAGCAGCAGCACGGCTTCATCAACGTCGATCGCTACGCGCGCGCGGCCGATGCCTACGCCTACTATCTGTCGCACTTCGGCGGCGACAGCGACGCGACCGAGATCCACTACCTCCTCGGCGACATCTACTTCTTCAAGCTCAAGAAGTACGAGGAGGCGGGCGATCAGTATCTCGCCGTCGGCAAATCGAAGCCGGTGGGCAAGCTGCACCGCGAGGCGCTGCTGCAGGCGATCGCGTCGTACGAGAAGCTGCGCAAGGACCACTCGCAGGCGGGCAAGAAGGAGCTGTTGCCGACGGACAAGCGCATGGGCGAGGCGATCGATCTGTACGCGACCTTGTTCCCGACCGATCCCGAGATCGCCAACGTGCTCTACAAGAACGGGCAGCTCTTCTACGACTACGGCGAGTACGACGAGGCGGTGAAGCGCTTCGGGCTCATCGTCGAGAAGTACCCGAAGAAGGAGGTCGCGGCGGCGGCCGGCGACAAGATCCTCGAGTCGCTCAACAAGGCGCACGACTACGAGAACGTCGAGAGCTGGGCGCGGCGCCTGTTGAAGGTGCCGGCGTTCCAGTCGGCGGCCGATCAGCAGCGCCTGTCGAAGCTGGTGATCGACGCGGGCATGAAGGCCGGCGAGCAGAAGGCGGAGTCGGATCCGGTCGGCGCCGCGCAGATCTACGTCGGCCTGGCCAACGAGTTCCCGACGACGCCGCGGGCGACGGCGGCGCTGACCAACGCGGCCACGCTCTACGTCAAGGCGGGCAAGCCCGAGGAGGCGGTCAAGCTCGACGCCGTGCTCGTCGACAAGTATCCGCAGGCGGCAGAGACGCCGAACGCGGCCTGGTCGGCCGGCAAGCTCTACGAGCAGGCGGCGCTGTGGGATCAGGCGGCGAAGTTCTATCAGACGCTCGCCGATCGCTATCCCAAGGATCAGCACGCGGCCGACGCGCTGTTCAACGCGGCGCTGCTGCGCGAGCACCTCGGCGAGACGCAGAGCGCGATCGCCGGCTACACGCAGTACGCGCAGCGCTACAAGACGCGCGACGACGTGCGCCAGGTGGCGTTCCGCATCGGCGTGGTCTACGCCGACGCCGGACAGCACGAAGCGGCGGCGCGCGCGTTCGCCGACTACGCGCTCAAGTATCCGGGCACGCCGCAGACCATCGAGGCCTTCTCGCGCCAGGGCGCCGAGCTCATGGCCGCGGGCCAGGACAAGCGCGCGGCCGGCCCGCTCAAGGAGGCGGTGGCGCTCTACCGGCGCGGCGCCGACAAGAGCGCGGCGGGGCCGGCGGCGCACGCGCGCTACCTCGAGGGCGAGATGGTGTTCCGCGACTTCGAGCGGCTCAAGCTCGCCTCGGATCCGCGCAAGCTCAAGCGCACGCTCGACGAGAAATCGAAGCTGCTCGAGCAGGCCAAGGCGGCGTACATCGACGTCGTCACCTTCGGCGATCCCGAGTGGGCGACGGCGGCGCTGTTCCGCATCGGCGACGCCTACGAGCGCTTCTCGAAGGCGCTGCGCGACGCGCCGGTGCCGAAGGAGCTCAACGCCGAGGAGCAGCAGGTCTACCGCGACGAGCTCGAGAAGGTCGTGGTCGTCGTCGAGGAGAAGGCCGTCGACGCCTACAAGGGCGGCTATCAGAAGGCGCTGCAGCTCGGCGTCTACAACGAGTTCACGCAGAAGCTGCGCGCGGCGCTCGGGCGCATGAGCGATCAGGAGTTCCCGGCGGAGAACGAGGCGCGCGCGCGTCCGGCGGCGGCCGAGCCGCGGACGAACCTGCCGTTCGTGTCGGCGGTGCAGCGATGAGGCGCGTGCTGATCCTCGCGCTCGTCGCCGTCGCCGGCTGCGCCGCGCACGAGAAGCAGGCCGAGATCCCCAAGCTCCCGCCGGCCAAGCCGGAGGCGATCGAGGCGCTCAAGGACGCGGCGCGCCTGGTGCGCCTCGGGCCCGGCAACCTCGAGCGCGCGCTCGATCGCTTGAAGGACGCGGTGGTGATCGATCCCGGGCTGTGGGAGGCGTGGTACGACGCCGGCTGGATCGAACTCAATCGCCACCACACCGACGAGGCGATCGCGGCGCTCGAGAAGGCGCAGTCGATCCTGCCCACGCACGCGCCGACGGCGCAGGCGCTGGCGCAGGCCTACGCGCAGGCCAATCGCCCGGCCGACGCGGTCAAGACGCTGCGCGGGTTCCTCGACAAGCAGCCGAACGCGAAGGAGGCCAACGCCGTGCGCGTGCAGCTGGCCAACGCGCAGCGACGCGCCAACAAGCTCGACGAGGCCACCGAGACGCTACGCGCGGTCTTGCGCATCGAGCCGCGCTCGGCGCCCGCCTTGTCGGCGCTCGGCATGGTCTACGAGGCGCGCGGCCAGCACGAGCTCGCCGATCTCGTGCTCCATCGTGCGCTCGACATCGACAAAGAGTCCAAGGCCGCCGCCGACGTGTACAACAACCTCGGCCTCGTCGCCCTCGCCCGCCGCCGCGATCAAGAGGCGTTCGCCGACTTCGACTCGGCCTCCCGCATCGATCCCACGCTCACCGTCGCGCGGCGCAACAAGGCCATGGTCTACCTCGACTGCGGCGACTACGCGCGCGCCTCCGAGGAGCTGCACGCGGTCACGCACGGCGATCCCACCGACGTCGAGGCGTGGAACGCGCTCGGCGTGGCCGAGCGTGGCGAAGGCAAGTTCGCCGACGCGCAGAAGGCGTACGAAAAGGCGCTCGCCGCCGATCCCAACGGCCCCGGCGCCGCCGACGCGCTCTACAACCTCGGCGTCCTGCAGATGGACTTTTTGAAGCAGCCGCAAAAAGCGCGCGCGCGCTTCGACGAGTACATGAAGAAGGCCTCGGCGGGCCACCCGCGCCACGCGGATGCGGAGGCGCGGCTGCGGGAGCTTGCCAAAACGGCCCCGCCTCCCGCACAATCGAAGGACACAGGAGGCTCGTCGTGAAGCGCCTCGCCCATACGGCGATCGTCGTCGTGACCGTCGTCGCCGCCGCGCTGTTGTTCGTGACGCCTGCGACGGCGCAGAAGAAGAAAGCCGGCGGCGGCAAAGCCGGCGAAAACGACGGGGGTCCAACCCAGGTCGACCCCAAGACCGGCCAGAAATCGAAGCAGTACACCTTCGGCGGCCTCGATATCGACGGCAAATTGAAGACGCCGCAGCTGCTCTACTTCCTGAACCGGATGAAGTCCGAGTTCGATACCACAGCACCCGACAAGCGAAGCTTCATCCCCGAATTGAAGCGCTCCACCGACGAGATGTGATACGCTTTCGATGCTGTGAACTCCGGATCGCGTCCTCTACGTGTAGTCCTCGTATGGCACGGTGAGCCGCTCGAGGAGCGCGTCTTCACCTCGCCGCAGGCGATCACGGTCGGCTCATCGAAGAGCGACACCTTCATCGTTCCTTCGTCGCGGCTCGGCGACGGCTTCCCGCTCTTCCACCCGTCGGCGGACGCCACCGGCTTCGTGCTCACGCTCGCCGACGGCATGTCGGGCAAGCTGTCGATCGATCGCGAGGCCTGCGCCGTCGACGAGTTCCTGCGCCGCGGGCGCGGCGTGCCGGCGGGTCAGCATCGCGAGCAGCCGCTGGCGACGAGCGACTGGGGCATCGTCGGCCTCGACGACTCGGGCGACGTCGCCTTCTTCTTCCAGTTCGTCGCGCCGAGCATCGGCGTAGGTCCGCCCGGCGGGTGGCTCGATCGCTTCTTCGGTCAGGCGCTGGCGTTCGCCGCGGTGGTCAACATCGCGATCCTGGCGATCGGCTGGATCTTCGGCGGGCCGGCCGACGACGCGCTCGACATCGATCCGCCGCCGTCGACGGCGATCGCCAAGATCCTGCTCGAGCCGCCCAAGGAGCCCGAGCCGCCCAAGCCGGCGCCGCGCAAGGTGCGCGAGGAAGACGCGTCGAAGCGGGCGCGCGAGAAGGAAGGCAAGATCGGCAACAACGACGCCAAGGTCGCCGAGACGAAGATCCCGAAGGGCGAGAAGGATCAGATCGTCAAGAAGGTGTCGAACGTGGGCCTGCTCGGCGCGGTCAAGGCGTCCAAGCAGTCGGTGGCGCTGAAGACGCTGCTCTCCGACACGCCCGACGCGACCATGACGACGGCGATGGCCGGGCTCAAGGGCACCGAGCTCGTCATCGGCCGCGGCAACGGAGGCATGTCGACGCGCGGCGAAGGCCCGGGCGGCGGCGGCAAGGGCGGCGGGCAGCTGCTCGGCGTCGGCTCGCTCGCCGTCGGTGGCGGCGGCCATGGCGCGCACAACAACGGCAACGGGCCGGGGCACGTCGGCAAGGAGATGAAGGTCGCGGTGCAGACGGGCACGCCCAACTCCGACGGCGGATTGTCGAAGGAGCAGATCCTGAAGGTCGTGCAGTCGCACGCGGCGGCGATCCAGTTCTGCTACGAGAAGGAGCTGCAGCGCTTCCCGCATCTGGCGGGCAAGGTCGTGATCGACTGGAAGGTGAACCTCGACGGGCGCGTCGAGGGCAACAAGATCGGCAGCTCGTCGCTGGGGAACGCGAGCGCGGAGAGCTGCATGTCGCGGCAGGTGAAGAACTGGCAGTTCCCCAAGCCCAACGGCGTCATCTGCAACGTCAGCTTCCCCTTCTTCTTCAAGGGCCAGTAGCCCATGGTTGGCTCGTCGGAGATGCCATCGCGTGGGCGGTGGCGATCGCAGAAGCTCGACATCATCTCCCGCGCCTGATCACGTTCCCCGCGTGTCGGGAGATGCCGCGCTACGGATGATGCAAGATTACCGAGTCGTTCCAGAGCCACATCTCAGACGCGCCGAATCCAGCAATCCCGAATTCGTTGCTGCGCGTGATTGGTGGCACCGTCACGGGCGTCCAAGTGGTGCCGTCATAGTGCTCGGCCATAACGGTGTCGGTGAAGTTCGCGAACACATCGATCACAGCGAACATGTCGTTGGCACCGCGACCCCACACCGCGAGGTAATTGTTGCTGGGGCGCGTGCTCGACCACGCCTGGCCGTCCCAGTGAAAAAGGCCCACATCGCTGGCTGCCCAGGCGTCGCTTGGTCCATTGACCCAGATTCCATGCCATCGAGCGCCGGAGGTCGGCGTAGCGACCTGCGTCCAACTCGAACCGTTCCAGTGCAGGAGCGCCGAGTCGTCGCCACCAGCCCAAACGTCGTTCGGGCCGGACCCGTGAACGCAGCGCAGGTAGCCGGACGCGGTTAACGCGTCCGGTGTCGACGAGCGCGTCCAACTGCTCCCATCCCAGTGAAAGATGTAGATGCTCGACGACGGCGACTCTGCGGCCGCGACCGCCCACACGTCGGTGGCCGCGTCAACGCCCCCGTCGCTGGGAGCAGATCCGCTTCCCCAAATTCCTGTGATGACTACCGGCTCCGGCATGGGGATGGGGAAGGACGAGCTGGTTGCACCGTCCCAATGCTTCATGCCGTTCAAACCGTTAGCCCACCACAGGTCCTTCGAGCTGGTGCCCCAGATGGGACCACTGCCTCCGGCGGTCACAGAAACCCATCCCGCCGACGTACGACGGAGCACGCCGCCCTGGCTCGTGATCGCCCACGCATCGCCCGTCGGGCCGACCCAAAGCCCGGAGATGGATCCTACGTTTGGGCTCGATCCCGGAGTCGATGCGCTTCCGTTCCAGTGAAGCGGCGCGGCCGTGCCGTTCACGGCCCAGATGTCCATCGGACTGGTGCCGGCCAGCGCGCGCGCGTTCGGACGCCAGTCGCTCGAGACCTGCTCCAATTGCATGCCGTTCCAATGCATGCCAGAGCCCGTCCAGATGTCGTTGCTCCCAGTGCCCCACAAAATCCCGAGCCTCCGCGCGGATTGTAGAATCGTCCAAGTGGATCCGTCGTAGTGCCGCAGCTCAAACTGATAATCGCAAATTTCCGAGCATGGTATGAGAAGCAAGGCGTCTGCGGCCCACACGTCATTGGAGGCGGATCCCCACAAGCCCGTCACTGAGACCTGGTACGCCGAAGACGAAACGATTGTGTCTTGCCAGCTCGTCCCGTCCCAATGGTGCAACATCGAGCCTTCTGTAACCCAAGTGTCTTGGGCGCCGAAGCTCCAGATTAACGATGCCCCATTGAACGAATGTGGAATCGATTGCCACGTGGCGCCGTCCCAGTGAAGCAGATCGTTTTGGGTGCCAACCCAGACGTTGTTCGTGCTCGAACCATTGACGAAGACGGCGGGAGCGGTCGGTGTCGTTGCGGTTTGCCAGCTCGAGCCATCCCAGTGGTAGACGCCCTCAGCGCCGACGGCCCAGAGGTCCTCGCTGCTCGTACCCCAAAGAGACGCAACGGGCCCGGGCGGCTGCGTCGGGGCGGTCCAATGCGCGCCGTCGAAGTGGAGCATGATCGAGTTGCCCGATGCCCAGACATCGCACGGCGAACCGGCCCAGACCGCGGTTAGCGGATAACCTTGCGGGAGTGGCAGCTCGAAGCACCAGCCGCCGGCCACGCACACTCCGGGGAACTGGGCGCTGCCGCCGTCCGGCACGCACTGGCCGGGCGCACCGAGATCGACCGATTGATCGATTGCGAGATCGTCGAGGGCTGCGCTCTGGTCCAGCTCGACGCCCTGGTCGAGTAACGCGTCCGGATTATCGACGGTGCAGCCGGCGAGCAGCGCACCGCAAAGCAGCCAGTGCCAGTTCACCAGCCAAGTCTATCACGCGATTGGAATGAGCACCTCGGAGGTGCGGCGCGATGTCGCATCTCACGCGGTAAGTGCGATACCGGTGTGGTCGGTGAGGGATGCTTGGCTCACCCCCGACGGCGGCCGCGCTCCTGTTTTCGTGTTCTCCGACGAAACCCCGCGAGGGTTACACAACTCATCTCCGACGGGACGTGTAACCCCGTCTCGACAGGAAACGAGTTCTTCTTCAAGGGCCAGTAGCCCGTCGTCCGCTGTCCGGTTCTGGAACGTGGAACATGACGCTGGTGTCGTACGAT
>DATNAQ010000114.1:0-23216 GCA_035607415.1 Polyangia bacterium
ACGGCGTGCGGGCCGCACTACGTCATGTGGCGCGACGCGCGGCGGTCGCCGGCAGGGTTCGTGGCGGCGCGGCGCGACACCGACGCCGCCATCGTGGCGGTGCGGCCGGCGGAGCTGCACGAGATCGGCGTGCGCGACGACGGCGCCGTCTACCTCGGCCGGCGCGTCACGCGGCCCAAGCGCTTCCGCACCGGCGTCGCGCTCTTCACCGTCGGCGTGCCGCTCGTGGTGGTCAGCCTCATCTTCGGCGTCGAGTCGATCGGCCAGAACACCCACGACGGCGACGTCGCCCGCGGCATCGCCATCGGCTTCGGCACCGTCGGCGGCGCGGCGCTGGCCACCGGCATCGCGCTCGTCTCGTGGGGCTGGCCCCCGCGCCCCGCCGAAGAGCCGATCGCGTTCCATCCGGAGCTCGTGGCTGCGCCCCCGGCGCCCTAGGAAAGATTCACAGGGAGATCAAAGAGCTCAGAGAGATCTAGAAAGTTGATCCTCGGATCCGAGTGTCCAAATTCCTGATCTCCTGATCTCTTGATCTCCCTGTTGATCTTTTGCAGGGAAGGACCCATCGCGTTACCGTCGAGCCGTGGGGCTCTCGCTGGATACGGGGATTGACCTCTTTCTCGATCACGTGAAGGTCGAGCGCGGCCTGAGCCGCAACAGCGTCGACGCCTACGGCCGCGACCTCGCCAAGTTCCGCCGCTTCGCCGCCGCCGAGGGCGTCGACGACGCCGATGCCGTCGAGGCGCGCCACCTCCTCAAGTACCTCGTCGAGCTGTCGCGCGCCAAGCTCGCGGCGCGCTCGCAGGCGCGCAACCTCGTCGCCCTGCGCCAGCTCTTCCGCTACCTGCGCGCCGAGCGGCACATCGCGTGCGATCCAACCGCCGACCTCGAGCTGCCGCGCATCGGCCGGCCACTTCCCGTCACTTTGACGCTAAGGGAGGTGGAGGACTTATTGTCACAACCACGCATCGACAACCCACGCGGTCTACGGGACGCGGCCATGCTCGAGACCCTCTACGCCACCGGCCTGCGCGTCTCGGAGCTCGTCAGCTTGCGTCAGATCGACGTGAACCTGCCCGAGCGCTTCCTGTCGACCGTGGGCAAGGGCAAAAAGCAGCGCCTCGTGCCGCTCGGGCAGCGGGCGCACGATCGCATCGTCGAGTACCTGGCGAGCGCCCGCCCGTCGCTGATCGGGGCGCGCCAGTCGGCGGCGCTGTTCGTCACGCACCGCGGGCGGCCCATGACCCGCCAGGGCTTCTGGAAGCTCTGCGCCGCCTACGCGCGCGCCGCCGGCATCCGCAAGCGTCTGTCCCCGCACAAGCTCCGCCACTCCTTTGCCACGCACCTGGTCGAGCGGGGAGCCGATCTGCGCGCCGTGCAGGCCATGCTCGGCCACGCCGACATCGGGACGACGCAGATCTACACCCATGTTTCGCGCGAACGGTTGGCGCAAGTCGTCAAAAAGCATCACCCGCGGGCGTAGTTTTGCCCCTATAATTTCCCCTCGATGACTCCCGAGAAGCTGCGGGACGGATTGATCTATCTCGTGGCGCTGATCCTCAGCATCTGCGTCCACGAGTTCGGTCACGCCTTCGTGGCGGACAAGCTCGGCGATCGCCTGCCGCGCTCGCAAGGCCGCGTCACGCTCAACCCGCTCGCGCACATCGATCCGGTCGGCACGCTGCTCCTTCCGATCGTCGCCGTCTTCTCCGGGCCGGCGATCGGCCAATACATCCTCGGCTGGGGCAAGCCGGTGCAGATCTCGCTCTCGCCGCGCGACATCACGCGCAAGATCTCGATCCGCACCGCGCACGCGCTGGTCGCCATCGCCGGCCCGATGATGAACATCCTGTTCGGGCTGCTGCTGTCGGGTGTGTTCGTCTTGCTGCTGCGCTTTCCCGGCCACGACAACCTGGCGCTCGGCGTCCTCGGCGTCATCCAGATGAACATCGGGCTCTGCCTGTTCAACTTGTTGCCGATTCCGCCGCTCGACGGTGGCGCCATCCTCGCGCGCCTAGTGCCGCGGCGGATGGATCATCTGCTCGACGGGCTCAACCGCTACGGCTTCATCATCCTGCTCGGCTTGCTGTTTACCGGCCTTCTGTGGAAGCTGATGTGGCCGGCCTTCATCATCGAGGATTTCTGGACGCAGCACCTGATCGCCTGGGCGCGCGGATGAGCGACGAGACCGAGTCGCAGCCGGAGGCCCAGCTCGATTACAAGGTGGAGCTGCCCGAGTTCGAAGGGCCGCTCGATCTGCTCCTCCACCTCGTCAAGAAGCACGAGCTCGACATCCTCGACATCCCGATCGCGTTCATCACCGATCGCTATCTGCAGATGCTCGACGTGATGCGCTCGCTCGACCTCGACGTCGCCGGCGAGTACCTGCTCATGGCCGCGACGCTGGCGCATCTGAAGTCGCGCGAGCTGGTGCCGCCCGATCCCGTCGAGGACGCCGCGCTCGCCGCCGAGGAGGATGCCGACGAGCTCGATCCGCGCCAGGAGCTGATCCGGCGCCTCCTCGAGTATCAGAAGTTCAAGGACGCCGGCGACAAGCTCGCCGGCCGGCCGGTCACCGGCCGCAACGTCTGGCCGCGCGGCGCCAGCGCCGAGGACGTGGCCGGCCTGCACGCGCTGCCGGGCGGCGCGCCGCTGGCCGAGGTGCCGGTGTTCCGCCTCATCGAGTCGCTCGAGCGCGTGCTCTCGCGCGCCAAGGTGACGTTCACGCACGACGTCATCACCGACCGCATCTCGATCACCGACAAGATCAACGAGCTCGCCGATCGGTTGGAGCGCGACGGGTCGTTCTCGTTCGAGAGCTGTTTCGCATTCGTCGAGGAGGGCGGGCTGCGGGCGGCGATGGCGGTCAAGGGGCAAGTGGTGGTGACGTTCCTCGCGATCCTGGAGATGACGCGCCTCAAAATGGTGCGGCTCACCCAGGCCGACGTCCAAAGCCCGATCTACATCACCAAAGCGGGCGCCGATCTGAAGGTGCAGGCCGAGGCGCTGCGCGACCGACCCGAGGAATACAAAGAATGAGCAAGAAGAAGCGCCCGCCGGAGGGCGAGGAGGCGAAGGCCGACGAGGCCGCCACCGACGAGCCCAAGGCAGAAGAGGCGAAGGCCGACGAAGCGAACGCCAGCGCCGGCGAGGAGAAAGCGGAAGCCAGCGCCGGCGAGGCGAAGGCGGAAGCCAGCGCCGGCGAAGCGAACGGCGAAACGGAAGCCGAAGCCATGGCCGACGCCGCCGACGAGGCCGACGCCGGCGACGAGGCCGACGGCCACGATTCCGACGGCCACGATCCGATCGACGAGGAGAAGACGAAGGCGCGCATCATCGCGATCGGCGAAGGCGGCTCGCCGCCGGACGATCTCGACGCCGCGCCCCTCGGTGATGGGCACGACGAGCCGGTGCCGCCCGAGGCCACCGAGGACTCCCCCGAGGAGCAGCCGCCCGATCCCGGCTCCGCCGACGCCGCCTCGCCGCGCATGCAGTCGATCGTCGAGAGCCTGCTCTTTGCCGCCGACAAGCCGCTCACGCTCAAGAACCTCGGCGACCTCCTCGGCGAGACCGAGCTCGCCCGCGTGCGCGCCGCCGTCGCCGCCGTCGAGGTCGCCTGCGAGAGCCGCGGCTTCCAGTTGCACCAGGTCGCCGGCGGGTACCAGTTTCGCACCAACCCCGAGAACGCGACCTGGGTGCAGAAGCTCCTGGCCTCGAAGCCGGTGCGCCTGTCGCGCGCGCAGATCGAGACGCTCGCCATCTGCTCCTACCGCCAGCCGGTCACGCGCCCCGAGATCGACGAGATCCGCGGCGTCGACTCGGGCGGCACCTTGAAGACGCTGCTCGATCGCTCGCTCATCCGCATCGTCGGCAAGAAGGAAGAGCCGGGGCGTCCGATCCTCTACGGCACCACCAAGGAGTTCCTCGAGTTCTTCAACCTGCGCGACTTGAAGGACCTGCCGACGCTGCGCGAGTTCCACGAGCTCTCCGAGGAGCACCTGGCGCAGGTCGCCGCGCTCGAGGGCGTCGCGCCCGAGGGCTCGATCGAGAAGGAAGGCGAGGGGGGCGCCGCGCCCGCCGAGGCCGGGCCGCCGCCGCTGACGCGGCTCGAGATCGCCACGCCCGTCGAGGACGAGCGCGAGCTCGAGGAGATCGATCGGCTCATCCGCACCGCCGGCGTCTCCACCGATCAGGATCAGCCGGGCGCCGCCGCCGAGGCCGACGCCGAAGCCGGCGAAGCGGCCACGCGCGACCAGGACTTCGAGCACGAGCCGACGCGCGAGTTCGAAGCCGTCCCCGGCGAGCCGACCCGCATCCACGCCAACACCATCCCCACGCCGCACGTCGAGGACGTCGCTGACGAGTTCGATCGCTCCGAGACGACGAACAAGAAGCCGCGTCCCGAAGGGCTCGATGATGGGCTCGACGCCGACGCGAACGAGGACGACGCCTCGTCCGGCGAATCCGAAGCGACCTAGAGGAGCAACAAAGCCATGTGCGCAGCAGAATCGGCGCGGCGGAGCGACATGCCGCGGTCGGAGCACTGACAATGCCCGAGATGCGACTTCAGCGTTTCCTGGCGCAGGCCGGTGTCGCCTCGCGCCGCAAGGCCGAGGAGCTCATCGTCGCCGGGCGCGTCAAGGTCAACGGGCGCGTGGTGACCGAGCTCGGCAGCAAGGTCGATCCCGACGCCGACAAGATCCTGCTCGGCGGCAAGCGCCTCCTCGTCGAGCGTCCGGTCTACCTCATGCTCAACAAGCCCCGCGGCTACGTCACCACGATGCACGACCCCGAGGGCCGTCCGACGGTGCGCAGCTTTCTCACCCGCGTCGGCGCGCGCGTGTTCCCCGTCGGGCGGCTCGACTTCAACACCGAGGGCCTCCTCGTCTGCACCAACGACGGCGACCTCGCGCACGCGCTCATGCACCCCAAGCACGAGGTACGGAAAACGTACCACGTCAAGCTGCAGGGCCTGGTCCCGCAGGCCACGGTCGTCTCGTGGCAAAAGGGCGTCACCCTCGACGACGGCGCGCACACTGCGCCGGCCGAGGTGAACGTGCTCGAGTCGACGGGCAAGAACACGTGGCTCGAGGTGAGCATCCACGAGGGCAAGAACCGGCAGATCCATCGCACCGCCGAGGCGCTCGGCTTCAACGTCCTCAAGCTCACGCGCGTCGGCTACGGCGGGCTCGCGCTCGACGACCTGCGCGTCGGCACCACGCGCGAGCTGACGCGCGAAGAGATCGAGAAGCTGCGCCGCGCCGCCGGCGGCAGCAAGAACACGTTCCAGAAGGTGCGCAAGCGCGCGCCGGGACGGGAGCAGAACCGCCGCCGTCGCTGATTTGTGTTAAGGTCCACCCCCAATGGAGCTACGGACCTTCACCTTCATCGACGTGCTGCAGCCGCAGCTCGCCGCGTTCCTGCAGACGGTGGCCTCGGGCTTTCTGCCGCTCGAGAACCAGGCCGCGCTGTTCATCGAGATCGCACCGGGCATCGCCATCAACACGATCACCGACGCCGCGCTCAAGCAGACGCGCGTCATCCCCGGCATGCAGATCGTCGAGCGCGCCTATGGCCTGCTCGAGGTCCACAGCTACGATCAGGGCGACGTGCGCCACGCCGGCCACGCCATGCTCGAGCGCCTCGGCGTCGGCGAAAAAGATCGCCTGCGCCCGCGCATCCTCTCGGAGCAGACGATCACCGGCATCGACGGCCACCACGCCGCGCTCATCGATCGCATGCGCCACGGCGACATGATCACCGAGGGACAGACGCTCTACACCCTCGAGGTCCATCCGGCTGCCTACGCGGCCATCGCCGCCAACGAGGCCGAGAAGGCGGCGCCCGTCAAGCTGCTGGAGGTCATCACCTTCGGCGCCGTCGGCCGCCTGTGGCTCGGCGGCGGGGAGGCCGAGATCGCCGAGGCCGCGCGCGCCATCCAGGAGACGCTCGCCGCCATCGACGGCCGCGAGAACAAGAGCTGAGTCCCGCTGGAACCGCCGCGCCGAGGCGCTACATTAATGTGATGAGCGAGGAGCGCCGCAAAGATCCGCGCCACACCGTGCGGCTGCCGACGGAGGTGAAGTTCACCTCCTGGAACGTCTTCGCGCTCATCTACACCATCAACATCTCCAAAGGCGGCATGAACCTCGAGCTCGCCGAGGAACCGCAGCCGGGCGCCACGCTCACCATCAAGATCACGCCGCCCAAGGGCAACGATCTGCTCCTCGAGGCGCGGGTGAAGCACACCACCAAGGTCGGCAAGACCTGGAGCACCGGCGTGCAGCTCCTCAATCTCGACGATGCCAAGCGGCAGGAGATCGAAAGAACCATTCGCGCGCACGGCGGCATGCTGACGTCGCCGGGCCTCACGCCACGTAAGTAGAGCCACGCAGCAAGGAGAGGGGACCATGGGTGCAGGCCAGCTTCAGGCACCGTTTTCACCGGGCGGCGCGACCGAGATCGACGCCGCGCTCGCGCGACGCCTGCTCGAGCTGTCGCTCGCCGCCGGCGGCGACTACGCCGACTTGTTCTTCGAGTACCGCGCCGGCGCCGACTACGTCTACGAGGACGAGCGCGTCAAAGCGGTCGGGCGCGGCATCACGCTCGGGCTCGGCGTACGCGTCACCAAGGGCGACGCCACCGGCTACGCGTACTGCGAGGATCTGACCTGGGAGGCGATGGCCGAGGCGGCGCGCACCGCGGCGCAGATCGCGCAGTCGGGCCAGTCGCACGCGCCGGTCGACATCCGCGCGCTGACCATCCCGAGCTTCTATCCGGTGTCGGTGCCGACGCTGGAGACGCTGGCGCCGGAGAAGCTCGAGCTGCTGCGGCGCGGCGATCGCGCGGCGCGCGCGTACGACCCGCGCATCGTCAAGGTGTCGGCCTCGTTCGCCGAGGAGCTGAAGGAGATCCTGATCGTCACCTCCGACGGCAAGCTCGTGCGCGATCGCCAACCGCTCATGCGCTACGGCGTGCACGCCATCGCCGAGGACAAAGGCAAGCGTCAGGGCGGCTCGGGCGGCGGCGGCGGGCGCTTCGGCATGGAGTACTTCACGACGCATCCGCCGGAGTCGCACGGCACCGAGGCCGCGCGCGTGGCCGTCGCGATGCTCGACGCCGTCGACGCGCCGGCCGGCTCGATGGAGGTCGTGCTCGGCGCCGGCGACTCGGGCATCCTGCTGCACGAGGCGATCGGCCACGGCCTCGAGGCCGACTTCAACCGCAAGCAGACCTCGAACTACTCGGGCCAGCTCGGCAAGCGCGTGGCGTCGGAATTGTGCACGGTCGTCGACGACGGAACGATCACGCACGATCGGGGCGCCATCAACGTCGACGACGAGGGCAACCCGGGGCGAAAGAACGTGCTCATCGAGAACGGCATCCTGCGCGCGTACATGCAGGACAAGCTGTCGTGCAAGCACTTCGGCGTGGAACCTTCCGGCAACGGACGTCGTCAAAGCTTCCGCCACAATCCCTTGCCGCGCATGACGAACACCGCGCTACTGGCTGGACCACACGATCCCGAGGAGATCATCCGTTCGGTCAAGCGCGGCGTCTACGCCAAGCGCTTCTCGGGCGGGCAGGTCAACATCTCGAACGGGGACTTCGTGTTCTCGCTGACCGAGTCGTACCTCATCGAGGACGGCAAGCTCGGGGCGCCGCTCAAGGGTGTGAACCTGATCGGCAACGGGCCCGACGTGCTTACCAAGGTGACCATGCTCGGCAAGGACTTCCAGCTCTCCGACGGCATCTGGACCTGTGGCAAGGACGGGCAGTCGGTGCCCGTCGGCGTCGGCACGCCGACCGTCAAGATCGCAGCGATCACTGTCGGAGGGACCAAGGCATGAGCACCTACGCCGTCGACAAGCTCAAGCGCATCGCCGAGGAGGCGTGCCGCCTGGCGCGCAAGCACGGGGCCGACGCCGCCGAGGCGCTGGTGCAGGGCGGCGCCGAGCTGTCGGTGAAGATTCGCCTCGGCGAGCCGGAGCTGGTGCAGGAGGCGGCCTCGCGCGCGCTCGGGCTGCGCGTGTTCCGCGATCGGCGCGCGGCGCTGACCTATACGTCGGATCTGTCGGACGCGGCGCTCGATCGCTTCGTCGCCGAGTCGGTGGAGCTGGCCAAGCTCGCCGAGCCCGACGAGCTCAACGAGCTGCCGGCGCGCGCCGAGCTGGCGACGGAGCAGCCCGATCTGGAGCTGTGGGACGACGCGGCGGTGTCGGTCGACGCCAAGGGCGCGCTCGATCGCTGCAAGACGGGCGAGGCGGCGGCGCGCGGCTTTTCGCCGAAGGTCACCAACTCCGAGGGCGCCACCTATTCGCGCGTCGTCGGCGCCAGCGCGTTCGCCAACTCCGACGGCTTTGGGGGCGGCTATCGCGGCACCTATCAGTCGCTCGTGGTCGAGCCCATCTGCGACGACGCCGACGGCAAGAAGCGCAACGGCTTCTGGTGGACGGCCGATCGCTTCTTGTCGCGGCTGCAGGATCCCGAGTCGGTCGGACGCGAGGCGGCGCGGCGCACGGTGGCCAAGCTCGGCTCGGAGAAGATCGACACCGGCGAGATGCCGGTGGTGTTCGATCCGGAGGCGGGCCGGGCGCTGTTACGCGCGCTCTTCAGCGTCATCTCGGGCGGCGCCATCTATCGCAAGTCGAGCTACCTGCTCGATCGCGAGGGCACCAAGGTCGCCTCCCCGCTCGTCACCATCGTCGACGATCCGCTGATCGCGCGCGGCCCCGGCTCGCGCCCCTACGACGGCGACGGCCTGCCGTCGCGCAAGAACGTGGTCGTCGACGGCGGCACGCTGCAGACCTACCTCTTCGACGTCTACTCGGCACGCAAGCTCGGGCGCAAATCGAACGGCTGCGCCGGGCGCGGCGTCGGCGGGGCGCCGCACGTGACCACGTCGAACTTCATCCTGCAGAAGGGGACGACGAAGCCCGAGGCGATCCTGTCGGGCATCACGCGCGGGCTCTACGTGACCGAGATGATGGGCTTCGGCTTCAACGCGGTCACCGGCGACTTCTCGCGCGGCGCGGGCGGCTTCCTCATCGAGAACGGCAAGCTCGGACGGCCGGTCAGCGAGGTCACCATCGGCGCCAACTTCAACGACCTGTGGTGCAGCGTCGACGCGGTCGGCGACGATCTCGACCTGCGCAGCTCGACGGCGTGCCCGACCTTCCGCGTCTCGAAGATGATGGTCGCCGGCCGCTAGCCGCGCGGTCCGCTCGCTCGCACGTCGCTACTGCACGGTCACGGACACGCCGTTGTTCCCGCCCGGGAACGCGGCGTTCGCCGTCGCCGTCATGGCGATCGTCCACATGCCGACGGTGGTCGTGGCCGTCGCCGTCGTCGTGGCCGCGATCGTCAGGTGCTTGCCCGCCGGCACTTCGGCCAGCGCCGCCGCCGGGAAGGTGAGCTTGCCGTTGGACGCCGTCAGCGCGCAGGCGACATCGAGCGTGGTCGTCGGCATCGCCGCGGGGTCGACGTACTCGTAGCCGACGCGGATGGGATCGGTCGCCGTCGTCGAGAGCACGAGGTCCTGTCCGCTCGTCAGCGTCACCGCCCCCGTCGGCGCCGTGATGGTCACCGCGGCCGGCGCCGTCAGCGCCACGGCGAACGGCGGCGCGCCAACCCCGCCCATCGACGACGCCGTCAGCATCTCGCCGCCCGCCCACAGGTTCATCGGGCTGCCCGACGGGCTGTAGGTGTTGTCGTCGGGGCTCGGCGAGAACGACAGCGCCGACGCGCCGCCGGTGACGCTGATGACGCCCGCGTTCACCGGAATCACCACAGGCGTCGTCCCGAGATCGAGGATCTGCGTGCACGTCGTCGCGGTGCAGCCGCCGGCCAGCGTCTGCGTCGAGCACGGATACATCGGCTGCGGCGCTTCCCGCTGGAAGACGGCGCTCGCGTCGGTGATCCAGCCCGACGGCATGATCGCGCGCTCGCCGAGCGTGATGACGCCGCTGCCCGCGCCGGTGCCGAGATCGCTGACGACCTCCATGACGCTGAGGTCGCGACAGCCGCCCGCGACGAGCGCGAAGACGAGCAGGGCGTGCTTCGGGCACTTCCTCAAGGGCGTCCGGTCACGAAGGCCACGCCCGGCTGCGTGACGAAGTGGTACAGGTTCGCCGGCGCCGTCGGTCCCACGCCCTCGCCGACCTTGAGCTGCGGCGTGTCGACGCTGACGCCGAGCACGAGCGGCAGCCCGCGCGGCGCCGGCATCCCGAGCTTCTGCGCCACGTCGGCGAGGAACATGAGGCCGAACGGCACCGAGAAGCGGCCGCACCACGGCATGCGGTAGTCGTCGGGCTTGTCGGGGTTGACCACCGCGGCGAAGAACTGCTTGGCCTTGTCGAGCGAGAGCGCGCCGGCGAGCGTGTCCTCGACGAGCTTGCGATCCTGCGCCATCGCCTTGCCGAACGCCGCGAGGCCGCCTTCGCCGAAGGGCACGTACTTGAAGTCGTCGCCGTAGTGCGTGCCGTCGGTGGAGATGACGACGGCGACGTCACGCCCGAGCACGAGCTTGTGCTTCTTCATGGCCGCGGCGAGCGCGCCGCCGAGGTGCGCCGCCATCGACGTCAGGCGCGGAAACGACGCCGCCGGGATCAGGATCGGCACGATCTCGACGTCGGGCCGTGCGTGCTTCAAGAAGTAGGCGATCGCCTCGATGCTGTGCTCGCTGTCGTGCGCCACCGAGTCCTTCACGGCTTCGTCCTTGGGCAGCGCCGCGACGAGCTCGTCGCGCAGCGCCGAGACCGTGATGTCGCCGTCGGGCGAGCGCCAACGCTTGTAGCCGTCGAAGATCATCTGATCGTGCGCGCCGAAGCGCCGGTAGCGATGAAACACGCCGACCACGATGACCGTCTTCGCCGTCACGAGCGGATAGATCCGGCGGTCGACCCGCGCCGCGTACACATAGTCGTCATGAGGCCCGATGAGTCCGACGACGCCGGGGGCAGGCAGGTTCCCGAGCGACAGCGGCGCCGGCGGCATCGCGGCCAGCGACCAGACCTTGGCCATCGCCTCGGGCTTCGACGCGTAGCCGATGTTGTCGATCTGGCCGCGCACTTCGTCGGTCGACGGGATGCCCATCTCCTTGCGCGCCTCGGCCGCCGTCGGGCGCCCGCTGCCGACGGGGTAGACGGCCGCCTGCGCCCGCGCGCGCAGCGGCACGAGCGACACGGCGACGACGAACGCAGCGGTCAAGGCGGTTCGCGCAGTCCTGAGCATGCGCTCATCTTACGCTACAGCGGAAGATACAGGGTGAAGCGCGCGCCTTTGCCGACGTCGCTCTCGACGGTGAGCCGGCCGCCGATCGCCTCCGAGATCTGCCGCGAGATCCACAGCCCCAACCCCATGCCCGCGTAGTGCGTGCGCGACACCGCGCGCTCGAAGCGCTCGAAGATGCGCCCGTGATCGGCCGGCGCCACACCGATGCCCTCGTCGGTGACGCTGATCGCGGCGCGCGTCGCGCCATTGTCTTCTTCGATCGCGAGGCGCACGGCGATCGGCTTGCCGCGCCCGTATTTGACCGCGTTCGACAAGAGGTTGGTCAGGATCTGATCGATGCGAGAGGCGTCGAAGCGGCCGCGCAGGGAAGGCGGCGGCTCCAGCGTCAGCGTCGAGCCGCTCGCCTGCGCCGTCGCGCGCGAGCGCTCGACCACGTCGGAGACGAGCAGCGCCAGATCCACGTCCGCGACGTCGAGCGGCAGCGGACCTTCTTGCAGCCGCGACACGTCGAGCAGCGCGTCGATGAGCTGCACCAGCCGCGTCACCTGCCGCTCGGCCGCGTCGAAGCGCGCGCGCAGCTGCTGCGGCGAATACTGCGCCTCGGGCGTGCGCACCACCGAGCGCACCAGCGACTGCACCTGCAGGCGCAGCGCCGTCAGCGGCGTCTTCAGCTCGTGCGACGCCACCGACAGGAACTCGTCGCGCGCCTCGACGGCGCGGCGCAGCTCGGCCGCCGTCGACTCCAGGCGCCGGCGCGCCTCGACCTCGCGCGTGACGTCGACGGCGAAGGTGAGCACGCCGGTGACCGCGCCGTCGTGGCGCAGCGGCTGGCACACGAGGTTGAAGTACGCCTCCTCGAGCGCGCCGGTGCCGCGCGGATCGACGAGGAAGCGATGCTCGTGCGCCGCGAACGGCCTACCGTCGCGCATCACGCCCTCGACGATGCGCCGCATCTGCGACCAGTCGGGCAGCGTCTCCGCCATCGTCCGTCCCACCAGCTGCACTCCGCCGAGGAGCGCGCGATAGGCGGCGTTCGCCATTTCCCAGCGCAGCTCCGGACCGCGTTGCACCGAGATCGCGGCCGGTGCGTCGTCGAGGAGCACGAGCAGCGACGGATCGTCGATCAACTTCCGTCACCCACGCGCGGCGCCTCCGGGAAACAGCGCAGAGAGGCGCGCCACCACCTCGTCGTGGAGCACGCCGTTCGAGGCGATGAGGCCGCGCGTGTTGCCGAGCTCGCGCCCGCGATAGTCGAGCGGCTCGCCGCGCACGTCGGTGAGGCGCCCGCCGGCCTCGACGAGGATCGCCTCCGGCCCGCACGCGTCCCACAGCTTGGAATGTCCCGCCGGGTTCACGTACAGATCGCGCAACCCCTCGGCGATGAGGCCGAGCTTGAGCCCCACCGATCCGACGTTGAGCTCGTCGGAGATGCCGAGCTCCGCGCGCACGCGATCGATCGTCTCCGAGCGATGCGACTTCGACGCGACCATGCGAATCTGGGACGCCACGCGCACGTCGCTGACGTGAATTCGCTCGGCCGCGCCGCCGCCGCGCACCAAAAAGGCGCCGCCGCCGCGCGTCGCGTAGTAGAGCTTGTCGGTCATCGGCTGATAGACCACGCCGAGCGCCGGCGTCGCGCCGTCGAGGAGACCGATCATTACGCTGAAGCCGTCGCGCCCGCGGATGAAGTCCTTGGTGCCGTCGAGCGGGTCGACCATCCACACGCGCGGGCGCCCGATGCGCGAGCCGTCGTCGGGCAGCTCCTCGCTCAAGATGGCGTCGCCCGGGAAGGCGGCGCCGAGCTCGCCGACGATGAGGGCGTTCGCCCGGCGATCGGCCTCGGTGACCGGCGAGTCGTCGTGCTTCAGATCGACCGCGATGCCCGCGCCGTGCAGCGCGCGGATGCCTTCGCCGGCGCGCCGCGCCAGCGCGACGGCGGTATCGAGCTCCCGTCGCAGATCCATCGATGGAAGTGTAGAGGAGCGGAGCGGGCTAGGCTACTTCGGCGATCGCGTTGGAGAGCACGGTCTTGCCCTCCTGGGTCGTCACCGTCACCACATACTGGCCGGCGCCGACCTTCCAGCCGCGCGTCGTGAGCGTGTCGCCGGGGAAGACGACCCCGGCGAAGCGCGCGCCGAACGAGCGCAGCTTGGTGGGATCGCCGCCGCACGCGCCCTTCAGGATCGCGCGCCCGGCGAAGCCGTAGGTGCACAGCCCGTGCAGGATGGGCCGATCGAAGCCGCCGAACTTCGCCATGTTGGGATCGGCGTGCAACGGATTCACGTCCCCTGACAGGCGGTAGAGGAGCGCCTGCTCGCGCGAGGTCGCCTCGACCACCTCGAAGTCGGGCGCCGCGCCCGCGGGCGGATCGGCCTTGACCGCCTCGGGGCCGCGCTCGCCGCCGAAGCCGCCCTCGCCGCGCACGAAGATCGAAAAGACGTTGTCGAACACGCCTTCGCCCTTTTCGTCGCTGGTCCTGGCCTCGACGACCACGAGCGCGCCCTTGCCCTTGTCGTAGATGCCCTTGACCTCGGAGACCGTCGACAGCTTGGCGTTCGCCGGGATCGGGCGGTGCAGGATGATCTTCTGCTCGCCGTGCAGGATCATCATCGGATTGGCGCCGAGATCGCCGGCGACCGTGATCATCGACGTGAACGACGGCACCACCGCGAACGTCGGCAGCACCTTCGGCCCGCGCCCTTCGTAGACGTAGTCGAGCTCGTCGACCTTGGCGCCCACGCCGAGCGCGTAGAGCACCGTGTCCTTCCACGTGTAGGCGAACGGGATCGGGTCCGACTTCTTGCCCACGAGATCGAGCTTGATGGCCATGCGCTCTCCTTAGTATTTGACCTTCGCGCGGGTCGCGACGAACTCGTACAGCGGCCGCGGCAGAAGCTGCGCGGCGCGCATGCCGACGACGATGGGCGCCGGGAAGGTGCACACCGATTCGCGCGCGTCGGCGGCGCGCAGGATCGTGGCCACCGCGTCGTCGACGCTGACCACGAACGGATGCGACTTGCCCGGCGTCAAGAGATCGGTCTGCACGTAGCCCGGGCACACCGTCGTCACCGAGACACCGGTGCCGTGCAGATCGATGCGCAGGCTCTCGCACAGCGTGATGAGCCCGGCCTTCGACGCCGAGTAGGCGGCGAAGCGCGGCAGCCCGCGAAATCCGGCGACGCTGGCGACGGCGACGATGCGCCCGTCGCCGCGCGCGACCATGCCGGGCACGACGGCCGCCATCGCGGCGGCGGCGCCGACGAGGTTGGTCTCGAGGATCGCCTTGACGCGCGACCAGTCGAGCTTCTTGCCCGGCGTGATGCCGCCAATTCCGGCGTTGGCCACGAGACAATCGATCGGCCGCTTGCCGTCGGCGGCCGTCACGGCGTCGTGGGTCGCGTCGCCGTCGCTGACGTCGAGCACCATCGCCTCGGCGCTGCCGCCGGCGGCGCCGATCTCGCGCACCAGCTCGTCGAGCCGCTCGCGCCGCCGCGCCGCGACGGTCACGTGCGCGCCGCGCGCGGCCAGGGCGAGCGCCAGCCCGCGGCCGATCCCCGACGACGCGCCGGTCACGAGCGCGTGCCGCACGGCAGCGCCGATCATGGCGTCGCTCCGCCGACCACGTGCGCCACGGCGCGTCCGATTCCCCAGCAGATCGCCGTTCCCACCAGGCCCGCCATCATCGTCTCGATCCCCGCGCGCAGCTCCGGTCGCTGCGTCAGCCGCGCCTTGATGAACCCTACCGAATAGAGCGCCACCGCCGTGATGGCCATCGACAACAAGAGCGCGCGCATCCCGGCGAAGAAGAAGTAGGGCAGAAGCGGCACCGCCGCCGCCAGCACGTACGACGAGCCGACCACCAGGCCCGCCGACCACGCCGAGCCCTCGACGGGCGACAGGCCGAGCTCCTCGGCCATCATGATGTCGACCCAGCGCCGCTCGTTGGCGGTGAACGCGTCGAGCACGCGCTCGAGCACGTCGCCCTCGAGCCCCTTCTTGATGTAGATGTCGCGCAGCTCTTCGCGCTCGAGGTGCGGAATCTTCGCCACCTCGGCCTCTTCGCGCTTGCGCTCGCGCTCGTACCAATCTTTCTCCGCGCGCGTGCCGAGGAACGCGCCGAGCCCCATCGACACCGCGCCGGCGAACATCTCGGCGAGGCCGGCCATCAGCACCAGCCGCCGCGACGCCAGCGACGCCGACACGCCGGCGACGAAGGCCAGCACCGTCACGAGCCCATCCGACGTCCCGAACACGAAGTTGCGCAACACGGCCCCGCGCGACGCCTCCTCGTGCTGCTCCGCGTGCGATCCTTCTGCGTGCGATCCGTCCGCGTGCGACTCACTCATTCGAGCGCCAGCCTAACACGCGCCGCCTACGCGGGAATGCCGTCCTTGAGGAGGTGCCGCGCGATGGTGATGATCTGGATTTCGTCGGCGCCGCCGCCAATCTGCAGGAGCTTGGCGTCGCGCATCAGCATCTCGACGTGATACTCGCGCATGTAGCCGTTGCCGCCCATGATCTGAATCGCCTCCAGCGCCACCTCCGTCGTGACGCGCGCGCAGTAGAGCTTGCATGCCGAGGCCTCGGCCATCGAGATCGGCACCTTCTTGTGGATCTTCTCGAACTGCCGGAACAGCATGTTGCGCACGTTCTCGCGCGCCACGTACATGCGCGCCAGCTTCTCCTGCACCAGCTGATACTCGGCGATCTTCTTGCCCCAGGTCTCGCGCTGCTTCGAATAGGCGAGCGCATCCTCGAGGCAGCGCTCGATGATGCCGAGGCACATCGGGGCCATGCCGGTGCGCTCGCCGTGAAAGACGTCGCGCGCCTCTTCGCGCGAGTGCTCCTCGAGCCGGCCGCCGAGGAGCTGCTCGACGGGGACGCGCACGTCCTCGAGGAACACCTCGCCCGTCGGCGACGAGTGCATGCCCATCTTGTCCATCGGCTTGCCCGTCGAGAGCCCGGGCGTGCCGCGCTCGACGATGAACGCGTGGAACGGCCGATAGCGCGAGTCTTCGTTTCCCTCGAGCTTGGCGTAGATGACGAAGGTGTCGGCGAACGGCGCGTTGGTGATGAAGGTCTTCTGCCCGTTCAAGACGAACTGATCGCCGTCGCGCCGCGCGGTGGTGCGCATCGAGCCGAACGCGTCCGAGCCGGCGCCGGGCTCGGTCATGCCCCAGGCGCCGATCTTCTCCATCGTCAGGATGGGCCGCGCCCACTTGAGCTTCTGCGCGTTGGTGCCCTTGGCCATGATGGCGCCGCCGGCGAGGCCGAGCGACGCGCCGAAGGCGAGGCAGAAGCCCGGGCAGACGCGGGAGAGCTCCATCGACACCACGGCCATCAGGCCCGGATCGCCCATCGCGCCGCGTTCCTTCTTGGCCGCGCCCTCGGGCTTGTCGGGCGCATCCTCGAGCTTGCCGAGCTGCGCGCGGATCATCTCGTCCATGCCGAAGGCGCGGATGAGCTTGCGCATGATGTCGTAAGGCAGGATCTCGCCTTTCTCCATCTTCGCCACGTGCGGCGCGAGCTCTTTGTCCGCCCACTGGCGCAGCATCTGCCGCGCCATCTTCTGCTCATCCGTAAAGTCGAGCATGGAACCTCCTGGTATTGGCTTAGACCGGCATGACGCCGTGCTTGCGCCACGGCCGCTCGACGCGTTTGTTCCACGACAGCTCGAGGCCCATCGCCAGCACCGCGCGCGTGTCGCGCGGATCGATGACGTCGTCGACCAGGCCCCAGCCCGCGACCTTGTAGATGTCGATGTGCTGCTGGATCGCCGCCGCCAGCTGCTGCTTGACCTCGGGCGGCGGATTGCCGTCGGGAAACAGCTTGCGCGAGGCGATGCCGACCATGCCCTCGGCGCCCATCACGCTCACCTCCGCGCCCGGCCAGGCCACGATCAGATCCGGCTCGTACGCGCGCCCGGCCATCACGAAGTAGCCGGCGCCGTAGCCCTTGCGCACCACGCAGGTCAGCTTGGGCACCGTCGCCGACGCCATCGCGTGCAGCATCTTGGCGCCGTGGCGGATGATGCCCTCGTGCTCGACCTTCGATCCGACCATGAAGCCGGGCACGTCCATCAGGAACACGAGCGGGACGTTGAAGGCGTCGCACAGCTGGATGAAGTGCGCCGCCTTGTCCGCCGAGTCGTTGGTCAGGATGCCGCCCATGTGGCGCGGGTTGTTGGCGACGATGCCGCAGGGCCGGCCGCCGATGCGCGCGAGGCCCGTGATGATCGCCTTGGCGAACTTCGGCTTGATGTCGAGGAGCCGCCCGTAGTCGACGATGTGCTTGATGATCTCGTACATGTCGTACGACTGACGCGTCGACTCCGGCAGGATCTCGAGGAGCCGCTCGTCGCGCCGCTCGACGGGATCGTTGCACACCACGATCGGCGGCTTCTCCTCGCAATTCGCCGGGAAGAACGAGAGGTACTCCTTGATGACGCCGATGCACTCCGAATCGTCGGCGACCTCGACGTCGCCGACGCCCGACTTCTCGGCGTGCACCTTGGTGCCGCCGAGCTCCTGCTCGGTGATGTCCTGCCCGGTCACGGCCTTGACCAGCGGCGGGCCGCCGAGCGCCATCGAGCCGATGTCCTTGAGCATCGGCACGAAGTCGGCGAGGCCCGGGATGTACGCGGTGCCCGCGGCGCCCGGCCCGACCATCGCCGCGACGAGCGGCACCACGCCCGACATGATCACCTCCTCGCGAAAGAGCGCGCCCGCGCCGGCGAACAAGGAGAGCAGATCGCCGTTCTGCCCCGACTGCGGATCGATGCGCGCGCCCGCCGAGTCGATGAACCAGACCATCGGGATGCGGTTGCGCAGCGCCACCTCGCGCAGGCGCGAGACCTTGACCTCGCCGGTCTGGCCGATCGATCCGCCCTTGACCGTGAAGTCGTAGGCGGCGGCGCACACCATGCGTCCTTCGACGCGGCCGTAGCCGCAGATGACCGCGTCGGCGGGCGGCTTGTCGGCGCCGAAGTACGCCATCTGCGTGCCGTGGATGCCGACCTCGAACCACTTGCCGTCGTCGAAGAAGCGATCGAGCCGCTGGCGCGCGCTCCACTTGCCGCGCTCGTTCTGCTTGCGGACCTTGGCCTCGCCGCCCATCTGCTTGATGCGCGCGCGCCGCTCCTCCAGATCCTTGACGCGATCCTTCATGTTCATCGCGTAATCCCGAGAATGTGCTTCGTTTCCTCGACGGTGGCCGGCGTGCGCCCCGCGGCGCGCGCCATCGACACCGCGTGCGCCACGAGCTCGCCGTTCGACTTCACCATCTCGCCCGACGGCAGGTAGAAGTTGTCTTCGAGGCCGACGCGGACGTTGCCGCCCATGCCGAGCGCCATCGCCGTCAGCGGCCACGTCGCCTGCGAGATCGGCGTCGTCTTCCACACCGCGCCCTTGGGCAGGTGTGTGGCGATGAAGTTGAGGTGATCGGGCGTGGCCGGCGCGCCGCCCATCACGCCGAGCACGATGTTGATGTCGATGGGCCCCTTCATGAGCCCCATGTCGATGAGCGGCTCGAGCGACGCGACGTGGCTGGTGTCGAAGCACTCGCACTCGGGCCGCACGCCGCTCTCGTTCATCTGGCGCAGGTAGTAGATGATCTCGTCGAAGGGGTTGGCGAAGACGAAGCTGAAGATGAAGTCCTTCCGCTTCTGCGAATACTTGGCGTAGTTCATCGAACCCATGTTGAGCGCGCCGATGTGCGGCCGCGTCTTCAAGACGTGGTTGATGCGCTGCTCCTTGGTCAGCCCCACGGCGCCCGTCGAGAAGTTGACGATCACCGGCGAGCGCGCCTCGATCTCGCGCTTGTAGGCCTCGAACACCGCGGCGTCGTACGACGGCTGTCCGTCGTCGCTGCGCCCATGCACGTGCACGACCGTGGCCCCGGCCTCGTAGGCGCGCCGGCACTCCTCGCCGATCTCGACGGCGGTGTAGGGGATGGCCGCGCACTGCTTCTTGGTGGTCACCGCGCCGGTGACCGCGCAGGTGACGACGACCTTATCGCCGAGAGCCATTGGCATTCTCCTTGGAGGTGCGCCGAGGCTGCACGGCGCTTTGCACGTTGAGGGCGACCTTGCGCATCAGCGACGTCAGCTTCTCCTGATCCGCCGGCGACAATTCCGCGAGCGCCTGCCGCAGCATGTCCCACGGCGAGACGCGCGCCTTCTCCGCGACCTTGCGCCCGGCCGCGGTGAGGCGAATGATCCAGACGCGCCGATCCTCGTCGGAGCGCGCGCGCTCGACCAGGCCGGCCGCCTCCATGCGGTCGACGATGCCGGTGACGGTCGAGTTGTGCGCGCGGATCTCCTTGGACAGGGAGCTGAGCGAGAGATCGCCGATCTCCTGGAGCAGCTTGACGACGCTGAGCTGCGTCGGCGTGACGCCGTAGCGCGTCGCCTCTTCCTTGGACAGCCGACGGCTCTCCGTCACCAGATAGATGATGGTCTCGACGATGCGGTCGAGATCTTCCTTGAGCTCGCGTCGCAGCATGAATTAGTTAGCACACAAAATATCGGCCATGCGAACGAATGTCAATCGAGGCGGACGCCGCGCGCGTCTGATACACTGACGGCCGGCCATGGCAGGCGCGCCTTCTTCCGGACGAGACCCCCTCATCGACTCCACCGTCGACGGACGGTGGCGCATCCTCCACCAGCTCGGCGTCGGCGCCTTCGGCACGGTCTACCTCGCCGAGCGCGTCGGCCTCGGGCGCCAGGTGGCGCTCAAGCTCTTGCACGAAGAGTACTCGGCCAACAACGAGTACGTGCGCCGATTCGCCCGCGAGGCGCGCGCGCTCAGCCGGCTGCAGCACATCAACTGCGTGTCGGTGCTCGACGTCGGCTCGCACAAAGATCGTCCCTATATCGTCATGGAGCTCGTGGCCGGCGCGCCGCTCACCGAGGAGCTGGGCACGCCGGCGATGACCACGGCGCGCGCGGTCGCGCTCATCCGCCAGGTGCTGCTCGGCGTCGGCCACGCGCACGGCCACGGCATCATCCATCGCGATCTGAAGCCGGACAACATCATGATCACCGAGCTCGCCGGCGTCGGCGAGGTGGTCAAGATCCTCGACTTCGGCTTCGCCCACATCAACGACGCGCGCCTGTCGCAGTCGAACGCGAACGTGGTGCCGGGAACGCCGAGCTACATGTCGCCCGAGCAGGTGCACGGCATCAAGACCGATCCGCGCACCGATCTCTACTCGACGGGCGTGCTGCTCTACGAGCTGTGCGTCGGCGTGCGTCCGTTCGCCGCGGCGGAGGCGTTCGAGCTGTTGCGCATGCATCGCGACGATCCGCCACCGCCGCCGCGCACCGCCGCCATCGGCCGGCAGATCTCGGAGCCGCTCGAGCGCGTGATCCTGCAGGCGCTCGCCAAGAATCCCGACGAGCGCTACCCCGACGCGGCCGCGTTCATCGCCGCGCTCGACGCCACGCCCGAAGGCCGAGAGGGGCGCGGCGGGGCGGCGCGGCGCAAGAAGCTGGTGCGCTACGGCGTGGTCGCCGCGATCATCGTGCTCGCGTCGGCGGCGATCGCGGTGGCGACGCATCTGCGCTGAGCGCCGCATCCGCGGTGACTGCCGCCTCGAGCAGCGCCGCCAGCCGCGACTCGCAGGCCGCCAGCGGATCGACCAGCTCCAGCGCCGGGCGCAAGATCGCGGTGCGCTCGGCGTCGGCGCGCGCCTCCTCGTCGAGCCGCTCGGTGATCCACGAGCCGTGCACGGTGAGGAGCTCGTCGATGAGCCCGCCGAACGTCGAGAGCAGCACCGGCGACAGCGTCGCTGACGACGCGTAGAGCTCGCGCGTGGTCTTGTTCTTGATGTCGTCGAGCCGCGCGTCGATGCGGCTCTGACACTGGCGCTTCTCGCGCGCGACGGTGCGGAAGAGCGGATCGAAGAGGCTGCGCTCCGTCGACATCAGCTCGCCGAGATCGGGCGCGCGCAAGGCAGCGAACGACTTGTCGAGCTCGGCGGGGAGCTGGAGGCGCACGTCGTCGAAGGTCTCCTCGACCTTGGGCGAGCGCCCGCGCGCGACCTCGTGCCGCTTGCGCAAGAGCTCCTGCCGCAGCGGGCGCGACAGCTCGAGCACCTGCCGCACGAACTGCACCGTCATCTTCTCGCGCAGCTCGTCGCAGACGAGCGAGAGCCGGTGTGCCGCGCCGTCCTCGATGGCGGCGACCTCGGCGCGCAGCATCTCGATCCCCTCGCAGGCGGTGATGCGCGCGAGCCAGCCGCGGCGCACCTCCTCGACCAGCTTGTCGAGCTGGGTGGCCGCCTCGTCGACGATGCGCTGGAGCTGCTGCGCGATCGGCCGCTGCGCGGCGGCGACCTCGCGCTCGCGCGCGCGCTCGGGCTGCACCAGCTTCTGGGCCTCGAGCTCCTGGACGCGCAGCTCGTGGGCCTGACGTCCGCGCTCGTCGAGATCGACGATCTGATTGCGGCAGCTGCACAGCGCCGCCGCCAGGCGACGGCCGGCTTCGGCGGGGCGCTGATCGCGGATCGAAAGGACGCGCGCGAGCAGCTCGTAGGGCGCCGTCCCCTGGACGACGAACGTGGCGTCGACCTCGACGGCGCCGGCGCCGGCGCCGCGCAAAAGCAGGGCGACGCCGTCGGGCGAGTAGGGCGCCGCCACCTCGATCTCGACGGGCGCGTCGCTGCGCGACAGCTCGCGCACGCGCATGAGGATGCGCCGCTCGCGCTCGCTCTGGTGCACCTCGAGCCGCCGCGCCGCCTCTTCGCGCTCGCGCTCGCGCTCGAGGATGCGCTTGCGACATGCCGCGAGCTCCGCCTCGATCGGCTCGGCCTCGTCGAGCGCGGCGGTCAGCGCCTCGCGCCGTCGCTGGCGCTGGCTTCGCCGCGTGGCGGCGTCGTCCGCTGCGGGGGCGCTCTTCAGCTTGTCGTACGATTTGTGGAACGGCGTCGTCGCGGCCTCGGCGGCGGGAAGCGCCTTGGGCTCGGCGCGGCGCTGGCCGAAGAGGCGGAGGATCAGCGCCCACAGCCGCGCGAAGAATCCGAGCGCCTTCGGCTGCGGCCCGGTCTCGTCGGCGTCGGGCCCGGTCAAGAGCGCGCGGGTCCGCGCCAGCACCACCGCCGGCGGGCCCACCGCGATCACCGCGTGCTCGGCGGTCGGCGGCGTCGCCGTCGCCGTCGCCGCTTCCTGCGCGTGCGCCACGGCCTCCATCGCCGCCTTCAGCTTGCCGTCGAGGCCGTCGGCGCGCAGCTCGTCGGCGCGCAGGGCCGCGTCGAGCTCGTCGAGCGCCCGGCGCAGCGCCGCGGCCTCGTCGGGCGACGAGCTCTCGCTGCCGTCGGCCCAGCTCGCGCGATAGCCAAGCTCGGCGGCGTGGCGCAGCCAGACGGTGACTCCGGGCGCCGGCTCGTCGACGAGCAGATCGATCCCGAGCATCTTGTCGACGGCCGCGCCGCGCCCGGCGCCGTCGACGCCGACGACGACCTCGGTCCCGAGGAGCGTCATGAGCGCGTGACAGACGGGCCGCAGCTCGGCGCCGCCGCCCAGCTGCTCCAGCGGCGCCAGCGCGCGGCCGAAGAGGTCGAGCCCGCGCGTGCACTCCTCGACGAGCCCGCCCTCGGGGGCGAGGGGAACTAGCGCAAACGCGTCACTCGCCATCCCCCTCCATTATGCGCCCGAATGCGCCCCCTTTTTCCTTGACACTTCAGGGCAAACAGCTAGATTGCCTGCCACTTGTTGCGGGGTGGAGCAGCCTGGTAGCTCGTCGGGCTCATAACCCGAAGGTCGTCGGTTCAAATCCGGCCCCCGCTACCACCAACGTAGAAACGCCGCTCCTGGGAACCCCCAGGAGCGGCGTTTTGCGTTTCCCCCAGGAAAATCGCCGGCAAGAGCCCCCAGCGGGCCACGTAGTTACCGTTCTGGTCGACCTCTCTAGAGGGCGAAATTCCGATTCACTACGGCGAGCCGATGCCGGTCGACAAGGTGCACGCCGCGATCGGAATCGGCA
>DATNAQ010000119.1:0-47579 GCA_035607415.1 Polyangia bacterium
CCTGCCGTCGGAGATCACGGTCATGCCGGGCAAGGGCAAGGTGACGCTGACCGGCAAGCTCGGCGACGTGATGCAGGAGTCGGCGCACGCGGCGATGAGCTACATCCGCTCGCGCGCCGAGTCGCTCGGGCTGTCGAACGACTTCTACGCGAAGGTCGACATCCACATCCACTTCCCCGAGGGCGCGATCCCGAAGGACGGGCCGTCGGCAGGTGTGACGATGGCGACGGCGCTGGCGTCGGCGCTCTTGCGCATTCCGGTGCGCAAGGACGTGGCGATGACCGGCGAGATCACGCTGCGCGGGCGCGTGCTGCCGATCGGCGGGCTCAAGGACAAGGTGCTCGCCGCGCATCGCGCCGACATCTTCACGGTGATCATCCCGAAGGAGAATCGGAAGGACCTGAAGGACATTCCGAAGAAGGTCCTGCGGGTCATGAAGATCATCGCGGTCGATCACATGGACGAGGTGCTGCGCGCGGCGCTGCGGATCGAAAATCCGGAGAGCTTCCTGCGCGAGCCGAGCCGGGCGGTCGATTGGCGTGTCGCGGAGCGCGCGAGCGGCGACGGCGGGGCGCGCGGCGAGCGGCCGTCGACGCCGGCGCCGACGGTGCCCGAGCCGGCGCAGCCCGAGCCTCACTAGCCGACCGGCAGTGAGGATCCTTGAATAATCGCGTAGCGCTGGCAGTCTGTAGCGCATGACGATGGGCCAGTGCGCGCTCATCGCGGCGCTCGTGGTGTCGAGCGCGGCAGCGACGGCGAGCGCAGACGTGGGCGCGGAGACCGGGCCGGACGTGCCCGGCGCGATCGTGCGCACGCCAAAACAGCGGCCGTGCGAGCTCGAGACCCGCGTGCGCGGACGGCAGAAGCGCGACGGCGTCATGCTCGAGGCCTCGATGCGCAACCTGTCGAATGCGCAGATCGAGGTGACGCTGGTGAACGCATGTCCGAACGGGGCGGCCGAGCTCGTCGGGCTACCCAAGGGCTATGACGCCTACTCGGCGTGCAACCGCGGCGCGTGCGTCGACATGTCGCCGAGGCGGGTCATCGTGCCGTCGGGGGCGGAGCGGGTGATCGCGACCACGACGATCCATCCGCGCGGCGATGCGTGCAACGAGCCGCTCCCGGCGGGCGTGTACATGATCACGGCGCAGCCGCGCATCGTGCGTGGGGCGGCCGAGACGTGCAGCGCGGCGCCGTATCGCATGGCGCTGAGCCGGGTGTCGGAGACGCCGGCGGAGCCGACGGAGCCGCCGCCGACGGAGCCGCCGCCGTCGCCGACGCCGAAGAAGGTGGCGCCGCGGCCGCCGGGGCCGCGGCCGATCCCGTGCGGGCTGGCGTGCCCGAACGGCGAGCTCGACTCGGTCCACTGCACGTGCAAGAAGTTGCAGCTGACGCCGAAGCCGGCGCGCAACTGAGCGCCGCGCCGCCGCCGCGCGCGCCGTCGGCCGGAGTCACGGATCTGTTACAATGAAACGCGGTGAAGCACGTCGTTCTCGCGCTCGCGCTGGTCGGGGTCGGCGCGTGTCATTCCGCGCCGCAAAAGGCGTTCGCCGGCCGCCTCGGCGACGGTAACTACGACAAGGAGCGCGTGCCCGGGCCGGCGTCGCAAGGGCTCCCGGGCGACTTCTACCTGCGCAACGACGTCGTGCGCGCGGTGATCCAGGCGCCGGGGCGCGCGATGGGGCCGTGCCCGTGGGGCGGCAACGTCATCGATCTCGACTTCGCGACCAACGCCGCCGGCGATCAGCTGGGCGAGGTCTCGCCGTTCCTCGCGCTCGGGCGCACCGTGAACTTCACCGACGTGCGCGTCGAGCACGACGGCTCCGACGGCGGGCCCGCGGTGATCGTGGCCAGCGGCGACGACGCCATCGACGACTTCATCAACATCTACGGGCTCGGCGGCTTCACCGTCGCCGCGCTGCCCGACGCGCTGCGCCCGACGATCCCGCTCGGCCTGCAGGTCACGGCGACCTACACGCTGGCGCCGGGCGACTCGTTCATTCGCGTCGACTACGCGATCCACAACAAAGACGCGACCGCGAAGAAGGTCCTGTTCGGCACGCTCACCGACTCGGGCGCCGAGATCGAGCTGTTCCACCCCGGCGTCGGCTACGGCGAGTTCACGATGAATCAGCTGCTCACCGGCGCGGTGCCGACGGTGGAATACCTGGCGCTGCAAGGGCAGGGCATCGCCTACGGCATCGTGCCCGTCGAGAAGGACCCGTCGGCGCGCGGCGCGCCGCTGCCCATCGGCGGCGTCGTCGTCGAGGCCTACGAGCAGCGCAACTTCTCCGACGCGCTCGGGCAGAACGGGCAGTCGGTGTCGATCGGCGGCAACGGCACGGCGATGCGCTCGGTGTGGATCGCGGCCGTGGCCGGGGGCGCCGGCGGCGTCGAAGGTTTCGTGCGCGCGCACAAGGGGCAGGCGCATGCGCCCGTGCACGGCACCGTCACCGGCGTGACCTCACCGACGGGCGGCGGCGCGCGCGTGGCCATCTCCAAGGCGGGCGTGAGCGATCCGGGCGCGGCGCTGGTGACCACCTTCGTCGCCGACGACAGCGGCGCGTTCTCCGGCGAGCTGCCGCCCGGGGACTATGTCGCCGAGGCCGAAGGCGACGCGTGGCGGC
Organism: Polyangia bacterium; assembly: GCA_035607415.1. Classification (GTDB taxonomy): domain Bacteria; phylum Myxococcota_A; class Polyangia; order Palsa-1104; family Palsa-1104; genus JAQBQH01. The sequence continues at coordinate 2,628 of DATNAQ010000119.1, forward strand.
GCGCGCCGGCGGTGCCGTTCACCGTCGCGCCGACGACCGGCGCGCCGCCGCTGTCGCTGGTGCTGACCGATCGCGCGACCTTGTCCTATCGCGTGTACGACGAGACGGGCCAGACGCTGCCCTGCAAGATCAGCGTCGTCGGGACGCCGCCGAACGCGCCGGATCGCCGCTTTCGCGACATCGTGAAGGATCCGTTGCCCTACGGCATGGTGGCGTGGCTCGCCTCGCGCGCGGGCGATTCGACGCTCGGCACCGAGTACGATCATCCGCTCGCGCTCGCGCCGGGGCACTATCGCGTCGTCATCTCGCACGGGCCCGAGTGGAGCGAGTGGGCCAAGGAGCTCGACGTGCCGCCCGAAGGCGTCGCCGTCGACGCCACGCTCACGCGCGTGGTCGACACCAGCGGCTACGTCGCCGCCGACTTCCATCAGCACTCGCACAAGTCGCCTGACTCGCCGGTGCCGCCCGAGGAGCGGCTGGTCGCCAACCTCGCCGACGGCGTCGAGTACCTGTCGTCGAGCGAGCACGACTTTCTGTTCGACTACCGCCCCATCATCGACGCGCTCGGCGCCGGCGATCTCATCGACAGCGGCGTCGGCGTGGAGTCGACGCCGTTCGACTACGGCCACTTCATCGGCTACCCGCTGCCGATCGATCCGACGCAGCCCAACGGCGGCGCCCTCGACTGGGGCGACGGCGGCGCCGGCGATCTGACGCCGAACGCCATCCTCGACGGGCTGCGCGCGCAGGGCGCCCTCGTGGTGCAGGTGAATCATCCGCGCACACCGCCGCTCATGATCAGCTATCAGCAGAACTTCGATCGCGGCGGGCTGCGCTTCGACTACGCGCAGCACACGTTCTACGGCGACGCCACGCTCGAGGAGGTCTCGCCGCTCGACCTCGGGCTGCCGGACGGCGCGTCGGTGCTCGCCGCCAACTTCAACGCGCTCGAGGTCTACCTCGGCTTCTGGCCCGACCGCGACATCACGCTCGCCGACGGGGAGCGCCAGGACATGCTGGTCAACACCATCCTGCGCGACTACATGACCTTCCTGTCGTTCGGCTTCACGCCGACGGCGGTGGGCGACTCCGACACGCACACGCGCTGGACCTTCCCGTCGGGGATTCCGCGCAACCTCGTGCGCGTGCCCGACGATTCCCCGGCGGCGATCGCGGCCGGCATCGGCGGCGACGTGGTGCGCACCATGAGCGGGCAGACGCCGCGCGACGTGATCGTGACCAACGGGCCGATGATCGCGCTCGCCGTCGGCAACGATCCGGCCAACGGCGGCATCGGACGCACGGTGGCGCTGCCGTCGGGGGCGACGCAGCTGGCGGTGCACGTCGAGGCGCAGGCGGCGGAGTGGGCGCCCTTCGACACCCTCGAGCTGTACGCCAACGCGAGCTTCACCATCCCGCCGCCTGCGGGGCAAGAGCCGGAGCCGCTGCTGCCGCTCCTCTGTTTCACGGCGCGGGCGACGCCGTCGCAGCGCTGCGCCATGGCGGTGGGCGGCGCGCGGCCGCTCACCGTCACGCGCGAGCCGGTCGGCAGCGCCGGCGCGGCGCGGCTGCACGCCGTCGTCGACACCAGCCTGGCGGTCGCGGACGTCGCGGCGCACACGCGGGCCGGCGCCGCCGGCAAGGACTTCTGGCTGTTGGCGCGCGTGACCGGCCTGGTCGGGCTGTGGCCGGTCATCCCGCAGGCGGTGGACTCGTCGGTCCCGGTGTCGACGTTGGTGGCGGGCACGCCGCTCCAGGGCGAGGGCGTGCCGGCGCTGGCCTTCACCAACTCCGTGTTCGTCGACGTGGACGGGGGCGGCTGGCGGGCGCCGTTTGCGCCTTGACACGGCGAAATGCGTCGAGTAAGTAAACGGGACTTCGACGGCCGGGACCTGGCTCAAGGGGCGCATAGCTCAGCGGTAGAGCATCGGCCTTACAAGCCGGGTGTCACAGGTTCGAATCCTGTTGCGCCCACCGACGAAGATGAAAATTTGGGGTGGTAGTTAAGTTGGTTATAACGCCGGCCTGTCACGCCGGAGGCCGCGGGTTCAAGTCCCGTCCACCCCGCAAGAGTAGGTAGGAGGCCGAGAGAAATCTCGGCCTTTTGCTTTTCTGGTGCCCGAGAGCGAGCCGCCGCGGCCGTCCGAGGCCGTCGACGACTGGCCGGGCACGTCGCGCCTGGCGGTGCCGCTGCACGAGCGTGGTGTCGATGCTGGACGTATGCAGTCAGTCGGCGCGCGAGTAGACGGCCAGCTCCCACTCGTCGCGCTCGCTGTCGTAGCGGATGATGTAGAGGGCGCCGTCGTCGCCGCGCAGCTTGAAGTAACGGTGGTCGGGGGCGAGCCAGCGGTCGACTACGTCGATCACCTCGACGCGGCGCTCGCCCAGGAGCACCGCGCGCGGCGTCTCCTCGGCACGGTATCCGGCGTAGCATTCGACGTCGATGCGCATGGTCGACCCCTCGCGAGACTGAAGATGGGCCGCGGCGGCGGCGGGGCATGCCCTCGGGGCGGTAATTTGGTACCCTAGTCGCCCCGCATGCGCGTGTCGGCAAGGCCTGTCTACTTTTCGCGCCCGGGTCATGACGGGAGCCCGCTGTTCGCGCTCTACAACGCGCCCGTGGGCGTGCCGACCGGGCTCGGCGTGGTGATCTGCCCGCCGATCGGCTCGGAGCTGATGCGCTCGTACCGCGCGCTGCGCGAGCTCGCCGCGGTGCTCGCCGGGCGCGGCATCGCGGTCTTGCACCTCGACTATCACGGCACCGGCAACTCCGCCGGGCGCGACGAAGATCCCGACCGCATCGCCGCGTGGACGCAGAGCATCGACGCCGCCATCGACGAGCTGCGCCGGCTCGGCGGCGTCGCGCGCGTCGGGCTCTTCGGCGTGCGGCTCGGCGCGGCGCTGGCGGCGCTGGCGGCGAGCGCGCGCGACGACATCGATCGCCTCGTCCTGTGGGGCGCGTGCCGCTCGGGCAAGGCGCTGGCGCGCGAGCTCCGCATGCTGCGCATGACCGAGGAGGGGCGCACGAGCGACGCGCCCGCCGACGAGGGTGACCAGGAGGCGGGCGGCTTCATCTTCACGCGTGCGACCATGGAGGCGCTGGCGAAGGTCGATCTGACCAAGCTGCCGCGCCCGCCGGCCCGGCGCGTGCTGGTCGTCCATCGCGACGACATGCCGGCCGATCAGCAGCTCGTCAAGGCGCTCGTCGCCGGCGGCGCCGACGTCACCGTCGAGCAGTGGGCGGGCTACGCGGCGATGAATCAGCACCCGCACGAGTCGGTCGCACCGATGGAGCTGTTCGCCCACGTCGCGGCGTGGCTCGCGCCCGAGCGCGCCGGCGCGGGTGACGCGGCCACGAACGCCGCGAGCGTCGACGTCGCCGAGGCCGCGAGCGACGTGCCCGCCGCGGCGACCGCGGTGCGCGAGACCGCCTTCCGCTTCGGCGGCGACGTCGGGCTCTTCGCGGTGCTCTCGCAGCCGACCAACGGCGTCGCGCGCCGCCGCACCGCGGTGCTCTTCACCAGCACCGGCGCCAACTATCACGTCGGGCCGAACCGCCTCTACACCAAGCTCGCGCGCGACTGGGCCGCCGACGGCTTCGACGTCATGCGCATGGATCTGTCGGGCATCGGCCAGAGCGAGCTGCGCCCGGGCGGCACACCCAATCAGCCCTATCCCGACGCGCGCATCGAAGATCTGCGCCTCGGCCTCGACGAGCTGCGCCGCCGCACCGGCGCCGAGCGCACCGTCGTGATCGGGCTCTGCTCGGGCTCGCACATCGCCTTCCACGCGTCGCTCGCCGGCGTGCGCTTCGACGGGCAGATCCTCATCAACCCCGCGCTCTACTACGTGCCCGGCGATCCGCTCGACGAAGGGCTCGGCCAGCGCTTCGACGAGATGCAGCGCTACAAAGGCTCGGCGCTCCAGCTCGACAAGTGGAAGAAGCTCCTCACCGGCAAGGTCGCCTATCGCGCGCTCGCCGGCATCGCCGCGCGCCGCGCCTGGGACGTCGTCGGGCCGCGCCTCAAGCACGCCGGGCGCAACCTCGGCGTCTATCGCCCGAAGAAGGACGTGGGGCGCGATCTGTTGCAGGTGGTCGACGGCGGCGCCGACACGCACTTCGTGTTCGCCGATGGCGACGCCGGGCTCGACTATCTGCGCCGCGAGGTGCGCCTCGATCTCGAGCGCGTCTTGAAGATGAAGAACGTCAAGCTCTCCATCATCCCCGGCGCCAACCACACCTTCAGCGACTGCACGAGCCAGAAGAAGCTCGGCGAGCTTTTGACCACGCATCTCATGCGAACCTACCGATGAGCGCGCGCCGCATCCTGGTCCTCGACGGCAACTGCATGGCCGCGACGAGCATCGTGCAGAGCCTCGGGCGCGCCGGCTACGAGCTCACGCTCGCGGCCGAGAAGCACGATCATCCGGCGTTCCGCTCGCGCTTCGTGGCGCGCGCGCTGAAGTATCCGAACCCGATGTCGGACAAGCGCGCCTTCCAGGAGTGGGCGGTAAACGAGAGCGGGTACGATCTCATCATCCCGTCGAGCGAGCGCACGCTCATCCCGCTCGACGAGATCCGCGATCACGCCGCGCTCGCCGGCAAGCTGGCGCTGCCGCCGCCGCGCGCGGTGGCCATCGGCTTCGACAAGGAGCGCGTGCGCGCGCTCGCCGAGGAGCTCGGCATCCGCAGCCCCGAGAACGTCGTGATCGCGCGGCTCGAAGAGCTCGCGGATCATCCGCTCGGCCGCTGGCTCGAGCGCGGGGCGCTGGTGCTCAAGAGCGTGCGCAGCAAGGTGTGGGGCGACGGCGGCGGCGGGCGCGATCTGACGGTGCGCATGGTGACGAGCCAGGGCGAGCTCGAGCGCGAAGCGGCGCGCCTGCTCGCCAGCGGACCGATCCAGGTGCAGGCGTGGGTGCCGGGGCACGGCATCGGCATCGGGCTCCTCGTCGATCGCGGCGAGACGGTGATGGCGTTCGCGCACGAGCGCATCCACGAGCTGCCGCTCACCGGCGGGGGCAGCTCGTACCGACGCGCGATCGATCCGCCCGAGCCGATGCTGTCGCAGTCGAAGAAGCTGCTCCGTGCGCTCGAGTGGCATGGCGTGGCGATGGTCGAGTTCCGCCATTCGCCCGAGCGCGGCGAGACGTTCCTCATGGAGCTCAACGGGCGCTTCTGGGGCTCGCTGGCGCTGGCGACGTTCGCCGGCTACGACTTTCCCGCCGCGCTCGCGCGCCTCCTGCTCGACGGGAAGCGTCCGCCGCCGCCCGAGGCGCGACGCGTCTATGCGCGCCAGCTCGCGCGCGATCTCGATTGGTTCAAGGAGGTGGCGCGCGTGCGCGCCGGCGATCTGCGGCGCCGCGGCGAGATGCCGTCGGAGCGCAAGCTCCTCCTGGTGCGCCCGCTGGTGCGCAGCGTGCTCGAGCTCGGACGGCTCGCCACCGGGCGCGAGACCTTCGACGGCGCCGCGCTCGACGATCCGGGGCCGATCGCCAAGGAGGCGCTCGACGTCGTCGGCCGCTACGGCGGCGCCGTCGGGCGCAAGGCGCAGAAGTGGCTCGCCGAGCGCGACGCGGTGCGCGCCTGGCGCCGTCCCCTGCCCGACGTGCGCCGCGTGCTCGTCGTGTGCAGCGGCAACATCTGCCGCAGCGCCTACGCCGGCGCGCGGTTGGCGCCGTCGCTGGCGCCGCTCGGCCTCGAGGTGCGCTCGGGCGCGCTGCTCGGGCGCAGCGGACGGCCGAGCCCGGCTCTGTTCCAGACGGTGGCGCGGCGGCGCGGCGTCGAGCTCCTCGAGCATCGCTCGTACCACGTCGACGAGGCCGATCTAGACTGGGCGTCGCTGGTCTTGATCATGGACGATGAGCATCATCGCTTCTTGAAGACGACGCCGGCGCGCGCCAAGGTGCGCTGGCTCGGCGCCATCGACGGCACGGCGACGATCCCCGATCCGCTCGACTTCGGCGAGGCCGACATCGAGCGCGTGCTCGAGCGGCTCGATCGCGCGTGCGCGCGCCTGGTGGCGCGGTTGAGCACGCCATGAGCGGCGTGGCGACGGGCGGCTTCGTCACGAGCGGCGTCTGGTTCGGGCCCGCCGAGCGTCCGCTCTTGGGCTGGTGCACGCGCCCGACGGAGCGGCCGACGACGAGCGCCGTCGTGATCGCGCCCGGCTTCGGCTACGAGTACTGGTCGTCGCACCGCACGCTGCGCACGCTCGCCGAGGCGCTCGCGGTGCGCGGGCACACCGTTTTGCGCTTCGACTACGACGGCGCCGGCGATTCGTCGGGCGAGCGCTGGGACGGCGGGCGCGTCGCCGCCTGGCGCGCCAGCCTCGGCCACGCGGTCGCGCTCCTGCGCGCGGGCGGCGCCGAGCGCGTCACCCTCGTCGGGCTGCGGCTCGGCGCCACCTTCGCGCTGCTCGACGCGCGCGCGCTCGGCGCCGACGCGGTCGTGGCGTGGGTGCCGGTCCTCTCGGGCAAGCGGTTCGCGCGCGAGCTGCGCCTGCTGGCCACGCCGGTGCCGCGCGACGAGCGCCATCCCGAGCGCGACGGCGCCATGGTCTTCGCCGGCAGCGTGCTCACCGCCGAGACCGTCGCCGAGCTGGGGCGGCTCGACGTCGAGGCGCTCGCCGACAGGCCGGCGCCGCGGGTGCTCGTCGCCGCGCGCCCCGAGCAGCCGTGCGACAAGCTCGCCGACAAGCTGCGCGCGCTCGGCGCCGACGTTGCGCTCGAGACGTTGCCGGGCATGGAGACCGCGCTCGACACGCCGACCGAGGACGCGACGGTGCCGGCGCCGATCGTGGCGCGCATCGCGGACTGGATTGGCGACGCGCCGGCCGCGCCGCGCGACCGAGCCCGCGGCCTCGAGATCGCGCCGCACCCGTCGGCCACGATCACGACGTCGCACGGCACGCTCGTCGAGCGGGTGACCGAGATCGGCTCGCCGCGCCTGGTTGCCATTCGCGCCGATCGGCAGGGCGCCGCGGAAAGCGGGCGCGCCGTCGTTTTCCTGAATTCCGGATCCGAGCCGCACATCGGCCCGGGCCGCGCCTGGGTCGACTACACGCGCGCGCTCGCGCTCGCCGGCTACACCACGTTTCGCGTCGACTTCTCGGGCTGGGGCGAGAGCCCCGATCGCGGCCACGCGCCCGGCCGCCCCTACGACGCGCACTGCGTCCACGAAGCCGTCGGCGTCGTCGAGGACCTGCGCGCCGCCGGCCTCCGCGAGGTCACGCTCGCCGGGCTCTGCGCCGGCGCCTGGGTGTCGATGCGCGCCGCGCAGCTCGTCGCCGTCGATCGCGTCATCGCCATCAACCCGCAGCTCTACTGGCAGCCGGGCCAGCCCGTCGAGGCGCTGCTCTCGACCACGCGCAAGCGGCGCGCCCACGAGCGCGCGCGCGAGGAGGCCGGCGGCCGCGACGGCAGCTGGTCGATGCTCGACGCCTACGGCTTTCTGCCGCCGGCGTCGCAGTGGCTGGTGCGCTTGCGCCGGCGCCGGACCGGCGTGCTCATGCTGTTCGCCGAGAGCGACGACGGGCTCGAGTACCTGCGCAACCGCTGCCGGCGCCGCCTCGGCGACGAGCTCGCGCGCGGCTACCTGCGCGTCGAAGAGCTCGGCGACATGGACCACCAGATGTATCGCGAGTGGCGCCGCGCCGCCGCCATCGACGTCATGACGACGTTCCTTGCGTCGCCATCGCCGCCGGCTCCGCCGTCGGCAGCGGACGCGCCGCGAAGCGCTCCTTCAGCTTCAGGAAGCGCCGTTCGAACAGGTTATAGGAGACGAAGGCGATTCCCAGGATGGCCACCATCCCGGTGACGATGTAGAGCGCGCCCGCCGTGGTCGTGTGCACGAAGTCCCAGCCGAGCCGCTGCTGAATCGGCCGTCCGATGAAGTCGTGGAACGGCTTGTGGAAGACGTACATGCCGTAGCTGTACTTGCCGACGACGCGCAAGGGGCGCAGGCGCAGCGGCGAGAACCAGCCGCGCGCGCCGGCCGCGTCGGCGGCGGTGCCGCCGATGATGGCGATGCCGCAGATGAGCGCGACCAGCGAGTAGCCGACGGTGGCGCCGAACGCGTGCTCGTAGCTCGCCGAGCCGGTGGCGAAGAAGAGGCCGAGCCCGACGGCGATGAGCGCGATCCAGACGCGCGCGTCGACGGCGTGCAGCTTCGCCGCCAGCGCCGGGATGCGGAACGCCGCCGCGATGGCGCCGCCGAGCGCGAGCGCGTCCATGCGCGAGATCGAAAACGTGTAGATCGCCTCCCACGGCGCGTGCAGGCGCAGCATCACGATGCGCACCCCGAGCGCCGCGACGACGAGCGCGAGGCAGAGCCGCAACACCGTGCGCGGGCTCTTGCGCCGGAGCAGGAACGGCCAGACCAGGTAGAACTGCTCCTCGACGCCGAGCGACCAGAAGTGCGGGAAGGCGCGGCTGCCGTTGCTGAACGGTTGCGTCCAGTTCGATAAGTAGGCCCAGAGCCAGAATTGATGCGGACGGTCGTGGGCGATCGTCGCCGGCTCCACGCCGCACAGCGGCAAGATCAGGAACGCCACGACGAGGACGGCGTAGTAGAGCGGCAAAATTCTGAGCAAGCGCCGCGCGAAGAAGCCGGAGTAATGATTCGCGGTTTTCTGGGTGTCGAGGAGGATCCCGGTGATGAGGAAGCCGCTCAGCACGAAGAACAGCTGCACGCCCACCCAGCCGGCGCGGATGCCGTACGAGAGCTCGCGGCCGACCAGCGAGTGGGTGACGTCCACGCGACCGAGCATGTGGGTGATGACGAAAAGAATCGCCAGGCCGCGAAGCCCGTCGAGGGTGGGAAGATGTGTGGGCAGTGAGTGGTGCGAATCACGAGGTGACATGTCGTTCACTTTGTATCGATGCTGACGTCGCTCGACGAGTCGCACATGCTACTCGTCGAGTGTTAGTGAAATGTGTAGCCGCAAAACCGGTCGTGCGCTCGTGAGCCTCGTCGCGCGTCAACCAGAGGGGGCGCGCGCGTCGCCCCGCATCGGCATCAGGGGGCAGTCGCCATGGACAGGGTGAGCACGCAGACGGAGACGCAAGATTCGATCAATCGACGCGTCTACTATTCGCAGGGCGTCGAGACGATCTACAAGGAGCGCGGGCTCTACCCGACGGAGGCGCTCGCGCTCCTGCGCGTGATCGCCGAGTTCCCGCACCGCGACATCCTCGATCTCGGCGTCGGCACCGGGCGCACGGGGCGCTATCTGTCGCAGCTCGCGTCGCACTACGAGTGCATCGACTACTCGCCGGTGATGATCGAGCACCTGCAGAAGAACGCGCCCGAGCTGCACGCGCGCCAGGGCGATATGCGCGATCTGTCGGCGTTCGACGACGCGTCGTTCGACTTCGTGTTCGCCGCGGCGAACCTCGTCGACGCCGTCGGCCATGCCGATCGCCTGAAGGTGCTGCACGAAGTGCATCGCGTGCTCAGGCCGGGCGGCGCCTTTCTGTTCTCGTCGCACAACCGCAACTACTTCGGCGCCGCCGAGGGGCCGCGCCTGCGCATGGTGCGCAATCCGATCGTGAACCTGAAGAACGTGGTGCGCTACGTCCGGCAGAGCCGCAACTTCGCGCGCCTGTCGCAGTATCGCGTGGACGAGAGCGAGTACGCGTTGCTCGTCGACGAGGCGGGGCACGACTATCAGCTTCTGCACTACCACATCGATCGCAAGAACCAGCGGGCGCAGCTCGCCGCCGCCGGCTTCGAGCTGGTCTACGCCATCAGCGAGAAGCTCGCCGTGCTCCACGACGGCGACGACGACTCGCAGAGCATGACCCTTCAGTACATCGCCCGCCGCGTCTGACTGCGCCGCGCCTGACGCGCGGCCCCCACCGTTCATCTTCGTTCGCGCCGAGTCGCCACTTTGGGAACGGCTCGTCCAGTCGCGGCCCAATCCGCCCGCCGTGCGCCCGCGTGATCGCGCGGGATCGCGATCGGCACACGGGTTGAATCGCCATGCTGCGATCGCCGAAGAGGAACACGCATGCCGCTCACCAAGGATCGCATCGCAGTGCTCGATGGTCTCCGCGGGTTCTCGATCGTCCTCGTCATCGCCGGGCACCTCGCCGGCACGCGAGGCTTCCCGCTGCGTGAGAACCAGGTTTCCGCTGCGCTCGCGCTGCTCGGCGTGCGCGTCTTTTTCGTGATTTCAGGATTTTTGATCACGCAGATCCTGCTCAACGAGGTCGGCGAGAGCGGCACGGTGAACCTCGGCCGCTTCTACTTCCGCCGCACGCTGCGCATCTTCGTGCCCTACTACGCCTTCCTGTTCGCCATGTTCGCGCTCGAGCGCGTCGGCGTCATCCTCGTCGGGCCCAACGACTTCGCCGCGGCGGCGACCTACACGTCGAACTACAACCCGCACGCGGCCTGGCAATTGGCGCACACCTGGTCGCTGTCGGTGGAAGAGCAGTTCTACCTCTTGTGGCCGGCGGCGCTGGCGCTGCTCGGACGGAAGCGCGCGTTCGGCATCGTCGTGCTCGCCATCGTCGGGCTGCCGCTGGTGCGCATCGGGATGTGGAAATTCGCGCCCGCGCTGCGCGACGGCATCGGCCACCGCTTCGAGACCTGCGCCGACTCGCTGGCCACGGGCTGCCTGCTGGCGGCCGCGCGCGGCTGGCTCAGTGAGCGCTCCTGGTACACGCGCATCGCGCGCTCGCCGGCGGCGGTGGTGGTCACCGGCCTGGTGCTCGCGTCGGTGGTGCTCGACAACCACCCGCGCATGGCGTTCGCCTTCGGCTGGAGCTTCCAGAACGTCGGCATCGCCTTCGTCATCGACGCCTGCCTGCGCGACGCGAGCGGCGGCCTCGGCTGGCTCTTGACGACGGCGCCGGCGGTGGCGATCGGGCGCATGAGCTACTCGATCTATCTCTGGCAGCAGCTCTTCCTCGATCGCCAGTCGACGTCGCTGATGTGCCGCTTCCCGTTCAACCTCGTCGCCGTGGCGGCGACGGCGGTGTTCTCGTATCGCGTCGTCGAGCTCGGCTCGCTCGCGCTGCGCCAGCGTTGGGAGCCGCGGCTGTTCCGCGCGCGTGCGACGGCACAGTCGTCACCGCCCGATGTCGCCGTCGCGCAACAGTGATCGCGCGCCTGTAGCGGCGCAGCCACACCACCGATAGAAAAACCAATGTGATTTCGCGCGAGGGCTGACGGCATGTCGCCTGCTCAGCAGCCTCGCGATGAAGCTGCTAGCAATTGTATCTCTCGTCGCTGCGTCGGGCTCGCCGGCGCTCGCGCAGTCGGTCTGGACCGCACCTTCGACGCTGAAGATCCGGCCCAACGACGCCTCGGGCAGCGCCACCACGGCGACGCTCGAAGCGGCGGGCAACGAGTTCGAAGCGTTCCACCTCGTCGTCAACGGCGGCGCCGGCGGCGCCAAGGCCGTCACCGTGTCGCCCGACGTGCTGCTCGGACCGAGCGGCGCCAAGATCGATGACGTGCGCGTCTATCGCGAGGCCTGGTACACGACCTCGACGCCGTCGTACCAGTCGAGCGCCACCGGCCGCTGGCCCGACGCGCTCATCCCCGCGGTCGACGAGATCGACAACCAGCCGCGCAACGCGTTTCCCTACGACGTGCCGGCCAACGAGCAACAGCCGATCCTCGTCGAGTACCACGTGCCGGCGAACGCGACGCCGGGCTGGTACGCGGGCACCGTGCACGTCACCGGCGGCGTGGCCGCCGACGTGGCGGTCAAGCTCTACGTGCACGCCTTCTCGCTGCCGTCGACGGCGTCGATCAAGACCGCCTTCGGCATCGGCTACCTCGATCCCTGCACGGCGCACTTCGGCAGCTACGACGCCTGCGGCGGCGACGCCGGTGTCCAGGACCTCATGAACCGCTACGCCAAGTTCGCGCTCGATCATCGCATCACGCTCTCCGACGTGGTCGCCGATACGCCGAAGCAGGCGAGCGACGGCAGCTACGACTGGACCTCGTGGGACGCGCTCTACTCGCCGATGCTCGACGGGCAGATGAACGGCCGGCTCGTCGGCGCCAAGGCGACGTCGATGCGCTACATGTGGACGCAGGATCAGGCGCACTACGCCGAGTGGGCCAAGCACTTCAAGGCCAAGGGTTGGTTCGATCGCACGTTCGACTACACCTGCGACGAGCCGCCGGCGGGCTGCGCGTGGAGCGACATCAACGCGCGCACGGCGATGGTGCACGCAGCCGATCCCGACTTTCAGACGCTCGTGACCACGCCGCTGGCGAAGGCGACGTCGAACGGCGTGCTCACCGGCATCGACATCCTGGTGCCGACCGACAACGGGATCGATCCGATGCCGCCCGACACCAACCTGCGCGCGAGCTACGATCCGTGGCTGGGCGCGGCGCCCGACCACCGCGTCTGGATGTATCACGCGTGCGATTCGCACGGCTGCGACGGGCCGGGCGGGCCGACGCAGAGCACGTGGCCGAGCTACATGATCGACGGGCCGGCGACGCTGAACCGCGCCTTCGAGTGGCAGGCGTGGCGCGAGAAGGTCTCGGGCGAGCTCTACTACGACACCACGTACGCGTTCACGCGCGGCGACGCCTGGACCAACCAGTACTACTTCGGCGGTCACGGCGACGGCACGCTCTTCTATCCGGGGACGCCGGCGAAGATCGGCGGCACGACGCAGATCCCGATCGCCAGCTTGCGCCTCGAGATGATTCGCGAAGGGCAGGAGGACTACGAGTACTTCAAGGCGCTCGCCGACGCCGGCGATCCGGCGATGGCGGATGCCGAGGCGGAGGGCCTGTCGCCGAGCGCGTACAACAACATGAACGATCCGGCGGCGATCGATGCCGCGCGCCATCGCATGGCGTTGCGCATCGAGCAGCTGACCGGCAAGACGCCGCCGCCGATGGGCGACACGACCAGCGGATCGGCGACGGGTGACACCGGCACCGGCGGCAATGGCGCCATCACGGGTGATTCGTCGGCGCCGGCGCCGGCGGCATCGGGCGGCTCGGGCGGCAGCGGTGGTGGCTGCGCGTTTGGCGCCGCCACGACGCCTTCGCTGGCCGAGCTGCTGCTGGCCATCGCCGCGACCCTCCTGGTCGCCCGCCGCCGCCTGGCGCGCGTGCGGGCGCGGGCGCGCTCGCGCATTTCCTGAATTCCGGAAATCGACGACGTGACGATCGTCTCTCCCACTCGAACCTGTCGTCGGAAATTTACAGGCCCACATCTGCACGTGTGATCTGCGATCCACAGTGGCTCGTTCCTGCCCACGCTGCGTAAGGACTTCACACTGGCATCGCAGTTGCTGAGCAAGCGAGCCCATGTTCCTTCGTTTATCGACCCGCACCTTCGGTCTCGTGCTTTCGGTCGCCATGATGGCGGCCTGCTCCAGCTCTTCCACGAAGTCGACGGGCTCGCCCGTCACCGGCGGCAACGGCAGCACGGCTCCCGACCCGGGCCTCGGCGGCAACGGCACCACCGCCGGCGGCGATCCGACGCCGACCCCGACCCCGACGCCCGATCCCACGCCGACTCCGACCCCGACGCCCACGCCGCGGGTCACGCATCAGCACTGCGGCTGGATGAACGACGACATCGACCTCGGCAAGGCGACGCTGATGGCCAACCTCGACTACTTCGACGCGGTCCACCCGTTCTGGTGGTCGCTCAACGCCGACGGCACCGTCAAGGCGACGAGCTGGACCGACGACGCCGACGTCATCTCCGCCACCAAGACCCACGCCATCAAGCTGATGCCGCTCATCTACGGCGGTGACGACGTCTCGGCGATCCGCAGCGTCATCGGCAACGCGACGACGCTCGCCGCGCACGTCAAGACCGTGGTCGCGCTCGCCACGTCGCACAACTACGACGGCATCGAGATCGACTACGAGCACCTGTGGGCGTCGACCGATCGCGCGGGCTACACCGCGCTCGTCACGCAGCTGGCCACCGCGCTGCACGCCGCCGGCAAGGAGCTGTCGCTGGCGGTGCCGTCGATCGCCGCCGACAACGGACAGAACGGCTACGACTTCGCCGCGCTCGTCGCCGGCGGCGCCGACGTCATCCACCTCATGGGCTACGACTTCCACGGCACCACGACCGATCATCTCGGGCCGCTGGCGCCGCTCGGCTGGATCGACGCCGTCGCCGCGCGCGTGCAGTCGCTCGGTATCGCCGATCACTTCGTGCTCGGCATCGGCAACTACGGCGTCGGCAGCGGCTGGTACGCCAACTCCGGCGACGCGATCGCGATGTGCGGCGGCGCCGGCGCCTACGCCACGACGACGACGCACATGCAGACCTGCCCGTATGGCGTGTACACCGCGGGGACCTCGCCGCACTGCACGACGTCGAAGGGCGACATCTGGTTCGAGGACGCGACCTCGGCGGGCGAGAAGGCGCAGACGGCCAAGGCGCACGGGCTGCGCGGCGTCTCCCATTACTCGCTCGGCGGCGAGCCGGCCGGCTGGTTCACGGCGCTGCGCGCGGCGTATCCGTAGTATCCTGCCGCGATTCTGACGGCGACGGCACACAGCCCGCTTCGCGTCGTGCACGCGGCGTGGTACGCGACCACGCTCTTGGCGTCGCTGCTGTTTCTGCTGATGCTCCCGCCGTTGCAGTCCAACGACGAGACCGGGCATTGGGGACGCGTCTGGTCGGTGGCGTTCGGCGGCGGCCTCGTGTGCCGTACCGTGCCCGCGGTCGGCGCGCAGCTGCCCGACGCCGTCGACTACAACCGCATCCGCAACGGCACCAATCCCTATCACTTCGCCAGTCTCGACGCCGCGCGCGCCATCAAAGGCTCGACGGATCGACGGCGCGCGTGGGGCGCCTGCTTCTACTCGCCGGTCGCCTACGTATTACCGGCGCTGGCGATGCGCCTCGTCTCGACGCCGACCGATCCGTCACAGCGCGCGGGCCTGGTATCGGCGTTCTACGCGGCGCGCGTCGTCAACTGGACGCTCATGGGCGCGGCGGTGCTCGCGTTCCTGCTGCTCGCGCCCGAGCTGCGCAACCTGACGCTCGTCCTCTATTCCTTGCCGATGGTCACGCAGCAGACCATCAGCATCAACCAGGACAGCACGATCTTCTTGTTCATGTTCGCGCTGCTCGCGGTGGCGCTGCGGCCGCCGGGCGTGGCGCAGCTCGTGGCGCTGGCGGCGGCCGTGGCGGGGCTGACGCTGCTCAAGGTGGTCTACTTTCCGCTGGTGCTCGTCCTGGTCGGCGCGTGGCTGCGGCTGCGGCGCGAAGGGAGACCGCTGCCGCGCGCTGCCTGGTGGGCGCTCGGCGCGCTGGCGTTGGCGCCGCTGATCGCCGAGGCGGCGTGGGCGCGCTGGAACGCCGGCGGGCAGACGGCGTTGCCGCCGGGAATCGATCCGCGCGCGCAGCTCGCCTACGTGCGCTCGCATCCGTTCGCCTTCCTCGGCAGCCTCGGGCATCAGGTCCTCGACTTCTTCGGACGCGGCACGATGAACGGCGGCTGGCCCGGCATCTTCGGCGTCCTCGGCTGGGCGTCGTGGGAGATCGGCGGCCGCGCATTTCGCGCGCTCGGCGGCGCCGTCGTCGTCGCGCTCGTCGCCGACGCGGTGCAGCCTCCACGCGAAGGGACGCGCCTGCGGCTGTGGGGCGATGCGATCCTGCCGCTCGTCGGCGCCGTCGGCGTCGTCGTCGCCACCGCCACCGCGATGTACTTCGTGTTCAGCGGGCCGGGCGCGCCCTTCATCGCCGGCGTGCAGGGGCGCTACCTGCACGTGCCGCTGTTCGTGATGCTCGCCGTGGCCGTGCGCTGGGCGCAGGCGTGGGGCGCGCGCCACCGCACGGTCGAGCTGGTGCGGCGCGGCGCGCCGCTGATGTCGTGGCTCGCCTTCGGGCTGTGCGCGATCGGCATCGTCGACGGGTTCGCGACGCTCGCGCGGGTGTACTACTTTTAGCCATGGCCACCGTCCACCCGAGCGCGATCCTCGAAGGCGACGTCGAGCTCGCCGACGACGTCACCGTCGGGCCCTTCTGCTATCTGCGCGGTCCGCTCGTCGTCGGGCCGCGCACGCGCATCTGGCCGCACGTGGTCATCGGCACCGAGGGCGAGCACAAGACGCGTACGCCGGCGGGCGTCATCCGCATCGGCGCCGACACAATCGTCCGCGAGCTGGTCGTCATCCAGCGCGGCACCGGCGATCGCGACACCACGATCGGCGACGGCTGCTTCGTGATGGACCACTGCCACATCGCCCACGACGTCCTCGTCGGCGACGGCGTCACCATGTCGCCCAACGTCACGCTCGGCGGCCACACGCACGTGCTCCGCGGCGCCACCGTCGGCATCGGCGCCATGACCCACCAGTTCTCGACGGTGGGCGCCTACGCGATGCTCGGCATGGGCGCCGTGGTCACGCGCGACGTGCCGCCGTTCTGCCTGGTGGCCGGCAATCCGGCGCGCTTCGCACGGCTCAACACGCACGCCTTCGCCGCCGCCGGCATCGGCGAGGCCGATGTGCGCGTCGAGGCCGGCGCGCTCGTCGCCGCCGACGCGCGCGTGCAGGCGCTCCTCGACGAGTTCGCCGCCCACTCGCGCCGCGATCGCCTCGCGCTCTGAGCGTCCATCCTCGGCGCCGGCCGCGCTCAGGCTTCGTGGCGCTCGAGCAGCGCGCGCGTCGTCTCGGTCAGCGTCACCGCCGCGAGCGCGTCGGCCGGCGGCATCGGCGGCGTCTCGCCGAACGCCACCGCGCGCCAGAACGCCGCCAGCTCCTCGCGCAGCGGCTCGCGCCGGTCGATGCCGAGCTCGACGCGATCGGGCGACGCGAACGAGCGCAGGTACTCGTCGAAGTACGACGTCGAGTCGGGGTTGATCGACGCCGCCGCGAGCAGCGGATTCTGCCGATAGAGCACGACCTGCTGCGTGATGAGGTTGATCTCCGCGTAGCCGCTCGTGCCGGTCAGCTCGATGCGCCGGATCTTCACCGGCGTGCGCCAGTTGACCTGCAGCTGCATCGCCGCGCCGCTCGAGAGCCGTCCGAGGATCAAGGCGCCGTCGAGCATGCCGCGCTCGCGGTGCCCGACCGTGGCCAGGATCTCGAGCGTCCCGCCGGTGATGAAGCGCGCCAGATCGTAGTCGTGCACCGCCAGGTCGACGAGCACGTCGGAGAGCGCCGTCTCCGGATTGAGCGGCGAGCCGCCGACGCGGCGAAAGCAGAGCTGGATGGTCTCGCCGATCAGCTGGTCGGCGACGATGCGCCGCGCCGCTACGGCGCCGGGGTTGAAGCGCTCGACGTGGCCGACGGTGAAGACGGTGCCGTGCCGCTCGGCGAGCGCGATGAGCTCGCGCGCCTGCGCCGTCGTCGAGGCGATCGGCTTCTCCACCAGCGTCGGGATCTTGCGTTCGAGCAGCGGCGCCACCAGCTCGTAGTGCAGCGGCGTCGACGCGGCCACCGTCGCGCAGGCGGGCCCATCGTCGCGCCCGAGCGCTTCGGCCAGCGACGCGAACACCGGACAGCCGCCGTTGTCGAGCGCGGCCCGCTGCCGCCGCTCCGCCGACGGATCGACGACGCCCCACACCGCCGTCGGCCCGCCGAGCTCGCGCAAGACGCGCGCGTGCTTGGTCCCCATGTTGCCGTACCCCACGACGAGCGTGCGCACCGGATCCACGACGACGGGGTAACACTCGGCGCGCCCCGCTGGCAAGCGCCTGGGTGCTCGTGCTATCGGAGCGCATGCGCATCGGCTTCGTCATGCCCGCGTTCAACGAGGAGGAGCTCCTCGGCGAGACGCTCGAGGGCTGCGTCGATCTCGTCGAGCGGCTGGTCATCGTGAACGACGGCTCGACCGACGCCACCGGCCGCATCGCCGACGAGTGGGCGCGCGCGCAGCCCGACAAGATCGAGGTCATCCACCAGGCCAACACCGGCATCGGCGGCGCGGTCATCGCCGGCATGCGCCGCCTCCTCGCGCACGGCGATCTCGACGCGCTCGGCATCATCGCCTCCGACAACCAGTGCGACCCGGCGCTGATCCCGCGCTTCCGTCAGGTGCTGGAGACGCGCCCCGAGCTCGACGTGGCCAAGGGCTCGCGCTTTCTACACACCGAGACGCTGCACGCGATGCCGCGCTTTCGCTACTGGGGCAATCGCGGCGTCTCGATGGTGATGCAGCTCGTGCTCGGCTATCGCGGCATGAGCGACGTGCTGCACGGCTATCTCCTCGGCCGCGTCGGCGTGTTCCGCGCCATGGATTTTTCGCGCATCGCCGCCGGCTACGATCTCGAGAACACGATGATGGCCGAGTTCCGCCGGCTGCGCTGCCGCTTCGGCATCTTGCCGAGCCCGTCGCGCTACGGCCGCGAGCGCTCGAAGATCGTCTATCGCACGCAGATCCCGAAGACGCTGCGCAAGATGGCCGACGTCCTGCGCGTGCGGCTCGGCTCGGGGCCGCTCCGGGAGCGCCTGGCGCCGCTCTTGCTCGTCAGCGGCAACCTGCCGGCGGCGTACCTGGCGCTCGTCCTCACCAGCCCGCGCGTCGAGCGCATCGATCCCTAGGGCTTTATGCCGAACACGATCACGCGCCCCGGCGGCTCGCCCGGCTTCTGCGACCACGCGGCGTAGTAGACCTTGCCGTTGGCGATCGTCGGCGGGCAGAACTTCGCGAAGTCACCGACCGAGTCGGCCGGTGCCGTTCGATCGGCGCGGTTGTTCCACAGCTCGACGCGGACGTCGGTGGCGTCGAAGGCGCGCAGCACGCCGGGCACCACCTGGGTGATGGCGTTGGCCTCGCCGCCCGCCGCGGGCGACCACGGATGGTTGGCCCACACGATCCCGCCCGACGTGCCGTTGGCGCTCACCGCGAGCATGCCGCCCGGCAGCCCGGGCACGAACGGCGCCCGGCTCGCCGAGTCGAGCGTCAGGTACCTGCCGCTCGGGCTGTCGGAGAGCGCGAACGCGTCGAGGTTGGCGCTCGCGCCCCAGATGTAGACGCGTGGCTGCATGCCGTCGTCGAAGTAGACGGCGCTGCCGTCGATGTTCCAGGCGGTGATGGGCACCGTCTGCAAGACGTGATCGCCCTCGGGGTGAAAGCCGCCGAGCGCGTCGCGGTCGAGGAGGTACAGGTTGCCCTGCTTGCCGGCGATGACGGCGAGGCGCCGATCGACGCCCGCCAGCGTGTGCGTGCCGGGGACGAGCAGCACGCCGGTCGAGCCGAGATCGAGATCGAGCTCATCGAGATCGGCCTGGTTGTAGGGCGTGAAGAAGTCGACGAAGGTGAGCCGCCCGTCGACGAGCCGCATGCGCAGGAGGCTGTCGGCCCAGTTGTCGCGCCCGTTCCACGTGCCGTTGCCGCTGGTGAAGAAGAAGTCGCCGTCGCCGGTGGAGGAGGGCCCTTCGCCGCCCATCCAGATGCCGCCCTGCCGCCCCGCCGGCGTGGTGATGAACGAGGCGAGCTGCGCGAGCGTCTTCGGGTCGTAGGCGAACATCCAGCCGTGATAGGGCTCGAGGCCGCCGTGCGAGGCGAACGCGAAGTAGAGCACGCCGTCGGAAAGGAGCAGCGCGGTGCGCTGCAGTTGCTGCACCGGATCGAAGACGATCGGCGCGCTCGCCGTCACCTCGACGGGCGGCGCCACCGGATCGCCGCTCGCCATGTCGACGGCCCACAGCGTCTGATGGAAGTTGCCGGTCGCGCAGCTCGCCGGATCGTCCTGCGTGTAGGCGACGAGGTAGATCGTGCGTGCCACCGGATCGATCACCGGCGTCCCGGTGATGCCGATCTCCGGCGTGAGCAGCTTCTGCGGAAAGCAGACGAGGTTCGACGAGCGGCCGAACGATCGCTGCCACAACGGGGCGCCGCCGCGATTGGCGTCGAACGCGTAGAGCGAGTCGTGCTCGGTCGCCACGTAGACCACGTCGTGCACGCCGCCGTCGCCCACGTCGACGTTGGTCGCCACCAGCGGCTGCGCATAGACGAATCCGTCGACGAACAGGGTGAACAGCGGACCAAACGCACCCGAGCGCACCACCGCCGGTGTCAGCTGCGACTCGCGCAGGTTGGCACCCGAGCGTGCGTTGTCGTCGTGACGCGTGAGCACGCTGACCCGCGCCACCGGAACGCTCGTCGTACCGACGGAGAGCGGAGTCTCGTCGGAGCACCCGTACGCCGCGAGCGCGACGGCGTAGAGCAGCCACTGACTCATGCATCACCTCGCGCGCCACTCGCCGTTCGATCGAGTGCTACGCACGTGCGTCAGCGGCCGGTTGAACGCGCTATCGCGATCAGCTCAGTCGCGGCGGTCGCACCGACGAGACCGCCATGATCACCACTGCGATCACGATGATGCCGATCCACGCCAGGCCGATGGCCACTTGATCGCCGGTCGTGTATCCGACGGGCGGCTTATGCGCGAGCAACAGGAGGTTCATGACGAAAACGTAGCGCCGGGCCGCACCTGCAGAAGGGGCGTCGATCTTTGGAGACGTTCGTCGTACCGTGTGCATCCAACGCGAACGATCAGGAGCCCGACGCATGGCCACTCTGAAGGGACGCACGCTGTTCATCACCGGCGCCAGCCGCGGCATCGGCCTCGCCATCGCCAAGCGCGCCGCGCGCGACGGCGCCAACATCGTCGTCGCGGCGAAGACGACCGACCCGCATCCCAAGCTGCCCGGCACCATCTACAGCGCGGCCAAGGAGATCGAAGAGGCCGGCGGCAAGGCGCTCGCCTGCGTCGTCGACATCCGCGACGAGAACCAGATCGCCGCGGCGGTGCAGAAGGCGGTCGAGACCTTCGGCGGCATCGACATCCTCATCAACAACGCCAGCGCCATCAGCCTCACCGGCACGGTGGCGACGCCGATGAAGCGCTACGATCTCATGCACTCGATCAACACGCGCGGCACCTTCGCCTGCTCGCAGGCGTGCATCCCGTATCTCAAGAAGTCGTCGAACCCGCACATCCTCATGAACTCGCCGCCGCTCAACATGGAGGAGCGCTGGTTCGCGCCGCACGTGGCCTACACGATGGCCAAGTTCGGCATGTCGATGTGCGTGCTCGGCATGGCCGGCGAGCTGCGCGGCGACGGCATCGCCGTCAACGCCATCTGGCCGCGCACGGTGATCGCGACGGCGGCGGTGCAGAACCTCCTCGGCGGCGAATCGACGATGCGCGGCGCGCGCACGCCCGAGATCATGGCCGACGCGGCCTACGCGATCTTGACCAAGCCGAGCCGCGAGTTCACCGGCAACTTCTGCATCGACGAAGAGATCCTGAAGAAGGAAGGCGTCACCGATTTCGCCAAGTACCAGTCGGTGCCCGGCGCCGACTTGATCCCCGACTTCTTCCTGTGAGCCCATCATGAGCGACAACCGCAGCGAAAACCGGCAGTGGAAATTGCGCGCCCGCCCGACGGCGATGGTGGGGCGCGAGCACTTCGAGCTCGCCAGCGCGCCGGCGCCGTCGCCGGCGGCGGGCGAGGCGCTCGTCGAGGTGCAGTACGTGTCGCTCGATCCGGCGATGCGCGGCTGGCTCAACGACGCCAAATCGTACGTGCCGCCGGTCGGCATCGGCGAGGTCATGCGCGCCATCGGCGTGGGCCGCGTGCTCGAGTCGAAGGATCCCGCGCTCGCCGCCGGTGACTTCGTGACCGGCATGACCGGCGTGCAGGCGTTCGCGACCGGGCCGGCCAAGGCGTGGACCAAGATCGACGCGTCGCTGCTGCCGCCGCCGCGCTGGCTCAGCGTCGTCGGCATGCCGGCGCTGACCGCGTACTTCGGCCTCCTCGACATCGGGGCGGCCAAGGCGGGCGAGACGCTCGTGGTCTCCGCCGCTGCAGGCGCCGTCGGCAGTGTCACCGGGCAGATCGGCAAGATCCTCGGCATGCGCGTCGTCGGCCTCGCCGGCGGCGCCGACAAGTGCCGCTACGTCGTCGACGAGCTCGGCTTCGACGCCTGCATCGACTACAAGCACGACGACATCCGCGCCAAGCTCCGCGAGCACGCGCCCAAGGGCATCGACGTCTACTTCGACAACGTCGGCGGCGAGATCCTCGATCACGCGCTCGCGCAGCTGCGCAAAAAAGCGCGCGTCGTCCTGTGCGGCGCCATCTCGCAGTACAACAACGAAGGCGGCGTCGTCGTCGGCCCGAAGAATTACCTGTCGCTGCTGGTGAACCGCGCGCGCATGGAGGGCTTCGTCGTCTTCGACTTCGAAGCGCGCTACGCCGAGGCGGTGGGGGCGATGTTGCGCTGGCACAAAGAGGGCAAGCTCAAGGCGCGCGAGGACATCGTCGACGGCATCGACAAGTTCCCCGAGGCGCTCGCCATGCTCTACACCGGTAAGAACTTCGGCAAGCTCATCCTCAAAATCTGAAATTCCGGAAAAACGGGCGCCGCCTACCTGGCGAGCTTGCGCACCTTGGCGATCGCCGGCTTGCGGCTCTCGGGGCTGTCGAGGCTGAACGAGCGCACGTCGCCGAGCTGATCGCGCGCGAACGCCTCCATCTCCGCCACCGCCTTCTCGAGGCCCTTGGGCTTGTCCTTCGCCGCCGCTTTGTCGGTCAGGGCCCAAACGATTTTCTGCGCCTCGAAGTCGAACTCCCAGACGCCCACGCGCGCGCCGCCGGCGACGATGGCGTGATGATCGATCTCGAGCTTGCCGAGGTGCCACAAGTTGTCGAGGCTGCCGACGAGCCGCACCGGCGGCGACTTCGGCGGCTTGCCGCACATGAGCTCCTCGCGGTCGTCGGCGAACATGACGCGCTCGCCGTCGACGTCGGCGAGCGACAGCTCCGCGATCGCCGCCTTCGCCTGCTTTACGCCGATCCCGGCCCACCACGCCAGCTCCGCCGCCGTCCCCGGGCCGGTCCAGCGGAAGAAGCGCGTCGCCAGCTCGCGTGCCAGCGTCGCGTCGTCGAGCTTCGTCTTGCCGAGCGGGCTCGACTTCCAGCGCGCGTAGCGATAGCGCTGGCGATCGAGCCGCCCGTCCTCGGGCACGCGGCGGATCTCGCCCCCCGACTGCAGGAGGCCGAGCCCGAGCGACAGCGTGGTGGTGGTGCCGCGCTTCTTGCCTTCGTCGCCGAGATGGCGCACGGCGCCGCCGAGCGCCTCCTTCAGGCCCTTCGGATCGAGCGGCGCTTTGTCGAGGGCATCGACGATCGCCTTGCACAGCCGCTCGATCTCCTGGTCGGTCACACCGAGATACTTCTTGGCCATCGCCACCGTCGCCGCGTCCCCGTGCCCCTGCGACGCGCGCAGCGCCACCGCGTAATCCGCGGCCGGCACCACGTACGTACACCCCCGCGCTGACGGCAATTCGTGGATGGCGAGCGCCCCCACCGCCGCGTCGACGTCGCCGCGCGACAACCTGCCTCGCGCGAACAGCCCAAGATACGGCCCGGCGCCGCCGACCGAGCGCATCCAACCGCTGCGCGTCAGGATCTCCGCCGCCGAGCCGCGCGGCTCGTCGAGCCCCTGCCGCCGCCAGCGCCACCAGTCGAGCTCCGCCTGCGTCGGTGCCTTCATGCGCGCGGTTATCCCACGAAACCGCCCGCGCGGAATGCGCGTGCTATGGTGCGCCCGTGGACGACGCCGCGATCACTGCGCTTCTCGACGCTGCCTTCGCCTTCGGCTGCACGCGTCGCGTGAGTGAATTCGTCGACGTCGATCGCCTGCTCGCGGCCATCGACAGCGCCGCCGCGCCGTCGCGCGTGGCGCGTCTGGTCAGCCGTTTTGTCGCGCCCGGCCGTGTGCGCGTCCTCGATCGCCTGCGCGCCTCGACGCTGCCGCTCGGCGTCTGGCTCCCCGATCCGGTGCGTGACGCCATGGCCGCGATGCTCGGTCATCCCGCGCCGATCCCGCGTGCGCTCGTCGACAAGGTGGTCGCCGACGAGCACGTGCGCGACTCGGCGCGCGCCATGCTGCAGGAGGCGCTCTCGAGCTTCATCCACAAAGCCTTCTCGGTCACGCCCGGCGGTCGCGGCCTGCGCGGTGTCATCGGCCTCGGCGCGCGCGCCGCCGGCGGTCTCTTCGGCGGCATCGGCGAGGAGATCCAGCGCCAGCTCGAAGAGCGCGTGCGCGATTTCGTCGACGGTGGCGTGGCCATGCTGCAAAAGCGCGTCGCGCAGCAGCTGACCAGCGCCGACACCGCGCGCCTCCTCGGCAAGCGGCGCCGCGCGATGTTCCTCGAGCTGCTCGGCCAGCCCGAGTCGCTCTTGCCCAAGCTGGTGAAGAAGACGCCGTGGGACGCGCTCGACGCGATGGTGCCGGCGCTGGTCGCGCACAACCTCGCGCGCGCGGAGCTGCGGGCCGCCGTGCGCGAAGAGCTCGCCGCGGTCGTCTCCGAGCTGTCGACGCAGACCATCGGCGAGCTCGTCGACGAGCTCGGGCTGCGCGCCGCCCTCGCCGAGAGCGTGCGCGCGCACGGCGTCCTGCTGGTTCGTGAATTCATGAAATCCGCCGAATTTGAGCGCCTCAAAACGTGAGCCGCGTCATATGACTATCTCGACTGAACCCACCGATTTCCGGAATTCTGGGGTCGTGAGCCCCACGCGAAATTGCGCTAGCGGACGAAGTTTCGGTAGGTTGTCCTTCGGCAAAGCTCATGCATAGGGAGACATTCACAGGGGCGCTGCTGAGGGGCTGGTGGGTTCATGGGACGGGAGCTGATACGAAGGGCGACGACCGCGCTGCAACATGCGGCCGAGGCGAGGACGGTGGAGTTCCAGGCGCGTCACGCCGACGAGGCGCGCACGACCTACGAGCACGCGGTACGCTCGGCGCGTGCTCGCTTCGAAGCGGCGGAGTTCCGACCGTCGGCGGCGGCGCGGGTGATCGCGCGGCAGTCGGTCGCCTCCGAGCTGCTCGAGCTGTCGGATGTCGAGCAGCGGCTGATCGCGATCGAAGCGCGCATCGCGACGGCGATCCTCGCGCAGACCGACCTGCGCGACTTCCGGCGCTTCCGCCTCGCCGACTGACGGCGGCGTCGTCTCGCCGACGGACGGCGTTGTGCGCAGCGCTCGCGCTCGCGCTCGTCGCCGGTTGCGACAGCCCGCACGACTCGGGCCCGTGTGACGGCATCTGCCCGGTCTCGCCGATCAACCACCTCGTCGTGATCGTGCAGGAGAACCACACCTTCGACACGTACTTCGGACGCTATTGCACGGCCGCCACCGGCTCGGCGCCGACGTGCACCGACGGGCCAGCCTGCTGCGAGCGCGCACCCGACACCGATCCGGGCGGCGCGTCGCCCATCGTCCTCGACGATCACGCCAACGCGCTCTACGACCCGAACCACCTGTCCGCCTGCGAGGCCGACGAGGTCGACGGCGGCAAGATGGACCATTTCGTCGACAGCACGCTCTGCGGCGACGCGCGCAACTTCGCCTACGCCGACGCGTCGACGGTGCAGCCCTATTGGGATCTCGCCGCCGGCGGCGCGCTCGCCGATCACTGGTTCCAGCCCGTGCTCGGCCAGAGCTCGTCGAACGACATGTTCCTGTTCAACGCGCACTTCGTCTTCGCCGACAACGGCATCGAGCCCGACGCGCCCGGCGCGCAGTGCAGCGTGGTGACCTCGAAGCCGATGAGCCTCGGCGACACCAACACCCTCGGCGACAAGCTCGACGACGGCAACATCACCTGGACCTGGTACGCCGAAGGCTTCGCCGACATGCTCAACGCCACCGCGCGGCCCGGCTGTCCCGACGCCGTCGGCGCCTGCTGCCCCGATCCGCCGCCCGACTGCGGCGCCGGCTGGCAGCTCTACCCATGCGTCTTCGATCCCGACGACATCCCGGCCGCCTACTACAAACGCTTCGCGAACGACCCCAACCACGTCCGCGACTACTCGTCGTTCGGCGCCGACGTGGGCCGGCACACGCTGCCGCAGGTCACGTTCATCAAGGGGCTCGGCTATCACACCGAGCATCCGGGGCTGAGCACCACGATCAGCGACGGCGCGAGCTTCGTGCAGTCGGTCGTCGATCGCATCCACGGCTCGGCCTACGCGTCGAACACGCTCGTGCTCGTCGTCTACGACGAAGGCGGCGGTTTCTTCGATCACGTCGCGCCGCCGCCCGCCGTCGACGCGCAGCCCTACGGCACGCGCATCCCGGCGATCGCGGTCGGCCCCTTCGCGCGCAAGGGCACCGTCTCGCACGTGGTGCTCGAGCACTCGTCGATCGTGAGGTTCATCGAGTGGAACTGGCTCGGCGACACGCGCCTCGATCGCGCGCGCGACTCCGTCGTCGCCAACATCGGCAGCCTGCTCGATCCGGCGCTCGGCGTTCCCGAAGACGCGAACTAAAGCGGCACGCCGTAGAAGTAGTAGCCGCGTCCGCCGAACGGCGATGGATACGTGCCGTACGTCCACGTGAAGCGCCGTCCGTCTACATGCTCGAGCTCGGCCGCCATCGCCTCGAGCTCGTCTCGGCTGTAGACGCGCATCGTCGAGACCAGGCCATCCCACAGCGACGCCGCGAGCACCGTCGGGCTGGCGAACGTCATCACGAGCTTCTGCAGCCGATCGCGCGGCGACAGGATCGGATTGGCGAGCAGCGCCGGCAGCCCATATGGCCAGAGCGACACGAAGCCGAGCGGGTTGCGCTCGAACGCCTCGGCGATGAACACGCCCGCCGAGCCGTGCACCGCGTCGCGCAAGATCGACCGCGCCAGCTCGGGCGAAAAATGGTGGAACGCATTGATGATGACGCGCGCGCGCCCCTGCGCCAGGTCGGGCGGAATCGCCGTGGCGTCGACGGGCGTGGCCACGAAGTCGATGACGCCGGGGAAGGCGTCGCGCGCCGTCTGCCACGCCTCGAGCTGCGGCTGCAGGTCGGTGAGCACGAAGCGCGGCGGCGTGCGTCCGGCGCGCAGGATCTCGCGGCAGAAGATGCGCGCCGGCCCGCCCGCGCCGGCGCCCACGTCGAGGAGCTCGTCGGCGTCCGCGGCCGCGAGGAACGCCTCGAACGGCGCCACCAGGCCGCGGAGGAACCCGCCCCACGCGAGCGTGCGGCTGAGCGACTCGATGATGGTGTCGGAGAGCGCGCGCGGACACCACGGCGAGTCGTTGAACTCGAAGAGCTGAAGCCGCGGCAGCGCCATTTCCCCGAGCATATGATATGGTGAGGCGCGATGCGCGTTCTCGTCGCCGTCGTGGTGGGGGTCACGGCCGTGGGCGCGCTCGCGCGTGCCGACACGGCGCGTGACACGCCGCTCTTGCAGGACGATCTCGCCAAGAACCAGCGCACCCGCATCGACGCGCCCAAAGACGCGTTCGACGCCGATCTCGACGCCGCGCTCGGCGGCCCGCAGGGGTTCTCGACGAAGCCGCTCGAGCAGATCGAGGATCGCATCCGCGCCGAGCTGCGCCGCGACCGCCCGCGTGCCACGCCGCGCCTCATCGTCTTTCTGTACCCGGGCCGCACGAGCGCCGAGAAGCTCAAGGCGATGCGCGAGATCAACGTCGACATCGAGCTGGTGATGGATCCCTGCGACCGCAACGTGTGCAAGGAGGCCGTGGCCAAGCACATCGAGCTCGTCGGCCGTGCCGTCGGTGCGCCGAGCGTGAGCGGCCCCGGCTACAAGATGATCTTCCAGACGCTGACGCTGAAGACGTCGACGACGCTGCACGACACCGAAGTGCAGGTCTATCAGGTGCCGATCGCCGCCTGCATCGCCGCCGCGCGCAACCCGGGCGGCGGCGTCGCCTGGCTCGACTCGCAGGCGCACGCCGAGGAGGCCTACGAGCCGATCGTGACCAAGGCGATCGCGCGCCACGCCGCCGAGCGCCGCGTCTCGCTCGCGGCGCCGCCGTCGGTGAAGCGCGGCTCGTCGTCGGTCGACGTGCTGGTCAAGGTGCGCGGCGATCGCGCGCGCACGCAGCAGCAGGCGATCGACGCCTTCGCCGCGTGCGCGGCCGGGCTGCGCGACAACCCGCGCTCGCCGTCGCAGGCCGAGCTCGAGGTCGACGTCGACACCGGCATGCGCGACGGCCCGCGCAAGTTCCGCGCGCCCGGCAACCCCGTCGGGCTCTACCTCGATCGGCAGATGTCGGGCGGCGACTTGTGGGCGAGCTACGTCGCCGAGGTGAAGAAGGGGCAACAGCAGCTCTCGTTCGACGACGCCGAAGCGAGCGGCCACGCGCCGGCCGGCGATTCGATGGCGCCCGATCCCGACGACAACGAAGCCGTGTCCGTGCTCTCGTCGAACTTCGCGCCGCTGGCCGCGTGCGCGCGCGCCGAGGCCGCGCGCAACCGCGCCTTCCGCGGCGTCGTCGTCACGTTCCAATGGACCGGCGCCGGACGCGCCGAGAAGATCGACGTCAAGGAAGCGGCGCTCAAGGGGACGCCGCTGCGATCGTGCCTGGCGACGGCGATCGGCGGCATTCGCCTGCCGCGCCACAACGCCGCGCCGCGCACGATCGAGTATCCGATTCGCCTGAAGTGAAGTGAAAGGGGAGGATCATGGGAAACGAGCTCTCGCTCACGCTCTTGCAGATGGGACGCAGCCTCGCCTGGGCCGTCGTGGCCGCGGTCAGCTTCGCCTTCGCGATGGGGCTGTCGATCAAGGTCTTCGACTGGATGTCGAAGGACATCAACGAGTGGGAGGAGATCAAGAAGGGCAACATCGGCGTCGCGCTGATCTTCGTCGCCATGATCCTCGCCGTCGGCCTCGTGCTCTACAAGGTCATCTGACGCCCGCGCAGCGCCGCGAGGTGATAAGCTGGGGTCATGCGTTGCGCCGTGCTCATCGTCGCGATGGTGATGGCCGTGGGCTGCTCGAGCAAGCCGGGCGGCGGCGGAGATGGCGGCGGCGGCAGCGGCGGTCCGGCGGATCTGAGCGCCGGCGGCGTGCCCGATCTGACGCCGCGCTCGACGGCGGGCATCGCCTGCGGCGACACCGCCTGCACGACCACGCTCGAGTTCTGCTGCACCGGCGACAACGGCGCCACCGGCGATTGCGAGAAGCAACAGAACCCGATGTGTGCCAAATCGGTGTTCGGCTGCGACGGTCCCGAGGATTGCGAGCCGGCGAACCCCGAGTGCTGCGTCTCGGGCGGCTACGCGGCGTGCCGGCCGGCGGGCTACTGCGCGTCGCAGGTCGACGCGCGCATCATGTGCCACGTGACGGCGGATTGCATGCCGCCGGCGTTGTGCCACTCGGCGGCGTCGAGCCCGTACGCGCTCTGCTTCTAGCCGGCCGCTAGTTCGGCGCGACGCGCTGCAAGACCAGCTCGGCGCCGAGCGCCGCCGGCCGATGCACCGTCGAGATCTCGGGCACGCAGTCGCGATCGCGGTCGCCGTGATCGGCGACGCGCGCCAGCTCGCCGGTGAGCGCGCGCTCGCCCATCTCGAGCCCCGCGCCGGTGCACTCCGCCGGATACTGCACGGTGTCGTCGCCGTTGGCGTCGTCCCAGCCGTTGAGCACGAGCTTGTTCTGGCGCTTGACGCGCTGGAGCAGCTCGGACGCGACGCGCTCGTTGCCGGGGCGGCGCGCGACCAGCTTCCAGTACTGGCGCAGCGCGCCCTGCAACGTGCCGTGCGCGACCGGCGTCCAGACGATGCGGTTGCTCTCGCCGTCGACGGTGCGGAAGGCGCGCACGTCGGGCATCCAGAAGCGGCGATCGAGATCGCCGTAGATGAGCGTCGCCGCCTGGCGGTACTTCTCGTTCGACGTGGCCAGGTAGGCGTCGAGGAGCGCGCGGATCACCGACGCCTCCGACTCGATGCGCGTCGGCGTCGGATCGCGCATGCCGGAGGAGACGTCGTAGCTGTTGGCGACGGCGCCGTCGGCGTCGGTGAGCTTGTTGGCGAGGAAGTCGGCCTCGGCGGTGATGAGCGCGAGCGTGCGCCCCTTGAGCGTGTCGGTGGCGCCGTCGAGCTTGGTGGTATCGAGCACCGTCGGGATGCCCTGCGTGTCGGGCGTGTCGTTCGAATACAGCGTCAACGTCGAGCCGATCGAGCGCAGCGCCTGGCGCATGCCGATGATCGCCCACGCCGCGTCGAGCGCGGTCACGATGGTGCCGCGCTGCACGCTGCCGTTCGACACGTTGGCGGTGTCGACGAGGACCTGGTGCGCGTCGTCCCAGTGCAGGCGATCGATGTCGACGAGCGCTATCTTGACGACGGCGAGCGCGCGGTCGTGCGGCGAGCTTTCACCGTCGGCGACGCCGTTGTCGGCGGGGAACGGATCGCCGTCGAACGTCGCCAGCGACGAATCCTGACCGCCGACGTCGGGGTTGTTGGCGTCGGTGAGCGCGTAGAACGTGGCGAAGCCGCCGGCGAGCGCGGTCAGCCCGCGCAGGTGGCTCGAGCTGTCGGCGGGCACGAAGCTCACCGGCTGCGGGAAGTACTTCCACGACGTCCCCGGCGCCGGCGGAGTCGAGATCTCGGTGACCGCGGTCTGCGCCGGCCACCAGCGCAGCGGCGAGGTGTAGTCGTAGTCGAGCGCCGCCTTCACCGACGGCAAGCCGCTGAAGGTCTTGCCGTCGGCGGTGAGCAGCGTGCCGTAGAGCAGCGCCGCTTTGTTGTCCATCTCCTCGATCATCGTCTGGCCCTGGAAGCCTTCGATGACGATGTCGCCGAGGTAGACGCCGGGCGAGCCGTCGACGAGCGCCTGGCCCGTCGGATCGTTTGGATCGGGATACTGGCCGACGACGGTGTTGCCGAGAACGCCGACCTGCGCAACGTCGGCAGGCGCGACGTGGGTGATGGGGTTGCCGGCGACGTCGTGCATCGAGCCCCAGTAGTTGATCGACCACAGGCCCTGCTTCCAGGTCGCGTAGCCGAGCGCGTCGGGGGCGAGGATCTTCTGCACCTGCCCGTCGCGGTTCGGCAGGTTGATCGAGTTGTACGAGCACTCGTAGTCGCCGATGACCTGTGCGCCGGCGCCGCTGCCGGCGTAGCCGGCGGTGAAGCTGCAGAAGAGCTTGTTGCCGTTCGTCGACGGCGCGATGGTTGGATCGAAGCTGGCGAACTCGGCGAACGACGGCCAGTAGCCGGGCCAGCCGAGGATGTTGAGCGGGTTGGCGTCGGGCGCGGGTGAGACGACGAAGTTCGCGCCGGGCGGTCCGCCGGCGCTCGACGTGGTGGCGAACTGCTGGATACGGTTGACGAGGAGCGCGAGGCCGTCGTCGCCGGTGAGCTGCTGCGGGTTGAGCAGCGGGCCGTAGGCGAGCGCGAGCCCCGCGCCCGACTCGAACGACGTGTTGTTCATCGGCTGCTTGGAATACTCGTAGGACTCGATGGCGGTCGAATAGGCGAGCGGATCGATCGATGAGCGGCCGGTGTCGGGATCGACATAAAGGTCCGTCTGCGTGTTGAAGCGATCGAAGCCGGCGAGGTTGTAGCCGAGGAGCTGCGCGAACGGCTCGCCGGAGATCTGCATCTCGATCGACGCGAGGAAGTGGTTCGCCGTGTTGAAAGTGCTGTCGGTCAGCTCGGCGGTAAAGAAGGTCGTCGGCGACGGCGTCGATGCAGGCAGCTTCGAATTGCTTCCGCCGCAGGAAAGCGAGACCGCGAACGCCAGAAAAAGTACTCGCCGCACGTTGCCTTGATAGCGCAGTTCGCGCGCCACTTCCGCAAGAAAATCGCAGGGTAATCTGCAACCTGAACGTTGCAGTGCGTGGGGCCCGAGGCACCAGGCCATGGCAATCGCCGTTTCCTTTGGCCACACACGTGTGGAGATGTGTGACAGGGCCTGGATCCCCCAATCGTTGCGATCGCTTGAGGCATCGCGTGGTTGTCGACCTCACATGTAGGGCGTGACATTTGCACGGCGGCGCGCGGTTGAAGGGGAGGTACCAAACATGTTGCGGTCGCTGGCTCTCATTTCTTTGGCTTCGGGCTCTCTGTTCCTGGCTGCGTGCTCGGACGACAACACCAAGATCAACTATCCGCAGCCGCTCCCGCCGGACATGGCGTCCGACGGCACCGGCGGCAACGGCGGCTCCGGTGGCGGCGGCGGCGGTGGTGGCACCGGCGGCGTCGGTGGCGGTGGCGGTGGCGGCACCACGTCGATGGACATGGGTCCGTCGCTTCCGGATCTCGCGGGCCTGCCCGCTCCGGATCACGACCCGACGGCGCATCCGCCTCTCCCGACGATGACCACTTTCTCGGCGCACAGCACGATCTCGGCGCCTGAGATCTGGACTGTCGTGTGGAAGGGCGACGAGACGCTCGGCGACAAGGTCAACACGTTCAACACGTGGATGCTCGGCAGTGACTACTGGAAGAATGGCGTCAAGGACTACGGCGTGGGCGCCGGTGCTGCGAAGGGCAAGCTGGTCATCAGCACGGCACCGCCGGCGACGATCACCGATGCCACCCTGCAGTCGCTGGTCACGTCGAACGTTGGCAAGAACGGGTGGCCGACTCCGAACGCGAACACGATCTTCTCGTTCGTGCTCGATCCCAAGACCGTGGTGACGCAGGGCGGGCAGCCGGCGAGCTGCGTGCAGTTCGATGGCTATCACTCCCTGACGCAGACGACTGGCGTGCCATACTTGGTGAACGCGTACTGCAACGATGCGTCGGGCAACCCGGACTGGGACGACCTGACCGTGACGATGAGCCACGAAGCCGCCGAGGCGTCGGTCGACTACGATCTCGGTCACAACAAAGTCGTCAACTCCTCGACGAAAGTCCCGTATCTCGGCGGCGGGGAGAACGGCGATTTGTGCCTCAGCCTGAACGCCACGATCGCCGCGGATGCGACCACGAGCTACGTCGTGCAGCGTCTGTGGTCGAACTCGGTCGCGGTGGCGAACAACGCCGACCCGTGCGTTCCGGTCGACGACAACACCAAGTGGTTCGGCGCGGGCCTGGTCAGCGGCAACACCGACCCAGCGATCATCAACGTTACCCGCAACGCGCAGTCGAAGTCGGGATCGCAGACCTTCAAGATTGAAGCGTGGGAGATGGATCCCTCGTTCGGTCCGATCGGGTTCTACATCATCGGCTCGCTGCTGCCGGCGGGCGTGACGATCACGCCGAACATCGCCATCAACACCGACGCGAACGGCAACCAGACGGGCGCGGTGGCTTACTTGAACGCCGGCGGTACGTTCAACGGTACGGTGAACGTGTCGTCCGCGTACGTGCCGGATGGACAGCCGATCACGGTCCTCATTATTTCGCGTAACGAGACCAAGACCCACTACAACATCTGGTGGGGCGTTCTGCTCATCAAGTAGTCGGGAGTAGTCTTCACACGACGCCGCCGGCGGTGAGCCGGCGGCGTCTCTTTTTTGGCGCTAGTAGTAGTGCTCGATGACGCCGGTCGTGCCATCGGTCGCGACGCCGACGGCGTAGACGTCCGGCGCCGTCACGTTCGATCCCGAGATACCGAGGAGCTGGCTCGACGAGCTCAACGACGTGCTCCAGGCGCTGCCGTCGTAGAGGTGGACGCCGTCGGTACAGCCGAAGTAGACATGGCTCGCGTCGTAGCCCCAGACCGCGTCACACTCCGCAGTGGGCGCGGGAGCGGGCATCGCATCCCATGCGCCATCACCGGTCGAGTGCAGGACGACCTGCGCGAGGTTGTCGCCGCCGCTTCCGAACGTGGTCGTGACGGCGTAGAGATTGCTGGCCGGAGATCCGCTTCCCCAAAGCGAGCGGACCGCCAGCGACGAGTCTTGCGGCGCGATCGTCACGTGCTGGTTGTACTGCGTTGCGTACCGATTCGTTCCGTCGAGGTGATAGATCGAGCCTGTGGTCTGGAACGAGCTCGACGAGATCACGAACTGGTTATAGCCGCCGAAGACGAACAGATCCGACGAGCTCGTTCCCCAGACGTGGGTCGAGCCGTGCAGTGCCGCGTTATTGACGTCGCGCGCGAGCTTCCATCCGGTCGCCGGCGTGTAGTGGTACACCGCGTTTCCATTGTTGGGATCCGTCGAGCCCGTGTCCCAGGTGGCCCATACGTCGGCGCTGCTGAGTGCCCACACGCCGGTGAACGGCTCCAAGCTGGACGTGGTCCACGTACCGTTGCCGGTCGACTGATAGATGTCGGGTCCAGCGGCGAAGATGTTCGTGGCAGACGCCATCGAGACCGCCGTCAGGTCTGGCGGTGAGCTCGTGATCGACTGAGAGCTCCAGCTGCCGTCGCTCTTGCGGAACAGGATCGTGCCCGCGTCGCCGACTGCATAGACGTTCTGCTTGTCGATGGCGGTGACGGACGTGAGCCGCGGCGTGCCGGCGGGCGGTGTCTCGGCGACCCAGATCGGCGTCGCGGTGCCGCTGAGCGCGGCCGTCGGCAGGCCCGAGCCCGGGATGCTGAGGGTGGCGGTGTTGCTGCCCGACACCTGCGGCTTGAACTGCACCGTGATCGTGCAGTTCGACATCGGGCCGACGGGGACACCCGAGCAGTTGTCGGTCAGCTTGAACGACGAGACGTTGTTGCCGCTCAGCGAGGCGGACGACAACGCTGCCGCCGCGACGTCGCCACTGTTCGAGATCGTGAATGTTCCCGTGTCGCCGGTGCCGCCGCGCGACGTGGTCACGAACGTGTAGTGGTCCGGCGACAGGTGCAATGACGCGGGGTTGAGGCCGGGGCCGCCGAGGGTGGCGCTGACGGAGCCGCCGGTGGTGGCGCTCGTCGACAGCGTGGCGCTCTGGGTGCCGGTAGTAGTGGGCTGGAACTTGACGTCGATGGTGCAGCTCGCCGGCGAGGGGCCGACGGTGGTGCCGGAGCAGTGGTCGGCGGCGATGGTGAACGACGCGGCGTTGGTGCCGCCGATGGAGGCGGCGGCGAGGGCGCTCGACGTGGCTTCGCCGCTGTTGGTGATCGTGAAGGTGACGGTCTGGCCTTTGGTGAAGCTGGTCATCGTCGACGGCGAGATCTTGAGCGACGCGGGGTTGAGGCCGGGGCCGCCGAGGGTGGCTCCGACGGAGCCGCCGGTGGTGGCGCTCGTCGACAATGTGGCGCTCTGCGTGCCGGTGGTGGTGGGCTGGAACTTCACGTCGATGGTGCAGCTCGCCGGCGAGGGGCCGACGGTGGTGCCCGAGCAGTGGTCGGCGGCGACGGTGAACGACGCGGCGTTGCTGCCGCCGACGGATGCCGCGGCGAGCGCGCTCGAGGCGACGTCGCCGCTGTTGGTGATCGTGAAGGTGACGGTCTGGCCCTTGGTGAAGCTGGTCATCGTCGTCGGCGCGATCTTCAGCGCCGCGGGGTTCAGCCCCGTGCCGGACAACATGGGCGTGCCGACACTCGTCGAGCCGGCGCTGACGTTGAGCGTCGCGCTGTTCGAGCCGGCTGCCTGCGGCTTGAACTGCACGAGGATGGTGCAGGTCGCCGGGGCGGGGCCGACCGGCGCGCCCTTGCAGTTGTCGGCGGTGATGACGAACGACGACGCGTTGCTGCCGCTGATGGTGGCGGTGGACATCGTCGCCGAGGCGACGTCGCCGGCGTTGGAGACGGTGAAGGTGGCGGTGTCGCCGGCGCTGCCCTTGACGGCGGCGTTGAACGTGTAGCTCGGCGGCGCGATCGACAGCGAGGCCGGCTTGAGCCCGACACCGACGAGCGACGCCGTGTCGGTGCCGCCCGTGGTGGCGCTGACGCTCAGCGAGGCGTTCTGCGTGCCGGACGCCGAAGGCGTGAACTTCACCGTGACGGTGCAGGTGGCGCCGGCGGCGAGCGTCATGCCGTTGCAGCCGCTGGCGGTGAACTGCGCGTCGCTGGTGCCGACGGTGAGCGCGGTGGTCGGCGAGTCGCCGGTGTTCTTGACCGTGAAGCTGGCGCTGGTCGCGCTCTGCGTGCCGACGAGCGACGAGCCACAGTCGCCGCTCGGCTGCTGGATCTTGACGGCGCCGGCGGTGAGCGCGTTGGCCGTGAGCGTGCCGCCGACGCTGCCGCCGGCGCTGGCGGCAAGCGTGAAGGTGGCGGTCTTGGGGCCGGCCGAGGTCGGCGTGATCGAGGCGTTGACGTGGCAGCGTCCGCCCGGCGGCAGGGCCGGGCCGCAGTCGGTGTCGATGCTGAACTCGGCGACGTCGGCGCCGCCGGTGGTGAGCGTGGAGACGCTCGAGTCCATGCCGCCGCCGTTGACTATGAGGAAGCTGGCGGTGGTGCTGGTCTTGCCGATGACGATGTCGCCGAACGACTGCATCGTCTTGTCGATCGTCAGCATCGCGGGCGGGATGACGACCATGTCGCCGGTGGGGAGCGCCATGTCGGCGACGAGGCCGGTCATGTCGTTGACCGGAATCGGGCCGCTCATGTCGTCACTGCTGGTCGCGCTGGCGGCGAGGTGGATCGTCAGATCCGCGCGGGCGCCGACGCGGATGGTGCCGCTGCCGTCGCCGCTGGCGATCGGCGCGCCCGACGAGTCGCGCGCCTCGACGTGGAGCGAGACGGTGCCGGTGAGGTTGCGCGGGACGTCGAGGCCGAAGGTCTGCGCCGGCGGGATGGTGAGCGTGCCGCCGCCGGTCGGGTGGACGTCGAAGTCGCGCGTGGTCGCGCCGATGGTGGCGGTGGCGTGGAGCGTGGCGACGTCGCTGAGCGGCTGGTCGCTGTCGACGGAGATGACGACCAGGCTCTGCGCCGTCTTCGAGGCGCAACCGCCGAGCAGCAGCGCGGCGCAGACACCATTAATGAGGAGGGCGCGCATTAGAAGGGGCTCGCAGTGCCGAAGCTGGTGTTGGCGGTCGGCGTGGTGCCGCCGCCGCGCGTGAGGCCGACGGCGAGGCCGGCTGCGACGCCGCCGGCGACGACGGTGCCGACGATGGTCCAGACCCACCACTTCTTGTACGTGGGCGTGTCGCGGCGGGGCGGCGGCGCGGCGGCGGTGAGCACGAGCGGCGGTTGCGCCGGCTCGACCTTGGCGGGCGGCGGCTCGCTCTTGCCGACGACGCCGCTCGGCGGCTGCACGCCCGGCGGCGGCGCGGCCTTGGTCGCATGCTCCTCGGCGAGCTCGTGCTCGAGCCGCGCGATGAGACCGCGCACTTCCTCACGGTTGGCCGCGTCGGGCGCATTGACCAGGTACATGCGATAGGCGCGGATGGCGTCGGCGCGCAGGTCGAGCTGGCGCTCGCATTGGGCGATGTTGAAGAGGAACGAGGGGTCCTCGTAGTTGCGGTACGCCTCTTTGAAGGAGGTGAGCGCCTCTCGATATTCGCCGAGCGAGTAGTGCTGGCTGCCGAGGCGAAAGGCGGCGCGCGCCTTGCCGCGATCGTCGGCGTGGGCCGTGGCAGCGACGGTGAGGACGATCAATAGTGCGGCAAAAAGTCTCATGGCTCTCTCCGGGAAGCGGTACGTACTACGCGGTTATCGACAAACGCGAGAAGAAGTTGCTTGAAGAAGTTAGAGGTCGTGCGGAAGATCACGCGCCGCACGCCGGGGCGGGCGTCCTGGGACAGGGTGGGACGGTGGGACGGTCGGGCGGCGCGCGAAAATCCGGAATTCGCGAGGGCCGAGACGGGGTGGGACGGCATCGGCGCCGTCGAGAGCAACCGCCGTGCCGAGCGCGTCGAGCGGGAGTAGAATCGCGGCGCGTGACCGTCGCCGTCTACGGCCTCCTCGGGCTCCTCGCGCTCGCCGCGCTGCCGACGCTCGTCTTCGTCGTCGAGGTGCTGGCGGCGTTGCCGCGCGCGCGGCGGGGAGCGGCGGTGGTCGATCCGTCGCTGCGCGTGGCCGTGCTCGTGCCCGCGCACGACGAGGAGGCCGGCATCGCCGCGACGCTGGCGACGATCCGGCCGCAGCTGCGCGAGGGCGATCGGCTCGTCGTCGTCGCCGACAACTGCAGCGACGCCACCGCCGACGTGGCGCGCGCGGCCGGGGCCGACGTGTTCGAGCGCTCCGAC
Source organism: Polyangia bacterium (assembly GCA_035607415.1). Taxonomy (GTDB): domain Bacteria; phylum Myxococcota_A; class Polyangia; order Palsa-1104; family Palsa-1104; genus JAQBQH01. The sequence goes on from DATNAQ010000119.1 coordinate 40,375, forward strand.
GACGTCCATCGCGGCAAGAGCTTCGCCATCGCCAGCGGCGTGACCTACCTGGCGGCGAACGAGCCGGACATCGTGATCGTCGTCGACGCCGACTGCCGCGTCGAGGCCGGCGCCATCGACGCGCTGCGCGCGGCGGCGGTCGAGCGGCCGGCACAGGCGGCCTACGTGATGCGCGCGCCCGACGGAGCGCCGCCGTCGCGCCGGCTGGCGGAGCTGATGTTCCTGGTGCGCAACGTGGTGCGCCCGCTCGGGCTGCAGCGTCTCGGCGTGCCCTGCCTGCTCACCGGCGCGGGCATGGCGTTCCCCTGGTCGTTGATTCGTGGGGCGGCGCTGGCGTCGGGCAGCGTGGTCGAGGATCTGCAGCTCGCCGTCGATCTCGCGGCCGATGGCACGCCGCCGCGCTTCTGCGGCGCGGCGCGGGTGACGAGCCTGTTTCCGACGGGTGAGGCGGCGGCGGGGGCGCAGCAGACGCGCTGGCTGTGGGGCGTGACGCGGGCGATGGCGCAGGCGCCGCGGCTGGTGCTGGCGGCGCTGCGCCATCGGCAGCCGTCGCTGATCGCGCTGGCGGCGGAGCTGGCGGTGCCGCCGCTGACGATGCTGTTCGCGCTGTGGATGCTGGCGATCGCGGGCGCGCTCGCCGTCGGGCTCGTCGCGCACGAGTGGCGGCCGCTCGCCGGCGCGGGGCTGGGGCTCGGCGTTTGTGTCCTGGCGATCGTGATGGCGTGGCTGCGCTTCGCGCGCGATCGGGTGCCGGCGTCGGTGCTGCTGGGCGCGCCGCTGTATGCGCTGCCGGCGATGCGCGCGGCGCTGGCGTCGCTGCTTCGGCGTCGTCAGGAGTGGAACCGCACCGCGCGCGATTAGCGCGCCGCGCAGGTCGGCTCGTTAGTTCGGCGGGCGGAAGAGGAAGCGCGCGACGTCGAGCCAGATGCGCTCGAACTCGCCGAGCGTGAAGCGCTGGCCGCTGTTGAGCCAGTCGAAGTGTGGCGGCACGTGCGTCGGCATGTAGAAGTGGCCGATGGCGTCGAGGTGGTCGCCCCAGGCGGCGTGGACGACGTCGCCCCAGACCTGCGACAGCGTCGGGACCATGCCGTCGTTGTCGCGCAGCTCGGGCAGGCGGCCGTAGGCGCGCACGAGCTTGCGCTGCTGCGCGTGGGTGAGGCCGATCGTCGTCGCGGGCATGCGGGCGGTGACGCGGTGGAAGGCGGCGAACAGCACGTGCGTGGCCTGGCGGAACGGCGACAGCCCGACGGCGAGCGAGGTGCGCACGCCGGGCGGGCGCGCGCAGGTGATGACCGAGCCGTAGCGCACGCCCGGGCGGTCGAAGGTGGTGGCGTTGAAGAGGTCCATCGCCGCGGGCGTGACCTGGCCGAGGAGCTCCTGGTCGTCGCCGACGGTGACCATGAACTTTTCGAGCGCTTCGCGGCGGTCGCCGGAGAAGTCGGACAGGAGGTCGCGGTAGATGTTGTTGAGCAGCGTGCCGGCGGCGATGGGCAGGCGGCGCAGCGACAAGAGGCGCACGAGGTAGAAGACCGCCGCGATGGGCACGCGGCCGGTGCGCAGCGTGTAGATGGTGACGAGCGAGATCAGCTTGAGGATCTGCGCGCCGAGCACGCTCGACAGCGCGGTGGCGAGCGGCGAGCCCCGATGCGGCGACGAGAGCGTGACGACGGTGCGGATCTTCTGGGCGTACTTGTCGACGTCGAGCGTCGTCGGTAGCTGCACCTCGGGCGCGGTCAGGAGGCGGACGTCGAGGCCGCCCGACGAGTGGCCGATGAGGTGCACGTCGCCGTCGCTGCGGTCGAGGAGCTCGGCCATGGTCTCGAGCACGCGCGTGGCGCGGCGGCGCAGCGACGCGGTGGGGAAGGTCTGCACGACGATGACTTCGCCGGCGATGCCGTGACGGCGCAGGTAGCGCGCGAAGAAGTCGCGCACGTGGCCGAAGTAGGCGAAGTCGCCGAGGTTGGCGAAGCCGAAGAAGCCGGGGACCAGGAGGACGTGCTGTCGCGGGGCTGTCGGCACGCGACATTAATATAGGCCGCGCTACACTTGGCGGAAGCGCATGGCGCGGCCCGATCCGCATTCGGTGTTCGACGACGCGCAGCCGCGCGTGCGGCGGCTCGATTGGCGCGCGCGGCTCGACTTCGACGCGCGGGTGATCGCGGGCGAGGCGCGGCTGACGATCGACGGCGCGGGCGACCTGCTCGATCTCGACGCGCGCGATCTGACGATCGAGCACGTCGGCGACGAAGCCGGCGGCAAGCTCGCCATCGAGCTGGGCGCGCCGTGCGGGTTCATGGGGCAGCGGCTGCGGGTCATGCGGCCGCCGCGCGTGGTGGTGATTCGCTATCGCACGTCGCCGGCGGCGATGGCGCTGCATTGGTCAAACCAATCCGTCTACAGCCAGTGCCAGCCGATCCATGCGCGCACGATCGTTCCCTTGCCGGACTCGCCGTCGTCGCGGCTGGCGTGGCGAGCGGAGCTGACGGTGCCGTCGGGGCTGACGGCGTCGACCGCGTTGACGGCGGCGACGGAGGAGCCGGTCGCGCCCTATCTCGTCGCCTTCGCGGTCGGTGAGTATGTGGCGCGCGAGCTGTCGCCGCGGTCGCGCGTGTGGGCGGCGCCGGCGCTCGTCGAGGACGCGGCGCGCGCGCTCGCTGCGGTCGACCTCGAGCGGCTCGTCGGCGAGGCGGAGCGGCTGTTCGGTCCGTACGCGTGGGGGCGCTTCGATCTGCTGATCGCGCCCCGATCGTTTCCCCATGGCGGGATGGAGAACCCGCGGCTGGCGTTCCTGTCGCCGACGTTGCTCGACGATCGCGCGGCGCTCCTGTCGGTCGTCGCGCACGAGCTGGCGCACGCCTGGAGCGGCAACCTGGTGACGGCGGCGTCGGCCGAGCACTTCTGGCTCAACGAAGCGTTCACGGTGTGGGGCGAGCGGCGGCTGATCGCGGCGCTCGCCGGCGAGGAGGCGGCGCGCGCGCACGCGGCGGCGGGGCGGCGCGCGCTCGATGGCGCGATCGGCGCGTTCGTCGCGGCCGGGCAGGCCGAGCGCACGCAGCTTCGGCTCGCGCTCGATGGCGTCGATCCCGACGAGGGGCTGTCGATCGTGCCGTACGAGAAGGGCTACCTGATGCTGCGCGCGCTCGAAGAGGCGATCGGCGCCGACGCGTTCGCCGCGCTGGCACGCGATTGGTTCGCACGGTTCGCCGGGCAGGCGGTGACGACCGCCGACTTCCACGCCTTCGCCGCGGCGCGTGCGCCCGGCTTCGACTTCGAAGATTGGTTAAACCAATCGGGGCTGCCGGCGGGCGTCGTCAGCGACGGGAGCACGGGCGAGCCGGAGGCGGCGGTCACGCTTCCGGAGAATTGGTCAAACCAATTGACGGTCGGCCGGATCAAGCTGCTGCGGCCGATCTACCTGGCGCTCTGCCGGGATCCGGCACGGCGCGCCGAGGCGGCGCGGCTCTATCGTCAGCATCGCGACGGCTACCATCCGATCGCCCGGCAGCAGCTCGAACGGCTGTTCCGCGAGCAGGGCGTCGCCGTCGAGGAGGTCAAGCCGCTCGGGCTCGGGCGCCGGCCCACTTGACGATCCGCGTCATGGTGCGCTATATCTTCGTATACGGATACGGAGATACCCTTGCTTGCCCTCGACTCCACCGTCGGCTGGCTCCACCTGTTCGGCGATCCCACGCGGGTCCGCCTGCTCAACCTCGTGGCGCAGGAGGAGCTGACCGTCGCCGAGCTCACCACGATCACCGAGCTGCAGCAGCCGCGCGTGTCGACTCACCTCGGCAAGCTGCGCGAGGCGGGGCTGGTGCGCGATCGCAAGGTGGGCGCGTCGACCTATTACGCGGTCAACGAAGAGACGATGCCGCCGGCGGCGCGCGCGCTGTGGAAGCTGTTGCGCAGCCAGATCCAGGACGACGTCATCGACAGCGACCGCAAGCGCATGGGGCAGCTGGTGCGCGCGCGCGAGAAGGCGGCGTCGTGGCCCGACGCCGTCGCCGGGCAGATGGAGCGGCACTACTCGCCGGGTCGCACCTGGGAGGCGGCGGCGCGCGGGCTCATTGGCCTGCTCAAGCTGGGCGACGTGCTCGACGCCGGCAGCGGCGACGGCGCCATCGCGCAGCTGCTCGCGCAGCGTGCGAAGTCGGTCACCTGCCTCGATCGATCGGAGCGCGTGATGGCGGCGGCGCGGCAGCGGCTCGGCCGCGAGCGCAACGTCCGTTTCACCGTCGGGGACCTGCACGCGCTCGCGTTCGGCGACGCGCAGTTCGATCACGTCCTTCTCTTCAATGTCCTCACCTACGCGCACGCGCCGGCGCGGGTCATCGGCGAGGCGGCGCGCGTGCTCCGGCCGCGCGGCGATCTCATCGTGGTCACGCTCGAGCAGCACCAGCAGCAGGAGATCACGGCGCAGTATCAGCACGTCAACAGCGGCTTCACCGTTCCCTCGCTCAAGAAGATGCTGCAGAAGGCCGGCCTCACCGTCGAGAGCTGCGCCGTCTCCAGCCGCGAGAAGCGCGAGCCGCACTTTCAGGTCATCACGGCCGTGGCGCACAAGTCATGAGCGAAAATTGGTTCAACCATTCCGAAGTCGAAACCGCGCTGCGCGCGATCTTGAAGGAACGCATCCTCGTGATCGACGGCGCCATGGGCACGCAGATCCAGGCGCGCAAGCTCGGCGAGGCCGACTTTCGCGGTGAGCGCTTCAAGGATCACGGCAAGGATCTGAAGGGCAACAGCGACCTTCTGTCGCTCACGCGGCCCGACGTGATCCGCGCCATCCACGACGACTACCTCGAGGCCGGCGCCGACGTCATCGAGACCAATACGTTCACGGCGACCTCGATCGCGCAGGCCGACTATGGCCTCGAGTCGGCGGTCTACGACATGAACGTGGCGTCGGCGCGCATCGCGCGCGAGGCGGCCGCGGCGGCGACGGCGAAGACGGGGCGGCGGCGCTTCGTAGCCGGCGCGATCGGGCCGCTCAATCGCACGCTGTCGATCTCGCCGGAGGTGAACGATCCGTCGTTCCGCGCGGTGACGTTCGACCAGGTGCGCACGTCGTACGCCGAGCAGATCCGCGGGCTCCTCGACGGCGGCGTCGACGTCATCCTCGCCGAGACGGTGTTCGACACGCTCAACCTGAAGGCGTGCATCTACGCGCTCGAAGAGGTGTTCGCCGAGCGCAAGACGCGGCTGCCGGTGATGCTGTCGGTGACCATCACCGACAAGTCCGGTCGCACGCTCAGTGGTCAAACCATTGATGCGTGGTGGGTGTCGGTCACGCACGCGCGGCCGTTCTCCGTCGGCATCAACTGCGCGCTCGGGGCCGCCGAGATGCGGCCCTATCTGGCGGAGCTGGCGGCGATCGCCGGTTGCTTCGTGAGCTGCTATCCCAACGCCGGGCTGCCCAACGCGTTCGGCGAGTACGACGAGACGCCGGAGATGACGGCGGGCCTGTTGCGCGGGTTCGCCGAAGACGGTCTCATCAACCTCGTCGGCGGCTGCTGCGGCACGACGCCGGCGCACATCGCGGCGATCGCGCGCGCCGTCGGCGGCATGGCGCCGCGCGCGGCCAGCGCCGGGCCGTCGCCTTTCTCGCAGCTTTCGGGGCTCGAGGTCTTGACCATCCGCCCCGAGACCAACTTCGTGATGATCGGCGAGCGCACCAACGTGACGGGCTCGGCGAAGTTCGCCGAGCTCATCAAGAAGGGCGACTTCACCACCGCGACGGCGGTGGCGATCGAGCAGGTGCGCAGCGGTGCCAACCTCATCGACGTCAACTTCGACGAGGGCATGCTCGACGGCGCCGCGGCGATGACCACGTTCCTCAATATCCTGGCGACGGAGCCGGATGTGGCGCGCGTCCCGATCATGATCGACAGCTCGAAGTGGAGCGTCATCGAGGCGGGCCTCAAGTGCGTGCAGGGCAAGGGCGTGGTCAATTCGATCTCGCTCAAAGAAGGCGAGCAGGACTTCCTCGACAAGGCGCGCCTCATCCAGCGCTACGGCGCGGGCGTCGTGGTCATGGCGTTCGACGAGACCGGGCAGGCGGACACCGTCGCGCGCAAGGTCGCGATCTGCCAGCGCGCGTACAAGCTGCTCGTCGATAGGGTGGGCTTCAATCCGCTCGACATCATCTTCGATCCGAACATCCTCGCCATCGGCACCGGCATGGAGGAGCACGCCGACTACGCCAAGAACTTCATCGAGGCGACGACGATCATCAAGGCGACCTGCCCCGGCGTGAAGATCTCGGGCGGCGTGTCGAACCTGTCGTTCTCGTTCCGCGGCAACAACGTGGTGCGCGAGGCGATGAACTCGGCGTTCCTGTATCACGCGATCCGCGCCGGCATGGACATGGGCATCGTCAATGCCGGGCAGATCGTGGTCTACGAGCAGATCGAGCCGGAGCTGCTGGTGCGCGTCGAGGACGTCTTGTTCAACCGGCGGCCGGATGCGACCGAGCGCCTCATCGAGCTCGCCGAGACGGTGAAGGCCAAAGGCAAGAAGAAGGAAGCGGACGTGGCGTGGCGCGCGGCGCCCGTCGAGGAGCGCATCAGCTACGCGCTGGTGAAGGGCATCGTCGACTTCATCGAGGCCGACGTCGAGGAGGCGCGGCAGAAGCTCGCGCGGCCGCTCGAGGTGATCGAAGGGCCGATGATGGACGGCATGAAGATCGTCGGCGACCTGTTCGGCGCCGGCAAGATGTTCCTGCCGCAAGTGGTGAAGTCGGCGCGCGTGATGAAGCGCGGCGTCGCACACCTGCTTCCTTTTATGGAGGCGGAGAAGCAGAAGTCGGGCGACACGCGCGCAAACGGCAAGGTGCTTCTCGCGACGGTCAAGGGCGACGTGCACGACATCGGCAAGAACATCGTCGGCGTCGTGCTCGGCTGCAACAACTACGAGGTCATCGATCTCGGCGTGATGGTGCCGTGCGAGAAGATCCTGGAGACGGCGGCGAAGGAGAAGGTCGACGTCGTCGGGCTGTCGGGGCTGATTACGCCGTCGCTGGATGAGATGGTGCACGTGGCCAAGGAGATGCAGCGGATTGGTTTAACCATTCCGCTGCTCATTGGCGGGGCGACGACGAGCCGACAGCACACGGCGGTCAAGATCGCGCCGGAGTTCGCGCGGCCGACGGTGCACGTGCTCGATGCATCGCGCGCCGTGTCGACGGTGGCGGCGCTGCTCGATCA
>DATNAQ010000134.1:0-58278 GCA_035607415.1 Polyangia bacterium
TCGAGGCGCGCCGGCCATGACGCTGTCGACGCGTCAGCGTGCGTTCGCGCTGGCGGCGGCGCGCGCGCTCGGCCGCGACGCCGCGACGTTTTGCGCGCGGCAGTCGATGGCGCCGGCCGACGAGCTCGGGCGCAACGCCCACGCGCTCGGCGGGACGCCGGCGCAGCGACGCGAGGCGGAGACGCTGGCGCGGCCACGGCCGTCGGGGCTCGATCGCGTCGATCGCTCGTGGTACGCGCCGCCGGCGCGCGCGAGCCGCGACGACGCGGCGGCGTATCTTCTGCGCGCGGCCTATGGGCACCTGGTGTCGATGGACGACGCCGGCGCGGGCGTGTTGTCGTCGCGCGGGCCGGACGAGATCGAGCGCGTCTTGTGCGCGCTCGGGCGGCGGCGCGTGGCCCTGGCGTTCGTCGGCGCGCCGCGCGCGGGGCTGGCGCAGCTGTGCGCGCGGCTGGGCGAGCCATATGCCACCCAGCTCGTCGAGGAGGTGCGCGCGCTCAAGGCCTCCTCGCCGCCGCCCGACGCGGTGAAGGCGGCGCAGCGGGCGCTGTTCCGCTCGGGCGACGGCCTCCAAGCAGGAAAAGCGTTGTTCTTCCGCGTCGGGGCCGCCTGGATCGCGCCGGCGCTGGCCCGCGACGGCGACGAGCTCATGCGGGCCGCGCAACGGCTGCCGCGCGCGCTCGGCCAGCGGCTCCTCGACGAAGGCGACGCCGTGAGCTCGGACGGCGAGCGGGCGGCGGCGCTGTCGCTGCTGGCCAACGGCGCGCTGCGCGCCCTATAATCGCCACCATGACGCGCCCTGCCCTCCTATTAATGGCGATCGCCCTGCCCCTGGCTTCGGGCTGTGGTTACAACTCGCTCGTCTCGGCCGACGAGAGCGTCAAGGCCGCGTGGGCCCAGGTCGAGAACGTGTATCAGCGACGGGCCGATCTCATCCCGAACCTGGTCAACACGGTCAAGGGCTCGGCCGCTCACGAAGAGAAGGTGCTGACCGAGGTGACCGCGGCGCGCGCGTCGGCGACGCAGGTCAAGCTCAGCGTCGACGATCTGTCGAATCCGGAGAAGGTCAAACAGTTCGAAGAGGCGCAGGCCAAGCTGTCGTCGTCGCTCGGGCGGCTCATCGCCACCGCCGAGAATTATCCGGACCTGAAGGCGAACGCCGCGTTCCGCGATCTCATGGGCCAGCTCGAGGGCACCGAGAACCGCATCAGCGTCGAGCGCAAGCGCTACAACGACGCCGTGCGCGAGTACAACGTCAAGTGCCGCGAGTTCCCGACGGTGCTGGCGGCCAAGATCTGGGGCTTCCACCCGAAGGAGCCGTTCAAGGCGACGGCGCCGAACGCCGAGAAGGCGCCGGAGGTGAAGTTCTGAAGTCGCTCGCCGCGGCGCTGCTGCTTGCCTGGGCGCTGCCGGCGCAAGCGCTCTCGGTGCCGCCGCGGCCCGATGGGCAGATCAACGACTACGCGCACGTCTTGTCGGCCGACGCCAAGGCGCGGCTGACGCAGCAGCTGGCGTCGTACGAAGAGGGCTCGACGCGGCAGATCGCGGTGGCCATCTTCCCGTCGCTCGAGGGGGAAGATCGCTTCGACTTCTCGATGCGCCTCGCCGAGGCGTGGAAGCTCGGCGGCAAGAAGAACGACGACGGCGTGCTCGTCACCATCTTCGTTCAGGATCATCAAGATCAGATCCTCGTCGGCTACGGGCTCGAGGGGCAGCTCACCGACGTCGAGGCGCAACACATCCGCACCGGGCTCATGGAGCCGCGCTTCAAGGCCGGCGACTTCGAGGGCGGGCTGCGCGCGGGGCTGGCGGCCATCGACACCGCCACCGGCGGGCACGAGCACGCCGAGGGCAAGCTGCCCGTCTATGGCTCGAAGGGCTCCGGCGGCGGATTCGATCCGGCGGTCGGGTTCATCCTCGTCATCTTCATCATCGTCATCATCATCGCCGTCAGGCGCGGCGGCGGCGGTGGCTGGGGCGGCGGTTGGGGTGGCGGCGGCGGCTTCTGGACCGGCGGCGGCGGCGGTTGGTCGGGCGGATCGGGCGGCTGGTCCGGCGGCGGCGGCGGATTCTCGGGCGGCGGCGGCTCCTTCGGCGGCGGCGGCTCAGGCGGCAGCTGGTAAATCCACACGGAGGCTCAATGGCAGGCGCGCTCGACAAGATCATCCATCCGGCCGATCAGCAGAAGATCGTGGACGCGATCCGCTCCGCCGAGCGCGTGACGTCGGGCGAGGTCAAAGTGCACGTCGAGATGCGCTGCCCCGGTGGCGATCCGTACAAGCGCGCGGCCGATCTGTTCGCGCGCCTCGGGCTCACCAAGACCAAAGATCGCAACGCTGTCCTCATCTACGTCGCCACGCGCGATCGCAAGTTCGCCATCCTCGGCGACAAGGGAATTCACGAAGAGGTCGGCTCGGCGTTCTGGGCCGAGGCGGTGCAGCGCATGAAGGTGTCGTTCGCGCGCGGCGCGTTCGGCGAGGGCATCTCCGGCGCGGTGCAGTCGGTCGGGCAGCGCATGGCGGCGAAGTTTCCGCGGCGGGCCGACGACGTGAACGAAATCGACAACGAGATCACGACCGACGAGACGTGAGATAATCGCGGGCGGTGTCCAAGGTCATCAAATCGGGATCGGGCGGGAACATGCGGCGCGCCATCGTCGACGCCGACGTGTTCGACGCCAAGCTCGAGGGCGACCGGTTGGTGGCCGAGGCGCGCGCCGAGGCCGAGCGCGAATTGGCCGCCGCGCGCGACGAGGTCGAGCGCCTGCGGCGCAAGTCCGAGGCCGAGGGGCGCGAGCGCGGGCTCGGCGCGGTGACCGAGCTGCTCGTCGGGGCGCGCGCGGTGGCGGCGCGAGCGCGCGCGGGCGCCGAGGCGGAGCTGCGCGTGCTCGGGGTGCGCATCGCCGAGAAGATCCTGGGGCGCGAGCTGGCGCTCCAGCCGGCGGCGGTGGTCGACGTGGTCGCCGAGGCGATGCGCCACGCGGGGGAGCCGCGCGAGCTGGTGGTGCGCTGCGCGACCGAAGATCTGGAGGCGCTCGAGCGCGGCAAGCCGCGGCTCGTCGAGCGCTGCCGGGCGGCGCAGGCGGTGCGCTTCGTGGCCGACGACCGGGTGGCGCGCGGCGGGTGCATCGTCGAGACCGAGCTCGGCGTGGTCGACGCGCGGCTGTCGACGCAGCTCGACGCGATCGAACGGGCGTTGCGCGGGGAACCGGAGTAGACCTTCCGGTGTCTCAATGAGTAGGGAATGAGCGAGCGTCAGCGAGCGAATGTGAGCGCGGCCCGTAGGGCCCGCGGATCGTCGGATTGCTCACGCTGCATCGAAACGGTGCAGCAGTGAGCAGCGACAAGATCCTTCGGCTCGATGCGGCGCTAGCGGTGGTCGACGGCCTGACCGCGCCGCGCATCGCCGGACGCGTGACCGAGCTCGTCGGGCTGGTGCTGCGCGCGACGGCGCCGGGGGCGCGCGCGGGCGAGCTCGTCATCGTCGAGCGCGCGCGCGGCAATCCGCTGCGCGCCGAGGTGGTCGGCTTTCACGGCGAGCAGGTGATCCTCTTGCCGCTCGGCACCGCCGAGGGCGTGGGGCCCGACAGCGTGGTGCGCCCGACGGGGCGGCCATTTTCGATCCGCTGCGGGCCGTCGCTGCTCGGGCGCGTCGTCGACGGGCTCGGCGATCCCATCGACGGAAAGGGTCCGCTGGCCGCCGACAACAATGACGGCGCGCAGTCGACCTGGTGGCCGGTCGAGCGCGCCGCGCCCGATCCGTTGCAGCGCCGCCGCGTGACCGAGGCGCTGCCGCTCGGCGTGCGCGCGATCGACGCCCTCGCCACCGTCGGTGAAGGGCAGCGTATCGGGCTTTTCGCCGCGGCGGGGCTCGGCAAGTCGACGCTGCTCGGGCAGATCGCGCGCCACACCGAGGCCGACGTCATCGTCATCGGGCTCGTCGGCGAGCGCGGGCGCGAGGTGCGTGACTTTCTGGAGACCCAGCTCGACGACGAGAGCCGCCGCCGCGCGGTGTGCGTGTGCGCGACCTCGGACGCGCCGCCGCTGTTGCGCCTGAAGTCGGCACTGACGGCGACGGCCGTCGCCGAATACTTCCGCGAGCAGGGCCAACGCGTGCTCCTGCTCGTCGATTCGCTGACGCGCGTGGCGCGGGCGCAGCGCGAGGTCGGGCTCGCCGCCGGCGAGCCGCCGGCGCGTCAGGGCTATCCGCCGTCGGTGTTCGCGATGCTGCCGCGCCTGCTCGAGCGCTCGGGACAATCGGACAAAGGCTCGATCACCGCGGTCTACGCCGTGCTCACCTCGGGCGACGACGGCGACGATCCGATCGCCGAGGAGGTGCGCGCCATCCTCGACGGGCACATCGTGCTCTCGAGGGAGCGGGCGGCGCGCAACCAGTGGCCGGCGATCGATCCGGTGCGCTCCTTGTCGCGCGTGATGGACGAGCTCGTCGACGACGAGCAGCGCCGGGCCGCCGCGCGCGTGCGCGAGGTGCTCGCCGTCTACGAGCGGCAGCGCGACCTCGTTCTCCTCGGCGCCTATCGCAAGGGCGCCGACAAGGCCACCGACGACGCGCTGGCGCGCCTGCCGGCGGTCGAAGACTTTTTGCGGCAGCGGCGGGACGAGCGCGTCTCGTTCGCCGACAGCCGCCGCGCGCTGATCGCGCTCTTCAAGTCATGACCAAGCCGATCCCCATCGCCGTGGTGTTGTCCTTGTCGTTGTCGCTGTCGTTCGGGGCGCCCACGCGCGCGGCCGAGCCGATCTCGCCGGTGTTGTCGGCGATGAACGCCGAGCTGTCGCGCGCGATGGCGCGATTGCGCCTCAAGGGCTACGAGGCGCCCTACTTCATCGCCTACGCCGTGCGCGACTATCAGCAGCGCTCGGTCGGGAGCCGCTTCGGCGCGCCCATCGACAAGAACGTCTCGCACTCGCGGCAGGCGTGGGCCGAGGTGCGCGTCGGCGACTACCAGTTCGACAACACGTCGTCGGATCGCGAGCTGCAGTTCGATCTCGGCGACGCCGATGCGTGGGATCCGCCGACGGAGGCGCCGCTCGACGACGATCCGGAAGCGCTGCGCGGCACGTTGTGGCTGCTCACCGACGCCAAGTACAAGAAGGCGCTCGCCGCCTACGCCAAGAAGCGCGGCAAGCGGGCGACCACGATCTCCGAGGACGAGAACCTGCCCAGCTTCTCGCGCGAGCCGGCGGCGCATCACGTCGATGCGACCACGCCGTTCGTGTGGGACGAGCAGTCGCTGCAGGTGCGCGCGACGCGGGCGAGCGCGCTGTTCAAGCAGTATCCCGATCTGTTCGAGGGCGCGGTGAAGATCTCGGGCGATCGCGTCACGCGCTGGTTCGTGAACTCGGAGGGCACCGCGGTGCAGACCGAGCGCACGATCTACGCCGTGCACTTGTCGGCGACGACGCGCGCCAAGGACGGGATGCTGCTCGAGCACGAGAAGGACTTCTACGGGCGCGAGCTCGGCGAGCTGCCCGACGACAAGACGCTGGCCGACACCGTCGCGGTGCTGGCCACGGAGCTACGCGCGCTGCGCGAGGCGCCGATGATCGATCCCTACACCGGGCCGGCGATCTTGATGGAGGAGGCGGCCGGCGTCTTCTTCCACGAGACGGTCGGGCATCGGCTCGAGGGCGAGCGGCAGAACGACGAGAAGGAGGGGCGCACCTTCAAGGGCCAGGTGGGGCGGCGCGTGCTGCCCGCCTTCCTCTCGGTGATCGACGATCCGACGGTGCGCTCGGCCGGCGACAAGAAGGTCTCGCTCAACGGCTGGTACAGCTACGACGACGAGGGCGTGGCCGGGCGCAAGGTGACGCTGATCGAGAACGGCGTGCTCAAGGATTACTTGAAGTCGCGCACGCCGATCTCGGGTTCGTTGCGCTCGAACGGGCACGGACGCGCGGAAGGGACGGCCGATCCGATGGGGCGGATGGCGAACTTGTTCCTGCGCTCGACGAAGAAGGTGCCGGTGGCGCGCCTCAAGGAGATGCTGCTCGAGGAGGTGCGCCGTCAGGGCAAGCCGTTCGGGCTCATCATCCGCGACATCACCGGCGGCTCGACGAACACGTCGAACTTCGGCTACCAGGCGTTCAAGGGCGAGCCGCGCCTCGTCTATCGCGTCGACGCGAAGACGGGCGCGGAGACGCTGGTGCGCGGCGTCGAGATGGTCGGCACGCCGCTCACCACGGTGTCGCGCATCGTCGCCACCTCCGACACCGAAGGCGTCTTCAACGGCTTCTGCGGCGCTGAAAGCGGCTTCGTCCCCGTCTCGACGGTGGCGCCCGCCGTCCTCATGTCCGAAATCGAGCTCCAGCGCACGCAAAAGGCAGCCGAGCGCCCGCCCCTATTGCCGCCGCCCTGGTCCGACCCCCAGCTCAAGAACCGCCCGCCCCGCCACTCACGCTGACTCTTGGCACCGCTGCCGTACCCGCTTTTCGTTAGGAGCGAGCCGTCACCACCACGCACGGCGTGACGCGTCCACAGAGGCCGCGCGCACAGGGTCTTGTCGCGGCGAGTTCCGCAGCCGGCCAGCAACGGCGCCCGAATCGAACACTTGTGTCACGGCCGGCGAGGACTGTCTGAGCCGCGCCAAGACACTGTGCGCGCGGCCGCGGCCCGCTCTTCGTTAGGAGCGAGCCGTCACAGCCACGCACGGCCTGACGCGTCCACAGAGGCCGCGCGCACAGTGTCTTGTCGCGGCGAGTTCCGCAGCCGGCCAGCACGGCGCCCGAATCGAGCACTTGTGTCACGGCCCGCGAGGACTGTCTGAGCCGCGCCAAGACACTGTGCGCGCGGCCGCAGCCGGCTTCGCGATCCCTCTCAGTGCGTGGCGGTGACGGTGAGCGAGTCGTCGCCGACCTTGGAGGCGATCAGCACACCGACCACCAACGCCACGATGCCGCCCGCCGCGACCCACGTGTACCACTTGCCCCACGGGCCCAATCGCGACTTCTTCGACGGCGCCGGCTGCGCCGACACGGCACCCGCGACGAGCGGCGGACCCGCCGGCTCCTTCGGCGCGGCGTACATGGCGAGGCGCTCCATCGCCGCGCCGCCACCGGCGTCGACACGCACCGAATCGTCGGCCCACTTCGCCTTGTCGACGTCGAGCCAGCGCCCGAGCAGCTTCTTCGGCCCATCGGGCAAGAGCACGAGCACGCGCTTGGCGCCCACGCGCCGCCCCACCGCCGCCACGTCCGCCGGCCGCGCATCTGGTGACTGCGCGCGGATGGCGTCGACGAGCACGCCCAGCCGATCCTCCTTCACCAGCGCCACGCGCACCGTCTCGCCCTGCTTGAGCTCGCGATGCGCGCGCCGGAAGCCCTTGGCCTCGACATCGATCGCATCCACCGTCGGATCGCCGCCCGGGATCGTCTGCGGCGCCGGTCCCACTTCGCGAAGATCGCGATAGACCGTCGCCCCCGGCGGCTCGCTGTCGACGACCACCGGGGGCCGCGACGGCTCCCACGCGTGCGAGACCGCGTACTTGTCGATGAGGCGCCGCATGTCTTCCTGCGACCCCGCGGCCCAACCGAGCCGCTCCGCCGCGCGCGCCGCATCCGCCGCGCGCCCGAGCTGATCGTAGCAAGCGAGCAGGTTGCGCTCGACGTCGCCGATGGAGGAGCGCAGCACGTCCATCGGCACTTCGTTGAGCAGCACCTGCTCCGCCGCCTCGTAGTCGCGCGCGGCGTCGGCGTACTTCAGCTTCACGAAGCTCGCCTCGGCGCGCCGAAGCAGCAGCTGCACGTGCGTCGCCGGCCCGCCTTCGACGAGCGTGCGCCGATCTTCGACGCCGTCGATGGGCCGCGCCGTCTGGGTCTTGGCGAGCTGCGCGTTGACGTCGGCGACCGTGCGTTGGGCGCCACCTTCTTCGAGGCTGGCAGCGTCACCCATCCACACGACTGCGACTGGAATGCGATCGAGAGCGCGCGCTGGTCCCGCTGCGATCATCGTCGCCGCGAACGCGGCACCGACGAGAGCTGTGCGTTTCATTATTCCTCGAGTGGCTTCTCGAAAAACTTGTTCAGGGCCCAGACGTCGCGTGCGCGCAGGCCTTCGAAGCGCACGCCGAGGCCGCGCAGGCGCCCCTCGTCCATTTCCAGCCAGCGCACCTGGCCCTCGACCTCGATCGCCTCCGCCTGCGTCGGCACGTGGAACTTGAGCGAGACCTTGGCACCGAAGGGCAACGTCTGGTCGGTCTCGATGAACACGCCGCCGAGGCTGATGTTGCGCGTGTGCGCGGCGAACCCGCTGCCCTCGTGGTTGAACTCGATGGGGACGCGTCGGTCGTACCGTCGATCGGACCTGCGGTGCTCCACCGTGAGCCCTCCTAGACTGTCGATGCTACGTCAGGATCGAGGTCGACGTCCAGCACGAGCGGGAAGTGATCGCCGAGCGGAAGCCGTCGCCGCGAGACGTGCGCGAGCCAACGCTGCGCGCCGCGGACGAGCAGGTGATCGACGCGGAGGAGGCCCATGAGGGTTGCCCCGCCGTGACGGCCGGCGTCGGCGAGCACGCGCGTCAGCCTGGTGAAGGTCGCCACATCGCGTGCGCTCCCCGTGCCGGCGGCCCACGCCGGATCGAGGTTGAAGTCGCCGCCGGCGACGACGAGCGGCTCGCCGCGTGCCTCGGCGAGCGCGGCCAGCGCGTCGGCCTGCTCGGCGCGCCGATCGACGTCGAACACGTCGAAGTGCGCCGAGATCGCCGCCGCGCGCGCACCGCCGCGGCCGTCGACGTCGAAGCTGGCGGCGACGACGTTGCGGTTCGACGAGCCGAGCGAGTGCTCCTCGAACACGGGCGCGCGCTCGCGCCGCACCAGCACCGCGGCGCGCCGATCGTAGGCGCACTTCTCCGCGAGCGCGCCATCGTAGGCGCCGCGCGCGCGTGACAGCCGCGTGACGATGTCGCCGAGCTGCCGCGCGTCGACGAGCTCCTGCAAGAGCACGACGTCGCCGCCGAGCTCGGCGAGCACCTCGGCCACGCGCGGGATGTCGGCGTCGAGCAGCCGATTGTTGTGCGTCGGCGAGTAGAGCCGCCCGACGTTCCAGGTCACGACGCGCAGCTTGGTCATGTGCTAGCGTCCACGGCCATGAGCGACTGCATCTTCTGCAAGATCGTCGACGGCCAGATCCCCGCGAAGATCGTCACGCAAGATGATCGCGCCGTCGCCTTCCGCGATCTGAATCCGCAAGCGCCGACCCACGTGCTCGTCATCCCCAAGAAGCACATCTCGTCGCTGAACGAGCTCGACGACGCCGACGCCGCTCTCGTCGGCCACCTGCACGTCGTGGCCAAGCAGATCGCGAAAGACGCCGGGCTCACCGACGGCTGGCGCACCGTCTTCAACACCGGCAAGCACGCGGGCCAGACCGTCTTCCACATCCACCTGCACGTCCTCGGCGGCCGCGCGCTCGGCTGGCCGCCCGGCTGAACAGTATCACCTTCGCCGCGGTCTAGAGTCTGACGTCGACGTGCGCTTTTTTGCGCAGCTCGCGGATCCATGACTGCTGCGCCTTTTCGACCTGCTGATCGTAGAGCTGCTTGCGCAGCTGCTCTTTGATCTCGTCGAACGGCTTGACGTCGCCCGACTTGCGATCGACGAGCTGCAGGATCACCCAGCCGCGATCGGTCTGGATCGGCCCGCGCACGTCGCCCGGCTCCATCGACGCCATGGCGTCGTCGAGCGCGTCGACGAGCACGCCCTTGCCGACCCAGCCGAGGTCGCCGCCGGCCGACTTGGTCCCGTCGTCATCCGAATACTGCTTGGCGAGCTCGGTGAAGCTGGTGCCGCCGCGCGCCAGCTCCGCGACCTTGTCGGCCACGCGCTTCTTCGCGGCGACGTCGGCCTCGCTCCCCTTGTCGGGGACGGCGACGAGGATCTGGCGCAGGTGCGACTGCCGGTCGCCCGCCACCAGCTTCTCGTTCTGCTTGTAGTAGGTCTTGACCTCGTCGTCGCTGACGGTGACGCGCGAGCGCACGGCGGTGTTCACCACCTTGAGCTCGAGGATCTGCTTGCGCAGGATCTTGCGGTAGCCCTCCATCGTGAAGCCCTGCTGCTCGAGCGCCTGCTTGAACGACGCATCGTCGAGGTGGTTCTGGTCTTTGACCTGCTGCACGGCGCGATCGACCTCCTCGCTCGTGACCGACAGCTTCAGCTCGG
This sequence comes from Polyangia bacterium, assembly GCA_035607415.1. Lineage (GTDB taxonomy): Bacteria > Myxococcota_A > Polyangia > Palsa-1104 > Palsa-1104 > JAQBQH01. The sequence continues at coordinate 10,175 of DATNAQ010000134.1, forward strand.
CCGCCTGCTGCTGCACGAGCTTGCCGTCGATCATCGAATCGAGCGCCTTGCGCTTCGTCTCCGTCCACTGCTTCTTGCCTTCGGCGGTGTCGGGATCGGGGCCGCGATACATCCCGGCCGCGGTCTGCTCGAGCTCGGTGTCGAGGATGATGTCGTCGTTCACCACGGCGACGACGCGGTCGATCACACGCGCGGCGTGCGCCGGCGTGGCCAGCGAGAATGCGGCGACGAGAGCACCGCCGACGATGAGAGCGCGTAGCTGCATGCGTTTACTTGGCGGGCTCGGCCTTCGGCGAACCAGCCGGCGGAAGTGAGATCCCCTGCGCGCCCGTCGGGTTGCCCGGCATGGCCGGCGTCGCCTGCGGCGCGCCCGGCGCTCCCGGGTGGAACTGACCCGGCCCCGGCGGCGGCAGCCCCGGCCCGGGGTACTGACCCGCCTGCGTGCCCTCGATCTGCACCTTGGCCAGCTTCGACTCGTCGACCTTCACGTTGGCCTTGTCGCGCAGCCCCTTGACGAACGCCTCCATCGACTCCTGACGCTTGTCACGGTAGAGCTGGTTGCGGATCTGCTGCTTGACCTCGTCGAAGGTGCGCGAGAGCGCCTTGCGACGGCCGGTCAGCTTGAGGATCACCACGCCCTGCTCCGTCTTCACCGGCGGCGACACGTCACCAATGTTCGTAAGCGCGAAGGCGGCCTCGACGATCGGTTTGGGCACGTCTTTGGTCTTGGCGTCGAAGTAGCGCAGGTCGCCACCGCGGTCCTTGGTCGCCAGATCCTGCGAATACTCGGCGACGAGGTTGCGGAACTGCTGATTGTCGACGCCCTTGATGCGCGGATCGGCCATCACCTTCTTGGCGGTGGCGTTGTCCTTGACGAGGATCGACGCGACGCGCACTTCCTCGGGCTTGTTGAACTGATCGGGATGCGCGTCGTAGTACTTCTTGCACTCGTCGTCGCTGATGTCCTCGACGCGCTGCTTGTCGAACTGATCCTTGAGCAGCTTCTGGATCATCACCTGCTTCATGGTGCGCACGACTTCGGGATCCTTGTTCAGCCCGCGCCGCTCGGCCTCTTTGGCCAGCACCTCGAAGCGCACCAGGTTGTCGAGGAACTCTTTTTTGCGCTCCATCGACGTGTAGCGCGCGCGCACGTACGGCGACTGCTGGTTGATGCGCTCCTGAAACTCACCGACGGTGATGGTGACGTCGTCGACCTTAGCCAGCACCTCGGCCAGATCCTCGGGCTTCTGCGTCGAGGCCTTGGCGCCGCGCACGTCCTCGCAAGCGGCATGCATGACGGCGCCCGCGGCCATGAACGCGCCGGAGACGACGACGAAGCTCGCCTTGCGCCACCACGTGAGCTGCTTTCGCATGACGTGGAGGTAGCATGCGCCGACGGCGACGGCAAGCGACTGTCACTGTGCGGCGCGACGCTCAGCGAGTGAGGAAGCGGTCGAGCACGCGGTAGAAGAGGCGGTCGATCTGATCGCGCTCCTCGTCGGCGTCGATGCAGAACTTGAGGCCGTAGCGCGCCGGCTCGCCGCCCGTCGGCAAGCGCGTCCACACGATGGTGGCGCGGCCGTGGAGCGGATGCGTTTCGCCTTCGATCTCGGCGCCGTCGAGCCAGACGTCGTCGTCGAGCTCGAAGCGGAGATCGCCGGGCGTCGCGATGGCGCAGCCGCCGCCGCCGAAGTCGTGGCACGCGGCGGCGTGCGTGCCGTCGGCGCGGCGGATGGTGAGCGTCATGTGAAACGGCACGCGCAGAAACTGGCGCGTATCGACGCGGCGATTGCGCTCGCCCTGCGCGAGCGTGTCGCTCAGTCGCTCGAACAAGGTGTGATAGCGGCCGGCTTCGTTGGGCGACAAACCTCTGGTGCGGCGGTCGTGATCCAGGCGCTTGAACTCGTCGGCGAGCTCGGAAAGTCCCTGCGGGATCGAAGGCGCGCGTAACGCGGGTGACATCGTCTCCTCCGTAGGTGGAACCGGGTCAGCCTCGGGGAGTTAATGTTTTAATCCGAATAATTAGTATTATCAGTTACACGATATCTAGAAAATAAATTCGTGTCTAGACCTTTTTCTCGCGGCTCTATAATGCGGCGCTATGGCCAAGCCAAAGACCAAGAAGAAGAGCAGCGCAGGGAAGGCGAAGTCCAAGACGAAGCCGAAGAAGAAGGGCGCGACCGCGAAGGCCAGCGGGAAGGCGGCGAAGGCCAAGGGCGGGCCGGGCAAGGCCGGCAAGAAGAAGAAGAAGGGCGGCGCCAAGGCGACGGCCAAGGCGACGGCCAAGGCGGGTCACGCCAAGAAAGGCGCCGGTCGTCAGCCGCGCACCGGCAAGGGCACGACCGCGAAGGCGGGTCACGCGCACGCCAAGAAGGCAGAGGCGCGCAAGCCGGTCTCGCAGCGTCCGGCCGAGGTGCATCACGACACCGGAGCGAACGGCGATCAGCAGGAGCTCGATGCGGGCTGGGCGCACGCGGCCGACACCATCGTCGACAAGGTCGCTCCCGTCGGTGGCGCCGAGCGGCGTGAGGAGCGTCCCGCGCAGTCGAGCTTGGGCGGCGGCGGCCTCGGTGGCGGCCGCAGCTTCGGTCATGAAGAGCACGACCATGATCACGACTTCGCCAGCAACGGCGAGCGCGAGCACGAGCACGCCGACGCCGCGGCCGACGACGAAGAGGAGGAGCTGCCGACCGCCGTCGGTGGTGACGACGACGACGAGCTGCACGGCGAAGACGACGAAGACGAGTAGCCCGCCGCTCCCCTCTCGTTTCTGAATCCCAGATTATTTTTTCGCGGTCGCCAACAGATCGGCGAGCAGCTTCTTCGCGAGCTGCACGCGCGTCTCGCGCTCGGCGCCGAGGAAGCTGCGCTGCAGCCGCATGTCGGGCGTCAGCTTCCACGGTGAATTCTTCGCGTTCACCAGGCGCATCACCGCCGCCGGCTCGAGCGGCGTGTCGTCGGCGAGCGCGAGGCCGAGGCGCACCTCGGTCAGCTCGATGGCGCGCGCGCCGAGGCGCCGGCCGAGGCCCTTGACCGTCATGATGTCGGCGAGCACGTCGACCTCGGCGGGCGGCGGGCCGTAGCGATCGGTGAGCTCGACGATGATCTCGCCGACCTCGTTCTCGTCGCGCGCCGACGACAGGCGGCGATAGAACTCGAGGCGCTGGCCGACGTCGGGCAGGTAGTCGTCGGGGATGAAGCCGGCCGAGTCGCAGGTGAGCTCGGGATCGTTCTCCTCGTGGATGGGCTCGCCCTTGAGCGACGCGACCGCCTCTTCGAGCATCGCCGTGTAGGTCTCGAAGCCGACGGCGGCGATGGCGCCCGACTGCTTGGCGCCGAGCAGATCGCCGGCGCCGCGGATCTCGAGATCGTGCGACGCGATCTGGAAGCCGGCGCCGAGCTCGGTGAAGCGCTGCAGTACGGCGAGCCGCTTCTTGGCGTCGGAGCCGAGCGCCTCCTCGTGCGGAATCATGAGGTAGCAGAAGGCGCGCTCGCGCGCGCGGCCGATGCGCCCGCGCAGCTGATAGAGCTGGGCCAGGCCGAACATGTCGGCGCGGTTGACGAACATCGTGTTGGCGCGCGGGATGTCCAGCCCGCTCTCGATGATCGTCGTGCACAGAAGGATGTCGGCCTTGCCGTCGACGAAGTCGACCATCACCTTCTCGAGCTCTTCGCCCGCCATCTGCCCGTGACCGACGACGATCTTCACGTTGGGCAAGAGCTCGCGCAGCTTGGCCGCCCACTCGTGGATGTCCTCGACGCGGTTGTGCACGAAGAAGATCTGCCCGCCGCGCGCCAGCTCGCGCTTGACGCCCTCGATGACGACGGCGTCGTTGTACTTCGACACCATCGTGCGGATGGCGAGGCGATCGGCCGGCGGCGTGGTGATGATCGACAGATCGCGCAGGCCCATGAGCGCCATGTGCAGCGTGCGCGGGATCGGCGTCGCCGTCAGCGTCAGGCAGTCGACCTGCGTGCGCAGCTTCTTCAGGCGCTCCTTGTGCGTGACGCCGAAGCGCTGCTCCTCGTCGACGATGATGAGCCCGAGATCCTTCCACGCCACGTCGTTCGACAGGAGGCGGTGCGTGCCGACCACGACGTCGATCTTGCCGGCGCCGAGGCCCTTCAGCACCTCCTGCTGCTCCTTCTTCTCCTTGAAGCGCGACAGCGACTGCACGTTTACCGGCAGCCCGGCGTAGCGCGCCGTGAAGTTCACCGCGTGCTGCTCGACGAGCACCGTCGTCGGCGCCAGCACCGCCACCTGCTTGCCGGCGAGCACGACCTTGAGCGCCGCGCGCAACGCGACCTCGGTCTTGCCGTAGCCGACGTCGCCGCAGACGAGCCGATCCATCGGCCGCTGCTCGTCGAGATCGCCGAGCACCTCGTCGATGGCGCGCTGCTGATCGGGCGTCTCTTCGAATGGGAACGTCGCTTCGAACTCGCGGAACATCGTGTCCATCTGCGCGCTGAGCGCGTACGACGTGCCGGGCAGCGCGCGCCGCTGCGCGTAGAGCTGCAACAGCTCCTCGGCGAGCTGCCGCACCTCCTTCGAGATCTTGGCGCGTGTCTTCTTCCAGGTCTCGCCGCCGAGCTTGTCGAGCTTGGGCTTGATGCCCTCGGCGCCGGCGTAGGCCTGCACCTCGTTGAGGCGCCAGACCGGCAGATAGAGGGCGCCGCCGTCGTACTCGAGATGGAGGAAGTCGACGGCGACCTCCTTGTTGCCCGAGCGCAGCGGCAGCTTGGTCAGCCCCTTGTAGATGCCGACGCCGTGCAGCTTGTGGACCACGAAGTCGCCGGGCTGCAGCCGCTTGAAGTCGGCCTCGACGAAGGCGCGCTTCGGCTTCTTGGGCGCGCGCCTCGCCGCCTTCTCGCCGAAGATCTCCTGCTCGGAGATGATCGCGACGCCGTCGAGCGGCAGCTCGAAGCCGTGCCCGAGCGCGCCGAGCACGATCTCGACGTTCACTCGTTGTGCGCCTGCATCAAGGATATTGTGCGCCTGCATCACGCGATGCAGATGCGGCACGATGCCGTAGCCCTTGAGCAGCGACTCGAGCCGCTCGGCGTGCGGCAGATTGGGCACGGCGATGAGCGTGCGCACGCCCTCGTCGCGCCAGTCGCGCAGCCGCGCCGCCAACGGGCGCAGGAGCTCCTCGTGCTTCTCGGCGCGCGCGCGCTGCAGCTCGATCGCCAGATCGCGGTGCTGCTCCACGGCGAAGCGCACGACCGGGATGCTCCCGTCGCCGACCACTTCGAGCTGATGCGCCTCGACGCGCCGGCCGCGATCGAAGAGCGCGCGCAGCTCGTCCATCGACAGATAGAAGTCCTCGGGCGAAAAAGCCAGGCGGTGCTCGTCGAGCCGGGTCTGGTACGACTCTGCGGCTTCGTCGAGCTCGAGCTCGAGCGCCTCGAGGCACGCCTCCGGCTCGTCGACGTAGAGCAGCGTGCCCTCGGGCAGGTACTCGACGATCGACGCCATGCGCTCGTGGAACGCCGGCGTCAGCGCCTCGATGCCGAAGAAGTCCTCGCCCTTGTCGATCTGATCGAGGATCGCGCGCGTCTTCGACGACGGATGCTCGGCGCGATCGCCGGCCTCGAGGATGCGGTCGCGCAGCCTGTTGTTGCGCGTGCGCACCGTCTCGCGCACCGGGTGCACGTAGATCTCGTCGACGGCGCGCATGGTGCGCTGCGACTCGGGATCGAAGAAGCGGATCGACTCCACCAGGTCGCCGAACAGCTCGACGCGCAGCGGGAAGCGATAGAGCGGCACGAACGCGTCGATGACGCCGCCGCGCACGGCGAAGGTGCCGGGATCCTCGACCACCGGCATGCGCGTGTAGCCGCCGTGAGCCAGCTTGGCGATGAGCGCGTCGCGATCGACCTCCTCGCCCTTCTGCACCACGTCGACGAGATCGGCGTAGGCGGCGCGCGGCACCACGCGCCGTGCCAGCGCCGGCGCCGACGCCACCAGCACCTCCGCCGACATCCCCTGCGACAAGCGGAAGAGCGTCGACATGCGCTGCACGATGGCGCGCCGATCGGGCGAGACGTCGGCCCACGGCGCCGTCTCGAGCCACGGCAGGTGCGCCACGCGCGACGGCGTGGTCGGATCGTTCTCCGGCCCCACGGCGCCCGTCAAAAAGAACCGCAGGTCGCGCGCCAGCGCCTGCGCCGACGGCTCGTCCGCCGTCACCGCGATGAGCGGACGCGCGTGCCCGGGCAGCGCCGCCAGCCGCTCGCACAACAATGCTGCGAACGCGCCAGAAGTATTGTGCACCCGCACAATTTTGTTCGTCCCGAGGTGGCGCTCGACGGCCGCGAAGCCGGCGGCCGCGCTGAGGCCCGCCACTGACGAAGCGGCCGAAGAATCCGGGCGGTCGTCTTGGAGGTGGGACATGGGGACGACAAACTATGGCGGCTTCTACGCGCGCGCAAGAGCTGGTACGATGGCGCGGGGCCGCATGCTCGACGCACCGACGCTGGTTCTGGCACTCGCGCTCGACGACCTCGTGCTCGCCGCGGCGCTGTGGCTCGCCATCCCCGGCAAGCAGCGTCACGGCGTGCGCGGATGGTCGCTGTCGCTGTTGTTACAAGCGGTGGCGTTCGTGTTCATGGAGCCACGGCTGGCGGCGCTCGTCGGCTTGGTCGGCTCACGCCTCGTGGTCAACGGCACCGCCGCGCTCAGCGTCACGCTGCAGCTGGCCGCGCTCTTCGCGCTCGCGCGGCGCAGCTTCGCGCGGATGTGGCACGTCGCCGCGGTGCTCGGCATCGCCATGGTGACGCTCGCGCTCGTCGGTCACGCGGCGCCGCGCCTCGTGATCGTCAACGTCGTCGTCGGCTGCGTGCTCGTGCTCGTCGGGCTGCAGGCGCGCCGCATCGGCCGCCACGTGCCCGGCTTCGGCGCGCGCCTGCTCACCGTCGGCGCCTTCGCCGGCGGCGCGGCCTTCGCCGGGCGCGCCATCGGCGGCGCGATTTCGCCGTCCCACGTGGTCAACGCGCTGCAGGCGCCGTTCGCCACCATCAGCATCTTCGTCGGACACGCGGTCACGCTCGCGATGTCGCTCGGCTTCTTGCTCGTGCATCGCGAGCGGCAGGAGCACGAGATCGAGCGGCTGGCCATGACCGACGAGCTCACCGGCGTCTACAACCGCCGCTCGCTCTTCGACATCGGCGACAGGGAGGTCGCGCGCGCGCGCCGCACCAAGGCGTCGTTGTCGGCGCTGCTGCTCGACCTCGACCACTTCAAGCGCGTCAACGACAAGTACGGCCACCTCGGCGGCGACTCCGTGCTCGTGCGCTTCGTCGAGGTGGTGCGCGGCTGCCTGCGCACGAGCGACACGCTGGCCCGCTACGGCGGGGAAGAGTTCCTCGTGCTGCTCCCCGACGTCGGCTCCGCAGGCGCCAAGGTCGTGGGCGATCGCATCCGCGCCACCATCGAGTCGAGCACGTTCTTCGTCGGCGCCGTGCCGCTCAAGATCACGGCGTCGGTGGGCGTGGCGTCGCTGCCGAACGGCGACACCGCGACCACGCTGGCCACGCTGGTGGCGCGCGCCGATCAGGCGCTCTACATCGCCAAACGCGACGGCCGCAACCGCGTCGCCGTCGCCAAGGCCGCGTAGCCCGAGGCAGTTACCGGCGTCGGCGAGCGTACTCTGCTAGGATGCGCGCCATGCCCATTGCCCGCGCCTTCGCTTGCGCCGCAGCCTGCAGCCTCGCCGGCCTCTTCGTCGTCGGGGCCGCGTCGCCGGCCGCCGCCAAGAAGAAGCCCGCCGCCGCAGCCGCGAAGAGCGCGCCCGCGAAGGTCACGCCCAAGGCGCCGAAGGACGCGCTGCTCGCCGCCGCCGACGAGATCGCGCGCCAGGTGGCCGGTCTGCGCGGCCTCGCGCTCAAGGCGCCGCTGCAGCGCGGCGTGCTCACGCGCGACGAGATCGGCGCCAAGCTCAAGGATCGCATCGGCAAGGAGTACACGCCCGACGAGGTGCGCGTCGAAGCGCGCGTGCTCAAGCGCCTCGGCCTGCTCCCCGCCGACGTCGACTACGAGAAGCTGCTCCTCGATCTGCTGATGGAGCAGGTCGCCGGCTTCTACGATCCGTTCGCCGCCAAGCTCTACATCGCCGACTGGCTCCCGCTCGAGATGCAGCGCCCCGCGCTCGCCCACGAGATCGAGCACGCGCTGCAAGATCAGCACTTCGATCTGAAGAAGTTCGCCACGCCCATCAAGGACGACGGCGATCGCCAGCTCGGCCACTCCGCGCTCGTCGAGGGCGACGCCACGGCGGTGATGCTCGAGTTCCAGGCCCAGGCCATGGGCCTGCCCGCCGACCAGCTCGGCGAGCTCATCGCCAACATGGGCAAGCAGCTCTTGTCGGGCATCGGCGGCAGCAACACGCCGCAGTTCGACAAGGCGCCCCCGTTCGTGCGCGAGACGCTGATGTTCCCCTATCTGACGGGCCTGCTCTTCATCGAGTCGGTGCGGCGTACGCAGCCGTGGTCCAAGGTCGACGAGATCTTCAAGTCGCCGCCCGAGTCGACCGAGCAGGTCATGCATCCCGACAAGTACGCCGCGCACGAGCACCCCGTGAAGATCACGCCGGCGCCGATCCCGGCGCTCGGCCTGCGCAAAGAGGTGCGGCGCGACGTGTTCGGCGAGCTGGTCATGAAGATCCTGTTCGCCACCGCGCCGCCGCCGCCGTCGACAGCGCCGCCGGCCAAGACGCCGGCCAAGAAGGGCGCGACGCCGGCGCCGTCGGCCGACAACGATGCCGCCACCATCGCCGAGAAGGCCGCCGCCGGCTGGGGCGGCGATCGCGAAGTCGCCTACGCCGAGCCCGGCGACAACGGCGCCGTCACCGTCGTCGATCTGTCGACGTGGGACACCGAGGGCGACGCCAAGGAGGCCGAAGCCGTCGCCAAGCGCCTCATGCAGAAGCTCGGCGACGCCGACACGGCGCACGACGACTGGCTGGTGTCGCGCGACGGCGACAAGCTGCTCCTCGTCTTCGGCGCGCCCAAGGGCGCCGGCCCGCAGGTCGTCGCCGACGTCATGAAGAGCTGGAAGATCAGCCGCTGAGGTAACGCACCATCTGCGACAGACCGGTCACGTCGTAGATGTCCTGATCGAAGAACGGCACCGTCACCACCGGCGCGCGCTTGCCGGCGCGCTCGCCGAGCCGCTGCACCTCGCGCGCGTCGATCTCCGCGAGCGACTGAAACTCCTTGTGCGTGCGATCGAAGTCGCTCGCCACCTGCACGAGGTCGTCGGGCGAGTAGCCGCGCAGCTCCGGCCGCGACTCGAGCCGCTCGATCACCTCTTCGCGCGACAGCTTCGACGGCGCCGCGCGATGCACGCGGTTGACCACGAACGCGCCGAGCGGCATCTGCGACCGCTCGAGCCGCTCGTAGAAATAGATCGCCTCGTCGACCGACGCCGGCTCCGCCGACGACACGAGCACGAACGCCACGTCGCTGCCGCGCAATAGATCGAACACCTCGCGCGCGCGCTCCTTGAAGCCGCCGAGGATCGAGTTGAACTCGACGAAGAACTGCGCCATGTCGTCGAGGAACGCCGACCCGACGAAGCGCGCCAGCCGCTTCAAGACGAACGCCGCGCCCATGCCGACAGCCTTGAGCGAGAAGCGCCCCGCCGAGAGATACGGCTTGGTGAACCACTGAATCGCCGGCGAATCGATCGCGCTCGTCAGCCGCTCCGGCGCGTCGAGGAAGTCGAGCGCGTTCGCCGTCGGCGGCGTGTCCAAGATGATGAGGTCGTACTTCTTCTCGCCCGCGATCTCGTACAGCTTGGCCATCGCCGCATACTCGTGCGACCCCGCCAGCGTCGACGAGATCTGCTGGTAGATGCGATTGCCCATGATCCGCTTCTGCGACTCGGGATCCTTCGCGTAGCGCGCCACGATCTCGTCGAACGCGCGCTTCTGGTCGAGCATCATCGCGTCGAGCGATCCCGCCACCGGCGCCCCGCCCAACGCGACCTTCTCCGACGGCACGTTCTGCACGTCGTGCCCAAGCGTCGACAATCCGAGCGCATTCGCGAGCCGTTTCGCCGGATCGATTGTGAGCACCAGCGTTCGCCGCCCGGCGCGCGCGCCCGCCAGCCCGAGCGACGCGGCCGTCGTCGTTTTGCCGACGCCGCCGGAGCCCACGCAGACGAGGATGCGTTTGTTTGAGACGAGCGGCTGCAGTGACATGTGGGCCGTCAGTTGTAGTATAAGTCGCCCATGGCAACCAAGTCGCTCCGCGAATACCTCGACGAATACGGCGAGGGGCACCGCCACTTCGGGACGCGCATGACCCACATGTTCGGCATTCCCATGATCGTGGCGTCGCTGCCGATCTTCCCGTTCAATCCGCTCCTCGGTGGTGGGCTGTTCGTCGGCGGCTGGATCCTCCAGTTCGTCGGTCACTACGTCTTCGAGAAGAACGATCCCAAGTTCTTCGGCGATCCCGTCAACCTCCTCATCGGCGTGGTCTGGGCGGCGAAGGAGTGGATGGAGCTCGTCGGCCTCAAGCTTCCGTTGCCGGCCGCGCAATGATCCATCGCTTCGCAGTCGAGATGAGCGGCGCAGCTGGAGTAGCGGAGCGCGAAATCACCGTCGAGAAGCTGGACGGCGCCCGCGTGCGCGTCACGCACGCCGGACGCGCGCGCGTCTACGAAGCGATCCGCGTGGCCAACGGCCCGCGCGCCTCGACGTGGTCGCTCGTCCCCGAAGGCGGCGGGCGCCAGGCGGTCGTCGACGTCGACGGCAACGCGCCCGATCTCAACGTCACCATCGACAACCGCACCGTGCCGCTCAAGCTCACCTCGGCGCGCGCCAAGGTCGCGGGCCGCGCCGTGCCGCCGCCGAAGACCGGCGCCTCCGCGGTGCAGTCGCCGATGCCGGGCAAGGTCGTCAAGGTGCTCGTCGCCGTCGGTGACGAGGTCAAGACGGGTCAGGGCGTCGTGGTCGTCGAGGCCATGAAGATGGAGAACGAGCTCAAGTCGCCCAAGGACGGCAAGATCAAAGCCGTCTCCGTCAAAGAGGGTCAGGCCGTCGAAGCCGGGCAGAGCCTGGTCACGTTGGAGTAGTCGCCGGCCCGTAGTACAATTCTGCCGTGCGTCGCCTAGCTTTTGCCCTGCTCCTCGTTGCTGCACCCGCGTGTCATCGGAACAAAGCCGCCGACGTCGCGCCCATCACCGCCGAAGACGAGAGCCTCCACAAGAACGAATCGGACTTGATCACGCAGCGCGGCGCCTTGCAGCGCGAGCGCAAGAAGCTCGCCGACGCGCGCGCCGAGATCGTGGAGCGGCGCTCGCAGCTCGGCCACGACTCGGCGGGGCAGGCGGCGCTCGACGAGGAAGAGAAGAAGCTGCTCACCAAGGAGTCGGACCTGTCGGCCGAAGAGTCGTCGGTCAACGACAAGCTCGATGAGCTTCTGCGCATGCGCGGCGACCTGGTCAAGCGCGCCACGCAAGTGGTGGCGACGGCGCCGGGCGCCGATCCGCTCGAGCGCGCCGCCAAGCGCGAAGCGGGCGTGGCCGGCCGCGAGCACGACCTCGCCGAGCGCGAGCGCGAAGTGGCCACGCGCGAGCAGCAGCTCGCGGTGCGCGAGGCGGCGCTGGCCAAGCGCGAGCACGACACCTGCGGCGCGGTGGCGGTGCCGGCGAAGATCGATCTGCCCAAGGGGCTGCACTACACCGCCAAGGACGTCGAGCCGACCTACAAGAAGGCGCTCAAGGTGATGCAGGAGAAGGGGCTGCTCGCGTCGGATCTGCCGCCCGGCACCGCGAAGCTGCTCGAAGACACGCGCGAGTCGATGAAGAAGGCGGACTTCTTGCGCGCCAAGTACGCCGCCGATCAGCTGCTCGCCACCGTCGAGGAGATCAAGATCGATCGCTCGTTCATCTCGTCGAAGATGGCGCGCCTCTCGGCGGCGATGCGCGGCAAGAAGCTCGACGGCGGCGACAAGAAGACGGTGGAGGATCTGTTTCAGGAGGCCACCGCCAACTACGGCGACGGCAAGTTTCCCCAGGCGAACGCCAAGATCAATCGTCTGTTCGCGCTCTTGAAGGCCGGGTGACCGGGTGGGAGCAACTTTTCGCGCGAACGGCCGATAACAGGGGGGAGAAGAGAGATCCATGCCTGGCCAGGGAAGACTCGGCGACAAAGCCAACATCAGCGCGGATGCGCACGGCTGTCCCGGCTGCCCCCATCCGGGGATTGGCCCGGCGATCGCGGGCTCGCCCGACGTGTTCGTCAACGGGCGGCCGGCGCTGCGTCAGGATGACGTGGGCATCCACGCCGTCTGCTGCGGTCCGAACATGTGGAAGGCGCAGCAGGGCTCGGGCACGGTGTTCATCAACGGCAAGGCCGCGTTCCGCATGAACGACCCGTCGAAGCATTGCGGCGGGCAGGGGCAGCTCGTAGAAGCCTCCCCCGACGTCATCGTCGGCGGCTGAGGTGAGGCCGAGCGTCCGGGGCATCTTCGGGCGTACGTCCTCGCTTCCTCGGTCACGGGCGCAGAGCCCGCTCCCTCGGTCGCTCCGGGCGTGCGCCCGAATCTGCCTCCGGACGCTCGGCCTCACGAGGTATCGTCAGGTCAGTTTGCTTTTGTGCTGACGCCGAAGAGGACTACGCCGCCGATGGTGGAGAAGCCGCCGAGGCTGATGAGGGCGGCGTAGGGCATGAGGGCGAGGCCGTCGCCGAGGCCGCAGAACCAGCCGCCTTGCGCTTCGCACGCGGCGTCTTCGGCTGCGTTCTTGGCCTGCTGTCGATTCACGCCGACGGCACCGCCGATGATGAGCGCGGCGCCGACCAGGGTCATGATCGTGCCGCCGATCCGCAGCCCCAACCGCCGGTTCTTGCGCGCCTCGAGGCGCGTTGGCTGGGCCGCGGGCACGACCTCGACGGGCGACGGCGCGACCTCGACCATCTCGGTTCGCGTCGGATAGCGCAGCTCGGCGCATCCGAACGCGAGCAGCGTCACAGCGACGAGCAGCGTTCGCATTCGTGCCGATTCAGCAGGAACCGTGCCGCGCCCGAGCTCCGCGCGCCGTCGCGGTATCGCAGCTGCGCGCGCGTCGCGATCCGGACGCCGATGTCGCTTTTTCGTCAGCCGAGCGCGGCGCGCGTCTTTTCGGCAGCGAGCACGATCTCGTTCGCCGTGTGCAGCACGCCCGCCGACGCCAACAGCGGCACCAGCCAGCGTGCCTACTTGAGGAGGATCGACTCCGCCTCCTCGAAGGTACGCCGTCGCCACCTGGCCAGCGATGATTCCCCGCACATGAGCAGCTCGGTTTCGCGCAGGACCTCCGCGATCGGCGTCAGCACGACGTACGGATCGTAGGCGCACCCCTCACCGGTCACGCCGGGACCGCCCCACCCCGCCATGAAGCCCGAGCGCCCGTCGGCGAGCGCGCGCACCGCTGCGTTCGCCAACCGCGACGCCAGCAGGCGATCGAAGGCCGTCGGCGAGCCGCCGCGCACGACGTGGCCGAGCACGGTCACGCGGGTGTCGACGTCGGGCAGCCCGGCGCGCACGCGCTCGTCGACCGCCGCCTTGAGCCTGGCTGGATCGAGCTTCACCCCCTCGGACTTGACGACGAGCACGCGCCGCTTGCCCGAGTCGCGCGCGTAGGCGAGCTCCATGGCGCGCGCCACTTGCTCGACGATCTCGGCCTCGGTGCGCCCGACCTCGCGCAAGAGCACGGCGTCGGCGCCGGCGGCGATGGCCGCGGTCATCGCCAGGTACCCGCAGTCGCGCCCCATGACCTCGACCACGAAGGTGCGCCGGTGCGCCGTCGCCGTGTCGTTGATGCGATCGCAGGCCTCGACGATGGTGTTGAGCGCGGTGTCGACCCCGATGCACATCGAGGTGGCCCCGAGGTCGTTGTCGATCGACGCCGGCACGCCGCCGACGCGCAACACGCCCTCGAGCATCGAGGCGCCGGTGAGCGAGCCGTTGCCGCCGATGACCACCAGCGCGCGCAGCTTCTCGCGCTCGATGGTCAGCCGCGCCCGCGCCCTGCCCTCCTCGGTGCGGAACGCGGCCGAGCGCGCCGTGCCCAGCAGCGTGCCGCCGCGGCGGGCGGCGTCGTCGAGCGCGCGGTGATCGAGGGGCGCGAGCCGCCCGGCGATGAGGCCCTCGTAGCCGTCCTCGATGCCGACGGTCTCGAGGCCGAGCGCGCTGCCCACCCGGGCCACCGCGCGGACCGCCGCGTTCATGCCCGGCGCGTCGCCGCCGGAGGTCAAGACCGCGATGCGATCCCCAGCCCCAAGCCGCTCGATCATGGACCCTCCGGCCGTTGATCGAACCACAACTCGGCGCGGAAGGATATCAGCGCTTGAGCGGCTCCAACAGGTGGATGCCGTCTCGTATCAGCACGCGAATCACGCCCCCCACCGAGGTGTTGCGTCGTTTTGCTTCCATTTGCAGGTCGCGCAGGTCTTTGTCCGAAATACGGACGGTAATTCGCGTCCCCTTGGGATCCTTCGTTTTGCCGACCATCTGATCTCACACACCCCCGGATTTGAGGTAGGGCCGGAGAGAGCCCATGACTGGGATGTACAATAATCTACCGACGATCTTCGTCAACATATTGTTTTTGCACGCGATTTTGTCTGACAAAATGGTGCAAAGTGCAACGGGTGCGCGTGGCACGCTGCAAGGGCATACAAACGCGTTGGCGTGCGCTACGGCTGCGGCATCGGTGAATAGCCGGACGATGAATCGCCGTGCTCGAGCCACGGCCGCGCCAGCCACACCACACCGACGGTGACGCCGGTGAGCGCGACGCCGGCGAGCGAGAGTGCCCACCACGTGCGCCACCAAGGTAGCTTCTTGCGCACGACCGGCAGCCCGCGCCGCTGGCGCTCGGTCATCTCGCCCTCGGCCAGCGGATAGGCCGCCATGTTCACGTCGACGGGCAGCGTCTTGTCGAACTCGACGTCGAGGAAGCGCAGGAAGTCGTGATAGGCGGGGTGCGTGACGCGCAGGGCGTGCGTCCCGACGGGCAGCTCGACGATTCCGGCCTGCGCCGGGTGGCCGTCGATCTGCACGACGGCGCCCTGCACGTCGAGGCGGATCTGCAGGCGGCCGGTGTAGCGCACCGGATCGAGGATGCGCATGAGCGCGCCGCGCACGACGTCGCGATCGCCGGGCGCGCGCGTGGCGCCGCCGGAGAACGACAGCGTCGTCGAGCCGATGGCGCGGCCCGACGGCACCTCGAGCGCTTGCAGGTAGACGACGATGCCGTCGCCGAGCGGCGTGGCTTCGACGGCGACGGCGCGCGCGGCGCCGAGCTCCTTGCCGAAGGCGACCGCGCGGCCGGCGGGCTGCAGCTCGAGGCGGGCATCGCCCCTACGCGGGCCAGTGAGCTTGCCGTTCTGCAGATTGACGACGGTGAAGCCGGGCAGCCCCAGCGCCGCTTCGGCGAGCGCGGCGTCGATGCGCGCGCCGGCAGCGCCGAGCGCCTCGTGCGGCGCACAGACGACGAGGCGCTGCGCCGCCGTGGCCAGCGACGGGAGCAGCACGACCGCCAGCGCGGCCAGCCGCTTCACGGGCAGCTCACTTTGGCGCAGTCGACGGCGTGCTGTTTGGGAACGCCGAAGCCGACGCCGACGCCGGTGGCGATGGCCGAGCCGGCCATGGCTGCCCAGAACCACCACTTGGCGTAGATGGGCGTCTCGCCGGCGGCGCGGCGGCGGCGCTCGGCCTTGAGCGCGGCCTTGGACATCGCGCTCTGGTGCACGACCACCTGCGTGGTCTTCTCGAAGCGCACCGGCACGTCCTCGGAGAAGGTAGAGAAGCCTTCGCGCTCGACGGCGAGCTTGTGCACGCCCATCTGCAGGTTGGCGAGCGGACCGGCGAGCGGTGTCTTGCCGACGGGGACGCCGTCGAGCGTGACGGCGGCGCCGGGCACGTCGCTCAGGATGGCGATGTTGCCGACGAGGCGCTCGGGCGCGACCAGGCGGAAGGCGGCGACGCGGATCTCGTCGATGAGCTCCTCGGGCGAGCCGGAGAGCGTGGCGGTCACGCGGCGCAGCTCGCGGCCGTTGTCGTCGACGAGCTTCAAGTTGACGACGTAGCTGTCGGCGAGGCCGCCGACGTTGCCGGAGACGACGCGCGTGACGTGGAGCGCCTTGGCCAGCGGCGCCAGGCAGGCGGGATCGGCGGTGCAGTTGGCGAGCCTGGGATTGGCGGCGACCACGTCGGCGACCGCCTTGTCCGACGGCAGCTGCTGGCCGACGACGCGCGCGAGCTCGGAGTGCAGGATGTGCTGCAGCTGGTCGACGATCTGCGGCTCGATGCCGAGCGGATCGAGGCGGAACAGGGCGTACGTCTCGGTGGCACGCGCGGCGACGCTCAGAAGGAGCAGCGCAGCCACGACAAGCGGACGCATGTGGTCCGCATGATATCTGGTTACGTCAGCGCCGCCAATTGCGGCTCCAAGCGAGTCGCCAGATCCTCGACGGCCTTGGGGCCGAAGTCGGCGCTGAACAGGTAGGGCAGCTGGGCTTGCGGCACCGGCAGCTCGCGACGCAGAAGCTCGAGATACTTCTCGTTGAGCTCGCGGCGGCGCTGCGCGGTGCGCGCCGAGGTCACCAGCGGCTGCAGCCCGTCGTCGTCGACGTTCTCGGGCAGCGCGGCGAGCGCGCGCGCCGAGACGCCGGTGGCGAAGCGCGGCGGATAGAGCGCGTTGACGATGAGCGGGCCGAGCGTGACGCCGATCTTCTCGGTCGCTTTCTTCGACAGCTCGATGGCTTCGTTCGAGGGCAGATCCTCGGCCAGCGTCACGATCGACATCTGGCAGCGGCGCGGATCGCGCATGAGCTCGAGCGCGGAGGCGGCCGGGCGGGTGAGCGGCCCTTCGGGCACCGCGTCCATGATCGCCTGCGGGATCTGCAGCATGGTGATGAGGTGGCCGGTGGCCGGCCCGTCGAGGATCACCTGGTCCCACTTCTTGCGGCCGTCCTCGGTCTCGGTGGTGTGGAACCAGACCTTGCCGAGCATCGAGTAGTCCTCGAGGCCGGGGATGGCGTGCAAGAAAGCGCGCGAGACCTTGTTCTCGAGGACCTGGCGCGCGATGAACTCCGAGCGCAGCACCATGGCGCCGTACTCGCGCAGCGACGCGGCGGGAGTCATGTTGACGGCCCACAGGCGATCGCGCACGCGCACGAGATCGGTGCCGACGGCGGGGACGCCGAAGAGGCGCGAGAGGCGCTCCTTCGACTTGGTCTGCGCCAGGAGCACGCGCTTGCCCTTGTTGGCGGAGGCCATGGCCATGGCGGCGGCGACGGTGGTGCGGCCGACGCCGCCCTTGCCGGCGATGATGACCAGCTGTTTGTCGAACAGGCTCATGCAGCGAGTCGTTGCGCAACGGTATCGAGCACGCGCGGCGAAAGCAAAAGCGATAGATGGCCGAGGTTCTCGAAGACGCAGTCTTCACCGGCCGGCGCGATCGACGATGACTCGGGCGGCTCGATGATGGCGTCGGCGCGCGACCAGACCGACGTGAAGGCGACACCCTCGCGCGCCACCAGCGGGCCGAGGTCGGCGTAGAACGAGCTGCCGGCGAGCGTCTCGCGCGCCGACGGGAAGAGCGCGCCGAGGCGCGCGATCACGGTGCCCTTGTGCGGCGAGCCGATGGTGACGACGCGCCCGATGTTCTTGGCGCCGCCGAGCCGCTCGATGTAGTAGCGCGCGACCACGCCGCCGAGGGAGTGGGCGACGATGTCGACGCGCGCGCAATGCTCGCGGGCGCGGACGCGCTCGATGAAGCGGCCGAGGTGCTCGGCGGAGCGGCGCACCGACTGCGGCGAGAAATAGCTGGTAGCGTAGAGCGGGCCGATGCCGCGGCTCGCCAGCCGGCGGCCGAGCCAGATCCAGTTGGTGCGGTTCATGGCGAAGCCGTGGAGCAGGACGACGGGGCGGCGCGAGCCTTCCGGCGGGCGCTCGCCCTCGACGACGGTCTCGTAGCTGGCGCCGACGAGCAGCCAGAGCGGCCAGAACGGCAGCAGCAGCAGGCAGGCGGCGAACTCGACGAACGCGGCGCGCACCAGGTTGCCGACGGGCGTGGTGAGGCGGCGGTGCCAGAACGCGTGGGTGTAGCTGGTCACGACGTAGAAGATGCAGGCCGCGACGAGAAGGCCGAGCGCGTCCAGGACGATCCGCAAAACCACCGACGGAACGTAACGACCGGGTCGCGATGTGTCAACGTGCGCGGAATCAAAAGCGGAATCCGATCTGGATGCGCGGAGAGAAGACGCCGCCGGAGAAGACCGCGAACGGCGGCTGGCCGAGCGACTGTGACGAGAAGGTCAGGTCGAAGTGACCGGCGACGCCAATGTCGACGTCCTTGTAGACCATGACCGAGAGGCCGGCCTCGAGCACCACCAGCCCGACGACGGTGTTGGAGTTGGCGAACGGCGTCATCGAATGGGGATCGGGCTGGAAGTACCAGGCGACGGCGAAGCCGCCGCCGGCGGCGACGTAGGGGCGGACGCGGCCGAGCATGGCATCGAGGACCAGGAGGCCGGCGAAGGTCATGAACGCGAGATGGTGCGAGGTATCGGGCTCGCTGAAGAAGACGTCACCGAAGCGCTCGTAGCCGAAGTCGGCGCCGACGCCGACGCGGAGGCGGCCGACGTCGATGAGGGCGCGGGTCACCTGCACGCCCGCGCCCCACCCCACGGTCGGGATGCCCTGCGGCGAGCGCAGCGCGACCGAGGGGCGACCGTCGGCGGCGATGCGCCATTTGATGGGCGAGGGCGGCGGCGCTTCGGGCTCGGTGTGGCCGGGCGGGACGTAGCCTTCGGGGGCCGGCTCGGCCTGCGCGCGGGCGAGCGCCGGCCAAAAGACCAACGCAGCGAGCAGCGCGGCGAGGAGCTTGGCGGCGAGCGCGAGGCGGGGCACGGCAGCGACACTATCATTGTTGCAGCGATTCCATGCTAGGTTGCGCGGCCATGGCGACGGTGTACCTGAAACGCGGACGGGCCAACCCTTTGTGGCAGGGCCATCCGTGGGTCTACTCGGGCGCGGTGGCGCGCGAGGACGGCTCGTATCAACCGGGTGACGTCATCGACGTCGCCGACGCCGAGGGGCGCTACATCGGGCGCGGGTTCGTCAATCCGCGATCGCAGATCCGCGTGCGCATGGTGACCACGCGCGACGAGGCGGTCGACGCGGCGCTGATCGCGCGGCGCGTGAAGGAGGCGGCCGGGCTGCGCGCGCGGCTCAGCTTCCCGTCGGAGACGACGAACGCGTACCGGCTGGTCAACTCCGAAGGCGACGCGCTGCCCGGCGTCGTCGTCGACGTTTACGGCGACGTGTGCGCGGTGCAGTTCACGGCGCTCGGCATGAAGAAGCGCGAGGTCGAGCTCTACGACGCGCTCGAGCAACAGCTCGCGCCGAAGGCGATCGTGGAGGTCGGCGCCGGCGGGTTCGCGCAGGTCGAGGGGTTCGCCTCGGCGACGCGCACGGTGCGCGGCGACGACGCCGCGGCGCGGTTGGTGCGCTGCCGCGAGAATGGGCTGACGCTCGAGGTCGATCCGCTGCACGGGCAGAAGACCGGCATGTTCCTCGATCAGCGCGAGAACCGGCGCATGCTGGCGGCGCTGGCCAAGGATGCGCGCGTGCTCGACGTCTACACGTACGCGGGCGGCTTCGCGCTCAATGCGATGGCGGCGGGGGCGCGCGAGGCGACCTGTATCGACGCGTCGGGGCGCGCGCTCGAGCGCGTGCGGGCGCACGCCGAGCTGAACAAGATCGGCGCGATCGAGACGATCGAAGCCGACGCCTTCCGCTTCCTCGAGACGGTGCGGCCGCGCAGCTACGACATCGTGGTGCTCGATCCGCCGAAGTTCGCGCGCGCGCGCAAGGATCTCGACGCGGCGCTCAAGGGGTATCAGCGGCTGAACACGCTCGGCATGACCGCGTGCGCCGACGGGGCGCTGCTGGCGACGTGCAGCTGCTCGCAGCTCGTCGACGAGGAGGCGTTCGAGCGCATGGTCGCCGGCGCGGCGAAGGACGCGGGGCGGCGCGTGCAGCTGTTGTCGACGTCGTCGCAGGGGCCGGATCATCCGGTGCCGCCGGCGTTCCCCGAGGGGCGCTACCTGAAGTTCCTGCTCTGCCGCGTGGTGTAGCCGGCTACGACGCGAGGGCGGCGCGACATCGGCGTCCGGAGTCGACCGCGCGCAGCGAACCCAAGTGCGCGACGGCGCGCGCGGGCGCGCGTGGCACGCGGCGTGGATTGCCGGGGCGCATGCGCCTCCTCACGTTCGCTCTGTTGCTCCTCGGCGGTTGCTGCGATCCCGGGCCGGGCTGGATGACCGGCGCCCCGGACATGTCGGCGGCGATGTGCCCGGCCGGCGCCGAGCAGGTCTCGACGGCAAGATGCAGCTACGGGGTCGACGCGACGTGCCGCTCGCCGCTCGGATACGACTGCCGCTGCCTGTGCACGGGATACTGGGAGTGCGATCAAGTCCACGTCGTTTGCGACCCCGACGGCGGCACGCCCGGCGAGTAGAGACAGCCCCTGGCGCGCTACCGCGTGCGGCAGACGCAGACCGCGCGCGGGAAGCCGGCGACGGTGCCGCAGGCGTAGCCGCTCGCGCAGTACGCGGTGCCCATCGCCTCGCAGTCGTGGTCGGAGCCGCACTCGTCGGTGCACAGCGCGACCGGGCCGCCCGCGCGCGGCGTCACCAGGCAGAGGTGCGAGCGACAGTCGAGCGCGGGCGAGACCAGGCGGACGTCGCTGCCGCCGTCGCCGTCGGACGGGGCCGCGCAGAGACTCGCGACGTCGGACGCCGCTCCGCAGCAGCCGGCGAGAACGCACGCAGTGACGACGAGCCAACGCACCACCAACAGGATTGGCGGATCGCGGTCCGATCCGTCAGCGCGCGAAGCGGCGGGCGAGCGCGGTGACGCCGAAGGTCGGCAGGGCCAGTCCCACCGTGGTCATGGCGACGAGGAAGGCGACCTTGCCCGGCGCGCTCGCCAGGCCCACGGCGGTGCCGGTGTCGCCCGCGAGCTCGACGCCCGCGATCCAGCCCGACAGCGCGCCCATGACCGCCACGAGGCCGGTCGGCGCCAGCCACCACGCCGACGACTTCGTTGTGCGCCACGTAATAATTGTTGTGCACGCGCACAATAACAACCCGGCCAGCACGATGTGCTCGGAGCGTTCCATCGAGCGCGTGCCGCGCGGATCGCCACCGACGAGCCCGATGACCGCGACGCCGACGAGCGCGAGCCCGACGGTGAGCGCGAAGCGTTTCACGCCGCTTGCGGTGCGGCCGGAATCGGGCGGTGGAACGTGAGCCGGTAGACGCTGTTCTCGGTCTCGACGTAGACCGACTCGCCATCGGGGTCGGCGAGCACGCGCTTGACCGGCGTGGTGATCATGCGATGACCGTTGGGGTCGCGAAAGATGACCATGCCGCGGCCAACGACCGGATAGCTGACGAGAAACCCGTTGTACACGCGGCCGACGCCTACGGCGGGACGCTCGCGGCCGTGATCGCGGATCTTGCGTGCCGTGACGTTGGTCATCTCGGTTCGATCGGCATGCTCAGCCGAAGCACACTTCAATTCTACGCGCGCCATATGGCGTCGTCACGGTAAATTTGGAGCATGGCAAACGGTGTGACGCATGTTGTCAACGGCCCGGGCAACGACGGCGAACCCTTCGTTCTCGACGGAGCGCCGTGGATCCGCGTGATTCCGCTGCGGACCCCGACCCTGCCGCCGGCGACGCGCACCAACTGCTACATCGTCGGAGATCGGGGGCGCGCCCTGGTGTTCGATCCGGCCACGCCGTACGCCGACGAGCAGGCGCGGCTCGACGCGTGGCTCGCGGCCGAGGGGATCGCGCTTTCGGCGATCGTGCTCACGCATCATCACGTCGACCACGTCGGCGACGCGGCTCGGCTCGCGGGCAAGCACGGCGTGCCGGTGTGGGCGCATCGCGAGACGGCGTCGCGCGTAGCCGGGCGCGTGCACGTGTCGCGGACGCTCGACGACGGCGAGGAGCTCGACGTGGGCGCGGGCCGGCTGCGCGCCGTGTTCACGCCGGGGCACGCGCCCGGACACCTCTGCTTCGTCGACGCGACCGCGTGCGCGATCGTCGCGGGCGACATGGTGGCATCGGTGGGAACGATCATCATCGAGCCCGACGACGCGGGCGACATGCGGCTGTACCTCGAGTCGCTGCGTCGGCTGCGGCGCGAGGTCGACGCGGGCGCGGCGTGCCTGTTGCCCGCGCACGGACCGCCGATCGTCGACGGCGGCGCGCGGCTCGACTTCTACGTCGCGCATCGGCTCGAGCGCGAGGGACGCGTGGCGGCGGCGCTCGGCGAGGCGCCGGCGACGATCGAGGCGCTGGTGCCGCCGGCGTATCCCGACGTGGCGCCCGCGCTCTACCCGCTCGCGGCGCGCTCGCTGCTCGCGCATCTGCAGAAGCTGGAGTACGACGGGCGCGCGCACCGCCACGCCGACGGGCGCTGGAGCCGCGCCGGCACCTAAGAGAGCCGCTAGAAGTAGAGCTTGAAGCCTTCGTGGGAGCGGCGGAAGCCGAGGCGCTCGTAGAAGCGGTGGGCATCGACGCGCTCTTTGTTCGACGTCAGCTGCACGCGGATGCAGCCGGCGGCGCGCGCACGCTCGACGGCGAACTTCACGATCTCGGCGCCGAGGCCGCCACCGCGCAGGTCGGTGGCGACACGCACGGCTTCGATCTCGGCCACCTTCGATCCGCGATAGCTGAGCTGCTGGATGATCGTCAGCTGCAGCGTCGCGATCACGCGGCCGTCGCGCTCGCCGACGAATACCTCGCCGGTCAGCGCGTCGAACGCCGCGTAGTAGGCGTCGAGCGCGTCGGGCGTCTCGCGCGCGCGGCCGAGCATGTCGTCGGCGTAGAGCGCCACGATCGCCGGCACGTCGGCGCGCGTGGCCTTGCGGATCTGCATCACCGGCGCCTGCATCACAGCCTCCCGAGGTCGCGCTCGCGCACCCAGCCTTCGAGCCCGTTGGCCAGGCGCACGCGCACCCAATCCTGCTCCTTCTCGGTCACGCGCACGCGCAAGCCGGCGTGCACGCCGAACACCGACTGGTAATTCGGATCGGGGCCCTCTTTGACCTGCACGACGTCGGGCAGCACGATCGCCTGCTCCACGCGATCGGCGAGATAGAGCCGCGCGCCGAGCAGCACGCCGCCGATGACGGTGGCGAGCGAGAGGAACGCGAACGCGGCCCACATGCCGACGCGCAAGAAGCCCGGCTGCACGAAGTGCAAGATGACGAGCAGCGTGAACAGCGCCACGTAGAGCCCGAGGAAGAGCCAGCTCGCCCAGTTGACCGTCACCTGCGACGCCACGCGCATCCAGAACGGCTGCGCCTCGACGCCGGCGAGGCGATCTTCGCCCTTCTTGCGCGCGGCGTCGCGCGCCACGCCGAGGTTGAAGCGCACGTCCTCTTGCGATGGATCGAGCTGCAGCGCGCGCTCGTAGTCGTAGATCGCGGGGCCGAGCTGATCGGCCTTCAGGTAGGCGTTGCCGAGGTTGTAGAAGAGATCGGCCGAGACCACGCCGAGCGCCGCCACCTGCTCGTAGGCTTCGATCGCCTCCTGATAGCGGCCGTGGAAGTAGGCGTCGTTGCCGCGGCGGAAGGTCGCGTCCTTCGAGGCCGCGATCTCGGTGTCGGCGGCGCGCGCCGTGGTGCCGCAGAAGAGCGCGAGCAGGATGCCGCCGATGACGATCGGGCGGCTGACGCTGCGCTCGCTCTTCTGCGACGGCTCGCGCTCGATCGGCTTCTGGCGCTCGATGAGCGGCAACAGCGCGCGCACGCGGCGCAGCGCGGCGCGCATCTCGCCCGGGCCCGACGCCGACGGCGCGAAGCGCGAGAAGTCGCAGTTCTCGAGCTCCTTCACCACCGCCTCGACGGTCTCGCGATCGAAGGCGCGCGCGATCAGATACTCGCGCAGCTCGCCGAGCGTGAAGGCTTCGACCTTGTTGCCGAGCCGATACTCGAGGTGCTCGTAGAGCACGCGCGCGCACTCGCCGAAGAACGCCGACGGGCGCGCCGCCTTGATGTGGTACTCGGCCACGCGCAGACGACGCCGCGCCGAGCGACGCGCGCGCCGGCGCTTGCCGCCCGCGGTCTCGCGGCCGAGCCGCCGCCGGAGCGCATCGCCGATGAGCACCAGGATCCAGACACCGGGCGGCACCGCGAGCATGAGGATGGCGATGCGCCCGCGGAACAGCCGATCGCCGACGTTCGAGCGCACCGTGGAGTGGTTGCGGATCGGACGCACCTGCTGTCCGAGGACGTTCTCCGTCGGCGACGTGGTCGCCGCGGCCTCGACCTTCGTCGGATCGCCCTCGACCGTGAGCGCGATTGGCTGCGACTTGGCGACCGCGTACCTCGCGGTCGTCGGATCGAAATAGGCGAGCTCGACGGCGGGCACGTTGAGCGCCCCGCCCTTCTGCGGCAAGAGCAGATACGTGTAGACCTTCTGGCCGTGAATCTCGTCGCCCGGCTCGACCGTCTCCTTCGTCGTCGGCTCGTAGACGCGGAAGCCGTCGAGCTTGTCGAGCTTGGGCAGCCGCACGTTGCGGATGTTGCCGACGCCGCGCACGGCGATCTTCCAGGTCACCGCCTCGCCGGCCTTGACCGCGGTGCGATCGACCGACGACGACAGCTCGTAGTGCCCGACGTTCGACGGCTCGAACCCCGCCGGGCGCCCCTCGGCGGGCAGCGGCATCACGTCGACGGTGAGGCCCTTCGACTTGCGCGTGTCGGAGGCGCCGGCCATGAACGCGGTCTGCAGCGTCGTCGCCTCCGCCTCGAGCGGCGTGATGGTCAGCTTGCCCGCCTTGAGCGGGAAGAGCGCCTTCTTGAGCAGCAGCGCCACCTCGTACTCGTGCCCCTTGACGACCGCGCGATCCCACGCCAGGTGCGACGTGGGCACGAACAGATCCTCGCTCCAGAAGTCTTCGTACTTCGGCTCCGCCAGCGGGCGGTACTTCAGGATCTCGCTCGCCGTGTACAGGTGCCACGACGCCGTCACCTGCTGCCCGACGTAGACCTTGGTCTTGTCGGTGCTGGCGTCGACGAAGAGATCCTCGTCGCCGCGCAGGTTGTCCGGCGTCGGCGGCAGCGCGATGCCCGGCTGCGGCTGCCCCTTGCCCACCGACGACATCGCGTTCTTCAGCGGCGCGCCGACGTGAATGGTGATCTCGCGCGTCTTCAGCTCGGTGCCGGCGATGCGCGCCATCGCGGGGCCGATCTTGAGCGCGCCGCGCTTCCTCGGATGAAAGATGTAGTCGTGCTGCTCGATGATGCGCACCGACGTGTGGCCGTTGACCATCGAGAACTGCGTCTGCTCGTTCGAGCCCTGGTGCAGGAGATCGAAGTCGGGCGCCGTCGGCGCGCGATACGACTCGAACGGCTGCGAGCCGGAGTGCTCGAGCGTCACGGTCAGCTCGACCTGCTGATCCTGCGTGATGTTCTCCGACGACACCGTGGCCTCGAAGCGCACCCCCGCCGCGTCCGCCCAGGCCGTCGAAGCCAGCGCCACCGTCGCGGCGATCGTCAGTAAGGTTCGCATCACCAATCCTTCGCCGGCCGCCGCGCGCCCGCGCGTTGCCGCGCCAGATCTTTTTGCACCGTCGGCTCGACGCGCTCGAGCGCATCGAGCACCGCCTCGGCGTCCTGCTTGTCGATCTCGCGCGGCTCCTGCTTCTTGGCGCGCGCCTGCGCCAGCTTGTCGCGCTCCTGCTTTTCCTTGTCGCCGGGCTGCTGCTGTTGCTGCTGCTGCTCCTGCTTCTGCTGCTGCTCGGCCTGCGCTTGCTGCTCCTGCTGCTGCTGTTGTTGCTGCTGCTGCTCCTGCTGCTGTTGTTGTTGCTGCTGTTGCTTCTGATCCTGCTGCGCCTGCTGCTGTTGTTGCTTCTGATCCTGCTGCTGTTGCTTCGGATCCTGCTTCTGCTTGTCGTCCTTGTTCTGCGACTGCTGCTGCTGCTTTTGTTGCTGTTTCTGCTCCTGCAGCTTGCGCAGCGCCAGCTCGAGGTTCCACTTGGCGCGTCGATCGTCGGGCCTGAGGCCGAGCGTGTGCTTGTAGGCGTCGAGCGCTTCTTTGTAGCGCTCCTGCTTGAGCCACGCGTTGCCCATGTTGTAATAGGCGTCGGCCTTCATGCCAGTGTCGTGCCCCTCGGACGCGCGCTGGAACTCCTTGCCCGCCTCGGGAAACTTGCCGAGCTGATAGAGCGCCACGCCGCGATCGAAGTGCGCCACCGGCTCCTCGGGCAGCGTCTCGACGGCGCGATCGTAGGCCTTGAGCGCATCGGCCGCCTTGCCCGCGGACAGGAGCCGATTGCCCTCTTCGATGTTCGGATCCTTGCGCTTCAGGATGTCGAAGCCCGACAGCATCGGCCAGATGAAGAGGAGGATCATCGCCGCCAACACGCGCTGCGACGACTCGCCCTTGCCCGGAGGCGCGCCCGCTCCCGCGCCGGTGCCGGCGTTGGCCGCCGCTTCCACCGACGGCGCGCGCACGATGTCGAGCCGCTTGCGCCGCCGCTCGCGCACGCACGCCGCCGCCGCCAGCATGAGGAACGCAGGCACCAGAAACATGCGACCGACGTCGTCGGGCTCGCGCTCGAAGCGCGCCGCCTCTTCGGTGCGCTCGAGCCCCGCGATGGCCGATTGCACGCGATCGACGCCGAAGCGCCGCGGATCGAGCGCCACGTACTCGCCGCCGGTGAGCGCCGCCATCTGCTTGAGCGACGTGGCGTCGAGGCCGACGCGCACCGGCTCGCCCGCCTCGTCGGTGACGTAGCCGTGCTGCTTGCCATCCTCGTCGTACAGCGGCACCGGCGGCTTCTCGTCGCTGCCGATGCCGAGCGTGAAGATCTTGATGCCGAGCGACGCCGCCTTCTTGGCCGCCTCGAGGCCGCGCCCTTCGGTGTCCTCACCGTCGGTGATGAGGAGGATGATCTGCGCCGGCCGCTTCTTGCCCTCGCGCGGCCGCACGTGCACGAGCTCCTCGGTCGCCGCCGTCAGCGCGCGCCCGAGGTCGGTGCCGCCGACCGGCATGTCGTCGGGCGTCAGATCGCGCCAGAAGAGCTTGGCCGCCTCGTAGTCGACGGTGAGCGGATAGGACATCGTCTCGCCGGCGAACGCGACCAGGCCGACGCGATCGCCCTTCAAGCTGTCGATGAAGCGCGCCAGCTCCGCCTTGGCGCGGTCGAGGCGCGTCGGGTAGATGTCGCGCGCCAGCATCGACTTCGAGAAGTCGAGCGCGACCACGAGGTCGAGCCCACGGCTCTCGGTGAGCTTGGCGCGCCCCGGCACCTGCGGACGCGCCAGCGCCAGCGCCAGGAGCGTCACGCCGCCGACGAGCAGCACGGCGCGCCAGCGACGGCGCGCCGGCGAGAAGCTGGCGGTCATGCGCGCGATCATCGGCAGATGGCCGATGCGCTCGAGCAGGCGCCGGCGCCGCTGTCCGTCGAGCGCGTAGGCGACGACGAGGATGGGCACGAGCGCGAGCAGCCACAACAGCTGGAAGTCGCCCCAGGTCACGGGAACCTCCTGAACCGAGTCAGCGACAAGAGGATCTCGAGCAGCACCATGATGAGCGCGGGCGCGATCAGCATCGGGTACAGCTCGGCGTAATGCGGCGTTTGCGCCTTGAGCTTACTACGGTCGAGATCCTCGAGAATCGCCTGGAAACGCTTCTCGAGCGCCTCGTTGTCGGTCGCCAAAAAAGGCATGCCGCCGGTGGTCTCGGCGATCTCCTCGAGGAGCTTGGGGTTCACCGGATAGCGCGGCTGCGGGCGGATGAGGTTGCCGAAGCGGTCCTGCCCCGGCGGTGCCTCGGCGGCGAGCGAGTCGCGTCCGATCAAGATGGTGAAGACTTTGATGCCGAAGGTCTGGGCGAACTTGGCCGCCTTGCGCGGATCGAGCTTGGACGCGTTGTCGTCGCCGTCGGTGACGAGCACGACCACCTTCGACTTGGCCGTCGACTTGCGCAGGCGATTGATCGCGGTGCCGAGCGCGTTGCCGATAGCGGTGCCCTGTCCGTCGACGAGACCGATGCGCACGTCCTTGAGCAGGCCCACCACCGCGCGCGTGTCGAGCGTGAGCGGGCACTGCGTGAACGCTTCCTTGCCGAAGATGACGAGGCCGATGCGATCGGTCGCGTTGCGCTCGATGAAGCGCTCGATCACCTTCTTGGCGGCGCCGATGCGGTTCGGCACCATGTCGGTCTCGTTCATCGAGTTCGACACGTCGAGCGCGATCACGATGTCGATGCCCTCGACCTCGGCCGGATCGACCGACAGCCGCTGCGGCCGCGCCAGCGCCACCGCGATGAGCCCGATGCCGACGAGCAAAAAGGCGCGCGGCACCTGCATGAGGTAGCCGAAGGCGCCCTGCTGCGTGGCGATGAGATCGTGCGTGCGCGAAAACGCCATGGTGCCGGCGCGGTGGCGCTCGAGGTAGAAGCCGGCCCACGCGCCGAGCGGCACCGCCGCGAGCAGGAGCAGCGCCCACTTGTTGCGCCAGTGGATGTCGGGCCCGCGCAGCTGCACGAAGTAGTAGACGGCGAACGGCAGCGCGATCGCCAGCGTCAGCAGATACGGCGCGAGCACGCCGAGGAGATCGCGCTTGTGGCGCGGGCGCTCGCCCTTGCGCGGCTCGCCCTTGGGCGGCTCAGCCATTGGCGGCCCCCGGCGGCGCCTCCTCGGGCGGACGCGGCAGGCGCACCGGCCCCGAGATCGACTGCGCGACCACCTCGAGCGGCGCCGCCGTCGACAGCACGATCGCTTGCGCCGCGTCGAGCGCGGCGAGCGCCGCGGCGTCGGTCGATCCCGCCTTGGCGAACTTCACGAGGTCGCACGACGAGAAGAAGCGCGGCACCTCCGCGCCTTCGGTCACGAGGTGCTCGGCGCGCCTGGTGAGCTCGTCGAGCACTTCGGTCGTCGTCATCTCGAGCGCGTCGAAGCCGTAGCGCGCGCCGAGGTACTCGCGCACGATCTCGGTGAGCGCGAAGTAGAACGGCCGATAGCCGTCGGCGCTGAAGTTGCCCGCCGTGCGCAGCGCCGTCAGCTTCTCGATGGCCACGGCGTCGGGCGCGCGCTTGGGCACGTTCGCCGCCGCCGCCACCGCCGCCGCCGGCGTGCGCCGCCGCCAGGCGCGACGAATGAGCAGGCCCGCCACGAGCAGCACGATCGCGCCGCCGAGCCCGATGCCGCCCCACTTGAGCGCCCGCATCACGCGCTGGTCCTCGACCCACGCCGAGCGCGGCGGCCGCTCCGGCTGCGGCTCGGGATGCGCCTCGTCGGCGGCGACGAGCGGACGGATGTTGATGGTGAGCGGATCGGTCTGGACGCTGCGCACCTGCCCCGACGGCAAAAGATAGGTGACCTCGAGCGGCGGCACCTCGAGCTCGCCGGTCTCGTAGGCGGCCACGCCGAGCACGAAGCGATGCGAGCGCCGCCCGTCGCCGAGATCGCGGCCCGCCTTGTCGCTGTCGTTGCGGTCGAGGATCTCGAGCTTGCCGGTGTCGAGCTTGGCCGGCAGCATGACCGCGATCCCCGCCTTGGCGACCGCGCTCACCGTCAGCGTCAGCCGATCGCCGACGTGCGCCTCGGTCTTGTCGATCGACACGCCGACCGTCGGCGCATCGGGATCATCGACACCCGCCATGTCGGCGGCGCGCGCGGCCGGCGCGGCCAGGAGGAGCGCGCCCAGCGACGCGCCTATTAATAGGAGAGCGCGCATCAGTGGCGCAGCCGCATTTCCCGCGCGCGGAAGAACGCGATCAGCGCCGCCACGTACGGCGCATCGGTGCGCACGTTCACGAAGTCCATGTCGTGCCTGCGGAACAGCTGCTCGCGCTCGTCGCGCGCACGCTTGACCATCGCCGCGTAGCGCTTGCGCCCCGGCCCGGCGGTGTCGAAGGCGACGACCTCGCCGGTCTCGACGTCCTCGAAGTAGACGTAGCCGACGTCGGGCAGCTCCTCCTCCATCGGGTCGGTGATGGTCACCGGCACGACGTCGTGCTTGCGCTTGGCGATGCGCAGCGCCTTCTCGTAGGCCGCGGTGCCGCCGTCGACGATGAAGTCGCTCACGAGGAACGTGATGGCGCGCCGCCGCGCCACCTTCGCCAGAAACTCGAGCCCGACGCGCAGATCGGTGCGCCGGGACTTGGGTTGGAACGTGAGGATCTCGGTGATGAGCGCGAGCACGTGCTTTCTGCCCTTCTTGGGCGGCACGAACTTCTCGACGCGATCGGTGAAGATGATGAGCCCGATGCGATCGTTGTTCTTGATCGCCGAGAACGCCAACAGCGCCGCGATCTCGGCGGCGACCTCGCGCTTGGCCTGCTCGCGCGTGCCGAACGCCCCCGACCCCGACGCGTCGACGAGCAGCATCACCGTCATCTCGCGCTCTTCGACGAAGAGCTTGACGTAGGCCTCGCGCATCCGCGCCGTCACGTTCCAATCGATCAGGCGCACGTCGTCGCCGGGCTGGTACTGGCGCACTTCGGAGAACGCCATGCCGAGCCCCTTGAACACCGAGTGGTACGCGCCCGCCAGTCGGTTCTGCGCCTGGCGCGCAGTGACGATCTCGATGCGCCGGATCTTCTTGATGAGCTCGCGCGGCAGCATCGCGAGCCTTTAGGGAACCTCGACGTGCTCGAACAGCTTGCGCACGATGTCCTCGCTCGTCACGTTCTCGGCCTCGGCTTCGTAGGTCAGGATCACGCGATGACGTAGAACATCGAGACCCACCGATTTTATGTCCTCGGGCGTGACATAGCCGCGGCGCTTCAAGAACGCGTGCGCGCGCGCCGCCAGGTTCAAGAAGATCGAGGCGCGCGGCGAGGCGCCGTACTGCACGAACACCGACAGCTCCTTCAGCCCATAGGCCGCCGGCTCGCGCGTCGCGTGCGTGACGTTGACGATGTAGTCGCGGATCTTGTCGTCGATGTAGACCTGGTTGACCACGCTGCGCGCCGAGAGCAGCTCATCGAGCGACGCCACCGGCTCCACGCGCGTCGCCGTCGGCGAGCCCGACGTCATGCGATCCATGATCTCGCGCTCTTCGGACTTTTGCGGATAGCCGACCTTGATCATCAGCATGAAGCGGTCGAGCTGCGCTTCGGGCAGCGCGTAGGTGCCTTCCTGCTCGATCGGGTTCTGCGTCGCCATGACGAGGAACGGCTCGGGCAGCCGATGCGTCTCCTCGCCGATGGTGACCTGCCGCTCCTGCATCGCCTCGAGGAGCGCCGACTGCACCTTGGCCGGCGCGCGGTTGATTTCGTCGGCGAGCACGAGGTTGGCGAACACCGGGCCGCGCTTGGAGCGGAACTCCTGCGTCGCCGGGTTGTAGATGGTGGTGCCGACGATGTCGGCGGGCAACAGGTCGGGCGTAAATTGGATGCGCTGGAACTTCGCCTTGAGCGAATCGGCGACGGTCTTCACGGTCAGCGTCTTGGCCAGCCCCGGCACGCCTTCGAGCAGCACGTGCCCGCCGGTGAGCAGGCCGATGAGGATGCGCTCGACCATGTAGCGCTGCCCGACGATGACCTTCTGCACCTCACCGAGCAGCTTCTCCGTGAACGCGGATTCCTTCTGAACCAGCTCGTTGATGACTTTGACGTCGTAGGCCATTTGGCCCCTTTCGATAGCACACCTCGGGAAGCCTCGCACGAAGCCTCCGTACACATCGCGCATGACACACAAGCTTCTGGCCCTCGCGTTTGCCGCGCTCGTCGCGGGTTGCGGCTCCTCCCACAACAACAACGGCGGCGACGACCTGGGGACCGGCGGCACCGGCGGCACCGGCGGCGGCGGCGGCAGCGGCCCCGCCGACATGGCCGGCGTCGTCCCCTGCATCTGCCCGACCGGCTACAGCTGCGACGGCAGCGGCGTCTGCGTCGGCGGCAACGCCGGCCAGATCGCCATCGACGTCAAGACCGTCAACGTCTCCGGCACGGTGACGCTCAACGGCGCCGCCGCCACCACGCTGCCGTCGTGCAACAGCTCGCAAGCGTCGGCGAAGGCGACCGTGCACCTCGTCGACAGCGCGCGCGGCTACCAGTTCGATCTGCCCGTGCCCTGCTCGGCGGCCAACTTCGCCTGGACCGGCGTGGTCTTCCCCGGCACCTACAAAGTCATCGTCAGCGGCGACAGCAACTACTCGAGCCTGCCGTCGCAGGGCTTCGTGGCCAACGCCGAGCTCGACGTCAGCGCCGATCAGCAGAACGTCGCGCTCGACGTCAAGACCGCGTCGGTCGGCGGCACGGTCACGCTCAACGGCGCCATGCCGGCGACGACCGCGGCCTGCACCGGCAACGCCAGCGCCGCCAAGGCGACGGTGCACCTCGTCGACTCCACCGACGGCTACCTGTTCGATCTCGACGTGCCCTGCTCGTCGTCGACGTTCGCCTGGGGCGGCACTGTCTTCCCCGGCACCTACGCCGTCGTCGTCGAGGGCGACCCGACCTACTCGAGCGTGCCGAGCGCCAGCTACACCGCCAACGGCGCGCTCACCGTTTCGGGCAACGTCGCGAACCAGGCGCTCGACATCAAGACCGTGCACGTCGCCGGCAGCGTGACCATGAACGGCGCCGCGCCGACGACGACGTGCACCACCGGCACCGAGACCTACTCGAAGGCCGCCGTGCACCTCGCGGACGCCAAGCACGGCTACCACTTCGACTTCCCGATCCTGTGCACCGCGAGCGACTTCTCGTGGTCGGGCTCGATCTACCCCGGCACCTACGCCGTCAGCGTCGACAACGGCGACGGCTTCTCGAACCTCCTGAGCACGCCGTTCGTGGCCAACCCCGCGCTCGCGGTGACGGGCGACGTCTCGAGCCAGGTGCTCGCGGTCAAGACCTTCACCGTCGGCGGCACGGTCACGCTCAACGGCGCCGCGCCGGCGCCGACGCAGTTCTGCACCGGCGACATGACCGCCACGCAAGCGACGGTCACGCTGCAAGACGCCACCGACGGCTACTCGTTCACCTTCACGGTGCCGTGCAGCTCGACGACGCTGGCCTGGTCGGGCGTGGTCTACCCGGGCAGCTACCAGGTCAAGGTCGCCGGCCAGCCGTCGTACTCGACCCTGCCCGACTCGCCGTTCGTCGCCAAGGACGGCCTGACGGTGAGCGCGAACAGCGCCAACAACGCGCTCGACGTGAAGACCGCCAACATCGGCGGCACCATCACGCTCAACAGCGCGACGCCGTCGACCGATCCGGCGTGCAGCTCGAGCCCCGACACCACCAAGGCGATCGTGCGCCTCACCAACGACAAGCTCGGCTACTCGTTCGACCTCGACGTGCCCTGCTCGTCGTCGACGTTCGCCTGGAGCGGGCAGGTCTTCCCCGGCACGTACGACGTGACCGTCGCCGGCGCCAACGGCTCGAACCTGCCGACGCAGCCGTTCCTGGCGAACAGCGCGCTGGCGGTGAGCGGCAACGTCACCAACCAGGCGCTCGACGTCAAGACCGTGTCGGTCGGCGGCGCGCTCACGCTCAACGGCGCGCAGCCCTCGACGACGACGGCGTGCAACTCGAGCCCGACGGTGACCAAGGCCAACGTGCAGTTCTACGACCCGACGTCGGGCTACTCGTTCGCGGTGCCGGTCGCCTGCTCGGCGACGGCGTTCGCCTGGTCGGGCGCGATCTACCCGGGCACGTACCGCATCGCCGTCGCCGGCGCGGGCGGCTACTCGAACCTGCCGTCGGAAGGCTTTCTGGTGACGCCGCGGCTGAAGGTGGAATAGCGGTTACGGCGCGCAGGCGGTCTTGGAACAGAGCGAGTATTGCGGCAGCACCTTGATCACGCAGCACGCGGTGTAGCCGCCGCCCGTCGGGCAGTCGGTCAGCGCGTGGCACATCGGGGCCGAGTTGGCGATCCCGGCGCAGGAGATGTTGCAGGCCGAGCCGGAGGTGTTGGCGCAGCACTCGCCGTGCGTCCCCGGCACGGCGCCCGGGCAGTCCTCGGGGCCGTCGCAGCCCCACAGCGTCGGGTGCTGACCGCCCGAGCACTGCTGCTGATCGGTGCACTTGTCGCCGTTGTTGTTCACGCAGCAGTCCGAGCCGTTCTTGCAGCTCGTCATGCCGCAGGCGACGCCCTCGAGCGACGCCATGTCGGGGCCGCCCGCCATGTCGGTCGGCATCGACATCGCGAGGTCCACGCCGTCGCCGACGGTGCCACCGCCGCCGCCCGATCCGGCCGCGCCGCCGCCGCCCGAGCCGGCCGCGCCACCGCCGCCATTGCCCGCGTTGCCGCCGTTGCCGCCAACGGCATCGGGGTTCGCGCGCGTACAAGCCGACAACAACAAAGCCAACGAAAGTAGGTACCGCATAGGTGCTACTCCTCGGTGGATGCTATCCTCACCAAGATGATCCGTATCACAGCGGCGCTGGCGGCGTGCGTCATTTGCGTCGGCTGCGCCGCCCGGCTCCCCAGCGACGGGGACGACGGCGATCCGGACAGCAACGACCTCGGGCTCGGCGCGGCCACGCTGGCGCCGGGGGGCATGGCGCGCGTGACCGCCAGCGCGCTGAATCTGCGCAGCGGCATCGGCACCTCCGCGGCCGTCGAGACCGAGATGCCGTGCGGCACCGAGGTGGCGCTCCTCGACGGGCCGTCGACGATGCCGGCGGCCGGCTGGTGGAACGTGCGCTTCGGCGCGCTCAGCGGCTGGGCCTCGGGGACCTACCTCGTGGCCGACGCGGCCTTCGCGCCGTCGATGTGCGGCGAGAGCCCCGACGGCGGCGTCGGCGCCGACGACATCTTCGCGCGCGCCAAGCTCGCCGTCGGCTACTCCTACTATTGGGGCCACGGCTCCTGGCGCGACGACGGCGCCTCGGTCGGCTCGTGCTCGGGCTCGTGCCCGTCGTGCACCCACGCCGGGCAGTACGGCGCCGACTGCTCCGGCTTCGTCGCCAAGGTCTGGCAGGTGCCGTCGGCCAGCCCGATCACGCTCGACGCCCACCCGTTCTCGACGGCGAACTTCTACAACGACCAGGTCTACTGGACGCAGATCCCGCGCTCGACCATCCAGCCCGCCGACGCGCTCGTGCACCGCACCGCCACCGAGGGGCACATCGCGCTCTTCGAGAGCGGCTCGGACCCCTTCGGCGCCGTCTGGCTCTACGAGGCGCGCGGCTGCGCCACCGGCGTCGTGCACGACCTTCGCACCGTCGATTCGAGCTACATCGCCATCCGTAGGAACTGAGGGCAATTGACACGAGCGGTCGTCGCTGCTACACACGCTCCGCCATGACGATCAAGCAGGATGATCCTCGATTCTGGGACGTCCGAACCCTCGAGCGCCGACTGCGTAAGGGTCAGATCACCAAGAAGGATTACGAGAAGCACCTCAAGTCGCTCGACGACGTCGAGCACAAGAAGGCGCCGATCGACCTCGACGCCGTGGACGACGACGACGAGCCCGACCCGGGCTCGAACGGCGTCCACTCCGGCGACTAGCCCCGCCGCTCCTGTCGCAGTAGACTCTCCCCGCGATGGGTGTCAACGACTGGGACGGTACGCGCGCGCTTGCCATGCTGCGCGAGCGAATGAATCGGCTGTTCGATGAGCGCCAGACCCGCGGCGCCTCCGCCATCGAAGGCGCCTTCACACCCGCCACCGACGTCTACTCGACCGACGCCACCGTGTTCGTCGCGGTCGAGCTGCCCGGGGTGGCCGCCGGCGACGTGGCCGTGGAGGTCGAGGGGCGCGAGCTCGCCGTCCGCGGGCGGCGCCACTTCCTCGGCGGCGAAGGCGCCAACTACCATCGTCTCGAGCGCAGCTACGGCGAGTTCCGTTGCGCCATCGCCCTGCCTGCCGACGCCGACGCCGGCGCGCGCCGGGTGCGCTTCGAGAGCGGCGTGCTCACCGTCGAGATTCCGAGGTCCACATGAGTGAAACCGAGAAGCAGACCGAAGCGGAGTCGATCCCCGAGATCGACTTCGGCGTGTTCGTGATGTCGCTGGCCTCGTCGGTGCTGGTGCACCTCGGCGAGATCGAGCATCCCGACTCGCGCGAGCGCACCGCCAACCTGCCGCTGGCCAAGCAGACCATCGACATCCTCGGCATGTTGCAGGAAAAGACGCGCGGCAACCTCACGCAAGAAGAGGCGCAGGTCCTCGACAACCTGCTGTACGACCTGCGTATGAAGTATGTGGATGCAAAGAAGCGCTAGCCTCGTCTTCGCCGCCGCCGTCGGTGCCGTCATCGGGCTGATGGTGTTCTCGAAGAAGCAGCCGTCGCCGGTCCACGCGCAGCAGCCCGCGCACACGGTGCCCGCGCAGGCCGGTCAGCCGGTGGTGCCGGTGGCGGGCGCGCCGGTGTCGTTCGTCGATCTGGTCAAGCGCGCGCGCGCGTCGGTGGTCAACATCCACTCGGTCGCGCTCATCAAGCAGCGGCCGGTGGCGGTGTTTCCGTTCGGCGAGGACTCGCCGTTCTATCGGCTGGTGCAGCCGCCCGACGAGCACGCGGCGTCGCTCGGCACCGGCGTCATCATCTCCGCCGACGGCGACGTGCTCACCAACAACCACGTGGTGGCGCCCGAGGAGCTCGGCGGGCGCGCGGCCGATCAGATCGACGTGCAGCTCGACGACAAGAAGAGCTACCGCGCCAAGATCATCGCGCGCGATCCGGCGACCGACGTGGCGCTCCTGCACATCGACCCCAAGGGCGTGACGCTGACGCCGGCGGTGCTCGGCGATTCGGACAAGCTCGAGGTCGGCGAGTGGGTGGTGGCGATCGGCGAGCCGTATGGTTTGTCGTCGACGGTGACGGCGGGCATCGTCAGCGCCAAG
This sequence comes from Polyangia bacterium, assembly GCA_035607415.1. Classification (GTDB taxonomy): domain Bacteria; phylum Myxococcota_A; class Polyangia; order Palsa-1104; family Palsa-1104; genus JAQBQH01. The sequence continues at coordinate 47,007 of DATNAQ010000134.1, forward strand.
GGGCGGCGCGGCGGGCAGCTCGGCGGCTTCGATCAGGGCTACTGGGACTTCATCCAGACCGACGCGGCGATCAACCCCGGCAACTCGGGCGGGCCGCTCTACAACATGAAGGGCGAGGTCGTCGGCATCAACACGGCGATCAACGCGCGCGCGCAGGGGCTGGCCTTCGCGGTGCCGATCAACATGGCCAAGCGCGACGTGTCGGACTTCAAGAAGTACGGCAAGGTGCAGCGCGGGTGGCTGGGGATCCGGCCGATCGATCCGGCGCGCGTGGGGATCGAGCTGACGGCGGGGGCGCTGGTCGGGATCGTGGTCCCAGGGTCGCCTGCGCAGCGCGCGGGGATCTCGCGTGGCGACGTGATCCTGAAGTTCGACGGCGTCGCCATCGACGACGCCGAGCGGCTGCGCTGGATGTCGGCCAACGCCGGCGTCGGCAAGAAGATCACGTTGCACGTCCGGCGCGGCAATCGCGAGGCCGACGTCAGCATGACCACGATCGCCCAGCCCGACTAGCGCCAGCCGCCTGCCGAGGAAGGTCGCGGCGCTTCGGAGACGTACCACGAGCATGAAGCGGTGGCTCAGGCGCGGCGCGGCAGCGCTCGCGGTTTCGCTCGTGATCGGCGTGCTCGCCACGCACCGGACGGCGTGGGCCATGGTGCGCTACGCCGGATCGCCGGGGCAGCTCATCGTGCCCGTCGTCGGCGTGAAGCGGCCGGCGCTGCACTCGTCGTTCGGCGAGCCGCGCTCGGGGCATCGCACGCACGCGGGCATCGACATCTTCGCGCACCGCGGGACACCCGTGGTCGCGGCGGCCGAAGGCCTCGTCGTGCGCATCGGCACCACCGATCGGCTCGGCGGCAACACCGTGTGGGTCGCGGGCAAGCCGTCGACACTCTACTACTACGCGCACCTGTCGGCGTTCGCGCGCGGGCTGCACGTCGGCGATCACGTCGACGCCGGCGACGTCGTCGGCTACGTCGGCAACACCGGCAACGCGCGCACCACGCCGCCGCACCTGCACTTCGGAATGTATCCGTTGTCGCGCGCGCTCTGGCCCGTCGACCCGACGCCGTTCCTCAAGAAGTAGCGTCGCAGACGAAGAGCACGTTGCCGGGATGCGTGCGCGCGGCGACCTCGTCGACGCGCACGACGAAGCCGAGCGCTTCGAGATCGGCGCGCAGCGCGGTCACGTCGCGGAAGCGTACCTCGGGCCCGCGGTTCCAGCCGAGGCGCGTCACCACCGACTCGATGGCGCGCGTGAAGCGGGCGCCGCCGCGGCGCGACGGATCGCCCTCGCGCACCAGCAGGCGGCCGCCGGGACGGAGCGCCGCGCGGCAACGGGCGAGCAGCGTGCGCTGCACCTCGTCGTCCCAATAGTGCAGCATGTCGACGAGCGTGATGACGTCGCACGCCGGCAACTCGGCGGCGCGCGCGTCGCCTTCGACGATCTGCACGTCGGGCAGATCGCGCGCCGCGCTCACGCCGCAGGCGACCTTCTTGCGATCCCACTCCACGCCGAGCGCGCGGCGGCCGTCGCCGAGCACGCCGAGCAGGACCGGCAGCATGCCGAGCCCGCTGCCGAGATCGACGGTGAAGGCGCCGGGCGGCACCTGCGCGGCGATGGCGCGGTAGCACGGATCCATCACGTACTTCATGCGCGCGTACCACTTGAAGCGCGGGTGCAGGCCGTCGTAGCGACGGCGCGCGACGTCGATGGCGGCGCCGATGCTGTCGGCGGTGCGCGCCCGCTGCGCGCGGCGCGCGGCGAGGATGGCCCAGGTGATGCCGCCGGCGACGATGCCGATGGCCGCGCCGAGCACGGCGCCGCCGAGCATCCAGTCTAGGAAGAAGGTACGCGCGAGCGTGCGAACAATTGTTGATGGGGCGAGCGCGAAGTCGGCGCGATGCAGGCCGAGCCAGCGGCCGTGCAGGATGCGCTCGCCGAGCTGCACCGAGGTGAACCCGAGCAGCGGCACCATCGGCGGGATCGACACGTTGGCCGCGCCGTAGACGATGAGCTTGTTGAGCCCGAACAGCCACGCCAGCGCGAGGCAGACGAGGATGTGCAGGCCGAAGATCGGCGTGCAGCCGACGACGGCGCCGACGAAGATGGCGGCGGCCACGCGCCCCGGCGCGGTGTGCTCGTGGACGATGGTGCGCCACAGCTCGTGGATCCGCTTGCGCATGGATGCCTGCTAGATCAGCTCCACGAAGCGGGCGATGATCGTCTTCGGACCCACCTTCGGGAAGTATACGGTGAGCTTCAAGTCGCTGCCGGTGCCGGTGAAGCCGCGCACCTCGCCTTCGCCGAACTTGGGGTGGCGCACGCGCTGGCCGAGGCGGAAGGTGCTCTCGACGTCGTCATAGCCGGCGGCGTCGGCGTCGTATTCGACCGAGATGCCGCTGTCGCGCTCGACGGTGCGTGAAGCGGCGAACTCGCGCACCAGCTCGCGCCCGGCGTCGCGTTTCGCTTCGCGATCCATCCACTGCGGACGCGGCTTCGGCTGGTTGATCGGCCGCGCGATCGTGTGATCGGGGATGTCGGCGAGAAAGCGGCTCTCGACGAACGGGCGCGCGTCCTGCCCGAACAGCCGGCGGTGGCGCGCGTTGGTCAAAAAGAGCCGCTCCTCGGCGCGCGTGATGGCGACGTAGGCGAGCCGGCGCTCCTCGGCGAGCGCGTCCTCGTCCTCGCCGTTGCGCAGCGACGGGAACACGCCGTCCTCGAGGCCGGTCACGAACACCACCGGGAACTCGAGGCCCTTGGCGGCGTGCACCGTCATGAGCGTCACGCCCTTCTGCGCGGCGTCGGCAGGCGCGACCAGCGACACCTGCTCGAGGTAGTCGTGGATGGTCGGCGGCGTGCCTTCGCGCGCGGTGACGTCGCCTTCGTAGTCCTTGATCGAGCCGACGAGCTCGAGCAGGTTCTCGATGCGCTCCTGCGACTCGTGCGAGCCGTCGGCGGAGAGGCGCTCCATGTATTGCGTGCGCTCGAGGACGGCGTCGGCGAGCGTGCCGAGCGAGCCGGCGTGCGTGACGAACTCGTTGCGCAGGTCGCTCATCATCTCGACGAAGACGCCGAGCTTCTTGCGCGGCGCGGGGCCGATTTCGGAATCTCCATTCCGAAATATCGCCTCCATCGCTTCCCAGACGGTGACGCTCTCGGCGCGCGCACGGGCGACGACGCGCTCGTAGGTCGACTCGCCGATGCCGCGCGTGGGCTTGTTGATGATGCGCTCGAGCGAGACCTCGTCGGCCGGATTGGCGAGCACGCGCAGATAGGCGAGCAGGTCTTTGACCTCGGCGCGATCGTAGAAGCGGATGCCGCCGATGACCGCGTAGGGCAGATCGGCGCCGAGCAGCGCCTCTTCGAGCGCGCGCGACTGCGCGTGCGTGCGGTAGAAGACGGCGAAGTCGGAGGGGACGCGCTCCTCCTCGAGCGCGAGCTTCTGGATCACGCGCACCACGAACTGCGCCTCGCCGCGCTCGTCCTCGGCGGTGTGATAGAGGAGCAGCTCGCCTTCGCCCTTTTCGGTGAACAGCCGCTTCTGCTTGCGCTCGAGGTTGCGCGCGATGACGGCGTTGGCGGCGTCGAGGATCAATTGCGTCGAGCGGTAGTTCTCCTCGAGCTTGACGGTGTGGGTGCCGGGGTGGTCGCGGTCGAAGTCGAGGATGTTGCGCACGTCGGCGCCGCGCCACGAGTAGATCGATTGGTCGTCGTCGCCGACGACGCACAGGTTGTTGAGGCGCGAGGACAGGTGGTTGACGAGATCGTATTGGACGCGGTTGGTGTCCTGGAACTCGTCGACGAGCACGTGGTCGAAGCGATCGGCGAGCCGCTTGCCGACGTCCGGGTCCTTGCACAGATCGAGCGTCTTCAGGAGCAGATCGCCGAAGTCGACGCCGTTGGCGCGCGTCAGCCGCTCTTGATACACGGGGTAGACGCGCGCGACGAGATCGCTGAAGTAGTCGTGGCCCTGGAAGTCGGCCGCCCCTTCGCCGCGGTTCTTGGCGCCGTCGATGGCCGAGAGCATGGCGCGCGGCGTGGCGAAGCGGTCGGCGATGCCGAGGTCCTTGAGCACGCGCGCGACCAGCGTGCGCTGATCGCTGTCGTCGAAGATGACGAAGTCGCGGCCGAGGCCGACCTTCTCGGCATACGTGCGCAGCAGGCGCGCGCAGGTGGCGTGGAAGGTGCCGACCCACATGCCGCGGCCGCGGCCGCCGGTGAGCTTGGCGATGCGCTCGCGCATCTCGCCGGCGGCCTTGTTGGTGAACGTCACCGCCAGGATGCGGTCGGGCCAGACGCCGCGGCGCAGCAGCTCGGTGATGCGAAAAGTGATGACGCGGGTCTTGCCCGAGCCGGCGCCGGCGAGGATCAATAGGGGGCCGCCCGGATGCAGGACCGCCTCGCGCTGCGGCGGATTGAGAGTATCGACGGCGGCGGCGGTCACGGATTTCTATATAGCAGGTAGAGTGTGATCGTGGGACCGACGCGACGAGCAGCATGGCAGGCAGGAGCATGGGTGGCGCTCGGAGACGCGTGGGCCCTCCGGCACGCGTGGGGATCGCCGGGCGAGAAGCTGGCGATCGCGGCGGCGGTGGCGGCGATCGTGGTGGGCGCGGGGCTGGCGCTGGCGCCGTGGATCGAGGCGCTCTCCGGGCCGCGGCGCGGGCGGGCGCTGGCGGCGGCCGGGATCGCGGGGGTGATCGTCGCGGTGCCGCTGGCGGCCACGCCGACGGCGGTGCGCGCGGTCGGGTTCGGCGCGGCGGCGGTGCTGTTGACGCTGGCGATCGGCGCGACGCTGGCGGCGACGGCGCGGGCGCCGCGGAAGATCGGGCTGGCCATCGCTGCGGCGGAGCTGCTGATGCTGCTGGCGCTGCCGCGGCGGCTCTATCCGTCGCTGCGCGCGACGTTGTGCCTGTGCGCGTTCGCGGCGCTGGCGTGCGCGCTGCGCCGCGTGCATGCCGGCGCGCCGGCGTCCGACGCGCCGGCGTCCGACGCGCCGGTGTCCGACGCGCCGGTGTCCAACGCGCCGGGCCGGCGTCACGTGCTGGCGGCGACGGCGCTGGCGCTCGCGCTCGTCTTCGGCGGCGCGGCGCTGGCGCGGCTGGATGCGAACACGCGCTTCGTCACGCACGCGCAGGCGCCGACGGCATCGCTGGTGCTCGACGCGATCGAGCGGCTCGAGCCGCCGCCGCCGGTGGCCGAGGCCTACGAGCCGGCAGCGACGCAGGCGCCAATCGTGGCGCCGATCGCGCGCCTGTCGCACGAGGGCACGCTCGCCGACGCGCACCTCCTCGTCGTCACCGTCGACGCGCTGCGCGCCGATCGCCTGGCGCGCATGCCGGCGCTGGCGGCGCTGGCCGCGCGCAGCGTCCGCTTCACCCACGCCTACGCCGCGGCGCCGTCGACGGCGGCGTCGATCACGGCGCTCATGACCGCGCGCCCGCCGGGCCGGCTCGACGATCGCCCCGACACGCTCGCCGAGCGGCTGCGCGCCGCCGGCTGGAACACCGAGAACTTCTACCCCGCCGGCCTCTTCTTCGACGGCGGCGGCGCCCTCCAGCATTACGCCGATTCGCACTTCGGCGTCGCCTGGGCCGATACGCGCACGCAGCCGGCCGAGGCGCTCACCGACGCCGCGCTGGCGCGCATGCATCGCGCCGCCGCCCGCGGCGAGCCGCGCTCGTTCTTCTGGCTGCACTACTTCGATCCGCACGAGCCCTACGAGCCGCACGAGCTGCCCGCGTCGGCGCCGGCCGCCGATCGCTACGACGCCGAGGCGCGCGCCGTCGACCGCGCGCTCGCCCGGCTCATCGACGGGCTGGCGATGTTCGCGCGCCCCACCCTCGTCGTCATCACCGCCGATCACGGCGAGGAGTTCGGCGAGCACGGCGGCGCCTATCACGGCACCTCGCTCTACGACGAGCAGCTGCGCGTGCCGCTGGTGATCGCGCTCGTCGGCCGGAAGCTCGCGCCCGAGCGCGTCGACGCGCCGTTCTCGCTCGTCGATCTGTTGCCCACGGTCGCCACGCTGCTCGACGCGCCCGTCTTTCCTTCGCCGTCGGCGAGCGGCGACGTCTTCGCCGCCGTCGACACGCACCGCATGATCCTGCGCGGCGGCTGGAAGCTCATCCGCGACACGCGCCGCGACGTCGACGAGCTCTACGATCTCGGCAGCGATCCCGGCGAGCAGCACAACCTCGCCGCCGCCCGCGCCGACATGGCCGCACCGCTCGGCGCCGCGCTCGAGGCGTGGCTGGGCGCGCCCACCGTCGGCGCGCTCGCCGCCACCGTCGCCGATCGCACGCTGCCGCCCGCCGCGCGCGCCGCCGCCGCTCGCGAGCTCGGCGCCCGCGAAGCCTACGCCGGCGGCGACGCCCTGCGCGCCGCGCTCGCCGATCCCGACGCCACGGTGCGCGCCGAAGCCGCGCTCGCGCTCGCCGAGATCACCGACGTCCGCGCGCGCGCGACGCTGCGCGCGCTGCTCGCCGACGAGACCTATGCCGATCGCGCCGCCGTCATGCTCGGCCGCCTGCGCGATCCTGCCGCCGCCGCGCGCCTCGCCGCCATCTGCCGCCGTCCGCCGGCCGAGGGCGATCGCCAGGCCGCCGCGCGCGTGCGCGACGCCGCCCACTACCTCGGCTTCCTCGGCGGCGCCGGCGACGTCGACGCGCTCTTCTCCGCCGCCGCCGATCCGCGCGTGCGTGGCTCGGCCTGGCTCGCCGTCGGCAGCATCGCCGCACGCACCGGCGACAAGCGCGCCGCCGCCCGCCTGCGCGCGCAGCTCGCCGTCGAAGATCGCGCCGACGCCCGCGCCGATCTACTGACCGCGGTCGCCCAGATGACGCGCCGCGGACTTTAGGAGATACTGCCGCCCGTCATGCGTAGTTACAGGCAATCGGCCGGACAAGCGTTCCGCCATCGTTTCGAAGGCCCGATGTACCGCCGCCTCATGATGTTCGGCGTGAAGAACTTCTCGCATCCGATGCAGCGCGCGACCATGCCCTTTTGGGCCGGCATCTTCTACGTGCTGGTGCCGCGCGCGCGCCGCGCCATCGAAGCCAACCTCGCGCGCGCGATCGGCCCCGCCTCGCCCGTCGAAGAGAAGGCGCGCAGCTTCCGCCTGTTCGTGAACTACGCGCAGTCGATCACCAACATGTACTGCCTGCATCACGGCCAGCCGGTGCCGGTCGACGCGGTCACCATCGGCCAGGAGCACATCTTCGACCTGCAGAAGGAGGGGCGCGGCGCGGTGGTCGTGACCGGCCACCTCGGGTTCTGGCAGATCGCGCCGATCCTCATGCAGCGCAAATCGTATCCGCCGCTGACCATGGCGATGGCCCAGGAGCCGAACGCGGGCACCGCCGAGTGGGAGCGGCAGTTCCGCGAGAAGTTCAAGATCGTGTACACGACGAGCTCGCCGTTCTCCACGCTCGAGCTGGCGAGCGTGCTGCGCCGCGGAGAGCTCGTCGGGATGCAGATGGATCGCTTCGCCGGCGGGCCGCACGTGATGATTCCGTTCTGCGGCGTGCCCGCGCCGTTTCCGCTCGGCCCGGCGACGCTGGCGCGCGCCACCGGCACGCCGCTCTTGCCGACGTTCATCATCGCCGACGCCGATCGCACCAACTGCACGTTCCACGTCGAGCAGCCGATCGAGGTCCCGCACACGCGCGATCGCGACGCCGACCTGCGCGAGGCGACGGCGCGCGCGGTCGCGGTCTACGAGCGCTACGTGCGGCAGTACCCGGAGCAGTGGTTCAACTTCTTCGACTTCTGGAATCCGCCGGCGGCGCAGCGCCCGCCCGTGAACCCATCGACGTGACGATGCGCGCCGCCATCACCGGCGTCGGCGCGGTCTCGGGCTTCGGCCGCGGCGCCGAGCGCTTGTGGGCCGCGCTCGTCGAGGGACGGCGCGCCATGCGCGAGCGGCCCGAGCTCGCCGGCGTGGCCTCGGGGCCGGTCGCGCTCGTCGAGGAGCTGCCGCTGTCGGCGCCGTCGCGCGCGGCAACGATGGCGACCTGGGCCGCCGAAGAGGCGTTCGCCGACGCGGGCGATCCGGCGCGCGGCGCGCGGCTCGGCGTCGCCTGCGGCACCACGCTCGGCGGGATCGCCGGCTGGCTGCCGCTCGTACGCGCGACCATGGACGCCGTGCCCGCCGCGGCCGCGGCGCCCGCGCGTTGGGGCTACGCCGGGCCGGCGCAAGCGGTGGCCGCCGCCGTCGACGCGCGCGGCCCCTTGGTGGTGCCGTCGGTGGCCTGCGCGTCGGGCAACGTGGCGCTCGGCGCCGCGCTCGATCTGTTGCGCCGCGGCCGCTGCGACGTGGTGCTCGCCGGCGGCGCCGATGCGCTGCACGACTTCGTGCTCGCCGGCTTCGGCGCGCTCAAGGCGGCTGACGTTGCCCCGTGCCGCCCGTTCGATCGCAATCGCCGCGGGCTGAACCTCGGCGAGGCCGCCGCCTTCGTCGTGCTGGAATCGGAGGAGCATGCGCGCGCGCGCGGCGCCCGCATCCGCGCCTTTCTCGACGGCTGTGGCGTGTCCGCCGACGCGGTGCACATGACGGGGCCCGATCGCGAAGGGCGCGGCGCCGCGCGCGCGATGCAGGCCGCGCTCGCCGACGCCGGATGCACCGCCGCCGACGTCGGCTACGTGAGCGCGCACGGCACGGCCACGCCGTTCAACGACCTCATGGAAGCCAAGGCGCTCGCGCTCGTCCTCGGCGCGCGCGCGTCGTCGACGCCGCTGAACTCGATCAAGAGCGCGCTCGGCCACACGCTCGGCGCCGCGGCCGCGCTCGAGGCGGTCGCCTGCGTGCGCACGCTCGAGACCGGATGGGTGCCGCCGACGCCGGGCTGCGAGGAGCTCGATCCCGAGATCGCGCTCGACGTGGTGCGCGGCGCCGCGCGGCAGGTGCGCCCGCGCGTAGCGCTGTCGACAGCATCAGGCTTCGGCGGCACCAACGCCGCGGTGGTCCTCTCTGCCGCGTAGGGTCCGGGCGGCTGGGGTCGCGGAGGTAGTGAGGCGCCATCCCGGCGTCGGGAAACGGCGCAGTCCGCCCGCCTCCGCGGGCGGTGCACCTCCATCGGGCTCGCCTATGTCGCGCTCACGCGCGACGCGAGCCCTCTACGCCGCCGGGATGGCGCCTCACTACCTCCGCTCCATGGGCCTGGTACGCTCGGCGTTGCGCTTGTTCGCGGTACCAGGCGCTGAGCGGAGGTAGTAAGGGTCGCTGACGGCGGCGTAGAGGGCCGCGGTCGCGCGCAGCGCGACGTAGAGCGGCCCGATGGAGGCGCACCGCCCGCGGAGGCGGGCGGACTGCGCCGTTTTCCGACGCCGGCAGCGACCCTTACTACCTCCGCGACCCTACGCCGGCCGCTACTACTGCGACGTGCCGACGTCATTGACGATCGGCGCGCCGCTCTTGAACCCATCGATGAAGCCGACCGCGATCGCGTGCAGCTGCACGATCGGATTGTCGAACGGCACCGGCTGCGGAAGCATCATGAACGGCGGAAACGGCGGCACGTAGGTGTGCCGTCCGCCCTGCCCGGTGAACATGCCGTGGCTCGCCGGATCGAGCTGGATCGCCGCGCGCAGCGGCGTCGCCGAGTAGGGCGCATGCGCCTGCGGGAAGGTCGCCTGCTCGAGCGGATGCGAGCCCGCCGTCAGCGCCACCTCGGTCGCGCCGAACGCGCGCGCCAGCGACTGGTTCGACTGGTTGGGCACCGTCTCGTCGTGATACGCGAACGGGAAGAGCACGCTCTTGCCCGGATCGGCGAGCGCCGCCAGCGCCGTGCCGTCGCCGGGATCGATCACCGCCTGCACGACGTTGAGCGACATCTGCGCGCGCGTCGGCTCGGTGTCGGGATGGTTCACGTCGACGATGGTGTCGAAGGCGCCGGCGATGAACGGCTGCAGGAGCGTCGCGAACGACGGCGCGTTCGGCGCCAGGTCGGTCAGGATGCCGCCGCCGCCCACGTCGAGCACGGCGGCCTCGAGCAGCGGATCGGTGGCGAGCACCGCGGCGCCCATGATCGAGCCGAACGACTCGCCGGTGTAGACCAGCTTGCTGCCGTCGAAGCTGAGGCCGGTCAGCGCCGGGAGCGCCGTCGCCACCGCGCTCAGATCGCCGCCGCGCGCCAGGCGCACCTCCTGCATCAGATCGATCTCGGCCTGGCGGAAGTTGTCGCGGATGTAGTGCGGATCGACGGGCAGGACGCCGGTGGTCGAATCGCCCGCGAAGTCGAAGAAGTACTGCACGGCGCCGGCCGCGGTCGGATCGCCGATGCCGTCGTGGCCCGGCTGGCCCGAGAGGTTGAAGACGTTGTCGACGGCGCCGGGCATCCGCGAGCCGTGCCACAGCTCGTCGATGCCGAGCGTGGCGTAGCCGCGCGCCGCGTAGCTGTTGGCGACGGTGAGCGCGGCCGAGCGATCGCCGTTGATGCCGTGCTGGAAGATGACGACCGGCGTCGCCGCGTACGACGAGCGCAGCGGCACGATGAGGATGTAGGGGATGTGGTCGGTGGCCTTGACGCTCATCGCGTCATCGAACACGCCGAACGTCCCCGGCGTCGGCGACAGGTAGTGCGGCGAGTCGAAGTGGCCGACGACGACGGCGGCGATGTTGGTATGCAGCACGCCGCCCGACGGCGGATTGCCCGGCTTCATCGTCGTGGCCGGGCCGCCGAAGATGTCGTCGAGCTCGGCGGGCGTGCTGAACGTCAGATCGACGGTGGCGACGGGCGGCATGGCCGCGAGGTCGGACTGCGCCTTGGCCGGCCAATCGCTCAGCGTCTGCGTGGTGAACGCCGTCGCTGCCAGCGGCGAGACGTGGGCGCCGTCGATGGCGGCGGCCAGCTTCTTGTACGACGCGCGCCCGCCCCAGGTGCCGCGGCCGTGCATGGCGTCCTTCATCTCCGACGACGCGTGCAGCATGTGGCCGCCGGCGTCGTGCACGCCGCCGGTGATCCAGCAGCCGTAGGCGTGGTGCTCCTTCAGCGACGTGCCGAGCGGCGCCATGGCCACGAGCTGCGTGGTGTCGACGCGATAGAAGAGCGGGAAGTCGAACGTCGTCGACGGATCGTCGAGATCGACGGCGGTCGCGGTGGCGCCGTCGTCGACGACGAGGTCGGTGCTCACCGGGAAGAAGATCGAGCGCGTGTTGGAGAAGCCGTCGGCCGTCGACAGCGTGGCGGCGATCGAGACCAGGTTGTCCTCGACGTTGGAGTCGAAGGGGAACGGCGTCGTCACGTGCAGGCGGCCGTCGTCGCCGAG
>DATNAQ010000095.1:0-22097 GCA_035607415.1 Polyangia bacterium
GTGCTCATCACCGGCGAGAGCGGCACCGGCAAGGAGCTGGTGGCGCGCGCCATCCACATGCGCTCCAAGCGCGCGACCGGTCCCTTCGTCGCCGTGCACACGGGAGCGATTCCACGCGAGCTCATCGCCTCGGAGCTGTTCGGCCACGAGCGCGGCTCGTTCACCGGCGCGGTCGACAAGAAGGAAGGCAAGTTCGAGCTCGCCGACGGTGGAACGATCTTTTTGGACGAAATCTCGACGATGGACGAGCGCACGCAGATCAACCTCCTGCGCGTGCTCGAGTCGTTCGCCTACATGCGCATCGGCGGCAAGAAGGAGCGCCAGGCCAACGTGCGCGTGGTGGCCGCGACCAACCGCGACCTCATGAAGATGACGGAAGAGAACGTCTTCCGCGAAGATCTCTACTACCGGTTGAACATTCTGCAGATCAATCTGCCGCCGCTGCGCGAGCGTCGCGAGGACGTCGCGCTCCTGGCTACCGAGTTCATGGCGCAGTTCGCGCAGCACTATCGCAAGCCGATGCAGGTGGTGCCGGCGGACACGCAGCGCCTGCTCGAGGGCTACCACTGGCCGGGCAACGTCCGCGAGCTGCGCAACGTCGTCGAGCAGGCGGTCCTGCTCGCGCGCGGCAGCTCGCTCGATCCCGAGCTGTTGCCACAGATGATCTATCGCGCCGGGCCGGTGGAGGATGTCATCCGCATCCCGCTCGGCGCCACCATGCGCGACGCCGAGAAGGAGATCATCCTGCGCACGCTCGAGGCGCGCAAAGGCAACAAGAAGATCACCGCCGAGGTGCTCGGAATTTCGCGGCGCTCCCTGTACAACAAGCTCGCCGAGTACGGTCTCGACGGTAAATAGCGGGGTTTTGACGCATGACGGTGAAGGAGCTGCAGCACCTGGCGGCGGCGATGGCGCACGAAGTCCGTAATCCGCTCAACTCGATGGCCATCCACGTCGAGCTGCTCGAAGGGCGGATGCGCAAAGAGGGCGTCGGCGCCGAGATCATGAAGTCGCTGTCGGTGCTGGCGTCGGAGATCGACCGCGTCGACAAGATCCTCGAGCAGTACCTCGGTTACGCCGGGCCGCAGGAGTCGGCGCGCGCGCCGGTGCAGGCGCGTACGCTGCTCGCCGCGGTGGTCGAGCGCGTGCGGGGCGAGGCGGAGAGCCGCGGCGTCAAGGTCGAGCTCACCGACGGCGGGGGAGGGGACGCGCGTTGGGCGGTCGACGCCGATGCGCTCACCGAGGCGCTCGTCGCCATCGCCGAGAACGCAGTCACGGCGTCGCCGAAGGGCTCGGTCGTCGCCATCGCCGCGCGCACCGACGCGGCGAGCGAGCAGGCGGAGGTCACCATCGTCGACGGCGCGGCGCCGATCGCCGCCGCCGAGCTGGCCAAGGTCTTCCACATCGGCTCGCCGCGCGCCCGCGGCTCGGTCGGGCTCACCGTCGCCAAGCAGATCGTGAAGGGCCACGGCGGCTCGATCACGGTCAAGCCGCAGGCGGCCGGCAACCTCTTCACGATCCGTCTGCCGCTGGAGTTCGAGATCTAAATCGTATCGAGCGTGTCGCGGCGAATCAGCGACACCATCACGGCGAAGATCGCCAGCACCAGAAACACATGCACCAATGGTCCCATCGAGGCGACCATCCCGGCCAACCACGCCGCCAACAACAACGCGCTCAACAGCCACAGCATCGTCCCTCGCTCCTCGCTCCACCCATCAGTAACGAATCGTCCAGTACAGGTTCACGCGCCCCACCGCCGCATCGCCGAACGCCGTCTCCAGCTCGTACCGCTTCTTGAAGCGCCACTCGAGGTCGGCCTCGTTGGCGTTGAACCGCTGCGTGCCCACGAAGGTGCTGCCGAACTGGTGCACGTAGCTCACGTAGATCGTATCGGTAATGTATTTACCGACCTCGAGCCGGGTATCCCCCAGCCCGGTCGCGCCTTCGGTGCCGGTGTCCACCTTGATGACGTCGATCGGCAGATTCGGCGCGATCTGATCCTTGATCTTGTTGACCAACAGGCCGCTCACCGCGCCCGTCACCTTCTGATCGAGCGAGCGGTCGTCCACGCGCTGGGTCGCCGGATCGCCCGACAAGATGGCCGCGATCACCTCCGACTGATCGTAGATCGGCGGATCGGACGACAACACGAGCGTCGGCTTCTTCGCCGTGCCGTGCACCTCGATGATGAGGCGCGTCTGCGACAGCTCGCGCGTGATGCGCACGTCGAGCTCGGGGTTGGGCTCGGCCTCGCCGCCGAAGCCGACGCGCGCCTTCTCGATGTTGTAGCGGCGCCCGAGCAGCTCGAGCCAGCCGCCCGAGGCGTGCACCTGGCCGCTGATGCGCGTGACCGGCCCGGCGATGGCGATCTGCAGGTTGCCGGCGAGATCGGTCGACAGCTCCTTCGAGCGCACGTGGAACGGGCCCGGGATGTGCGCGGTCAGCTCCGCCGTCGCCGGCTCCTGCTCCGCCTCCTTGCGCTTGGCCTCGTCGTTGCGCGCCTTGGCGTCGACGAACTTCACGTCCTCGAGCGGGCCGGTCGACTGCAGCTTCTTGCCGCCCGCGATCTTCGGCAGGTTCGCCGTGCCCTTCTCGACGACGACGGTGCCGCTCATCCCGTCGGGCGTCTGCTGACCTTGCACATGCACGGTCGCGTCGAGCCAGGCGCCGAAGCTGCCCGTCGGGATCGGGAAGTGGTGCGCCTCCGCGCGCAGCTCGACCGACTGCGGCTTGAGGCTCGACGCCAGCGTCGCGTGTCCCCACGCCTTGATGTCGCCGCCCTGCACCTTGCCCTCGGCGTTGCGCAGCGTGATGAGGTTGTTCTTCATCGCCACGTCGACCTGGATGTGATCGTAGATGCGCGCGTCGGCGGCGAGCGCGAGCTGCGCGTCGGCCAGCTTCAGGAAGCCCTCGACGGTGGGCGCGGTGCGCGGTCCGTGCGCGTCGATGGCGGCGTTGAGCGTGCCCTTGAACAGCCGCGGATTGGTGAGGCCCACGTTCTCGATGTCGATGTAGAAGCCGCTCGCGCGCAGCGTGGCCACGAGCGGCTTGCGCGCGTCGACCGGGATCATTGCGTGGCCGTCGAGCGTGCCGCCCTTGAGCTCATGCGCGTCGAGCTTCGCGGTCGCCTGCGCCCCGTCGAACGCGGCGTTGGCGACGAACTTGTCGTAGCGCATGGCGCCGAGCGCGAGCGCGTTCACCGCCAGGTCGAGCTTGCCGGTCGGCTTGCCGATGGTGCCGCGCAGCTCGCCGTGCGCGTTGACCTGCCCCTCGATGCGCGGCACCAGATCCTGCACGCGCACGAGGTTGAAGCCGGGCACGTCGAGGTCCACCTTCACCGGCGTCGTCTGATACGGCTCGTGATCGAGCACGCGCTGCACGTCGAGCGGCACCTGGCCGCGCACGCGCAGGATGGGCGCGCCGCGCAGCGAGCCGTCGACCTTCAGGCTCGCGCGCTTGTCGCCGTAGTCGAGCGAGGCGAAGAGATCCACCTTGTCGAGCCGGCCGCGCGCCAGCCCGTGCGCCTCGACGTCGACGTCGAGCAGCGGCGCGTGCAGCGTGCCGCGCAGCTTCAAGTTGCCGTCGACCATGCCGGCGGTGAGCGGCGGCGTCATGCCGAGCTGCTGGAACGGGAAGCGCGCCAGGTCGACCCGCGTCAGCGTCACCAGCGCCTCGATCGGCGTCTTGTGCTCGAGCTCGTCGACGATCCGCTGTGACTTCCGCAGCCGCGCGAGCGACGCGTCGAGCGGCAGCTCGACCTGCGCCACCAGCGCGCCCGCGTCCTTGCCGAGCGACTGCTGCAAGTGCACTTCGGCGCGCGCGTTGAGCTTGCGCTCCTTGTAGTCGACCTTGAGCCGCACGTCGTTGTTCTTCGAGTCGGACCCGAGCTGCCAGCCGCGCCCGTGCAGGTCGACGGTGAGCACCGGCCGCGCGGTGGTGCCCGACGCCTTGATCGATCCGTCGAGCCGCCCGTCGACGTTGGAGATCGCGGGCGGCAGCACCTTGTGCAGCTTGACCATCCAGATGTTGTTGGCCGAGATGTCGGCCGCGATCGGCCGACTCCCGGTCAGCACCGTCGGCAGATCGACCTTGCCGTGGAACGACTGATCGATCGACGACAGCTTCCACGACGCCTTGGCGCGATCGTTTCCGTACTGCGCGTCGAGGCGATAGCTGATCTTGTTGAGCCCGAGCCGCTGCGACCGCTCCGAATAGCCGTCGAGCGACGCGGTCACGAAGGGCCGCGCCGTCGTGCCCTTGGCGTGCACCTCGACCGCCAGCTGCGTATCGGGCAGATCGAGCGACGGCTTGAGGAGCCCCGTCAGGTTCTTCAGGTTCAGCTTCTGCGCGCGCAGGTCGAGCGCGACCTCCTTCGTCCTGGCGTCGTAGCGCGCGCCGAGCCCGAGGTGCTGGCTGCCCTCGGCGAGCTCGAGCTTCTGCAGGTCGACGCCGTCGTGCACGCGCAGCGTCGCCGGCCCGGTCGTGGTCCACGCCTGCCCGTGCCGCGCGATCGCCAGCTTGTCGATGGTCATGTCGGCGCCGACGATCTTGCGCCCCGTCGTCCCCCGATGGCGCGCCAGCGTCGGCGTGCCGTTGACCACGAGGTCGACCGCGAGCTTGTCGGGCCCGCGCGCCTGCAGGGTCGCCTGCACCTTCTTGGTATTGCCCGACGCGTCGAGCGCGAGCGTGTCGAGCGCCAGGCCGCCGCCGCGCACGCTCTCGGCGCGCACGTGCGCCTCGCCGATGAAGTCCTCGTCGTGCACGTGCGCGTCGAGCTTGCCGATGCGGTTGTCCTGCATCGCCAGCCCGACCGCGCTCACGTCGGCGTCGACGTGCAGGTGCGTCCGCGTCCGCTCGACGCGCGCCTTGGCCGTCATGCTGCCGGCGATCCCGCGGATGCCGAGCGCGCGCAGCTGCGACAGATCGCGCGAGGCGACGTTCGCCAGCACCGTGCCGTTGCCCGCGGTGTCGACGGTGCCGTGGGCGTCGACCTTGGTGCCGGCGATCTGCGCGACCAGGCCCTTCAGATCGATGGTGCCGCGCGATCCCTCGCCGTGCGCGCTGGCGTCTAGGCGCACGCTGCCGCGCGGCGCGCCGGCGATGGCCGCCGCCGGATCGATCCCGCGCGCGCTCACCGTGCCGCGCCACGCGATCTCCGGCGCCGTCGTCGCCAGCGTCGCGTCGACCGCCAGCCGTCCCGCCGGCGGCCGCGCCACCACCGACAGCGCGAGCCGGTCGGCCGGCCCGTTCGCCTTGACCTCGACGGTCCAGCGCCCGCGCAGCTTCACGGCCGGCGCCAGCTTGCGCAGCTCCTGCCCGTTGGTGTCGACGACGAGATCGACGCCCTTGGCCGCGATCGCGCTGCCGTCGATGGTCGCGCCGCCCTTGCCGCGCACGGCCGCGCGCAGCGGCGCCAGCGTCTGCACCTCGAGCTGCTCGAGCCCGGCGTCGATGCGGCCGTGGTCGATGAGCGCGTGCGCCCGAATCCGCGCCGTCGCATGCACCGTTTGATCCGGCGCGTCGTACCGCGCCTCCAGATCCGCGATCACCTTGCCGAGCCGGATCTTGTACCCATCCGACGACTGCTTCTTCTTCGCCTCGTCCGGATTCGAGGGCTTGGCCAGCGTCGCCAGGTTGAGCCGTCCGTCGCGCATCACGCGCGCATGGACCCACGCGCCCTCGGCCCGCAGCTCGGTGAGATCGATCGTGTGGCGCGCGAGCGCGAGGAGGTCGTACCTCACGGTCAGCGCCTTCAGCCGCACCGCCGGCTGGTGCTCGATGTCGTCGATCTCCACGTCGCGCAGCACCAGGCCGTGCGTCAAATCGCCGCCGATCGATCCGATCTTCAAATGCCCCGCCAGCTGATCCTGAATCTCCGGCAGCGCCACGCCCAGGATCTTGCGATGCCCCCAGTCGGTGCGCCCGACGATGACCACCGTCAGGAGCGTCGACACCACGAGCAGGAGCGCCACCAGCGCGATCCAGCCCAGCACCTTGGCCACGATTCGCAGCGCGCGCATCAGAAGCTCTCCCCGATCGAGATGTGGAACGCCACGCGCGAGTTGGGATCGGGGTTGGGCAACCCGTTCGGCTCGCACGGCGTGGTGCGATTGAGCCGCACGCCGACGTCGGCGCGGATGGTCCCGATCACCGTCTTGTAGCGGAGCCCGCCGCCGACCGCGGTGTGCAGCTCGGAGAACTGCACCGACGACTCCAGCTTCGGCATCTGCCCGTTGCCGCAGATGCCGCCCGGGTTGGTCACGGACGGCGCCAGCACCGCCAGGAGGTTGGCGTTGGTCGACGGCGCCGCCACGTCGCCCGCGTCGAGGAAGGTGGTGATGCCGAACCAGTTGCCGTAGAGCTTGACGATGTTGATGCGCAGCTCGCCCGACAAGAGCAGCATCTGATCGCCGCCGATCGGCAGGTTCGGCGCGCCCGGAAAGCCGATCGGCACCTGCAGCGACAAGCGGTTGTAGTTGAAGCCGCGGTGCGAATCGGGCCCGCCCATGTAGAATCGACGCGTCACCGGCGATCCGAGATCGCCCTGCGAGAAGATCTGCCCGAACATGCCGCGCGTCGCGAACGTCACGTACTTGGTGATGGGAATGTAGAAACGCGCCTCGGGCAGCAGCTTCTCGTAGTCGAAGGCGCCGCCGAAGTAGAGCGCGCCCTCCTCGAGCGACGTGCCGAAGTACGCGCCCTTGTGCGGCGCCAGCGGCTTGTCGCGCAGATCGATCGAGAAGTCCTCTTGCAGCCAGGCGACGCGATAGGGATTGGTGTAGCCGTAGAGCTGACCGGCGGCGTGCGGATCGTCCTGGAACGCCGGCACGGTGTTGAAGAACAGGAGGAAGTTGAAGTTGTACGACAGCCCGAGGTTGATGCGGTTGTGCCACAGCGGCCGCGTCACGCCGAGCGTCGTGCGCGGGCCGTGATACTGATACGCGTAGTCGATGCCCACGTCGTAGCCGACGATCCACTTGAGGTCGTACCAGGGCGCGATGAAGTCCGGCTGCGTGAACGTCGCCTCCGCCTTCAGCGACGGGCCGTTCGTCGGGCCGCCGGTGGGCGCGCCGATCGACTCGGGGTTCACCAGGAACACCCAGCCCGGCTCGAGGCGCAGCTTGAGCGTGCGCAGCCCGCCGAGGAAGCTGTGCTTGGTGTACTGCCCCGCGAGGTGCACGTCGTAGCGCGTCGACTCGAAGTTGAAGCCGCCGCCGAGGCGCAGCTCGCGGAACTTGCCTTCGTGCACGGTGATGATGACGTCGGCGAGGTCGGGCTCCGACGGATCGCGCTCGTACTCCACCTTCACCGACGAGAAGACGCCGAGGTTGTAGATGCGCCCGCGCACGTCCTCGAGCGTCTGCGGATCGAAGGTCGCGCCCTCCTTGATGGCGGCGTGCTCGAGGATGAGCTTGGGATCGATGACGTCGAAGCCGCGGATGTAGACGTGGCCGATGCGCGCCTTGGGCCCGGGATCGATCTTGAAGCGCACGTCGGCCGACTTGGCGTCGCGATCGACGTCGACCTCGCCCTGCACGTCGGCCCACGCGAAGCCGAGGTTCTTCAGCTTGGTCTCGAGGAGGCCTTTCTGCTCGAGGTACCTGGCGTGATCGAAGATCGACCCCTTGGGCAGCTTGAGCTTGAGGCGCCGGTGGAGCTTCTGCGCCGCGGGCCCGATCGGATCGAGCCCGTCGACGTTCAGCTCATTGATCTTCGTCGGCGGCCCCTCGTCGATGACGAGGTGCACGTCGGCGGCCTTGCCGCCCTTCACCAGATTGACCTCGGCGTTGGTGACGCGCGCGAAGAAGTAGCCGTGGGCGGCGTAGTAGGCTTCGATGCGCTTCTTGTCGAGGTCGACCTCGAAGGGATCGAGGTAGTGCTTGGGTGACAGCGGAATCCAGCTCGTCTTCTCGAGCGCGATCTTCGACTTCAGGTCCTTGGCCGAGACGCCCTTGACGCCTTTGATGGTGAGGTTGTGAATCCAGGGACGCCCGTTGGCCTTCTCGGCGGCGCATCCGGCGGCCCCGAGCAGCAACGAGAGCCACAGGGTTCGGCGCCAGCGCATCGCTCTTCGTTGGTGCAGGCGACGTGCCGCGCACCGTAGCGTCAGACGCCGAGCGGTGGGGGGAGCGAGCGCCGTGCCGCCTGCAAGACTTCACGCGCGCGGTCGGGGTGCTCGTTCCAGTGTTCGATGAGCTCCCAGGGGTCGTTGGCGCGAGGGATCAGGTCGGCGAGCGACTCGGCGGCGGCCGCGCGCACCTTGCGACTGCCGTCGCAGGCGAGCAGGAGCAGCAGCTCTTCGACCCGCTGCGGGTAGGCGTCGACGAACCAGCCGAGCGCGCGCGCCGCCTGGGCGCGGATCTCGCTGCGCGGATCGCTGCACAGGCGCGACAGGAGCTTCATCGTCGCGTACGGAATCGAGACGTGCAGGTCGGCCACCGACGAGAACAGCTCGGCGAGCACCGGGCCGCGCAGCCGGTCCGTCGGACACGGCTCGCCGAGCTCGGCGGCGAGCAGCGCCGCGCATAGCTCGTCGTCAGTCGTAAGCTCTTTGCGCACCCGCGTCAGCATGTCGACCTAAGGAGCAAGTAGGGGGCCAGCGGTCGCGCGTCAAGCGAGCCGCGCGCAACCCGGCGATCGCCTGCGGCGATTGGAACCGCACGTCCAAAAGTGGAACCGCAGTTCCACTCAGAGGTGTGCCGGATGCACCGGCTCGTGCGGCCCGTGGTGCTCGGGCGGGTCGTATTTGCCGTTGCCGTCGACGTCGAGGAACACCGGGTTGGTCAGCGCCAGCGGCCGCACGTCGAAGCGCTTGCGATCGCCGACCACCGGCGCCATCGGCTCGTCGCCGTCGACGCGCAGCACCACCCACGCGTCGCGCGCCACGTGCACCGGGAAGGTCTCGTGCAGGCGCACCGGCTGGTCGCTCTTGTCCACCTTCCAACGATGCGCCTCGTGCCCGTCGACGTAGAGCGTCACCGTCGACACGCTCACCCACGGCGCGGCGCGCACCTCGAGCTCGACCCTGGCGTCGCCGCCTTTGGCCGCGGCCACGTCGCCGATGCCGGCGCCGTCGACCTTCACGACCACGAACGGCCCGGTCGTGAACAGCACGTGGTGCCCTTTGACGGCGCGCGGGATCTCGAGCGGATCGCGCAACGCCTGCGGCTTGTCCTCCTGCACGCGCACGTAGTTGCGCGGATAGCCGCCGATGTTGTGGTCGAGGTGGTGCGTGTCGGAGTTTCCCGTCGCGGTGACGATGTGCCCGTGTTGCAACAGCGCGAACCAATCGTCGATGGCGCGATCGACCGAGCGCCGCTCCGAGTCCTGATAGCCGTTGAGCACCTCGACGGCGTCGAAGTCGAAGCTGAAGCCGGGCCGCGTCGCCTTGTCGGCGTGCGCGTCGAGCCCGCCGAGGTTGAAGTAGCCGATCTCGGCGTCGATGCGCGGGTGGTGCACGTCGATGACCGCGTCGGGCGCGCGCGTGCGCACCTCGCCGAAGAACTCCTTCGGGCCGCGCCCGTGCACGAGCACCGCGCCCTGGCCGACGCGCTCGAGATCGTGCGTCAGCGGCCAGGCGCCGAAGTGTCCCCAGCCGTTGGTGGTGAGCTCGTCGCCGACGGCGCTGGTGATGTAGCGCCCGACGCCGATCTCCTCGATCACCGGCGCGTAGTTGCTGACCACGTTGTGATCGGTCGAGGTGATGAGCTCGACGCCGTCGGAGACGAACTCGTAGATGCGATCGTGCATCGGCACGTGCGAGTCCGACGAATGCGACGCATGCACGTGAAAGTCGGCGCTCAGCCAGCCGGCCGTGTCGACGACGTGCCGAAGGCGCGCCCGCACCACCGCCGAGCGGCCGGCGCCGATGTGCACCTTGCGCTCGATGCCGAGCGTCCACTCCGGCCCGCGGCTGGCGTAGACGTCGTAGGTCCCGACCGGCACGTGCACGACGCCGACACCGCCGATCGACAGCACGCGATCGTAGGCGACCACGCTGCCCTCGCCCTCCTGGCGTCCGATGTCGTTCTTGGTGAAGCGCGGATCGGGCGTACCGTCGACGCCGACGAGCGTCAGCTTGCACGGGATGAGCGCGTCGGTGTCGGCGTCGCGCACCTCGTAGGTCAGCCCGCCTTCGGGCGGCAGCGTCGGCAGGGTCGGCGCCGTCGAGCGGGCGCGCACCGCCAGGCCGACGCTCGCGAGCAGGGTCACCGTCAGGAGCGGCAAGATCGGTCGCAGCTTCACGCCGCGAGCATATCACTCCGTCGCCGGCGGCTGCGCCGGCACCGCCGCCGGCTCGACACCGTCGAGGAACCGATTGATGGCGGGCAGGTCGATGGGCTTGCGAAACAGCGCGTCGATGAGGCCCGGCTCGACGCGCTCGTCGAGCGCGCCCGGCTCCCAGCCGGTCACCAGCGCGATGCGCACGGACGGATCGTGCACGCGCAGCCGCCGTGCCAGCTCGATCCCGTCCATGTCCGGCATCGCCAGATCGACGAGCGCCACGTCGAACGGCCGCCTCGATCGCTCGAGCGCGGCGAGCGCGTCCTTGCCGCTCTCCGCCGCCACGACATCGTGGCCCGACAGCCCGAGCAGCTCGGTGAGCGTCTCGCGGTTGCCGGCGTCGTCGTCGACCACCAGGATGCGGCGCGCCGGCGACGGCGTGTGGCGCGACGCCGAGGGAGTCGCGCGCGCCGCCGACGGCGCCGGCGGCAGGCTCAGCCGCACGGTCAGCCGCCCGCCGCGCGCCTCGACCGTGAGATCGCCGCCCCAACGGCGCGCCCGATCGCGCGCCGCCGCCAGCGTCACGCCGCGCTCCGACGCCGACGAGAACGGATCGTCGGCCAGCTCCGGCCCGATCGAATGGGTCAGCACCAGCGCGGCCCCGTCCCGCTCCTGCCGCGTCGTCGCCTGCAGCACGCCGCCGCCGGCCATCGCCTCGCGCGCCTCGAGCAGCAGCGAGCAGACCAGCTCGCGCAGCTCGCTCGGTTGCGCCAGCACCGGCTTGACCTCGCCCAGCCGCGCGTCGACGCGCACCGCCTTGCGCTCGGCCGACGTGGTCAGCTCGGGCCGCACCAGATCGAGCGCCTCCATGAGCACGCCGTTGAGCGGCACCGCGCGCGGCGCCGCGTTCGGCTGCCGCGCCGCCAGCTGCTGCAAGCGCGACAACAGCCCCGCCGCGCGCACCACCGCCTGCTCGACCGAGTACAGGTGGCGCGCCACCGGCTCCGACGGCGCCGCCAGCTCCTTCTGCACCAGCGACAGCGACATCGAGATCGCGTTGAGCTCGTTGTTGAGCGCCGACGCCGTCGCCGTCGCCAGCTCGGCCATCGCCTGCCCGTGCGAGCGGCGCAAGAGGCGCGCGTGCAGCGCCGTCAGCTCGCGATCCGCGCGCCGCAGCTCGTCGTCGTGCCGCATCTCGACGGTCACGTCGCGCACCAGCTCGACCGCGCCGATCAGCTCCTGGGCCTCGTGCAGGGGAAACGCGCGCGTCTCGCACATGCGCTCCTCGCCGCTCTTGGCGTTGCGCACGCGCACCCGCTCGGGCGCCACCTCGCGCCCCGAGCGCAGCGCCGCCAGCGCCGGCCCGCTGCCGGGCTGGCCGACCAGCTCCGACGGCTTGCGCCCGAGCAGCCGCTCGACCGGACCCGCCGCCATCGCCACCGTCCCGCGCCGGTCGAGCACGATCACCAGCTCGGTCAGCTCGACGAGCGCGCGCGTCACGCTCGACAGCCGCGCCTGTGCCTCCGCCTGCTCGCTCGCGCGCGCGTAGTCGCGCGACACGCGCACGATCGCCTCGTTCATGAGGTCGCTGAGCAGCAGCGACACGCCGACGGGCAGCTCGCCGCGGCGCTTCTCGCTCCACACGCGCACGATCGCGGTCTCGACGAGGCCCACCTCGCGCTCGGCGTCGCGCAGCCGCGCCTTCTCGCGAAAGCGCCGCGCGCCGCGCCCCGCCAGCCGCGCGCCGAACACCGGCGCCGGATCCTGCGAATCGCCGAGCATGGACGCCAGATCGTCGACGAGCGGCGCCAGCTCGGTGTCGAAGTCGGGCGGCTCCAGCGCCGAGGTGCGCAGCTCGCGCCGCCAACGCCGCACGATCGCCGCCTGCTCCTTCTGCAGGAAGGCGCTCAGCTCCTCGGCGGGCGTGCGTGCCAACGGTTGCCTCCTATCGATCTAATGACGGCTACTGATTGGATTTCGACAGCAAGAGCCGTGCGCGCGCCGATTTCGGTATGACCGGTGCACGTTCCGATCGCGTGCAGCTCGCCGTCGAAGACATCGATCTCGCCCAGCTCGCCAGCGCAGTGCGGCGCCGCTACGGTCGCCACCTCTACGCCAGCTATCTGCGCGGCAAGACGCTCATGCGCGACGCCGTCGTCGCCCATCTCGGCTGCTCGGCATACGAAGCCGAGGAGCTCGTCGAGACGCTCGAGCTCAACGGGTACGTGCGCTTTCCGCACCTCGACGATCAGACGCATCCGTTGACGCGCCACTCGTGGGTGATCGCCGAAGAGCCGCGCTGATGGAGCCGCGTATGGAGGAGCCGCGCCCAATGAACGATGCCGCCTGGTACATCCTGTGGAACCTCGGCCTGCTCACCGGCTTCGTCGGGCTGCCCGCGATGTTCGGCTTCTTCGCCGGCAAGGCGATCGAAGCCGGCGCGCACGGCCCGACCCTGCCGTGGCGCATCCTCTTCTGCGCGCTCGGCGTGCTCGTCGGCGGCTTCGCCGCGTGGCGTATGATCGCCGTGCGCCGGCCTACGCGTCCGCGAGACTGACCGGCCAGCGATCGTCGATCGGCTGCACGATCTCGCCGCGCGGCGCCAGCGCGCCGATGACCGCGCCGTAGAGCAGATGCGCGGGCAGCACCAGCGCCGCCAGCGTCGGCTCGTGCGACGCCACGAAGCCCAACCCGACGAGCGGCGCATATACCGCCACCGCCACGCCCCACAGCGCCAACCCGAAGAACAAGCCCGACGCCACGTTCACGCGCTCGGTCGCAGCCGCGAAGAGCGCGCCCGCGAGCGCGCCGTATCCGAAGTGCAGCACCAGCACCGCCAGCACCACCGCCGGCCGCAGCGACACACCGAGCGCCGCGCGCGCCGCGATCTCCGGCACGCGCACGCCGGCCAGCGCCGGCGCCGCGACGAGCAGCGCGCTCATCAGGATCGTGGCGATCGTTCCCGCCGCGACCCCGCGCCACATCCGCTCCCGTTTCCGCTCCGCCAGCTCGCGCGCATCCATATGTGCTGGATTCAGCAAACGGCGTGCCTCAGTGACGCAGCTGTGCCCACTGCAGCTCGTCGGGCCCTTGCAGCGGCGGCGGCGCCTCGGCGCCCTCGAGCGCCTCGCGCAGCTCGTCGCCTTCGATGACCTCTTTTTCCCGCAGCCGCGCCGCCAACGCCAACAGCTGGGTCCGATTGTGCTCGAGCAGCGCCACTGCGCGCTCGAACGCGCGGCGCAACAGCTCCGACACTTCCTGATCGATGAGCTGCTGTGTCCGCTCCGAGTACCCGCGCTCGCCCATCAGCTGCGGCACCTGCAGAAAGCGCTGGTCCGCCGCCGGCCCGAGGCTCTCCACCGACTGCGGACCCAGCGCCGCCGACATGCCGAACTGCGCGACCATGCGCCGCGCGAGATCGGTGGCGCGCTGCAAGTCGTCGGTGGCGCCGGTCGACACTTCGTTGAAGATGACGCGCTCGGCGGCGCGCCCGCCCATGAGCACCGTGATCTTGTCGAGCAGCTCGGGCCGCGTCATGAGATAGCGATCCTCGAGCGGCAGCTGCATCGTGTAGCCGAGCGCGCCGAGCCCGCGCGGGATCATCGACACCTTGTGCACCCGATCCGTCGTCGGCAGGATCTCGGCGAGCAGCGCGTGTCCGCTCTCGTGATGCGCCACGATCTCCTTCTCGCGCGCGTTCATCAGGCGATTCTTCTTCTCGAGGCCGGCGATGGTGCGCTCGATCGCCTCGTTCAGCTCGGCCGGTCCCACCGACTCCTTGTTGCGCCGCGCGGCCAGGAGCGCCGCTTCGTTGATCAGGTTCGCCAGATCGGCGCCCGCCATGCCCGGCGTCAGCGCCGCCACGCGCACCAGGTCGGCGTCGGCGGAGAACTTCACGCCGTGCGCGTGCACGCGCAGGATCGCCTCGCGCCCCTTCTTGTCCGGCTTGTCGACGAGCACCTGTCGATCGAAGCGCCCCGGTCGCATCAACGCCGAATCGAGCGTCTCCGGCCGGTTCGTCGCCGCCATGATGATGAGGCCCTTGCGCGCGTCGAACCCGTCCATCTCGGCCAGCAGCTGATTGAGCGTCTGCTCGCGCTCGTCGTGCCCCGCGAGGTTGCCGGGCCCGCGCGCCTTGCCCACCGCGTCCAGCTCGTCGATGAACACGATGCACGGCGCCTTCTGCTGCGCCTGTTGAAACAGATCGCGCACGCGCGCCGCGCCCACGCCGACGAACATCTCCACGAAGTCCGATCCGGTGAGCGAGAAGAACGGCACGTGCGCCTCGCCGGCGACCGCGCGCGCGAGCAGGGTTTTACCGGTGCCCGGCGGGCCGACCAGCAGGACGCCCTTGGGAATTCTTGCTCCGAGCTTGCGGAACTTCTCGGGTGAAGACAGGAAGTCGACGATCTCACGAAGCTCGTCTTTTGCCTCGTCGACGCCGGCCACGTCCTTGAACGTGACGCCCGTTCCCTCCTCGGCGACGACGCGCGGGCGCGCCCTTCCGATCGACATCATGCCCGCGCCCGGCTTCATGCGACGGAACACGAGCAGCCAGAAGCCGCCGAGCAGCAGCATCGGTAACAACCACACCATGAACAGCGAGGAGAAGAAGTCGCCTTCCTGCATCCCGCCGAAGGCGATCTTCTTCGCCTCCAGCTCCTTGACCAGGTCGGGATCGTCGACGCGCATGGTGATCCATCGATCACCACGCTTCTTCGCTTTCTCGTCGGACGGCGTGGCGCGGATGCGCTCCTTGCCGATTTCCACCTCCGAGATCTGCCCGCTCGCGAGCCGCTGCTTGAATTCCGAGTACGAAATCCGATTTCCAGAGGGACCGGATCGCGAGAAGAGCATGGCCGCGAACAGGCCGAGCAGCAGATACACGATCCACGTTCTTTTCGGTGTCTCGCTGTTCGGTGGCGTACGGGGCGCCGCGGGATCGATGGGCATCGGGTTTCCGTCTGACCTCCTTGCTCATCAGAAAGCCAGATGCGTGCCGAACGCGCGTGCACTCGCGGCACGTCCATTGCTTCGAGAACGGTCGTGCGGAACGGAAAGGACGTCTCATGAAAACGATCTTCGTGCTCGACGATGATCCCGAGCAGGCCGAGCTGATGGCTCAGGCGCTCACTGGTCGCGGCCGTCGCGTGCGCGCCTTCTCCGATCCGATCCGCGCGCTCGCGGCCCTCACTCTCGACGGTGCCGACCTCCTGGTCGCCGATCTATCGATGCCCTGGATCGACGGCAAGGACGTGGTGGCCTCGGCGCGCCTGCGCCGCCCGGACCTGGCCATCTTCATGGTGTCGGGCTACCCGCGCGGCGCGGAGATCGCCGGCGAGGAGGGCGTGCCCTTCTTCGCCAAGCCCATTGATCTCGCGGAGTTTCGTGCCGCGGTCGATGCGGCGCTCGAAGCCGACGCGCGACCCAGCGCCGGCTGATCCTGGAAGGCTGTACTGTTTCTACACATACGCGCGCTCGCGTGCATAAACGCTACACACGCGCAAATCCGTGTAGGGTGGAGTAATTGCGACGGCAGTAACGCGGTTTAGCCGCCTTCGGCCGAATCGCGCTCGTCGTCCTCGCCGGTCGCGACGCCGTAGAGCGCCAGCTTGTTGTAGATGCTGCGACGGCTGATGCCGAGCACCTCGGCGGTCGCCGTCTTGTTGCCGGCGTTGGCCGCGAGCGTGCGCAGGATGACCTCGCGCTCGATGTCGTCCATGGCAGTGCCGATCGGAATCTTGATGATGTCCTCGCGCAGCGGGCCGCGATGCAGCATCTGCGGCAAGAGCTGCGGCTCGAGCTCGGGCCCGCGCGCGAGCAGCACCGCCTGCTCGATCACGTTGCGG
Organism: Polyangia bacterium; assembly: GCA_035607415.1. GTDB lineage: Bacteria > Myxococcota_A > Polyangia > Palsa-1104 > Palsa-1104 > JAQBQH01. The sequence continues at coordinate 16,077 of DATNAQ010000095.1, forward strand.
AGCTCGCGCACGTTGCCGGGCCAGTTGTAGTTGACGAGGAGGCGCTGCGTCTCCGCCGGAATCGACGCCACCTGCTTGCCGTACTTCTGCGCGAACTCGCGCACGTACTCGCCGGCGATGACCGGAATGTCTTCCGAGCGCTCGCGCAAGGGCGGCAGCTTCACCGCGAAGATGTTGAGCCGATAGTAGAGGTCCTCGCGGAACTGGCCCGCCTTGACCATCGACTCGAGATCGCGATTGGACGCGGCGAGCACGCGCACCTTCGCGTCGCGCTCCTTCTTGCCGCCGACGCGCGTGTAGGCGTGCGTCTCGAGCACGCGCAGGAGGTTGATCTGCGTGCGCTCGTCCATCGTCGAGATCTCGTCGAGAAACAGCGTTCCACCCTCGGCGAGCTCGAACTTGCCCGGCTTCTTGTCGATGGCGCCGGTGAACGCGCCCTTCTCGTGACCGAAGAGCTCCGACGCGATCAGATCCTGCGGAATGGCGCCGGTATGCACGGCGACGAACGGCCCATTCGCCACCGGCGAACGCTGGTGGATGGAGCGCGCGACCAGCTCCTTGCCGGTGCCGCTCTCGCCGACGATCAGCACCGTCGTGTCCGACTGCGACGCGACGCGGATCTTCTCGAACACCTGCAGCATCTGCCGCGAGCGCGCATGCATGCCGTCGAACGACTGCGCCTCGATGCGATCGTTCGCCAGCATGCGATTGGTCAGATAGGCCGGCGGATCCTGCGTCAGCGCGCGAATCAGCGCGAGCAGGCGGCGCGGCTTGATCGGCTTGGCCATGTACTCGACGGCGCCGCGCTTGAGCGCGGTGACCGCGGTCCGCACCGAGCCGTGGCCGGTGATGAGCACCGCCTTGGTCTCGGGGCAGGTCTCGTGCAGCATCTTGATGAGCGAGATGCCGTTGCGGCCTGGCAGCTGCAGATCGGACAACACGAGGTGGAACGTGTCGGTCCGGAAGCGCTCGAGTGCCGCCTCCGCAGACAACGCGATCGACGCCTGATAGCCCTCGAGATTGAGCAGCTGCTCGAGTGCCTGGGCGAGCCGTTCGTCGTCGTCAACGATGAGAATCTTCGTCGCCATCTTCACGCCTCCGACGGCGGCAGTTAAGCAGGGCGTATGCCAGAACCCCAACCCTGGGCTCGCTCGTCGTAAGCGCCCGTCGATGCACAAATTTCCCTGTTGGCGCGACGCGCGTCGCTGAACCCTTGTGTAAACGAAATGTACAGCCCTGTTCGATTCCGTGACCGATGGAGCAAGCGAGCGAATCGGCACATGCGCTGCACCATTCATTCAATCGATGAATCGCGCGCATGTCATCGAGGATGGTCGGCAAGGTCCGCTCAGCGCGTACCTCAACCGCATCGATCAATATAGCTTGCTGACCCCCGAGGAGGAGCGACGGCTGGCGCTACGCTGGCGACGTTTCCACGATCACGAAGCCGCCGAGCGGCTGGTGACCGGGAACCTGCGCTTCGTCGTGAAGATCGCCTTCGAGTACCGCACCTACGGCGTCCGCCTTCTCGATCTGATCCAGGAAGGGAACCTCGGGCTCCTGGTGGCGGTGGATCGGTTCGATCCCGGGCGCGGTGTCCGGTTGACCACCTACGCCGTGTGGTGGATCCGCGCCTACATCCAGGAGTACATCCGTCGCAGCTGGTCGATGGTCCGCTTCGGCACCACGCGCGCGGAGCAGCGCTGCTTCTATCGCCTACGCCGCGAGCGCCAGCGCCTCGAGCGTAACGGCGTGAAGGCCGATCCCGACAAGCTGGCCGCGGCGCTCGGCGTGACCTCGCGCGAGCTCGAAGCGATCGAGTCGCGCATCACCCGCCGCGACATGTCGCTCGACGACGCCGCCTACGTCGACACCGAAGAGACCAAAGGCGACCGCATCGCCGACGACCGTCCAGGCCCCGAGTCCCTCTTCGGCGACGAAGAGCTCCACGCCCGCGCCCACGACGAAATCCACCGCGCGCTGGAAGCCCTCGACCCGCGCGAACGCGACATCCTCTACCGCCGTTACCTGGCCGCGAAACCGGCCACGCTAAAAGAAATCGGCGCCATGTTCGGCATCAGCCGCGAGCGCGTCCGCCAGTTGGAAGCGCGCGCGATGGCCAAACTGCGTGAGCGCTTGGAACCGTTACGCGTGGCCAGCTAGGGTTCTGCTACAAGCCAGATTTCAGGGGAGGTGGAGAGCACATACCGAGGTCAGAGGGAGTGAAACCAAACCTACTTGGCACCAAGCAAGTTTGGTTTTTCTCCCTCTGACCTCCCCACCTCCCCTGAATCTGGCTTGAGCCGTTTACCGTCAGTGATTTCGATCACTGCAAACTCGATTGAGCGCACTCGTGGTGCGTGAGAGAATCGGCGCCTTGCGTTACAGGGGAGGCGCCGCATGAAGCTCGGTCGTTTGTTGGGGGCCACGGTGTTGTTGTCGTCGGCGGTCGCGTTTGCGGATGGGGCGCCGCCGCCGTCTGCGAATGCGCCGGACGCGAACGAGCAGTTTCACTGGCAGCTCGGGCCGAAGCAGATCGATCTCGGGCACGACGTGCAGCTGGCGTTGCCCGCGGGCGATGCGTTTCTCGGCATGCCCGAGGCTGATCGGCTCCTGCAGAAGCAGGGGTCGTTCAACAACCAGGGGACGCTCGGCGTCGTCGTCTCGGCCGACGAGAAACAGGGCTGGGAGATTGTCATCGACTACGACGCGGCCGGCTACATCAAGGACAACGAGAAGATCGATGCGCCGGCGCTCCTCAAGAGCTTTCGCGAGGGCACCGAGGAGCAGAACAAGCAGCGCGCGGCGCACGGCTTCCCGGCGCTCAGCATCGGCGACTGGACCGAGATGCCGCGCTACGATGGCGCCACGCACCGGTTGATCTGGGCGCTGCCCGCGTCGTCGACGCGCGGCACGACCATCAACTACAACACGCGGGTGCTCGGACGGCGCGGCTACGTGTCGCTCGATCTGCTCTCCAGCCCCGAGGGGATCGATGCCGAGAAGCCGAATGCGGCGGCGCTGCTCGCGGCGACGACGTTCAAGAACGGCGCGCGTTACGAAGACTTCAACAGCAAGACGGACAAGGTCGCCGAGTACGGGCTCATGGGGCTCATCCTCGGCGGCGCGGGCATCGCCGCCGTGGCCAAAGGCGGCGTGTTGGCCGGGCTCCTCAAGGTCCTCGTCGCGGGTGGCAAGTTCATTGCGGCCGGTGTGATCGCGCTCTTCGCCGGGCTCAAGCGCTTCTTCACCGGCAAGCCGGCGGCGCCGCCGAAGGAGACCAAGCTGCCTCCGACTGGCACCGACGGCAATTCGTAGCGCTCGCTTCTAGCGCGCCGCTTTCTGATACGACCCCGGAACTTTCTCTCCGTTGATCAGCGCTTCGTGATCCCTGGCGATCGCGACGGCGGGCCGCTCCGCGCGGAACGGGCGCGCGAACGCGAGATACTCGTCCCACGCGTTCCTGTCGCCGCGCGCCTCGCGCGCCAGCCCGATGCCGTAGAACGCCTTGGCGCGATCGGGCTCGGCGACAAAGCCGCCGAGCGCATGGTGGTACTCGGCGATCGCCTCGTCGTAGCGACCTTCGTTGCGCAGCGCGACGGCGAGGTTGTAGTGCGCCTCCGGCAGCGTCGAATCCATCCGCAGCGCATCGCGCAGGTACTTCTCCGCCTCGGCGAAGCGCCCTTCGACGACGAGCGCCACACCCTGGCCGAGCGCCTGATGCGGCTTGTCGAGCACTCCGTCGGCGTGCGCCATCACAGGCGTCACCACCAGCGCAGCCGCGAGCAGCCAACCTTTCGAACGCATGGTTGTCCTCCTCGCGGCCAAAAATAAGCGAGGCGCGTGCCAGCTACCGGCACGCGCCTCGCGTTGTTACGGATTGCGTGAATTACGCCGTGGGAACGACGACGAACAGCGCCGCGTCGCCGCGACGCACGCGCAAGAGGTGACCCCCGGCGCGATCGTTCGACAGCGTCTTGACCGCGTCGTCCGCCGACGCCACCGGCTTGCGATCGACCTCGACGATCACGTCGCCCTGCTGCAGGCCCGCTTCCTGAGCAGGCGAGCCGTCGCGCACGGCGGTGATGACCGCACCCTTGGTCTTGGGATCGACGCCGATGCGCTCGGCCAGGCCCGGCGTCATCGACTGCAGCCCGAGCCCGAGCTTCGCCTTGGCGTTGCCGTGCTCGCCGCCGGCGCCTTCACGCGACGCCATCTTGTCGCCCGGCATCTCCGCCGTCGTCGGCGTGATGTGCACCGTCTGGCCGTCGCGCCACAGGGTCAGATCCACCTTCTGGCCGATGTGCCCGGCGTAGATGGCGCGCTGCACGTCCTTCGAGCCCTCGATCGCCTTGCCGTTGATCTGGGTGATCACGTCGCCCGGCTTGGCGCCCGCCTTCTCGGCCGGCGTGCCCGAGTCGACGCTGGCGACGAGCGCGCCCTTCTCCGGCGCGTTCTTGCCGAGGCCCCGCGCCATCTCCGGCGTCACGTCCTGCATACGGATGCCGATGAACGGCCGGTGCACCTTGCCGGTGTGGATCAGCTGATCGGCGACATTCTTGAAGATCGACGACGGCACCGCGAAGCCGATGCCGGTGCCGAGGCCGGCGATCATCGTGTTGATGCCGATGACCTCGCCGTCGAGGTTCACGAGCGGACCGCCCGAGTTGCCGGGATTGATCGACGCGTCGGTCTGCAGGAAGTCCTCATAGTGGCCGCCGCCCTGGAAGCCGGAGCGGTTCTTGGCCGAGAGCACACCGACGGTGACGGTGTGATCGAGCCCGAACGGATTGCCGATGGCGATGACCCACTCGCCGACCTGCAGCTTGTCGGACTCGCCGATCTTGGCCGGCTGCACGCCGACGCCGTCGACCTTGACCACCGCGATGTCGGTGTTGGGATCGGTGCCGACGACCTTGCCCGGCACCGTTTTGCCGTCGACGAACGTGACCTTCACGTCGTCGGCGTCCTCGACCACGTGGTTGTTGGTGAGGATGTAGCCTTTCTTGTCGATGACCACGCCCGAGCCGAGGCCCTTCTGCTTGGGCGCGGGCGCGGCGCCGTTGTCATCGTTGTCGCCGAAGAAGCGCTCGAAGGGCGTGCCTTCGAACGGGTTGCCGCCGCGATGCATGCGATTCATGGTGCTCTTCTCGCCGCCCTTGGTGACGCTGATGCGCACCACCGACGGCGAGAGCTGCGACGCCACTTGCGCGAAGGTGCGGCTCAGCATGCGCGCGTCGGAGATCTGCTCCTTCGACGGCGGCGGCAATGCCGGCTTCACTTCCGCCTGCACCACAGGCGCCGCTTGCGCGGGCGCGCCCCAATGAATCTGAACGTGGCTCGTCGCCACCATGGCAGCTGCGCCTAGGCTGACCAGCGCGACGCCACCCACCAGGTTTCGCTTCGTCATCGCCAATTCCCTCCGATTCCTTCTGATTTCATTTCGACATTCCCAGAAGAAGATGCGTTCGCTGGTGCGGAACGCCTCACGTGTTTGCCGGATCGCGCAAGCCTGCCACATGGCAAGGGATGCACGCGACCCTTAACTCCATGGTTCTACTTGTTAATCATCGTAAGGTCTGCTGGCAAGACATCTGCACAACAGACCCGCACGAAGTAAAGACGAACGACAAAAAGGAGATATTCCCATGAAGAAGATTTTGATCGCGTTTATGGCCGTCGGGATGTTTGCGGCGTTCTCGGGCATCGCGCGCGCCGAGGGTGACACGGCGACGACGACCACGACCACCGAGAAGGCCCCGGCCAAGACCAAGAAGTCGACCAAGAAGACCGAGAAGTCGTCGGACGGCACGTCGGCGACGACGACCGAGAAGACGACCGAGACCAAGAAGTAAGCCGTCACTCGCTTCACCAGAGGGCCCCTCGTCGCAGTCGCGGCGAGGGGCTTTTTGCTTTACGCTTGCGGTGATCTCGTCATGAAGATCCGCACCAAGCTGATCCTGCTCCTGTCGGCGGCGCTCGTCGTCACGATGCTCGTGTCGACGTGGCTGCGCATCGACT
>DATNAQ010000013.1:0-7204 GCA_035607415.1 Polyangia bacterium
CAGGGCCAGGAGGTCGCGCACGCCGTCGTGGTCGCCGCCGCGGCCGCCGACGTCGGCGGCGAGATCGATGCGATAGGTCGCGGTGCGCGCCGCCAGCGACGGCAACCAAGCAGTGTGCAGCGAGAAGCCGATGCCGAGCGCGGACGCGTCGAGCCGGCAGATTGGTCCCGCCGCGAGCCGCGCCGCGTCCCACCACCACAGCTCGGCACGCGCCGGCGTGTACACGGTGCTGACGATCCAGCCTTCGAGCGGCCCGTCGCCGCGCGCCACGAACTGCGGCGAGGCGATGATCGCGCCCGTCGGCGCGGCATAAGAGTCGGCGATCTTCATCGCCGCCGTGTCGATGCGGATCAGCGACGACGGCCGGCCGCCCTCCTTGGCGAGCGCCTGGATCTCGGCGAGCGGCGTCACGCGGTGCGAGTAGTCGGCGTAGAGGCCGTGCACGAACTTCGTCAACAGCTCGGGGAAGAAGCCGGCGCTCGACCAGAAGATGTGCTCGAGCCGTTCGGGCGCCGCCGTCACGGCCGGCAGCTCGCGACCGGCGTAGAGCGCGAGCGTCCAAGTCAGCCGATCGTCGTACACCACGCCCGATTCGACGATCGCGCCCGTCTTGCCGTCGATGCGATAACGCCCGATCCGATTGATGTCCATCGCGCCGATGGCCACCATGCCCTCGACGCTCGCGCGCGGCGCCGCGCCGTCGTAGTAGCTGACGTCGTACGGGCGCACCCACTCGGCCAGATCGCTCGCCGCCGAATGCGCGAGATGAATCGTGACGCGCCCGTCGCTGTCGTCGTAGTCGGCGAGGAGGTGCGCGGCCTCGACCGGCACCGTCGTCGCGGTGACCGCGATCGGCGTCGGCTTCGTCGGATCGGTCGACCCCTGTCCTAGCGCGGCGCGCGGCACCAGCCACACGCTGGTGTACGGATTTTGCGGCCGCGCGAGCAAGGCGCGCAGCAGCTCCTCGGTGGTGTGGCTGCCGGGGAACGGATCGTTGAACCACTGCTCGAAGCCGACGCGAAACGCCGTATCGAAGAGCACGATCCAATTTCGCGTCACCGCCACCTGGTGCACGCTCTGCGTAATCTGCACCTCCTGCCCGTCGGGGCCGACGAGCTGCCAATGCTCGAGCGCGCCCGAGCCATTCCAGCGCACGAGGTGGGTGAAGCTCTCGGGCGCGCCGCCCTGGTGATCCCAGAAGTGCGGCCCGAGCCAATCGATGCGCTCGGGATGCGGTCCCATGCTCTCGAGCGAGCGGCCGTAGTTGATGGTGAACAGCTCGCCGGTGCGTGGATCCCAGAACGGGTGGCCGGCCGAGAGGATCATCGGAAACGGCGCGCCGCCGAACACCTCGGGCACCCACTCGGCGGCGGCGCCCATCGGGCCGATCACGCGCAGCGTCTGCGGATCGATCTCGTAGGGCCGCCCAGCGTCGTAGGTCAAAAGCAGGCGCGGCGCCTGTCCCGGCTGCACCAGCGGCACGAACGCGGTGTTCAAAAAGTCGCGCGCACCGAGCAGCGGCGACAGCCGCGCGATGCCGGCGTCGAGGAACTGTAGGATCGACGCGGGAAAGGGCGCGCTGTGCGTCAGCTCGTCGGCGATCTGACACGGCGAACGCGCCAGCCGGCAGGTGGCGCGCGCGGCGCCGCCGTCGAAGTCGACGCGGCAGATCATGCCGTCGCCGTTGAGCAGCGGCGGCTGCCCCGGCCGCGGCCGTCCGCCCCACGCGACGGTGCTCGCCGGCGCGACGACGAACAGGTGGCCGCGCAGCTCGGCGGGCAGCGCGCCCTCGACGATGCAGAGCGTGGCGTCGGTGACCTCGGAGCGGGAAGCGTCGAGCAGCGAGGCAGGCAGGCGCGGTGCGAGCGGATCCCCCATCCTGCCATTTTCGCAGGCCGCGCGGCGCCGCGCAGCGACAAAATGCCGCAGCTTTCTACAAACAGCGGTCGGGGGCGTCGGTGGGCAGGTCGGTCCCCGGCGTCCAACGCACGGCGCCGAAGGTGGTGCCCATGAGGTCGAGGTCGATCGGCTGATGTACGCGGCCGGCGCCGGCGCCGCAGAAGACGTCGGCGCTGCGCGTGGCGCCGACGAGGAGCACGCTCGCTTGCGTGGTACCGACGACGAGCGACGGCATCCACAGCTCGAAGCGCCCGTCGGGCGAGACCACCGTCGAGAAGGTGGTGAGCGCGACCGAGCCCGGCGGATCGGTCGAGCGTCGCAGCGCCCCGTCGAGCGAGCCGCCGGCGCCGTTCGGCGACGGCGTGAAGACGAGCTCGGCCCACAGCTTGAGCGGCACCTCCTGCGCCAGGTTGGCGGTGAGGATCCAGTTGCCGCTGAGGTCGGCGAGCGCGCTCGGCACCGACGACAGATCGGGCGCCATCGGCTGCGGCGTGGCGACCACGCCGCCGTCGCTGCCGGCGGCGCGCGGGAAGCAGCTCTGCGGCACGTCGGCGAGCGCGAGCGTGCCGTCGTCGTCGCGGCGCGCGGCGAAGGTCGAGCCCGCCAGATCGAGCGCGAGCGGCTGCACGACGTTGCCGGTGGCGGTGCCGCACCACGCAGTCGGGCTCTGTGTCGCCGCGTGCAAGACGACGTTGGCGCTGACGGCGGTGTTGAGCCCGGGCGTGGCGCCGGCGGCGAGCACCAGCGGCTCGGCGTGCAGATCGAAGGTGCCGTCGGGCGCGACGACGCTGTCGGTCTCGACGAGCGGCGGATCGACGTCGGCGTTGGCGGTGACCAGCCACAGGCGCGCGTGCAGCGGGATGGGCGAGGCGGTCACGTCCATGGTCAGCTCGGCGCGCAGCCCGAGGTCGAGGCCGCCGGCGAGGAGCGCGTGCAGGACGAAGCGGCCGCTCAGATCCTGCAGCGTCGATTGCACCTCCTCGTCGCCGGCGCCGGCGTCGCCGCGGCGCGCGAGGAAGTCGTCGTAGTCGTCGCCGGCGCCGCGACATCCGCATACCAGGAGCGCCACGCAGAGCCAGGCCCTCAGCGCCATCCGTGCACCTCCACGTCGACGAGCAGGATCTCGCGCATGTCGTTGTAGGTGCCGTTCGTCGTCGGTTGCTGCACGCTGTTGGTGACGTTGAACGGCAGGAAATATTGGTACGCGAAGGTCGCCGACAGATCGACGTGATGGCTGATGGCCACCGACGCGCCGGCGCCGACGTCGACGTTGCTGTTTTCGCCGAAGCCCGGCTCCATCGTGCTCGACGGCGTCGGGCCGCGCTCGCCGCCGACGCCGAGCATGAGGCGCCAGCGCGGCGACAGTTGCGCGTCGGCGCGCACGCGGCCGGCGAGCATGTCGTGGAAGTGGCGCGGGATGGTGAAGAGCGCGGTGCCGTCGGTGGCGGAGCGGAAGACGTGCTCGTCGAGCGCCGACCACAGCGCCCACTCGAAGGTCGGGCGGATGGTGAGCCAGCGCGTCGCGCGCAGGGCGGCGCTCAGCCGCACGGTGTCGGCGACCGGCAGCGTCAGCGCGGCGCGCTCGGTCGACGGCGCTTGCGTGCCGAACGCGACGCGCAGATCGCCGATGAGATCGACGCGTGCGCCGCGCTCCCAGGTCGCGCCCACGGCCCAGCCGCGCCGATCCCAGCGCACGCCGACGATGGCGGAGAAGCCGACACCGCGGCCGTCGAACCAGGCGCGCCCCTCCTTGGGATCGCCGTTGGCGTCGACGAGATCCTCCGACTGATCGATGTTGCGCGCGCGCACCGTCGAGAAGCTGCCGACGACGAGCATCGGGGTGAAGCCGATCGACAGCCCGCTTCGCCGATCGCGCGCGCCGAGGCCGACGGCGAGGTTGACGAGCAGGAGCTGCGCGCTGATCGACGCCCAGCGCTGCGGCCCGTCGATGGCGCCGGGATATTGCGCCGGCGCGCGCAGGTTCTTGTCCCAGTTGGCGGTGCCGCCGTTCTCGACGAAGACGCCGCCGCCGACGCCGAGGTCGAAGTCGCGGAAGGCGCGGCCCCAGTGCGCCATCGCGCTCGGCACCGCGCCGAAGGTGCTGATGGTCGCGCGGCCGCTGTTGGCGGCGACCTCGGCGTCGGGCACGCCGTTGAGCACGGCGTCGCGATCGTAGCTGGCCTGGCGCGCGATCAGCTGCAGATCGACGCCCACGTCCCAGCCGGGCGCGGCGAGCGCCGCCGGGTTCCAGTACAGCGCGTAGGCGCCGGTGTAGACGGCGTCGCCGCGCAGGCCGCCGAAGCGCGCCAGCGACAGAGGATTGGCGCGCGCGACGCCGCCGCACGCGCAGGCGATGAGGCCGGCAGCGACGAGCGCGGCGGCGGTGAAGGAGCGCATCGCTAGCGCAGCGCGCGCGAGAAGCGGTGGTAGAGGGGCATCGAGCTCGCCTCCGTCTTCGGCTCGTACGGACCGGTGAGGAACGGCAGGTACATGGTGCGGCGCAGGCTGGCGAGGCCGGTGGTCTGCGCCTTGCCGACGCGATGCCAGGTGCGGCCGTCGTGGAACGTGAGGTCGCCGGCGTCGGCTTCGAGGATCACCTCGTTGGGATCGTCGCGGTGATCGAAGAAGTGCAGCTTGCCGAAGAGCATGTGCCACAGGCTCTGCTTGTGGCTGCCGGGGATGATGCGCAGCGCGCCTTTGTCGCGGTAGGAGTCGTCGAGGTAGAGCCCGACGTTGAGCATCGGCTGCGGCAGGCGGCCGTAGAACAGGTCGCGCAGCGCGTCGACGTGCCAGCCGAGGCGCTTGTAGCGCGAGCCGGGCTGATTGATGAACTGGTTGACCACCACGCCGTCCTTCTCGTGCTCGCCGAGGCGGAACTTGTCGCCGCAGGCGGCGCGCACGGCCTCCCAGCGCTCGTCGGTGAGGAACTCGCGCAGGCGGCGCGAAAAGAGCGACGTGAAGGCGAAGCGGTTGACGTAGCGGCTGCCGTCGGGGCGCGTGCCGTAGCGGATGGGGATGCCGTTGACCACCTGGCGCCCCTCGGCCAGCCACGAGGACTCGATGGCGCCGAGCTCGCTGCGGATCATCTCGATCTCGGCGGGCGCGGCGAAGGCGCCGAAGTGGATGTAGCCGTAGGTGTCGAGGAAGTCGCGCTGCTCGCTGTCGAGCGGTCCGCGCAGGGTGAACTTCCGACGGGGCGGTGGCGGCGGTGACGACGACATCGGGTGCTCCTAATGGTGGTGAGGTCTTCCGAGAAGGGCGCGCAGCGTGGTGACCAGGGTGGTGACGACGCGGGCGTGCGCCTCCTTGACGCTGCGGACGCCGAAGGCGGTGACGAGCGACTTGTCGTCCTGGATGACGTAGCGCGAGATCATGTAGCCCATGGCGATCGCGGCGGTGCGTGCGGTCTCGGCGGGCACGCCGATGAGGCGCGCGGTGTTCCGCGTCGCGTCGGCCAGCTCGGGCAGGTAGTGCTTGCTCTCGGTGAAGGGCGTGAGGTGCCCGAGATCGAGGACCTCGCGCACGAGGAGGCGCACGCCGTCGCGCTCGGCGCGGGCGGCCGCGTAGAGCTTGGTCATGAGGAGCTCGAGGTCGGTCGGCGTGATGCCCTGGAGCTCTCGGCCGATGCGCAGGCTCAGGCGGCGGTAGACGTCGTCGACGCAGGCCTCGTAGAGGTTTCGCTTGCCGCCGAAGTAGTGGTTGATGAGGGCGCCGTTGAGCTTGGCTTCCTGGGCGATCCCGCGCGTCGAGGCGCCGAGGTAGCCGAAGCGCGCGAAGATCGGCAGGGCGATGTCGATGAGCTTCTGCCGCGTCGCTTCGGAGTCAGCCTGGGCCGGGCGCGCCATGCCGAATTAATTAAGCGCTTGATTAATTCTAGTCAAGAACTAATTAAGCGCTTGATTAATTACCGTCGCGGGCGCCGGTAGGGCAGGGCGTGCTAAGAGATGGGCCGTGCTACGGGCCTCGGGGTTGACGATGCGGTACGCCGGTCGGGTGACCGCGCTCGACGCGGTCAGCTTCGAGGCGCGCCCCGGCGAGGTGTTGGGGTTCCTGGGGCCGAACGGCGCCGGCAAGACCACGGCGATGCGCATCTGCACCGGCTACCTGCAGCCGACGGGGGGAACCGTCAGCGTCTGCGGCATCGACGTCGCCTCCGATCCGATCGCCGCGCGCGCCCGCCTCGGGTACTTGCCGGAGTCGGTGCCCCTGTACTCCGAGATGCGCGTCGAGGAGTACCTGCGCTACCGCGCGGCCCTCAAGGGGGTCCCGCGCAAAGAGCGCGCCGTGTGCCTCGACGAAGCGCTCGCCTCGGTCGCGCTCGTGCCCGAGCGCCGCCGCATCATCGGCCAGCTGTCCAAGGGCTACCGCCAGCGCGTCGGGCTCGCCGATGCGCTGCTGCACCGTCCCGACGTGCTGATCCTCGACGAGCCGACCGACGGCCTCGACCCCAACCAGCGCCGCGAGACGCTCGCGCTCATCGCGCGCCTCGGCCAGGAGCGCACCGTCATTCTCTCGACCCACATCCTGCCCGAGGTCGACTCGGTCTGCGCGCGCGTCGTCATCCTCGACCGCGGCCGCGTCCTCGCCGAAGGGCGCCCCGCCGACCTCGTCGATGCCGAGCGCGACCTACGCCTGGTGGCGCGCGGCGACCGCGACGCCATCGTCGCCGCCGTGCGCGCCGTCGACGGGGTCACCGAGATCGTCATGCAGGACGGCGACGCCTACCGCGTCCGCACCGCTCGCGACGTGCGCGCGGAGCTCGCGCGCGCCGTCATCGCCGCCGGTGCTCTCGTCGAGCTGCGCCCGGCGGCGCTCTCGCTCGAACGCCTCTTCGCCCAACTGACGGTGCGCGCATGAGCGAGCCGCAAGATCCGAAGTTGCCCGAGGGCGCCAAGACGCCCGACGGCGCGAAGACGCCCGACGGCGCGAAGACGCCCGAGAGCGCGAAGCCGCCCGATGGCGCGAAGCCGCCCGATGGCGCGAAGCCGCCCGACGGTGCACCGACCACCGCGCCGCCGAGCCCGAGCGCGCCCGCGCCCCCACCCGCGCAAACGAGCGCCCTCGCAAAGACCCTCGTCGTCGCCCGGCGCGAGCTCGCCGCCTACTTCGTCTCGCCGGTCTCGTACCTCATCGCCACCTTGTTCCTCCTCGTCCAGGGCTACAGCTTCTGGCTCTTCCTGCGCATCCTCAACGAGCGCCCGCTGCAGCACGGCGCCGTCCTCCAATACTTCTTCGGCGGCACCGTCCTCTTCTGGCTCTTCGTCATGTTCCTCGCCGCCGTCATCACCATGCGCCTCGTCGCCGA
>DATNAQ010000037.1:0-17414 GCA_035607415.1 Polyangia bacterium
CGATATTCGCGATCCAGCTTGAGACCGTTAACCGTGGGGTCACTTGAGAAACCAGGTGCCGAATTCACGGGAGTGGATTCGGGCACCTGGTGTTTTGGCCCACCGGGCTGCGGCGGCCACGCAACAGCCGGCGCGGTCGGTCGCTCGGTTACACGCGGCACGGTTCTTGGTACTGACCGTCTCGCATGAAGCCGATGTGCTGCCTCGTGATCTTGGTGGTGGGCTGTGGCAAGGGCGCCGCACCGACGATGGCGATGCCGGATCTCGGCGGCGCGACGTCGACGGACGCCGGCGATCCGCTCGACGACTACGTGCTCACGCACATGAGGACCGCCGAGGTGCCTGCGCTCGCGGCAGCCGTCGTGAAGAACGATCAGGTCGTGCTCGAGCGCGCCTGGGGGACGGCGGATCTCACCGACAGCCGGCCGGCGACTCCGGACACGCTGTTCATGTTGGCGTCGGTCTCGAAGACGGTCACCGCGGTCGCGCTCATGCAGCTCGTCGAGCAGGGCAAGCTGACGCTCGACGATCCCGTCGACGCCAAGCTCGGCTTCCAGGTGCGCAATCCCGCATTTCCCAATACGCCGATCACGGCGCGCATGCTCTTGTCGCACACCTCCAGCATCGAGGACGGGCCGCGCTTCTACAGCTACAATGTCGTCGGCATGGACTCGCCGATCGCGCTCGACGCGTTCGTGCGCGGCTACCTCACCAGCGGCGGCATGTACTTCGACGCGGCGAACTGGAACGCCACCGCCGCGCCCGGCACGCACTACTCGTACTCCAACGCCGGCATCGCGCTCGCCGGCGAGCTCGTCGAGACGCTCTCCGGCATGAGCCTGCAGCAGTACTGCCAGCAGCACCTGTTCGGCCCGCTCGGCATGAGCGAGAGCTCGTTTCGGCTCGCAGATCTCGACCGCGCGCACATCGCCATGCCCTACGACTCCGACGGCAACGGCGGCTACACCGCCGAAGGCTACTTCTGCTATCCGGACTATCCCGCCGGCGGGCTGCGCACGAGCGCGAATCAGCTGGCCCGCTTTCTCATGGCGTTCATCCAGTTCGGCCAGCTTGGCGGCGCGCAGATCCTCAGCCGCGCCTCCGTCGAGGAGATGCGCAAACAGCAGCCCTCGTCGGAGGAGGGGCTGTCGTGGGAGTTCGCGCCGCTCGGGATGCGCCAGCTCATCGGCCACAGCGGCGGCGACGCGGGCGTGAGCACGGACATGTACTTCGATCCGGCGACCGGCGCCGGGTTCGTTGTGCTGACCAACAGCCTCGTCTGGTCCGATCCGTTGCGCGCCGAGGCGCTCGGCCAGATCGAGGAGAAGCTGCTCCAGCAGGCTCCCTGACGGTCGCATCCTCGAGCGGACCTGGACGAAGGCCCTGCTGTCGCCGCACAAGAAGCTGCTCGTCGACCCGGCACAAGTACCTACCCGTGAACAGGATTCGCTGGCCCCAACTCTCGAAGTGGGGCAACCTACAATGAGCGGGAGGCTTGATCCAATGCGCATGGCACTGGTCGCGTCGCTTCTACTCGTCGTCGGTGGCTGTGGCCACAGCGCGGGCAACAATTCGGATGGTGGCGGCGGAGCGGGCGGTGGTGGCACGGGGGGATCGGGCGGTGGCGGAACCGGCGGTGGTGGCGGCGGTGGCGGTGGCGGCAGCGTCGGTGGCCCTATCAGCGTCAGCATAGGACCAATCCCGGTGGCGGCGGGGCAGGAAACAACAGTCTGCACAATCCAGCGACTCCCGACGACCGCGGACATTGACGTCGTGAATATCGCGACGACGCTGGCGCCCGGAAGTCATCACCTCATCGCGTACCGATCGAACGCCACGGCCGAATCGACGACGCCGACGGCATGCAACTCCTTCCAAGGAGTGCTGGACGGAGAGGCGCCGATCTTCATCGCGGATGCGGCGTCGCAGGCGATGCAACTTCCCGACGGCGTCGCGTACCACTTTCCGGCGGGACAGATGATTCGCCTGGAGGCGCACTATCTGAATGCGACGCAGACCGCGGTGCAGGGGATGGGAACCATCACGTTCACCCCGGGGCCGGCGATGACCTACCAGGCCGCCGACATCATGATGTGCGGCAATGTCACTTCTCTGCAGTGCCCAGCGGGAGGATTGAGTCCCGGTATGTCAAACGTGGCGTTACCCGTCGGCAAGTACACTGGAGGTAACGGCGTCGACTTCACCAAGCTGAACGTGTTCGCCTTTACCACGCACGAGCATCACCGTGGGTTGGACGTCAAGATCTGGAAGTCGACGTCGAGCAATCCGATGGCGACGCAGCTTCTCGACAACCCCGATTGGTCCAATCCGCAGCTCAAGGTCCTCGATACGGCGAACGTCCTGTCGTTCCAACCGGGCGAAGGGCTCGCGTGGCAGTGTACCTACAACACCTCGAGCGACACGTCGAAGGTCTGCTTCGGCGAGTCGGGTCAGACGAACGAAATGTGCTTCATTTGGGCGTACTACTACCCGTCGGTGGGCCGCTTCATCTCGACCGGCGATTGCTGGAACAACTGACCACGGACGGCCCGACTTCGTGCCGCCCGCAGCGTCCTGTCGCTGATCTCGGCGCGATGAAACACAGTTCGCCGCCGATGGCGAGCACCCTCAAGATTCTCTGATACCCGTGACAGAACTATGACAGAGCCGAGACCCCAGCATGATGGGGGCGCGCTAAGAGTTCGCGCATGTGGATCATCGTTGGATTCTTCGCGGCGCACTGGGTGCTGTCCGTGTTCTTCCAGACCTTCTTCCACCACCGTTATGGCGCGCACCGGATGTTCACCATGGCGCCCGGTTGGGAACGCTTCTTCTACGTGAGTTCCTTCCTGGTTCAGGGCACCTCCTTCTTGAACCCGCGCGCCTACGCGATCATGCACCGGCAGCACCACGCGTTCAGCGATACCGAGCGCGACCCGCACTCGCCGCACCAGTTCTCGAACCTCTGGTCGATGATGAAGCAGACCTTGCACCGTTACGAGGACTACGCGTATCGGCGCGTCGAGCCGGAGTCGCGCTTCGACGGAGGCTATCCGGAGTGGCGGCTCATCGACGATCTGTCGCAGCGCTGGTCAATGAGGATCGCCTTTGGCGCGTCATACACCCTCTTCTATGCGGCGTTTGCCCCGCATTGGGCGTGGTTTCTCCTTCTGCCGGTGCATTTCCTGATGGGCCCGGTCCACGGCGCGATCGTGAACTGGTGCGGCCACAAGTACGGCTACCGCAACTTCGCCACCGACGCGGGCGATCGCTCGCGCAACACGCTGGTCTTTGATTTCGTCACGCTCGGGGAGCTGTTTCAGAACAACCACCACAAGTTCGGCATGTCGCCCAACTTCGCGGTGCGCTGGTTTGAGCTCGATCCGACCTGGCTGGTCATCCGTGCGTTTGCAGCAGCGGGCATCGTGAAGTTGCCGGTCCGAACACAGCGCATGCGCTGGACTCGGCTGGACGCTGATGGTCAAGCCGGACTAAGCGTGACTCACCTGCGACGAGAGAAGCGCGACGTAAGCGGCGGCACCAAGGAGAATGTTTCAGCGGCTTCGTAGTAGGCGAGAATCATGAGGGCGGCGGGCAGAAGCACAGAACCTACGCGGCTACTTCTGCAGGCACAGCACGCGGTGCGGGAACTGGCAGAGGTCGCCCTCGAGCGCGTGGAACCACAGGTCGCTGCGATCAGATGAGCCCGACTCGCTCTTCGCGCTCGCGTCGGTCCAGTCGGCGCAGTTCTGGTCGGCCGCCGTCGCCGGCGTGAGCGGATCGTTGGAGCCAGCCCAGAAGTAATCGTCGACATACTGCAGCGTGGGCGTGACGCCGACGGGCGCGAGCAGCGTGCGGCCGCCCAGGTCCTTCGGGTGCGCGCCGAGAGCGACGCCGTCGAGCCGCACCCACGGGAGCGCGCCGGCCGACGTGTCGAAGCGTGACAGCGGCGCGCCGTCGGTCTTCGAGCTCGTGGCCATCAGCGCCAGGTACTCGCCGGGCAGGCCCGCCTGCGACGCCTCGGCGGCGCATAGCTGATCGGCGGCGGCGCGCCCGCCGTCCGTCGACGGGGTGATCTTGCCGTCGGTGAGGAAGGCGAGGCGCCCACCATCGTGCGGCGTGACGTCGACGCTGGCGCCGACCTCGAAGCAGGCGAGCGAGAGCGGCACGCTGCAGTCGGGAATGTTCGAGCCGCCGAACGGGAAGTCGGTCCAGATGGGACCGTTCATCCCGGTACCGACGGTGATGGCACCCGCGTTGGCGGTGTAGTCGCTGCAGTTGTCGGTGCTGGCCACGCCGTCGGCGTGCGTGCCGGTGAAGTAGACGCCGACCCATTTCGTGAACGGCACCGCCGGGTCGAGGTTGGGGGCGAGCCCGTTCTCGTCGAGCTCGAGCGGGTGGTAGATCTCGCCGTGCGCCATGCTCGAGGGCGTATCGGCCAGCGGCTGGCCGTCGGGACGAATCCAGCCGCGCGAGCCCTGCAGCTTGGACAGCGCCGTCCGATCGGACGTCGACAGCCACGCGACGTAGGTTCCCGGCAGCCCCGCCGCGCCGGCCTGCGTCTGGCAGAAGGCGTCGGCGGCCGTCTGCGATGCGGCTGCGCTGTCGCCGAGCGGCATCGATACGGTCTTGGACGAGACGAACGCGAAGTTGCCGCTCGGGCGGAACGTCGCGCTGACGTGGCCGGGTACGGTCCACATGACCGTGCAGGCGGCGTCGGGCCCGCACGGCGCGCTGTACGCGAGGAAGCGGCTGCCGTCGTCGGGCGTGGCGGTGATCACGATCGACGCACCGTGCGCGACTTCGGTCGTGCAGTGGTCGTGGCAGGTGAGGACGGTCTTGCCGTCGCCCGTGACCACGACGGTGCCACTGCCGTCGGCAATGCCGGTAACGTCGATGGAGAGGGGAACGGTGCTGCTGTCGCACGCGGAAAACGCGAGCAGCGATAGGAAGAGTAGGGAATTCGAGTAGCGCATGGTCGGCTCGCAAAGCAGCTTGCGTGCCACTGTCGTGGCCGGCGATTCGCCTCGTCGGAGCCCGGCGGCCGTCGCCTGGGCGGCTACAAACCGGCGCCGCAGCGATCAGTGTGTCGCGCCTTCGGCCTCCGATGCGCTCGCGCAGTGGGTAGTCGCAGTGGCCGTCGTCGAGCGCGAGTTCAGCTGGCTACGGCGCGTCGCCCAGCACGAGTTGCAGCGTGCCGCCGCCGGCGAGGTCGCCGTAGGCGAGCCGCTGCCCTACGGTGCGCCCGTCGAGCGTGGCCGACTTCACGTAGATGCTCGCCGGCGACGCGTGCGGCGCCTCCAGGGTGAGCGTGCCGCCGGCCAGCGTCACGGTCGCGCGGTCGAACAGCGGCGTGCCGAGCGCGTAGTCGCCGCCGTCGGGGACGTCGGGGTAGAGGCCGAGCGCCGACCAGACGTACCACGCCGAGAGCGTGCCGGTGTCGTCGTTGCCCGGCAGGCCGTCGTGCGCGGTGGTGAAGAAGCGCGGCCGCGCGGCGGCGACGGCGGCCGCGGTGCGGTAGCCCTGCCCGGCCACGTGCGTGAACAGGTAGGGAAAGGCGATGTCGGGCTCGTTCCACAGCACGTAGCGATCGCTGTCGAAGAGCGACTGCAGGCGCGCCACCCAGGCGTCGGCGCCGCCGGTCGCGGCGATGTGCGCCTCGACCGCCTCGGGCACGAAGAAGGCGTAGTTCCAGGCGCTGCCTTCGACGTAGCCGGGCCCGCCCGACATCTTTTGCGGGCGCACACCGTCGACGGCGTCGGGATCGAAGGGAGCGAGGAAGGTGCCGTCTTGATGGCGCGGGCGGAAGAGCTGCGTCGTCGGATCGACGAGGTTCTGCCACGACGCGGCACCGGTGGCGAGCGCGGGATCGACGTCGACGCCGAGCGCGGCGCCGAGCCGCACCAGCGCGTCGTCGGCGAGCGCGTACTCGAGCGTGGTCGAGACCGAGCCCCACACCGTCGGCTCCTCGTCGACGGGGACGTAGCCGAGCGCGCGGTACGCCGCGATGCCGGGGCGGTGCGGCTTGGCCGACGTGTCGAGCGCCGCCGCCTGCAGCGCCGGCCAGGCGGCGCGTGCATCGTCGACGTCGAGGAGCCCCTTGGCGGCGGCGTCGGCCAGCACGATGTCGGCCGGATCGCCGACCATCATTTGCACCTCGTAGCCCGCGAGCTCCCACATCGGCGGCGCCCCCGCCTCGCGGGTCATGTCGAGAAGCGAGCGCACCATCGCGCGCTGCCGCTCGGGATAGACGAGCGACAACAGCGGATGCACCGTGCGGTACGTGTCCCACAGGCCGAAGACGTGGTAGCGGTCGTGCGCGGCGTCGACGGCGATGGTCTGATCGCCGAAGCGGCGGTAGCTGCCGTCGACGTCGCTGGCCAGGCTCGGGTGCAAGAGCGCGTGGTACAGCGCCGTGTAGAAGACGGTGCGCTCGGCGTCGCTGCCGCCCTCGACGCGGATGCGGCCGAGCGCGGCGTCCCACGCGTCCTCGGCGCCGCGGCGCAGCTCGTCGAAGGTGTGGCCGGCGAGCTCGGCCTCGAGGTTGGCGCGCGCGCCGTCGACGCTGACGTAGGAGACGCCGACGACGAGCTCGAGCGCGCCGGGGTCGGCGAAGCGGAACCAGGCGCCGGCCATGCCGTCGGCGTCGGGCGCGTTCGACGGCAGGTCGGCGAGCCAGGTGCCGGCGGCGGTGGCGGCGCGGTCGAAGCGCGCGACGAAGTAGACGTGTTGCTGGTTGGGCTGGACGCAGAAGTCGCCGGTACGCGCGTCGCCCTCGAGCTCGCGCGTGCTGACGACGTGGACGCGCGCGTCGTTGCCGTTCCAGCTGAGCGAGCGTGCGGCGTCGACGAGGATGGTGGTGTCGGCCTTGCGCGCGAAGAAGCGGAAGGCGGCGCCGCGTGGGGTCGCCGTCATCTCGACGCGCACGCCTGGCTCGACGAGCTCGACGCCGTAATAGCCGGGCCAGGCGCGCTCGTCGGCGCGCGTGGCGGCGTAGCTGTCGAAGTCGTAGGCCGGGTGTTTGCCGGTGATGGCGGCGATCACCGGCGCGCCCAGATCGGGGCAGCCGGTGCCCGACAGGTGCGTCAGGCCGAAGCCGTGCAGCTGCGGATCGTCGTCGACGTAGCCGGCGCCGGCGAGGTACCCGTCGGTCACGATGTCGGCGGGGCTCGGCTGGCGCGTGTGCGGGCTCGGCGAGGTCATGCCCCACGGCACGGTCGCGCCGGGGAAGGTGTTGCCGTCGCCGTGCGTGCCGATGAACGGGTCGACGGCGCGCGCCGGCGAATCGGCGGCGAAGCCGGGCTGCGTGGCGGGCGGCGGTTTCGGCGTGCTCGTGCAGGAGGCAGCGAGGAGCGCGCCGGCGGCGATCATGCGGAACGACACGGGCGCATCATAGCGCGTCGTGCGCTGGAGTCAGCGGGAGACGCGACCCAGGGAGCGTATCGTGGCCAGCGCGCGGGCGAACGCGCCGAGGTGTGCCATAGTCCACGCATGTCGCTCGGGTTGTGCATCGCCGCCGCGGTCGCCGTCGCTGGGCTCAGCGACGCCGAGATGAAGGACGCGATCGCCGGCAAGGTGCCGACACGGACCGAAGCCTTCACCAACGCCAACGGGAAGTCTGCCGGGCGCGGGCTCGGCGCCATTGTCATCGATCGCTCCATCGGCGAGGTCTGGGCCACGATCGCGCGTTACGACGATCGCGCCGAATACATTCCGCGGGTCAAGTCGGTGACGATCCTCGAGCGACAGCCGGGGCGGCAGCGCATACGCCAGGAGATCGACGCGACCGTCACCACTGCGCGCTACACCGCCTGGTACCGCTTCGACGAGGCGACACACACCATCTCGTGGGTACTGGACAAGAGCGCTCGCGACAACACCGTCGCCGACGTCGAGGGCGACTACCGGTTGAGCGAGCTGGGGCCAGGGCGGACGCTGCTCGTCTATCGCACGTACGTCGACAGCGGGCTCAAGGTGCCGCAGTCGATCCAGTCGTACATGCAACGCCGCGCGATGCCCGACTTCTTGCGCGCCATCAAGAAGCGCGTCGAGAGCGGCGGCACCTGGAAGAAATAGCGCCGGTCATCAGGTCATCGGCTCACGCGATTCGCGATCGAAGGACTCCGGCGACGTCGTCCGAAGCGATTTCTGTCGTGCGTGGTCGCGAGCTACGCCGCCCTCGGCATCGGTAGTCTGAACGGCGCGATGCCACCGGAAAACTCCCTATGGTAGGTAAAGAGGATGAGCGCGAGGCTCCTTCCGTTCTTCATGTTGCCGGCGGAGCTCGATGAGTTCGTCGAAGGCACTCTTCCGGCGCTGGAGCTCAGGCTGATCGGCAGCGCCGAACCGCCGCGCCCGGGTGACGCCGTCTTCATCGGTCCGCGCGGAGCTGCCCAGCCTGCCACGATGCGCGGCGTCCAACCGGCAAAGGAGGGGTGGATTACGGCGAAGCTGCCGCGCCTCGAAGGCGACACCTTGTACCTCGCCGACGTGGGTGGCCAGAGCGAGTGGAGCGACCTGACGACCCACCTGACGACGAAGAACCCGACGGTGGTCCGGCTGTTTGAAAAGGTGGCGCGGCAGCTGCGAAAGAAGCTGGCGTTTGCCGTCACCGCGACCAACGTCGTGACCGGCGCGAGCGACGACCATCCGATCGGCTACTCGGAAGGTGCGCGCCGCTGGCTCGAGCGCGGCCAGTGGCGGCAGCAAGGGGTCCAGAACATCCGCTTCTCGGCGAAGGGAGCCGCGATCCGACGCGCGAGCGTTCGGAAGGACGGCGCGCCCAGATGCGTTTGCAGGCTTCCGTCGGAGTTGCGATGAAAAACTGGGGAATGATCGTCGTGGTGATCGGGTTCGTTGCCGCTGCCGGCGCGCTCGCATACGGCGGGATTCACATGATCGCGCTCCATCACAGCGGGACACCGGTCGTCGCGACGATCGTGGACTGCGAGGCCGTCACCGCGGGACGCCAGCTGAGCTGCAAGGGCACCTGGACCGTCGACGAGCCGGGCGGCCGGCAGCGGCGAGTGGTTCGCGGAACCGTAGAGGACGCGACCGTCGACGACATCGGCACGAAGATGAACATCGTCGTCAGCGGCAACCGCGGTTGGAAGAACGCAACGGCGCTCCGGCTCGGGATCATCGCGCTGGTGTTCGCGGCGCTCTGCCTGTCGCTCGCGATCATGTTGCCGCTGGGCCAGCGGGCGCCGCGCCGGCCTGCTGGACGGCGGCCGTCGCCCCCCAAGAGTTGAACCGACTCGCCGGCGTCGTCCGCCGCGGCGAAGGGCCGGGCTTCTCGCTTTCCCGGCCTCTCGCTTCAGTGATCGGCGCGCGCGAAACCGGGCGCCAGCAGCGCGACCAGTCGCGCCGGATTGCGGATGCCCTGCGCCGCCATCCAACGATCGGCCGCAGCCACCGCCGTGCTGCCTTCATCGCCGCCCACCAGTTGCCCGTGGATTCGCTGCGCCGCCGCCGCGAACAGGCCCATGCCGGTCGCCTCGCAGCCGCGCCGCGCCTTGGAGAGCTCGGCGATCGCCAGGTCGGGGCGGCCGCGGCCGACCGCGATGCCCGCCAGGCCGAGCTGCGCCAGCGGGGTCGACCAAGGACGCTTGTGCTCGAGGATGAGGCGCGCGACGCGCTCGGCGTCGGAGCAGCGAGCCGCCGACCATCCCTGGCGCTCGGCGCACGCGATCGCGCAACGCAGGCGCAGGGACAAGAGATCGAGTCGCAGAGGATGGATCTGCAGCAACAGCGATCGGCGCAGGCCGGGCCAGCGGCTTTCGAGGAGACGGCGCGCGTCCTCGGCGCGTCCTTCGTAGAGCGCCAGCTGAACATGGGCGTGCAGCGCCAGGCAGTGCTGCACGTGAAAGCCGCCGGCCTGCCAGCGCGCCACCGCTTCGGCCAGCTCCTGCCGGGTCGCGGTCGGATCGTCGGCGGCGAGGCCGGGCAGGATGTTCCAGCCGGTGCGCAGCACGGAGCCCGAGTAGCGATCACCGCGCTCCTCGGCGGCCTCGATGAGCTCGGGCAGTCGGCGCGACAGCTCGCCCACCTCGCCCAGCCAGCCGAGCGTCTGCAGCGTGAAGAAGCCGACGTTTGTCGTCTCCCACGCGACGTCGGTGCAGCGGGTGCGTAGCTCGGCCGCGGCGCGCTCCCAGCGGGCGAGCGCGTCTCTCAAGTCACCGCCGAACTGCGAGAGCACGGCGCGCGCCATGTGGACCAGCGCGTCGAGGTGTGGCGAGCCGAGCCGACCGGCGATCGCCTCCGCTTCGTCGGTGAGCCGGAACGCCAGCGCCTGCGAGCGACGGCCGCGCGTCGCCAGCAGGAAGGCTTCGACCACGAACGCGCGCGCGATCCGGTAGGGCTCGCCGGCGTCGAGCGCCAACAGGAGATGGCGCTCCTGGAAGACCGCGCCGCGGATATGATCGATGACGGTCAGCCCGCACCCGATCGACCAGCAGGTGTCGATGCGCGCGCGCACCAGCGCCGGCAACTCTGCGGCGGCGCGCTCCCGGTAGCGGAAGCCGCGCAGCCGCAGTTGCACCATGCGCGCGCCGAGCTCGACGAGCGCGAGCTCCGGCCGCGACGGCATGCGCAGGCCGATCGCGGACAGGACCGAGCTCAACACCACGGTCGCCTCGTCGATGCGGCCGACGCGAAGCAGCTGCTCGGCGGCGCGGCGTCGCAGGTCGATGGCGAGCATCGGCGATGCCGCGCGCCGCGCGGCCGTCTGGTAGGCGGCAGCCGCCGCTTCGCCGCGGCCGGCGTTGGCGAGCGCGTCGCCGAGCTTGATCTGCAGCGCGTGTGCCTCGGGCGTCGCGTCGGCCACGAGCGCCAGGCACTGGCGATACAACCGCGCCGCGCGATCGAACGCGAGCGTTTGCTGCGCCCGATCCGCGGCGAGGCCGAAGTAGTGGATCGCGCGGGCCAGCTCGCCCGCTTCGCGCAGGTGCACGGCCAGCGTCTCGGCATCCCCGCGGGCGCACGCCTCGAACGCGCCGGCCAACCGCGCGTGCCAGCCCTGCTGGGCGTCGGGCGGAACGTGCGCCATCACCGTCTCGCGCACGCGATCGTGGTAGGTCTCGACGCGATCGGAGGGGCGCGCGCCGCTGGTCCGCAACAGGTGAGAGGCGCGCAAGAGCGCCATCTGGCGGCTGAAGTCGCCCCATTCGAGAGCGACGGCGGCGGCGGCCACCTCCTGTTCGAGCGGCCGGCCAGCCGACGCCACGGCTTCGAGCAGTCGTCGCGCGGGCGGCGGGAGCCGCTCGATGCGGGTCCACAGCGCCTCCTCGAGCCGCGCCGGGCCGCCGTCGCGATCGACGGTGAGACGGTATTGCACCAGCGCCTCGATGAAGAGCGGGTGGCCGGCGGTGTCGCGCGCGATCGTGGCGTCCTCGAACGGCGCCACCTTCGACGAGAGCCGCAACAGCTGGCCGGTGAGCGCCCGCGCCTCGTCGGGCAAAAGCGGCGATAGGTGGATGCGGCGCACGTCGCCCGGCACGCGTTCAGCCATGGCTTCCGGATGCGCGCCCTGGAGCGCGTGGCGCAGCGTCGCCACCAGGAGCAGCGGAGGCGCGTCGGGCCCGCGCAGGATTGCGTCCAAGAGGAGCAAGCTGTCCTCGTCGGCCCAATGCAGATCGTCGATGTGCAGAACGAGCGGGCGGCGCGCGCCGATACGGCGCAGGATCTCGCGCACGGTGGTGAAGACGGCGCGGCGCACCTCGAGCGCGTCGCCGGCCGACCGATGGACCGGGCTCGGCTCGCCCGCCAGCGAGCCCAGCACCGGGAACACTTGCGCGACGTGCCCGAGGTCCGAAGGCAAAAGCGCCTCTACCTGAGGGCGGGGCTGCTGCGAAAGGAAGTGGCCGAGCGCATCGATGATCTCGTCGAACGCCTTGTACGGCACCGACTCGCGCTCGTAGCAGCGGCCGGTGAGCACCAGCGCGTCGGCGAAGCGCGCCCGCACGCCGTCGAGGAAGTGGCGCGCCAGCGTGGTCTTGCCCACGCCGGATTCGCCGTCGACCAACACCGACACCGCACGGCCGCCGCGGGTGTCGTCGAGCGCGGCGCCGAGCTCGGACAGCGGCTGCTCGCGCCCTACGAACAGCCGTTCCGTCGCCGACTCGTCCTCGTCGCCCGGCCGCGCGGTGCGAAGCCACTCCAGCACCTGCCGCCCGTTGGGCCGCGCCGAGGGCGTACGCTGTAGGAGCGCCATGCACAGCTCGTCGAGATCGGCCGGCACCCGCTCGTCGACGAGGCGCGGCCGCAGCGGATCGACCGTGCGCTTGAGCGTCAATACCTCGGGGGGCGGCCCGAAAAACGGCTCGCGCCCGGTGAGCGCGAGGTAGAGCAGCATGCCGACCGAGTACCAATCGGCGGCCGGCGACAGCGGCGCCGAGGTTCCCTGCTCGGGCGCCATGAAGATGAGCGTGCCGGCCAGATCGTCGCAGCCCGCGCGGCTCACGTCGGTGACGAGACCGAAGTCGAGGAGGGCGACGCGTCCGGCGCCGTCGACGAGGATGTTGGACGGCTTGATGTCCCGGTGCACCTTGCCGGCGCGGTGCAGCGCCATCAAGCCATGCGCCAGCTGCTCGAGGGCGCTGCGCAGGCGCGCCTCGTCGTACTGTCCGGGTGGCCGCGCCTCGTCGGCGGCACGGGTCTCTGGCGCCGAGAGCAGCCGAGATGGTTTGGTCTGCTCGTCGGTGCGCCGCTGCGATTCGTCGTCGCCGGAGCGCACGTGCCGCAGAAAGTCGACGCCCTCGACGAGCTCCATCGTGAAAAACCAGCGGCCGTTTTCGTGCATCAGCTCGTACAGGCTGACGAGGTTGCGGTGCTCGATGCCCTGGAGCGCGCGGAATTCGTTCTTGAAGCGGCGCAGCGAGCCGGTCTCGGGCGCGGCGATCGTCTTGAGCCCCACGCGCGTGTTGGTCTCGACGTCGAGCGCCTCGTAGACCACGCCCATGCCGCCCTCGCCCAGCCGGCGCAGCACGCGGAAACGCGACGTGCCGGGAAACTCGCTCGTCAGCTCCGCGTTGGCGCCGGCGCCCATCTCGACGCTAGTGGCCGCGCGGAATGTTGATCGGCACGCCGCCGATGGGCGTGACGCGACGGGCTCGCTGCTCGCGGACGCGCACGGCGAAGCAAGCCTTGCACAGGGTCGATCGACTCTGCGGGAGCCCGTTCGTCTCGACGGCGATCAACGCCGGAGCGACGCAGCAGACGCTGCACAGCCCGGGCAACCCACCTGCTCCTGACGGAACGCCTCGATCGGTCGGCAGGGCCATAGCCAGATGCAATAGAACGTTCCCGGGAAGATGTAAATGAGCTCGACAAACGAATGGCCTATGCTCGGCGCAATGCGCACGCGCGGAGCCTGCCTCATCTGCATGCTCTGCGCGGCGCCTGCCTTCGCCGACGCGCCTCGGGCCATGTTCGTCGAGAGTGACGGATGCCCCGACGCTCCGTCGGTCTCGAGCGAGCTGCAGGCCCTCATGCCGCGCGCGTCGTTCGCCGATGTGCCGGACGCGATCCGCGTCCACGTGAGCGACGAAGGCGCGCGCTATCGCGTGACGACGCTAGGTGCCGAGCGCATTCTCGAAGACCCCAAGCGACGCTGCGCGGATCGTGCGCACGCCGTCGCGGTCGTCGTCGATCTCATCCTCGCGCCTCCGCGAGTCGAAGAGGTGCCGCGGCCGGCGCGCCGGCGCTACTTCGTGGACCTGGTCGCGAGCGGGCAGCTCGCGCTCGGGCCGGGCGCCGCCGGCGGCAGCCTCCTCGTCACTGGCGGCGGCGAGCTGAGGCTCGACGTTGGATGGCGCTTCATCGCGGCAAGCGTGGGCGTGCGAGGTCTTGCGCCGGTGACCGAGCGCTTCGGCATCGCGAGCGCTCGGTTGACGCGCATCCCCGTCGATATCGGCGCGCGCGCGGCGTGGCGACGCGGTCGATTGGAGCTCAGCGGAACGGCCGCGTTCAGCGCAGCCGCGCTCCTGGTCGAAGGGCGCGACGTCTCTCCTGCGCGGTCGAGCGCGCGATTTGATCCGGCGGCGCGGCTCGTGTTAGGCCTGCGGTGGTGGGTGTCTGCCCGGCTCGGCGTCGAGCTGGCCGCCGCCGTCGACGTCGCGTTTCATCCGCTCGACGTCACGGTCGATCCGGTGGGCGTGGTGGGGCAGACGCAGCGCGTGTGGATCGGGTTCGGGCTGGGACCGGTTTTTCGCCTACGGAAACCCTGAAAAGAGATGGCGCGTGCCACCCATTAATAGACAAGGATGCGGGTCGGATCGATAGAGAAGCCGTCGCTGGTGGTCAGCCCGGTGGCCGACTTCACCAGTGTCTATCGCGACTGGTTCACCCCGGTGGTGACCTGGTTGCGTGCGCTCGGCACGCCGACCAGCGAGATCGAGGACGTCGCGCAGGAGACGTTCCTCGTCGTTCGCCGCAAGCTCGCCGCCTTCGACGGCCGCAATCTGCCCGGTTGGCTCTACAAGATCGCTGCGCAAACTGCGAGCGATCAGCGCCGGCGCGCCTGGTTTCGCCGCCTCGTCTTCCGCGCGCCCGAGTCCGAGCTCGCCCAGGTGCCGACGACGGCGCCCGATCCGTTGCGCTCCTGCGAGATCGCGGACGCGCAACAGGAGCTGCGGCGCCTGCTCGGCGAGCTCAAAGAGCAACAGCGCGTGGTCTTCTGGTTGTTCGAGATCGAAGGCTACTCTACGTCGGAGATCGCCGGCGTCGTGGGGGCCAGTGAGACCGCGGTCTCGATGCGCATCCACTACGCACGCAAGGAGCTACATCGCCGGATCGAGCAGCAGAGACGCAAGGAGCGCTCATGAAGAACGAGCGTCTGAGAGACGGCGACGCGGCAGATCCGAGCTGGGCCGCGCTCGAGCGGCTCTGCCAGAGCCAGCCGCCGACGGCGCCCGACCTCGCCATGCAAGCGCGCGTGCTCGGGCGCCTCGAGCGTCCGCGTCGCCGGGCGTTGCGCGTGCGTCCCGCATTCGCCGCGCTGTGCGTGTTGCTGTTTGCCGGCACGGCGAGCGCGATGTGGGGCATCGCGCGTCGCTGGCTGGCGCCGGCGCGTCCGACGGCGACGGCGACGGCAACGGCTCCGGCGCCGCTTGCCGTACGTCCAGCGGTGGCGCCGGCCGCGAGCCCGTCTCCGACGACGGCGCCGGCCGACAGCGCGCCGGCGCCGTCGGTGGTGCGCGCCGTTGCGCCGCCGGCACACGTGCAGCGCCGCAAGCGCGTCGTCGCGGTCGAGGCGGCCGCCGAATCCGTCGCGGCGAAACCGATCGAGACGAGCCCACCGCCGCCGTCGCGGTCGACCTCACCGCTCGATCCGCAGGAGAGCGTGCTCGTGCACGCCGCCGTGCGCGCGCTTCGCGTCGACGGACGGGCGAGCCGCGCCCGAGAGCTGCTCGGCGACTACTTGAGCCGCTTTCCCCACGGTGCGCTCGCGGAGGACGCGGTCGCGCTGCAGATCGAAGCGGCCGTGGCCGATCGCGACGCGAGCGCGGCGCGGCGATGGGCGGCGCGCTACGTGGACGAGTTTCCGGCGGGCCGCTTCCACGCCGTCGCCGATTCGGTGCTTCGCGAAGATTCTTCGAAAAGCGACAGCCGCTCGCGCCCATGATCCGATGGAGGGTCGGATGCGAACACTGCTGGGGGCGACGCTGCTCGGGCTGACGCTGTGGTGCGGCTGCACATCGATCAACCTCGGTGCTTCGGCGTGTGCTTCGGCCGGTGGAGAGTGCGCCGCGTTCCCTGCCGGCTGTCCCTGTGGCCAGTGGAGCCCGAGCGTCGCGTGCGACAGCGCGGGTGGCGAGAGCAGAGGTTGCTGTCTCCCCAGCAGCTGCGCGAACGGCGACATGGGGCCGCCCGTGTGCGTCGCAAACGGCGGTCGCTGCGCGCGCAACGCCGATTGCTGTAGCAACGACTGCCCTCAGCTCGGATCCGTCATCAGCGTCTGCAGCGGCGGCGGTGGCGGCGGCGGTGGGATGGATCCGTGCTCGGCGAGCGGCGGCACCTGTGTGGCAAATCCGATCGATTGCCCACGAGGACACATCGGCACGACCTGCAGCTTCGGCGGCGTCGGTGGCGTTGCCGGCCAGTGTTGCCTGCCGGGGCCCGAAGCGGTTCCGTGCGGCAACATGACCTGTGGAGTCAATCAGGTTTGCGTCGAGCCTTGTTACGCGGGCATCTCCTGCGTTCCCAAGAACAGCGACGGCTCCTGCCCGCCCGGCACTTCGTCGCCAGGCGCCGGCTGCAGCGACGCGAACGGGTCGCCCGGCTGCACGGCGAGTGGGCAGCCCGCGTGCGTCGATCTGCCCGCCTCGTGCGACGTGACCAGCGAAGCGTCGGCGTGCAGCTGCTTTGCCACCGACCCGTGCAGCCTCGGACAATGCTCCGGCGGCGACGCGCCTGGCGTGGTCTCCTGTTTTTGCAACCCCGCCTGCGATCCGTCGACGGTCGACTCGTTCGTCGCGGCCCACAAGAGCTGCGGTCAGGATGCAGACTGCAAGCCGTTGTGCGAGCTCGGCGCGTCGTGCGATCTGCGATCCGTGAATGGCGCGGGCGCCGCGGCGTTCAAATCGACGTTCGCCAATTGCACGTTTTCTCAGTGCGCGATCGCGTGCCCCGCTGCGACGTGCGACAGCACGGGGAGCTGCTCGCCGTGAAGGTCGCGGCGCGCCGGTTGGTGTCCCGAGTCGGAAATTCGCTAGCATTCGGGCGTCGCGACATCCCCGGGCGCTTCGTTGCTCCTTCCTTAAACACCTTCAGGTATTCGCGGTCGTCGCGCCTCGCGCGCGGGGCGCCGCACCGCCCTCGGTGCACGCGGATTTCCGACACGGGACACTAGAAGCAGTTTCAAAACTGCCTGCGTGAAAGTCTGATCAAATCGATCGGTTGGCCGCCGAGCACTTGGAGATTTTGCGGGCGATCATCAGGCGTGATCTACCGTTGTCATGGAGCGCCTCACCGACGAGCAGTGGGCCAAGATCGAGCCGCATCTGCCGAAGTGGAAGCCGGGCAAGCGTGGCGGTCGACCACCAGCGGACAATCGCCAGTGCTTCGAAGGAATCCTCTGGGTTCTCCGGACCGGCGCTCGATGGAAGGACCTGCCCAAGGAGTATCCGATCCGTCGACATGCTGGCGTCGACTCGGCGAATGGGAGCGCAAGGACGTGTGGCTCGAGCTGTGGCGAGCATTTCTCGCCCAGCTCGACGAAGCAGCGCAGCTCGACTGGAGCGAAGCGTTCATGGACGGGACTTTCGCTCCCGCCAAAAAGGGGGGGCTTGCGTCGGAAAAACACGCAAGGGTAAGGGGACAAAGCTCATGGTACTGGTCGACGGCAAGGGTGTTCCTCTCGGAGTGCACCTTTCGTCTGCCAGTCCCGCCGAGGCCAGCCTCGCCGAAGCGACCCT
>DATNAQ010000048.1:0-93727 GCA_035607415.1 Polyangia bacterium
AGGGCTACATCGACGGGACCTACGTTCCGGCAAAAAAAGGGGGGACCTCGTCGGCCGCTGTCGGGCTGGGAATGCCACAAAGGTCATGGCAATCGCAGACCGCGATGGTCTTCCACTCGCTCTCTATCTTGCGAGCGGAAAGTCTGCCGCCCGCCACCTCCGCGGCGAGATCTACGAAGTGCGAGCAAGCTCTGAAGACCGCATCTTTCGCATCCTGTTCGCAACAGAAGGCCGCTACAGCCAGGTCCTGCTATCACTCAACGCCTTCGCCAAGAAGGGCCAAAAGTGCCCGCCTGCAGAGATCGATCTGGCCGAGAGACGTCTGACTGACTGGCGCAAGCGCGGCAAAGCTTTGAAGAATTAGCTTAAACGCCATAGCTCCTGAGCTATGGCGTTGACAGTAACGCCTTGAGTGCTAGATTGAGATCCCAGAGGATCCGATGGCTGACGAAGACTTTCTTGACGAGGTGATCGCTGAGCGTCGCGCCAAGAACGCTAAGTTCCCGAAGCTCGTTGCAGAGGCCGAGCGGCGCCGAGAGATTGCGAAGTGGCTCGCGAGCCGGCGGGAAGCGCGACATCTGTCGCAGACGATCGTCGCCGCGAAGATGAACACCTCTGCCTCCGTCGTTTCCAAGCTTGAAGCGGGAGCCGATGTGAAGCTGTCGACTATGCAGCGCTACTGTGCTGCCATCGGCGTGAGTTTTCCCCCGAAGGCATAGTCACCACACCAGGGCCGTCCCCAACGAACCGCATGCTAACCGCACTCGAGTTTCGTGACGTGCCAGGACCGAGTCGACGGCTGGTAACTCGCTTTCCACCTGCACCCACGCTCCCATGTGATCCATCCGTCCTCGAAGTAGATGACGAGCGTTCCGAGTTCGTTCGCGATCACGTCAATTTCGTCTGGCGGCCAATTGAGCCACGCGCGTGGCAACCACAATTGCGCGACTGAGATGCGCAAGGGCAACTCTGTCCACGTTTGACCATCGTCGCTGCTGGCAAAAAGCACGGCGCGCTCCGGCGAACCGGAGAGCTTGTTGAGGATCGCGAGGGGGCCCCGCGGTCGGCGCCCTGCAACGATCCAGCGGTCCTGTATCGAGCATGCAGTGTCCGGCTTGATGGTTGCGTTCGCGACCTGTGTCGGAATCTTTGGTACCAAGAGCCTCTACTCCTCCACCACCTCTTCGCCGTCGATGACGAAGCGGCGTAGCCGCGGCTCGTCGCTACGCGGCGATCTTACGTGTGCGACGGCGCGCTCATCACTGGCCCGATACTTGAGATAGTTGCGACGAGCCACGGTCAGGCTTGTCTGGTTCGGACCACCACGTTCAATATCTGCGTCCTCGCTGTCCTGACCATCGTCTTCCCAGAAGCAGACTTCACAGATCTCGAAACCACCACGCTCACTCAGCGTGGCATAGCCACAACACGGGCACGCCTGCGTCGTGGCTGTCACGCCGCCACCGCTGCGCTGCCACTGTGCGCGCTATCGGACGTAATCAATGACCTCAACGAAATAGCCATGCTGTTCTCGACATTCGCGTCCGTCGAACATCATGCCTTCGATCTGCTGCGCTGGCTCGCCGCAAAGCTCCGCTGCCCGCACCAACACGTCATCGAGACTGTGGCCGTCGATGACTGAATCGAAGGTGCGCTCGAACGGTAACGCGGAGTCTGGGCCGTACGCGACGAGCGGCGACCGCAGTTGCCTCGCGAGCGCACGTGCGCACGCTCTCAGTGGCTCGCGCAAGCCATCAAGGTTCAGGACGAACCCTATGAGCTTCTCAAGGTGGGCTGCGAATATCGCCCGCCGGCCAAATACCAGGCGGAACCCGGCCCAATGGAATGTCACGAGCTCTTCTGCCCCAGGAGCCGTCTGCTCCCACGCAGCTTCGATATTCATTGCACTGAACTGGTCAGGAATCAGGCTCCTGAACTCGTCAACTGCGCCGAGATTGCCCCATCGCGGCAGCATCGTTGTCCAGAGAGCCTCGGCTGCCTCTCGCATCGGCGCACAGGAGAAGACGCGATCTGGCAAGCCGCGAACATCGTCGGCGCTGAGCTGGTGACCCAGTACGATTGCGAGACTGATTCCCACCACGCAAGCGTACCGCAAATAGTGTGTGTGTGACGTGATGCGATACGCGCCGGCTTCGTCGGATCGCGTACACTGGGGAGGCGATGGCCAAGTTCACCCCGCGACAGATTGTCACGCAGCTCGACGCTGACTTTCCAACAACCCGATGGGAGCCGGGGAACTTCTACGTCGATCGGTCTCTCCATCACTCAAAGGTCTCAGTGATTCACGAGATGCTTCAGCATCTCGACCTAGGCGCGTATCGGCTACACGGGACTGAGGAAACGAACTTTCTCGTAGCGCAAATGGCAGTCAAAACATTCGCCGTCGGAAATCAGGGCGATCTTCAGGTGTCGGCGTCGCTCGGAAGGAACCCTCTAGCAATCATTCGAGAAGTATTACTCGCCGCGGCAGCCGCGGCGCCGGAAGGAGACTCGCCTCAGGCACAGCCGGCTCCGCCTAGTTCGACCCAACCGGCGACAACGCCCGCAGAGATCAGGAAGCAACCAGAAGCTCGAGCGCGTCACCGCGCGGTCATCCTCACTGCGCTAACTCTCGAATTCAAAGCGGTCGTTGCGCATTTACGTGATCTCCGAAAAGAGCGACATCCGAACGGCACGATGTATACGACCGGCACGTTCGGCGACGGGGAGGAATGGACCGTTTCTGTCGCGGTCGTAGGCGCCGGCAACGCACGAGCGGCACAGGAAGCAGAGCGCGCTGCGACTCATTTCAAACCGGAGACAATGTTCTTCGTTGGAGTTGCTGGCGGACGTAAGGACGTCAAGCACGGCGATGTCGTCGCTAGCGAGAAGGTCTACGGATACGAATCGGGTAAGGCTACGGGGAAGAAATTTCTGCCGCGACCTGAGGTTGTTGATGGCTCATATGCTCTGGTCCAGTTGGCGTTCCACGCGTCGACGACGGACGACTGGACGAAGCTGGTTTCACCTAGGCCCGCGCCGGCTCCCTCGGTCTTCGTCAAGCCGATAGCGTCGGGAGAGAAACTTGTCGGGTCGTCGGAGTCGTCGGTAGCGAAGTTGCTCGGCCAGACGTATGGAGATGCTCTCGCCGTCGAGATGGAAGGGTATGGTTTCTTGAAGGCAATTCACGCGATGACGGGCGTTTCGGCGATCGTCCTTCGTGGAGTCTCCGACCTGCTTGATGACAAGCCGAATGCGGATGCGTCCGGAACACAGGAGTTGGCGGCGCGCAATGCCGCTGCGTTTGCATTTCAACTGCTCCGCGATTTCTCGGATTCTGTGGGTCCGACACTCACGACACCTGGAGGACCTTCGACAATCCCCGCTCTCCCGAAGATGACGTTGGAAACATTAAGCGGCCTGACCCTTCCGACGTCGCCAGGGACGATCTCATCCGAAGCCTTCGCGACGCTCCGCGAGCACGTATTCTCCATCTCGACCGGAGATCCGAAGGCGGTCTCCTCCATCCGCTTTCGTATGCAGTTACCTGAATTGGTAATTGCAACCCGGGTTGACGGGCCTGCCGGCACTGCTGTGACGTTAAAACCTGAGCGAATGGAGTTTCTCGCCTCTGCAAGCGGCGGAGGGCAGGTCACGGTTCACGGAGATGCGTCACAAGCCCCCGCGGCGAACCTAGCGGTCGAGATAGCCCAACTGCTGCCACAGCAGACCGTCCGCTTTCGCTTCCTAACGATTGCCGACGGCTCTCGATCCGAATGGTCACGCGAAAGAGACGAGGAAATCTTCGCCGGCTCGTCCGCTCACTATATTGAGGGTCAATTTCTGTTCGAACGAAGCGGCGAATACTCGGAACGTCGATTCTTCGTTCGGCTGAATTATTATCGTGCGAGCAGGAAGATTCAGAGTGAAGAAGTCGAGGACGAACGCATGCAGCCACGCGTGATGTCGATGTCGTCCTAGAACGACGCGTTACTTGAGCGCGGCTTCGCTCGCCGATCGCAAGAATCCGGGCACCTTCGCCGCCTCGTCGGGCGGCAGGTGAAACAGCATCTTTCCGTTTGCGACAGCGACCGGAATAACGCTGACGCCATCCACCTCAATCGGCGACGCATTCTCGATCGTCGTTGCTAAAGCGCGCGCCTCATCGACGCTGAGGCGGAACGTAAATTGGCCGAACGTGAGAGTAACTGCTGGCCCCGACCCACGGATGTCGTACGTCAAAGGCTTGCGCGCAAAAGCTAGCAGCTCCTCGGTGCTGAATTGTCGCGTCGTTGGTGCCGTGATGAGCGGTGCTCCCCCGTACTCCAAACTCTCAAGGTACCAGCATCGGCAATAGAAGACGCAGTCAGGCCTCGGCTCTCGACGAAAGGCCCACTCCGCTGGCACCGGGCCCAATACCGTAGTTCCACTATTCGAAACAGCAGGGCGCACTCCGGGCCATTGCGCTGGAAGGCGCCCCGGCGCGGCAAACTCTCTTTTGGTTGCCCAAACGTCAACAACGAGGCGGGTCGTCACGGGATCGTATTTGTCGTCGGGCGCGAGCGAGAAGGCGGCGAATGCCCCTTCCCACTTACTTTGGTGCCGACCAACATGAGGCTCTGTCGATCCGGGTGGCGCCGCTGCGACGGTAACAAGGTGAATCACGTCTGAAACTAGGGCGCCATCCACAACTCCTGCGGGCGCGAGTTCGATCGTCGCCGCTGCACTCTTGAGGTGCACCATAAGGTTGTCGTGAATCGTCAGGTGATGATCGTCGACAGGATCGGTGCTGTTACCGCGGACCAACAGAGCCCCTGGAAGCGGCGCTGCAACCATAGAAGATATGGCGCCCTTGATCTCAAGGATGGCGTGGCGCGTGTCTGAGCCAAAACTCGCGCCCGGCGGCATGAAGACGATTCCACCTGGTGCGCGTGCCTTGGATTCAGTCGAACTCTTAGACATCAGCACCCCTGTGAGAAGATCCTACTGGACCATGAAAGGTAGCGATTATCGTTGCCAAGCCAGTCACGCCAATTGTTCATAATGAGGCATTCGTCATGCTCAACACGCTCCATGTCCACTACGGCCAAGCATACGTCGAGAGTGGAGGAGAGCACCCCGACGCCGACATGGAACAGAACTTTCGCGGGCAGCCGCAAGGGCTCTGCGGAGCGAGAATTCCAGGGGCGCTTTTCCTCATTACTGGGCTTCACACTGGCACCGTCGGCTTTGAAGTACGCATCCATGGTGATGAGCCGCCCGTGGACGAAACGTTCGAAGACATCGTCGAGGTGTCGTTCAGACCGGCGACGCAGGACGTTCAACTCACCGAATGGGCGGCGCAGGCGACCTATCCCCTCGCCATCGAGCACCGCGACTACCGCGTTCGTTACAGCGCACGCGGCATGGATGCGGCGCACGAACAAGACACCGTCGTCGACGGTGAGCCTATCATCGACTCGTACCTGCTCGAATTCTGGCCCGCAGCCCCGGCCGCTCAACGGATCGTGAAACAGACGAGTGCGAACGCCGCCTACTGGCATGACTACGCGCGGGGCTTGGGTCCAGCATGAATCGTAAGAACAATGAAGTGCGCGTGCCCGCGTTCAGGATGCTCATCGGGAACATCTACGAGATCCGCGGTCTCGGACCGACGGTGACGGGCTACATCGAATCCGGCACGGTCCGGGTCGGAGATCGGCTCGCTGTCGTCCGCTCGGACCAACGCACAGAAGTCTATGTAACGGCCATTCAGCGGTTCCAAGCGTCGCTGAGTGAAGCTAGCGCCGCGGACAACCCCGTCGGCATCAGCCTCTCAGGAATCGATCGCGATGAGATTCACAATCGCGACCTTCTCGTCGGGGGATAGAACGCAGAGGGCCAAGAAGACTCGCGTCGATACTTGAGCAGTCACGACAGGTTGCGACAGGAGGAAATTCGCGACCTAATTATCGCGAATAGGCGCTCGCGGCTCGACTGAGTTCGTTGGCAATGTCGGACCGTAGCTCCGGGGGCTCCAAGACCATCGCCTTGTCGCCGAATCCGAGAACCCAGTTGGCGACCTCGAGCGTTCCGGCGACATCCATCGTCAGCTCGATTCCACCAGACACGTTCCGGATTCGTTGCGTCGGATGCCACTGGCGACGACGGACAAAGCGCGCAACCCGCTCGTCAAAGAAAACGCGAACGCGCTTCACCTCGCCTCGGATGGCTGCAGGTGAATCCGCTCGCAAGCGTCAAAGGCGTCGGCCGGCGCAATGCCGGCAAGCAACAGCACACCGGCGACGAGACGCGAAAGCTGTACGCGCATTGCCTCGCGCGAGCGGAGTCTGGCGATCAAGCAGCGCTCGGTATTCTGATGGCGCTGCTCATGGCCCTGCGATCGGGAGACGTCTCCCGACGCGTGGTGCGCGACGTGGATCTCGACGCGACCGTTCTTCGCGTCTACGACGGCAAGACCCTCAAGTCGAACCGTCCGAGGAAGATCCCCGAGGTGCTGCAGCCGCTGCTACGGAAGCTTGTAGACGGCCGGCAGCCCTTCGAGCCGCTGTTCAAGACGCCGTACACCGAGACCGGCCACCACACGCGTCGCTGGCTGGAAGAGGCCATGGTGCGCTTCTGCAAGGCGGCGGACGTGCCGTATGTCTGCCCGCACGCGCTGAAGGGCACTGCGGCTACCCTCCTCGCTCAGACCGGCGAGCTGGCCGACCGCATCGCGGATCATCTCTCGCACGAAGAAGCCTCGACCACCTCGAAGCACTACGTGGCCAGGGGCGCCATCGAGCAGGCTCAGGTCACGAGGGCGTTCGCGGTCATCGCTGGAGGTCGGCGATGATTTCGAGTGCCGTTTCGTGTGCCGGAGGGAAAACCGAGCTGCTAAGTCCTGGTGGCTCCTCTCAGAATCGAACTGAGAACCTTACGCGTATGAAGCGTCTGCTCTAACCAGTTGAGCTAAGGAGCCGGGCGGACAGAGTGGTAGCAGCGTCGCTGGACCGTGTCAACGCCGATGCGCGCCGCCGCCGCAGCCTTCACGCGCCGACGACGTGCTCGGGCGTGCGCCCGGCGAGCACGTCGGCGATCGAGCGCGCCGCGGTCTCGGCCATCGCCATGCGCGCGCCGATCGTCGACGAGCCGAGGTGCGGCATGAGCACGGCGCGCGTGCAGGCGACGAGCCCGGGGCTCACGCGCGGCTCGTCTTCGAACACGTCGAGCCCGACGCCGAGGAGGTGCCCGCGCTCGAGCGCGGCGACGAGCGCCGCCTCGTCGACGATCGCGCCGCGTGCCGTGTTCACCAGCACCGCGCGCCGCTTCATCGCCCCGAGGCGCGCCGCGTTCACCAGGTGCCGCGTCGCCGGCGACAGCGGACAGTGCAGCGTCACGATGTCCGACGTCGCCATCAGCTCGTCGACGCTGACGTGGTGCGCGCCGAGCACCGCGGCCGCCGGCGCCGGACGCGGCTGCGCGTAGACGAGGCGCAGGCCGAAGCCGCGCGCGCGCCGCGCCACCGCCTGGCCGATGCGCCCGAGCCCGACGATGCCGAGCTGCGCGCCCTCGAGATCCATCGCCGGCAGCTGCTCCGGCTCCCAGCCGTGCCAGCGTCCGTCGCGGATCATGGCCGCTCCCTCGGGCAGCCGGCGCGCGGCGGCGAGCATGAGCGCCATCGTCAGATCCGCGGTCGCGTCGGTGAGCACGCCGGGCGTGTTGGTCACGACGATGTCGCGCCGGCGCGTGGCACCGAGATCGACGTTGTCGTAGCCGACGGCGTAGTTGGCGACGACGCGCAGCCGCGGCGCGCCCTCGAGGAGCGCGTCGTCGATGCGCAGCTTCAAGAGCGCGAGCAGGCCGTCGGCGTCGCGCAGCGCCTCGAGGAGGCGCGCGCGCGGAAGCTCGGCCTCGCCGGAGGCGGGCCCGACGACGGTGTGCCCGGCCAGGATCTCATCGATGCGGCCGGGCAGCCGCGCCGCGACGACGACTTTACCCATGCGTCACTGCGCGCCGGCCAGGTGCGACTCGAGCGCCCGCGCCCCGTCGACGCTGCCGATCTCCCAGCCGCGCTGGCTGTAGTACTTCTTCGGCCCCTTGCCGCCCGACATCTCGAGGCAGAAATCGAAATCCTTCTTCTCGCTGCACTTCCACGCGCGATACGACATGCGCGTCTTGGCCTTCGACGCCGGGAAGACGGCCTCGAGCTGCCCGTCGCCGCGCGGCTCGTAGCGGAACATCTCCCAGTCGCCCTTCCACTGCGACTGGTGCGCGAACACGCCGAGCGGCTGCTCGGTGACCGCGGCGAACGTGTCGAACGCGTCGGTCTGCGACGTCGGCAGATGATCGACCCACACACGATCATAGAAGAGCGACTGCCCGCGATCGGCGGTCGCCGTCGCGGCATCGCCCGATCGCCACCAGCGCCACGCGAGGTACGCCACCACCACGAGCAGGAGAATCCACACGAGCTTCTTCATGGGCGGCCTCCAATCAAGCCTGATTTTACGCTAGTTTGATGGAGAAGCTTCCCGTGCTAGGGTGCGCCGCTCATGAATTGCCCCGCGTGCGGAAATTCGAATCGCGCCGGCGCGCAGCGCTGTAAACGCTGCGCCGCGGAGCTGCCACGCTCGTGCGTGGCCTGCGGCGCGCCCGTCGAGGGGGACGTCGAGCTCTGCGAGGCGTGCCGCACCGAGCGCGTGCCGGCGGCACTCGGCGCCGAGCTCGTCGACGACGACAGCGAGCTGCTCGACGATCGCGATCTGATCGAGGAGCCGTCGCGCTATCCGCAGGCCACGCGCTTCGTCGGGCGCAAGGCGCAGCTCGAGCGGCTGCACGCGATCATCAAAGAAGCGGCGCGCGGCGAGGTCGCCTTCGTCGCGCTCACCGGGCCGGCGGGCGTGGGCAAGACGCGCCTCGTCGAGGAGCTGTCCAAGCAGCTCTACGCCAAGCCGGGCGAGCGCGGCGCGCGCATGCTGGTGGCGCCGGCGGGCGGCCCGGGTGCGCCGCCGTTCGCCGCGTTCGACCGCGTCTTGCGCCAGCGCTTCGGCCTGACCACGGCGATGTCGCCCGAGCTCGCGCGCGCGCGGCTGTCGCAGGCGGTCGCCGAGCTGGTGCCGGGGCCGCGCGCGATGGAGATTACGCATCTCCTGGCGCAGCTCCTCGGCGTGCCCTACCCCGAGTCGCCCGTCGTCGAGCCGCTGGCGGAGACGCCGGCGCAGCTCGAGGCGCGCACCTTCATCGCGCTCAAGCGCCTCCTCGCCGCGGACGCGGCCAAGACCCCGCTGGTCATCGCCATCGACGACGTCGAGCGCGCCTCGCCGGAGACGATCAACCTCCTGCACTATCTCGCGGCCGGGCTCGGCTCGTCGCCGGTGACGCTGCTCTGCGTGGCGCGCCCGTCGCTGTTCGAGACCCATCCGGCGTTCGGCGAGGGCGACGCCGACCTCGTGCGCGTCGAGCTCGGGCCGCTCGACGACGCCGAAGCCGCCGAGCTCTTCGTCGAGCTGTGCCGTCCCGCGGGCGCGCCGCCCGAGTCGCTCCTCAAGCACGCGCGCGAGCGCATGGGCGGCGTGCCGCGCGCGCTCACCGAGTTGGTGCGCTACCTCCTCGAGCTCGGCGCCATCACCAACGAGGACGGCAAGTGGCAGTTCGATCCGGCCGCGCTGCAAGGCGCGACGCTGCCCGACGATCTGTGGGACGTCGTCGCCGAGCGGTTGCGCGTGATGAACTCGGCCGAGCGCGATCTGCTCGAGAAGGCGGCGGCCTGCGGCGAGGCCTTCTGGCTCGACGCGGTGGTCATGCTCGTCCGCGCCGCGGCCGTCTACTCGGCGGCGAGCGGCAGCGCCGATCCCGACGGGCCGACGCTCGGCGAGGTCGCCGCCGCCGGCGATCGCACGCGCGCCGAGGTCGAAGCTGCGCTCGCCGAGCTCGGGCGGCGCGGCCTCGTCGTCGAGCAACCGCACGCGTCGATCCCGGGTGAGCGCGAGTATCGCTTCGCCTATCCGCCGTGGTGGGAGATCGTCTACGGCGGCATCGACGGCGCGGCGCGCAGTCGCTACCACAAGCTGGTCGCGCAGTGGCTGGAGCTGCGCCCGACCGGCCGCGGCGAAGAAGAGCAGGAAGAGATCGGCCGCCACCTCGAGCGCGCCGGCGACGGCGACGGCGCCTCGTTGCGCTATCGTCGCGCGGGCGACGCGGCGCGGGCGCGCTACTTCAACGACAAGGCGGTGCGCCTCTACGACGCGGCGCTCAACTGCCTCGGGCAGGGCGATCTCGCCTCGCGCATCCATCTGTGGCACGACCTCGGCAGCGTCTTTCAGCTCAAGGGCGAGTTCGATTCGGCGCTCACCGCGTTCGAGCGCATGCTGCGCCTGGCGTGGGTGGTCGCGTCGCGCACCAAGGCCGCCGTCGCGTTCAACAAGATGGGGCGCGTCTATCGGCAGAAGGGCGAGCTGCCGATGGCGCTCGAGTATCTCGAGCGCGGCCTCGAGCTCTTCGAGCAGGCGGGCGACAAGCGCGGCATCGCCGGCTCGCTCGACGACGTCGGGCAGGTCCTGTGGCTCCTGGCGCGCTACGACGAGGCGCTCGACCGTTCGGCGTCGGCGCTCGAATCGCGGCGCCGGCTCGGCGATCGGCGCGCCATCGCGGTGTCGCTGGTGAACATCGGCAACATCGAGCGCCACCGCGGCCTCTTCGACGAGGCCGAGGCCTGTTACCAGGAGGCGCACGAATTGCGCCGCGCGCTCGGCGATCAGGCCGGCATCGCCGAATGCGACAACGTGCTCGGCGTGCTCGCCTTCCAGCGCGGCGACATCGACGGCGCGCACCGCATCTGGGAAGCGGCGCTCGCCCAAGCGGAGCGGATCGGCGCGCTGCCGCTGCAGGCGCTGCTCCTCTCGCAGCTCGGCGAGGCGGCGCGGCTCAACGGGCAGCGGGGCGAGGCGCGCACGCGCTTCGACGCGGCGCTGGCGCTGGCCCGCGATCTCGACGACAAGCGCATCCTGTCGCAGACCGAGCGGCACCTTGGCCTCCTCATGCTCGAGGGCGGCGATCCCAAGGGCGGGCTCACGCACTGCGAGCGGGCGCTCGAG
This sequence comes from Polyangia bacterium, assembly GCA_035607415.1. Lineage (GTDB taxonomy): Bacteria > Myxococcota_A > Polyangia > Palsa-1104 > Palsa-1104 > JAQBQH01. The sequence goes on from DATNAQ010000048.1 coordinate 11,076, forward strand.
CTCGCCGAGGCGGCCGGCATCCGCGTCGACGTCGGCCGCGCGCTGGTGGCGCTCGGCCAGGTGCACGCGGCCACGCTCTTCGACGACACCGGCTCGGGCGAGCGCAAGGCGGAGGAGCTCTTCACGCACGGCGTCGAGCTCTTCCGCGAGATCGGCAACGAGGCCGAGCTGGCTTCGGCGCTCGAGCGCTTCGGCCGGTATCGCGTCGAGCGTGGCGACGTCGACGCGGGCAAGCAGCTCCTGACCGAGGCGGAGGGCATCTTCCGCAAGCTCGGCATGCGCGCAGGCGACGCGCTCCGGCGCGTGATCGGCGAGCTGTAACCGTGCGCGCGACGACGCTGGCAGCGATCGTCGCGTGTGGAGCCGTCGGCTGCGGCGCGACGGCGACGACGAAGCCGCTGACCACGGCGCCGACGCCGACGCCGACGCCGCAGACGCTGGCGGTGACGCCGCTGCACCTCGGCGGCGATCCGCCGCCGGCGCCCGCGAGCGTCGGCCCGCCCGGCACCGTCGTCGAGGCGCGCTATCGCGTCTGCCTCGGCGACGACGGGCGCGTGCGCGCGGTGACGCCGGCGCCGGGCCTCGCCGCCGTCGACGACGCGGCCGGCGCGGCGCTGCGCGGCTGGAGCTGGTTCGTGGTCACGAGCGCGCCCGACGTCTGCTTCGTCGTGCCGATGCAGCTCGCCGTGCCGAACGCGAGCCGGCTGTTGCGCCAGGCGACCAACGGCGTGCACGCGCACGCGACCTTCACGGCGCCGCCGAACACGCCGGCGTGGCTGGCCACGGCGCGCGCCGGGCAGCTCGTCGCCTCGTCGTACAAGGTCTGCGTCGGCGACGACGGCCTGGTGCAGACGGTGCGCGCGATCGCCGGCGTGCCCGGCGCCGACGATGCGCTCGTCGCGGGCCTGCGCGCGTCGCGCTGGGATGTCGTCGTCGGCACGCTGGCGCAGGCGCCCTACTGCTTCGCCGCGCCGGTGCACCTCGACTTCACGCGTGTGTCCGCCGCCAACGGCGATTCCGCTGTGGAGCCACCGACGCCCTTTCCGGCGAGCGCCGGCCGCGCCGCGCAGCCGGGCGTGTCGACGATCGTTCGCCTGCGCAGCTCGACGCTGCCCGCGTCGTCCCCGCGCGCCCGCGTCTGCGTCAACGGCGACGGCAGCGTCGCCACCGTCGATCCACCCGTCTCTGCGCTCGCCGGCGTGCGCTACACGCTCGCCGGTCCGCCCGGCGTCGGCTTCTGCGCCGACGCCGCTACCAGGTGACTTCGTACTCGCACGCCGACGCCGCGTGAAAGCGGCAGCGCGCCTGCACCACGCGCGCGCCGCGCACGCCGGTGAGCTCGAGCGCCTGCTTGAGCCAGCCGCACACGCCCGGACCGCAGGTCAGCTCACCCGGCGCCTCGTCGACCCCGACGGGCGCGGTGAGCTTGAGCGTCCAGTAGTGCTTGCTCAGCTCTTCGTTCTGGAACGTCCCCATGTCGAAGTAGCGCGACCACAACGAATCGGTGCGCCCGAGGACGAACTCGGCCGAGCCCATCTTCAAGAGCACCTTGAACAGCGTGTTCAGATCGCGATCGGCGATGTAACGCGCCACCGCCGTCATCTCGGCGTCGGCGTCCTTGGCGTGGCGCGTGATGTACTCGCTGATGCAGCGGTTCCACGTCCCCACCGGGTACCAGCCACCGACGAGGAGCAGCCCGTCGATGATGGCGCGATCATCCGCCGGCAGCGCGTCGACGACTTCGCGCCACGCCGCCTGGCTGTGCCGCTCGACGACGTAGTCGCCGAGGTTCTTGAGGAGCGTCCCCTTGCCCGATGCCATCTGCGAGCTCAGCCCGTGCCGAGATCGTAACCACGCTCGACGCCGTCGGCGAAGAGCTCGAGCGCGCGTCGCGCCGCCCACTGAACCCCTAGTGGATTGCCGCGGCGACCACCCGGTCCGTCGACGTAGATCTTGAGCGCCTCGAGCGCCTCGTCGGGATGCGCGTCGTCGTAGCGCGCGTGCGCGTTGAGCCACATCATCGACTTGGCGTCGATGCGCACGCCGTCGTGCACGTAGCCGCGGAACCGCTCGGCGCAGCCGCGCGACCAGATCCCGGTGACTCCTTCGATCGCCCAGTTGGCCGCGGCGATCCCTTCGGCGAGCGAGCCCGATTCGCAGGTCTGCCACAGATGATCGTGGAGCGCGCGCACCTCGGCGCACGTCTCGTGCGCCACCACCTCTTGCGGCGACAGCCCGACCGCGTCGAGCCAATCGAGGTACCACTCGGCGTGGCGCCCCTCGACCGCAATGTTTTGCAAGAGCCAGCGGCGCACGCGCGCGTCGCCGTCGCGCACACCGTAGGTGGTCTTGGCCAGCGACAGCGCCATGTACTTCGGGAAGCTCTCGACGATCAAGAAGAAGTCGGCGAGCACCCGCCGCCAGGCCCCGAGCGGCGGCAGGTTTCCCTCCGCGGTCTCGGCGAACAGCCGCGGCCAGGCCGCGCGATGCCACGGCCCTTCGAGCGCGGCGAGCATCGCCTCCATCCACGCCGGGTGCGCCGTCACCGGCAGCGGATGGCGGCCGACGTGCAAATCTTCCGTCAGCATGGAATCAATTGTAGAGCGATCGATCGCGCGTTCAGGTGTGAAGAGTTTGCGGTGCCGGTGTCAGTGGGACATGTCGCGGTTGCGCTCCGATTGCCGCCGATCGAGGTGCGTGAGCGCCTCCTTGGCGAGGTCGCGCATCTCGGCGCTGTCGTGCCCGCTGGCGACGAACTCGAGGTACGAGCGCGCCTCGGAGCCGCCGATGGTCGCGAGCGCGTCGAGCACTTTCGGTAGATCCGAAAGGTCGTTGAACTTGGCGACCTCGGTGAGCGGCCGTACGGCGCGCGCATCGCCGATGGCGGCGAGCGCGCCGATGGCGCGATCGCGCACCGCGTGATCGTCGCTCTTGAGGAGCTTGACGAGCGACGGCACGGCCGCCTTCTCTTTGCGATCGGCGGCGAGGCGCATCGCCTCCTCGCGCAGATCGTCGTCGCTGCCGTCGATGGCGGCGACGAGCACGCGCGCATCGCCGCCGGCGAGCTTGAGGCGCGCGCCGACGCCGCCGACGCAGTCGCGGATGGCGTGCTCGGCGTGCGCCTGCCACGCCGGCTCGCCCTTGGTGCCCGGCGTGTACGCGTGCTCGGCGAGCGCCGACTGCTCGAACGACAGCGCGCTCGGATCGCTCGAGATCGGCGACAGACGCGCGTTGACGAGCGCGCGCAGGTTGCCCTTCTTGGCCGCGAGATCCTCGGCGGCGCCGATCTCGAGCTCGACGCGCAGCCGATAGCGGCGCGGGCGCGTCGAGTCGACGCCGCCGTCTTCGCGCACCGGCACGCCCGACGAGGTGGTGACCGCGGCGCGCGCGGCGGCGGTGAGCGCGGCGAGGTCGAGCTTGGGCGCGCCGGCGACGTCGCTGTCTTTGTAGACCACGCGCACCTCGGCGATCTCCGGCGGAGGCGGCGCCGCCGGCGTGCGCTTGCAGCCGAGCGCCGACAGCGCGGCGCAGCCGAACATCGCGACAAGGCCGGGACGGCTCACGCGATCATCTTGTCAGAGGCGCTTACAGATGACGAGGAGATCGTCGCCCGGGCGATAGAAGTCGGAAATGACGGCAGCCACCGGATAGCCGAGCCGCTCGTAGAAGGCGCGCGCCGCGCCGTAGCCGTCGAGGCGCGAGGTCTCGACGCGCACCAGGCGTGCCCCGAGCGCGCGCAGCTCCGCCTCCATGCGGCCGACGAGCGCGCGCGCCACGCCCGACTTGCGCGCCTCGGGATGCGTGACGATCCAGTAGAGGTCCCAGGTGCCGTCGGTCATCGGCGTCGGGCCGTAGCAGACGTAGCCGGCCAGCGGGAAATTCTCCCCGGCCAGCTCGGCCACGAGCACGCGATATTCGCCGCCCGGATCAGCGAGCGCGCCGTCGAGAAGCTCGAGCGCGACCGCGATTTCCTCGCGCGTGAACAGTCCGTCCTTCGTCAGGAGCTGATGCAGCGGCGCGCGATCGCGCAGCTGGAGCGGGCGGATGGCGGGAAGCCGCAGGGGCACGGGCAGGGGCGCGGGTCGCTGCTCGAGCAGCACGGTCTCGGACGACATTGGTTTTCGCTCTTTCATGTCGCGACATCGCCGCGTCGACGACGCGCCCGATCAGGTCGGGATAGGCGAGCCCGCCGAACGAAGCCGCGCGGCAGACGCCGGCGCCGTCGGAGAGATCGCAGTTGGGGTTGACGTCGATGACGTAGGGCGTGCCGTCGGCGGCGAGCCGCAGATCGACGCGCGCGTAGTCGGAGAGCTCGAGCGCGGCGAAGGCGGCGCGCGCGGCGGCGTGGCAGCGTGATTCGGTCTCGAGCGTGACTGCGGCGCGGACCGAGCGCGTGCCTTTGTACTCCTGCGACGACGGATCCCACTTGCCGTCGTAGGTCACGATGTGCGGCGCGCCGGCGGGCATGGCCGAGAAGTCGACCTCGTGCATCGGCAGGGCGACGAGGTCGCTGGAGTTGCCGAGGAGCGAAACGTAGAGCTCGCGGCCGGCGATGAACTGCTCGATCAAGATCGGCTGGCGGTAGCGCGCGTGCACGGCGGCGACGCGCGCGGCGAGCTCTTTTTGCGTACGCACCACGCTCTTGAGCGAGATGCCCGTCGAGGCGTCCTCGCGCGCCGGCTTGACGATGCAGGGAAGCGGCGGCAAGGCCGCGGGCAGGCTGCCGTCGAGGCTGACGGCGGCCGCCGGCGTGGGCACGCCGTGGGCGCGCAGGAGCGCCTTGGCGCGATCCTTTCGCAGCGCGGTGGCGAGCGCGAGCGGGCCCGAGCCGGTGTAGCGCACGCCGGCGAGCTCGAACAGCGACGGCAGCACCGCCTCGTGGCGCGCGTCGCCGCCGAGCGACTCGCAGAGGTTGAAGACGAGGTCGGGGGCGCGCGCCGCGATGTCGACGGCGACACCGACGGCGGCGAAGGGATCGGGCGGAATCGCGACGGTCTCGACGTGGTGGCCGCGGGCGGCGAGCGCCTTGGCGACGTCCCGGGCGGCGTTCTCGACGTCGGCGCGCGACACTCGCTCCGGATCGTCGGCTGCGGTTGCTTCTCCCTCGGCGGCGAAGTCGCGGTTGTGCACGACGAGGACGCGCAGCCGTCGCGAATGACCCATCCGAAGGCGTCCCGGCGTCACCCGCGCCGTCCCGAACGCACTGGCCGTTATTCTACGGACGACGTCTGCAATTGCAACGGGGAGTGTCCGACGAACGCCGCGGCGAACGCGGCGGCGACCTCGGGCATCGCCGGCGACTGGCCCGACAAGGCGGCGATCGAGGTCACCTCGATGTCGCGCAGGCCGCAGGGGACGATCAGATCGAAGGCGTCGAGCGCGGTGGTGACGTTGAGCGCCAGGCCGTGGATGGCGACGCGGCGGTGCACGTGGACGCCGACGGCGGCGAGCTTGGCGTTGCCGACCCAGACGCCGGGGCGCGCGCGATCGAAGACGGCGTCGATGCCGAAGCGGGCGGCGACGGCGATGGCGGCGCCGGTGAGCCGGCGGACGTGATCGACGACGCCGCTGTGCAGGCGCATGACCGGATAGGCCACCAGCTGGCCGGGGCCGTGGTAGGTGACGTCGCCGCCGCGCGTGGAGTCGACGACGGTGACGCCGCGGGCGGCGAGCGCGTCGCGCGAGACCACGATGTGCTCGGCGCGCGCGCGGCGGCCGAGCGTGATCACCGGCGGGTGCTCGAGGAGAAGCAGCGTCTCGGCGGTGCCGTCGCCGTCGAGGATGCGGGCGCGCAACGACTCCATGCGCGCGACGGCCTCGGCGTAGCCCACGCAGCCCAGCCACTCCCAGCGCAACGTCTCAGCCCTCTTGCAGCTCGGCGAAGAACTCGACGTCGAGGTAGTCGACCGGCATGGTCACGCGACGCACCCCGAGGCCGTGCTTGATGACCAGCGCGGCCAGCGCGGCGCCGTCGTAGAGCGTGACGCCGCCGGCCTTGAGCTCGGCGATCGCCTCGCCGTTGGGACGGCCGGCGGACAGGAGGATGCCTTCGTCGTAGCCCTTGGCGGCGAGGCCGGCGCGCAATTCGCCGACGGCGCGGCGGTTGACCTCGCCCTCGCCGGCGCGGAAGGCGACGAGCGTGCGCACCGTGCCGACGCCGGCCGGGCGCGTGCCGCCCCAGTAGGTGACGCCTTCGCCACGACGGAGGAGCTCGAGGCCGGTGATGCCGAGCTTGTCGGCGAGCGTGCGGCCGAGCGCGTCGAAGGCAGCCGGCGACATGCGGCCGAGGCGACGGCGGACGGCGGCGCGGGTGGCTTCGCGCAGGCGCGCCGAGGCGCCGGCGAGGTCGCGCTCGGCCTGCAACAGCTCGGGGTCGAGCTTGCGATCGGGCGTGGCGTAGTTGCCGCCGCCGAGCGGGCGGACGCGCGGGCGCAGGCCCTCGGCGTCGCGGTCGCGCTGCTCGCGGACGAGCGCGGCGCGGGCGAGACGCGGCAGGTCGTTGGCCTGCGCGGGATCGCCGCCCTTGCGCTTGGCGACGGCGTCGGCGAGCTGGCGGACATGCATGGGGCCGCCGCCGGTGGCGCGGAGGATGTCGAGCAGCGTGTCGATGAGGCCGCCGGTGCGCGGCTCGGGCGGCGCCGACGACGGGCGGGCCTCCTGGTGCGGCCTCGCCTCGTGGGCGCGCGGCTCGTGCTTGCCTTCGTGTCCGCGGCCCTCGTGCTTGCCCTCGGGCGCGCGGCCCTCGTGCTTGCCCTCGGGCGCGCGGCCTTCGTGCTTGGCTTCGTGACCGCGCTCGTGATGCTTGCGCTCGCCGCGGTCCCCGCGATCCTTGTGACGGTCGCGGGGGCGCTCGCGGTGCCGATCGCGGCGGCGATCGTCGCGGCTCCCGAAGATCTCGGGGCGGACGACGCGATCGTCCTCGGTGCGGGTGACGTCCTCGGCGCCGAGAGCCGGCGCCAGCAGCGGGCCGGTGTGCTCGTCGATCTCGTCGACCTCTTCGTCGGCGTCGGACTCGTCGAGGAGCTCGGCGTCGTCGCCGGGCGCAGCGGCCTCGCCGGGCGACAGCTCCTCGGCGGGGGTGCCGGCGGCGGCGGCTTCGGACGGCAGCTCCTCGGGGATCGACGGCGGTAGCTCGCCTTCGTGCACGGCGGCGAGGGGCTGGCGGGCGGCGCGCGGCGCCTCGGCCCCGCCCTCCTCGCCTTCGCCCTCGCCCTCGTCACCGGCCTCGTCGCCCGCGGCGGCCTCGGTGCCGGCGACGTCGCCGCCGCCCTCGCGACGACGACGGCCGCGGCCACCACGGCGGCGGCGGCGGCGCTTCTCGCCGGCGGGAGCGCCCTCGGCCCCTTCGGTGCCGGCGTCCTTGCCGGCGCCGCCCTTGTCGGCGGTGGCCCCTTCGGCCGCGGCGGCCTCGGCGGCCCCTTCGGCGCCCTTTTCGGCGGCGGCGCTCTCCGCGCCCTCCTCGCCTTCCCCGTCAGCGCCCTCGGCCTCGGCGCCCCCGGCCTCGGCGCCAGCGGCCCCGGCCGTATCGGCCCCCTCGCCGTCCTCATTGCGACGGCCGCGGCGACGACGGCGCCGCCCCTTCTTCGGCTCGCCGCCTGCCTCCTCGGCCGCCCCCTCGGCGGCGCCGTTGGCCGGCGCCCCGTTGCCGGCGACCGGATACGGCCGTGGCGGGTAGCTGTGCAGACCGAACGTATCGGGCTGCAGGCGCAGGAGATCGGGATGGCGCGCCTGTCGGTCGAGGGCGTCGTCCAGGCGCTCCTGCATCGTGGTTCCGGGGTCGCGGCCGACCACCGACAAAAGGTTGAGCTTGACCGCGAGCTCGGCCAGGCGGCGTGACGACAGCGGCTTGCCTTCGCGCTTCAAGATCTCGATCGCGGCTTCGACGAAAGTCATGGAAGCGGATCGTTAGCGCAAAAAGTTGCTCGTGTCGACGGGCGCCTGTACCCAAAAGAGATGACACGATCGGCGTGTCCGCCGCGACACGGCACGCGGCGTTCCTACCCTTTGGGCCCGGCACGGAGCTTGAGATGAAGCCACGCATGCGCGGTCGAAGAATCGGAGTGTTGATGGGTGGCCTGTCGAGCGAGCGCGATCAGTCGCTGCGGACGGGCGAAGCGGTGCATGCGGCCCTCGTCGAGCGCGGGTACGAGGCGCTCAAGGTCTTCGTCGACTCCGACCTCGACCTGGTGCTGCGCGCCGAGCGCGTCGACGTGGCCTTCTTGGCGCTGCACGGGCGCTACGGCGAGGACGGCTGCGTGCAGGGGCTCCTCGAGCTGTTCGGGATCCCCTACACCGGCTCGTCGGTGCTGTCCTCGGCGCTGGCGATGGACAAGCTCAAGGCCAAGGAGCTGTTCCGCCTGCACAACCTCTCGACGCCGCCCTACTACGTGCACGTGCGCGGCGAAGGGGGGCCGGGCGAGCAGCACGGATCGTTCGGTTTCCCGTCGGTGGTCAAGCCGCGCGCCGAAGGCTCGTCGCTCGGGGTGCGGCGCGTCGACGAGGTCGACGAGCTCGAGCACGCCATCGAGGAGGCGCTGCGCTTCGACGACCACGTGCTCGTCGAGCGCTACATCGAGGGCACCGAGGTGCACGTCGCGGTGCTGAGCGGACGGCCCCTCGGCGCCGTCGAGATCGATTGCGCCGGGCGCCTGTTCGACTACGGCGCGCGCCACCAGGCGGCGATGCCGCTCTACGTGCCGCCGCGGCTGTCGCCGGAGCGGCTGCGTGGGGCGCTGACGCTGGCGATGCGCGCCTCGCGCGCGCTCGAGTGCACGGGGCTGTGCGAGGTCGACATCGTGGTCTCCGAGCGCGGCAACGAGCACGTGCTCGAGGTCGATACGCAGCCGTCGCTGGCGCCGCACTCGCTGGCGCCGAAGATCGCGCACGCTGCGGGCCTGACGTTCGAGGAGCTGTGCGAGGCGGTCCTGATGGAGGCGCGGCTGCACACGGCGCGGCGTCCGTCGGGGACGCGGCGCCTGCGGCTCGACGAGCGCGGCTACGCCGGCCCCGAGCGGCGCGCGCAGCCGACGGAGCCGCACTAGTCGATGCGCCGCCGCGCGCAGCTCGGTCTCGTGGCCCTGGCGGCGACGGCGGGCGGCGGCGCGTGGGGCGTGACGTTGTGGCAGTACCTGCATCCGCCGCTCGGTCCGTCGCTGCGCGCGATGTTGGCCCGGGCCGGCGGCCTCGACGAAGAGGCGGTATCGGTAGGCTCGGCGCGGCTCGGCTGGCCGCTCACGCTCGAGGCGCGCGACGTGGCCACCGGCGAGTGGGCGGCGGCGCACATCGCCGTCGACGTCGATCCCTGGGCGGCGCTCGGCGGCGCGCGGCGGATCGCGCGAGTCCGTGTGGAGCGGCTGGCGACCGAGCTCGGCACCGTCGGTGAAGTCGAGGCGACCAGCGCGCACGGCCACGCGCGCGTGGCGCTCCGGCACGTGACGGCGACGCTGCCGCCCGAGCATTGGCTCGGCGGGCTGGGGCTCGCCATCGACGAGGTCGGCCTCGAGACCGAGGGCGGCGGGCTCAAGCGGCTGGCGTTCGCCGGCGCGCGGCTGTGGGGCGTCGGCGAGCTGGCCGGCGCGGCCACGCGGGCGCCCGACGGCAGCTGGCTCGTGCGCGCGGCGCGGCCGGGCGTGACGGTGACGGCGCGGCTCGACCACGACGGCGCCGACGGCCAGGCGCGGCTCGAGCGGCTGGCGATCGGCGAGTGGGCCGCGGCGCATGGGCTGCCGGTGGGCGGCGCGGCGACGGCGACGGGCACCATCGTGTTCGGCGCCGACGCCTCGGGGGCGCAGGCCAAGGTGCGCGTCGACCTCGGCGGCGTGACCATCGATTCGCCGTCGGTGGCGCCGCGGCCGATCGGCAACCTCGAAGCCAGCGTCGACGGCGAGGTCGGCTGGTCGGGCGGCGCGGTGATCGCGCGCGGGCTCGGCGTGCGCGTCGGCAAGACGCGCCTGGTGCTCGACGGCAGCGCGGCGCCGGGCGGCCCGTTCGACATGACCGCGGCGCTGCCGAAGATGGCGTGCGCGGATCTCCTGGCGTCGCTGCCGCACGCGCTCGTGCCACACCTCGACGGGCTCGTGGTCGACGGCGAGATCGCCGGGCGCGTGCAGCTCTCGGGCGACACCGACGACCCGGAGACGCTGGCGCTCGACGTCAGCGGCGTCAACGGCTGCCATGCGCGCGCCGATGCGCCGCTCGCCGACGTGGCGTCGCTGGTGCGCGCCGATGCGCCGGCGCTGGTCGGGCACACCGTCGAGGGGCGGCCGTTGCCGCTGACGTCGAAGAATCCGTCGTGGCGCGCGCTCGATTCGTTGCCGCCGTCGGTGGTGCGCGCGTTCTTGGTGGCCGAGGATGGGCGCTTCTTCGTGCACCACGGCTTCGACGTCGATCGCATCGGGCACGCGCTGGCGGCCGATCTCGACGCCGGCAAGTTCGATCGCGGGGCGTCGACGATCTCGCAGCAGGTGGCGAAGAACCTGTGGACCGGCGGCGAGCGCACGGTCGGGCGCAAGCTCGAGGAGGCGGTGCTCACGTGGCGGCTCGAGCAGGTGCTCGACAAGCGGCGGATCCTCGAGCTCTACCTGAACCTGGTGGAGCTGGGGCCCGGCGTCTACGGCATCCAGGACGCGTCCGAGCGGTACTTCGGCAAGCTGCCCGACGAGCTGTCGGCGGACGAGGCGGCGCAGCTGGCGGCGCTGTTGCCGGCGCCGCGGCGCGGGATGGACGCCTTCTGGCAGAGGCGGTATCGCGCGCTGGCGGCGCGGATGCCGTCGGAGCACGTGGTGATGCCGGCGCCGCCGGTGGCGCAGAATCCGCCGGTCAAGCTGTCGCGCCGGTAGTCGTGCGCTTCGCGGCCGGCGATTGGGTCCGCTCGCCGGGCGAGCTCCATGTGCTCGACGTCAGCCGCGAGATCGATGGGCGCTTGGGCGGCTACCTGAACGATCTGCGCGTCGAGGCCGAGTATCTCGAGCTCGTCGGCCCGCCGTCGGCGTGATCGGCCGCGCGGCGACTAGCCGCGGCCGTTGCTGTAGAGGTGGTCGAAGGAGCCGTGCGCGAGATCGTAGCGCAGGTACCAGATGCAGTCGCCGCCGTCCTTGACCAGCGGGAAGCACCCGTTGCGCCCGCTGCCCTCGACGAGCGGCGCGCAGAAGCCGCGAAGCTCGATCCTGCGCCGGCCGCCCTCGAGCTGCCCGAAGTACCACACGTGATCGGTGCCGAGCCGCTCACCCACCCGCTTCGCCGTGACGCCCGGCTTGCCGCCGACCGTCGCGAGCCACGCCGGCAGCGCGCGCTCCACCCTCTCGACCTCCTTCGCCGACGGCGTGAAGTACTCCGCCGGCTGCAACGACGGCACGCACTGCCGCGCCTCCTCCGCCGTCAGCACGTGGCGCCGCGCATTCGCCCCGCCGCCGCTCGGCGCGCTCACGTCGGCGAACGCCGGCAGCGCGATCAACAGCAGCAGGCCCACGGTTCTCACGCGACACCGTTCGTGCCCAAACGATCGCGCCCACCCCGTCGACGCGGCGGCGGCGGCGACGACCAGCGCCGCAACCATCCGCTCGCGTCCCGGCGCATCAAACGCCGATGAACAGTCGGTTCCCGAAGTTGCGCTCGAGCTTGGCGCCGAAGATCTTCTGCGCCGCCGAGTCGATGTCGTACGCCACGCGCTTGAACTCGAACACCCGTGCCTCGGTGTCGTAGATCGTGTAGCTCGCGCGATTGTCGTAGTCGCGCGGCTGCCCCACGCTCCCGACGCTGATGATGTACTTGTGCCCGGGCCGCAGCTCGAACTTCTGCGCCACCACCTCGTGCACGTCGTCGTTGCCCAGCGCGAACGACTTGCACAAGTGCGAGTGGCCGATGAAGGTCACGTCCGCCAGCTTGTCGATCTCGGGCAGACAGCGCGCCGCCTGCTCGGGCGCGAAGATGTACTCGAACTCTTCGATGTTGATCGGCGACCCGTGACAGAACGAGATCACGTGGTCCTTGGGCGCGCCGTTCTTGGACTCCGCCCCGCCCTCGCGCACCTCGTATGGCAGCGTCTGCAGCCACTTCATGTTGTCGGGCGACAGGATCGACGCGTGCAGGTCGAGCGCCTGGCGTGCGGCATCGTAGTAGTAGCTATAGTCCATGCGCCCGGCGACGGCGGCGTCGTGGTTCCCCAAGATGGTGAACGCCGCTGCCTCACGTACCAGGTCGCAGCACTCGTTGGGCGACGCGCCGTAGCCGACGGTGTCGCCGAGGCACACGAGCTTGTCGATGCTCTCGTGCTTGAAAGCACCGAGCACTGCCGTGAGCGCCTCGAGGTTCGAGTGCGTGTCCGAAAAGATGCCGATTCTCATGACCGCGCGATCTTCGATTGTACTGTCAACCTCGGCCTCGCGGCAAGGTCGACTTCGGTTGTGGGCTCGTAGATTCGGCGAGCGCCGGAATGTTGGTGTGGGTGATGATTTCGTCGTCGCTGGCGTCGAACTCCGAGACGTCGACCTCGTCGTCCTCGACCGCCTCCAGCTCGTCGGGGGAGAGCTCGATGGCGCCGGTGTCGCCGCTCGCCCCACCCAGGACATCATAAAAGCGGCGCGAGAAGCCACGCACCACGGTGCCCTCCTGCTGTGACTTCCGTAGCTCGACGTCGGCGGCGCGCACCTCGGCCACGCGAGCCAGCGCCCGCTGCGCCGTGGTCGCCACCAGCGTGTCGCGCCCCTGCGCCAGCGCCTCCACCGCTTTTTGCGCCTGCATGCCGCCGCGCGCGGCCACGTGCGCGAGCGCCTCGAGCACGCGATCCTGCATGTCGAGATCGACCGCGCGCACCTGCTTGCCGAGCGAGCCCACCGCCGCCGCGCCGGCATCGCCGAGCGCGCGCGCCACCTCCGACCAGATCTCGGTGGGCTCGATCGCCAGGAGCTTGCACAGGGCGTCGATCGCCGTCGGCGTCTTGAGCGCGCCGAGCGCGAGCGCGCAGCCCTGGCGCATGAACGACTTCTTCGACTTCAGCCCCTCGACGAGCCACTTCTCGGCGGTGCCGCCGAACCGCGTCACCGCCGGCAACACCACGTTGGCCTCGTGCCGCGTCATCTTGCGCACCACCGAGAAGATCGCCGGCAGGGTCGGCGTCTCGCGCCGCTCGCACAGGATCACCGCCGCGTCGCGCCGGAGCTCCTTCTGCTCGAGCAGCGACGTCAGCTCCGCCGTCGCCAGCGTGCGCAGATCGACGCCGCCGCCGGTGGTGCCGGCGCGCGCCCGCTTGAGCGACGCATGCGCCAGCTTGCGCACCTGCTCGTCGATGATGACGCCGGCGAGCGAGCACTCGCGCAGGAGGTGCTCCCAGTTGTCGGCCTCCTCGGTCGACGACAGATCGTTCGGCTTGAGGCGCGCCGCCACCTCGGTGAACCGCTTGATCTGGATCTCGAGCAGCTCCGGCCACGACGGCAGCGGGATCGTATGATCCTTGATGGTCCGCTCCACCAGCGGCTTCGGCACCGCGATGCCCACGTCGAGCGCGCGCTTGACCACCTTGGCGCGCAGCCCGCGCCACTCGCCGAGCGGCAGCGAGCGGATCTCCATGAGGTACGCCTCGGCGTTGGGCTCGCTCCAGCGCGCCACCGTCGACAGCGCGGCGCGCACCAGCCCCGGGCGATCGATCGGATCGTCCTCCGACGGCAGATCGATCGGCGTGCGCCCGAGCCGGTCGTAGCCCGGCGAGAGGAACTGCGTGCGCGCGCGCTCGAAGCTGCGCGTCGCCGGCGCTAGCCGCTCGAGCGCGTCCTTGGCCTCGGCCACCAGGCGCCGCACGTTCTCTTCGAGCCCGCCCGACACCGGATGCGCCACCACCGGCAGATACTGCGAGTCGTACAGCTCGAGCTTGAGCGCGCAGCGACGGCCGAGCGCCTCCAGCACCACGCGATGCGCGGCGCGCGCGATGTCGAGCGCCAGCGACAAGACGCGCGCCTCCTCCGGCCGCGGCCGCGACGGCCCGCCCGGCGGATCGAGCGCCAAGAGCGTCAGCGCCAACAGCGGATACGACGGCAGCCGATGCAGCTGCACGCGCAGCTCCACGTGCCCCGGCAGGAACGCCTCCAGCGCCGCCGGCGGCAGCGACGCGCACAACAGCACCGAATCCTCGACGAGGAACGCCGCCGGGCCCTCGCGCCCCGCGATCCAGCGCTCGGTCACCGCCGCGCGCGGATCGGGCACCGTCATCATCGGGCGGGTCGTCTCGTTGGCCGCCGCCACCGGCTCGGGCACGCGGCGGTCGACCTGCGTCGGCCCCCACGCCGGCTGCGGCAGCGGCGTCTCCTCATCCTTGAGCGACGGCAACAGCGACAGCGACGGCCGCGAGTCCTCGCGCTTGTCGTCGAGCGCCGCCAGCGGCACGACCGGCGTCTCCGCCGTGCGCGCCGCGCCGGCGTCGGAGGTCGCATCGAAGGCGCCTTCGGACGGCGGCGGCGCCAACAGCGCGCGCAGCCCGGCGGCGCCGAACACCACCTCGGGCGACAGCACGTACCCCGGCGGCGCGACGCCATCCTCGGCCAGCTGAGCGAACAGGGCCGCCCGCTCGCCGAGCTCGCGATGACGCAGCCCGTCGGGCAACACGAGCACCAACCGCTCGCGCGCCCCGTCGTGGAACACCACCGGCACCTGTACCTCCGCCTTCGCCGCGCACGACGGGCACGTCACGCGGTTGAGGGTCCCGTCGGTAAGCCGCTTGGCTTCGGCTTCGTCGCGGGCATCGACCCCGCGCCACACGTCCGCCGCGAAGCGCTCGCCGCACGGGCACGCGTACACGACGCGCTCCGTACGCGTGGAGACAGTCCGTCCGAGGTAGACGCGGCTCCCCATAGTGACCCATTATCACCCGATGATACCCGCCCCCGTCCAGACCTTTATTGATGCGGCGCGTAGCTATGTGAAGCGCGCCGTCGGCACCGAGCTCGACGATTCCGAGGAGTCGCTCGCCTACGTCGACCACTACATCAACCAGACGGCGAAAAAGGAGGCGCTGAAGCCCGACGTCCTGGCGCTCGTCGCCCCCGCCCTCGGCGCCTACCTCGGGCAGGTGGCGATCGCGCGCTTTGGTGGCAGCTGGCACGCCGACAGCGCCGATCCCGCACAGTGGCGCGTCGAGCTCTCCCCGGCGCCGCTGTGGTTCTACCCCGTCGGCATGGCCGCCGAGGCGCTGCGCGGCGAAGAGGTCGACGGCTACGACGCCTCGTTCGCCACGCGCGACGATCTGATGGGCCCGCTGCTCGAGGCGCTCGAATCGGCGCCGCCCGTCGACGAGGCCTACTACTACTCGCTCACCGGCCGCTTCGAGACGCTCACCCACGCGCTCGACATCCTCGTCGAGCTCGAGCGGCGCCATCGCGAGAAGCGCAACTAGTGTCCCGAATCGGAAATTCGCTAGCAGTCGGGCGTCGCGACATCCGCGGGCGCTTCGTTGCTCCTCCCTTCAATACCTTGAGGTATTCGCGGTCGTCGCGCCTCGCGCGCGCGGCGCCGCACCGCCCTCGGTGCACGCGAATTTCCGACACGGGACACTAGCGCTACGGCAGCGACGCCGACGCCGGCTCGAGGACCACGTTGCCGTTGGCCGCGGTCAGCTCGAGCTGCGGCCCGCCGCCCATGAACTCGCCCGTCAGCGTCGTCGGCGAGCCCACCGCGTGCGACAGCGTGAAGCCGTTCTTGATCGCCCCGCCGCGCGCCCGCGCGTCGACGGTGAACGGCGCGCGCGGCAACACCAGGTGCACGTCGCCCTGCAGCGCCGTGATCTCGTAGCGCGCGCCCGGCCGCGTCGATCCCATCATCAGCACCCCGCCCGCGCGCGAGAAGAGGCGCACCAGCGGCGTTCGGATCTTGCGCGCCACGATCTGCCCGTCGACCACGCGCGCCTCGAGCACCTCGCCGTCGATGGTGTCGAGCTCGACGTCGCCCGAGCCGCCGTCGGCGTCGACGTTGCCGTGGATCGACGTCAGGCGCTGTTTGCCGCGGAGCGCGTTGGTGTGCACCTCACCCTCGATGTCCCAGGCGTGCACCTCGCCGCCCTGCGACGACAGCACCGCGCCCGAGCGGAAGCCGCTCACGTCGAGGTTGCCGGTCCAGGTCTTCGCGCGCAGGTTCACGCCGCGCGGCGCAGTCACCGTCAGATCGATGCCCGCACCCTCGGAGGCCGGCAGCGGCCGGAAAGTGTTGTCGACGCGCACGCCGGTCCGAATGCGCACCTTGCCGTCGAGCATCACGAACTCGACGGTGAGCTGATCGAGCGTCTTGTCGTCGCGCGCGTGCTTGTGCGCCACGACGCGGACCTCCTGCTTGTCCCAACCGCTGAGCTCGAGCTTGCCCTGCGGGTTGTCGATGCTCACCGACTCGACGTCGGGCGTCGGGACATTGGCGAAGGTGACCTCGCTCGACTCCTCGGCGAAGGCCAACGTCGGGACCAACAGGACTACGACGGCGACGAGCTTCACCGCCCCTCCCGCATCATCTGGTCCTCGTAGAAGCGGATCTCTTTCCGATAGGCCGCGAACAAGAGCTCCTCGGCGTCGACGTCGGCGGGCCGCTCGTCGGCCACCTGGCGGCAGCGCGTCACCGCCGCCTCGAGCTGCGCCTGCGCTGCCTCGTACTCAGCGCGCTTGGGCAGCGGCCAGTCGCGGCGCGACTGCTCGGCGACCGTGCGCAGCTCGTCGACGGCGACGCGATAGTGCTCGTCGGCCTTGTGGAACTCGCTCTCGGCGTGCGCGATCACCGCGTCGGCCGACAGGCCCCGCCCCTTGTGCCAGCGCAGCCAGGCGCCGCCACCGGCCAGCAAGGCGACCATCGCCACCGACGGCACGAGGAAGCGCCACGACCACAGGCGTACCCACGCCCGCGGCGGCGGCGCCACCGGTTGCGCCAGCCGGTTGACCAGGACGCTCCAGTTGTCCTCGCCGCCGCGCTCGGGCAAAGCGCCGAGCCCGCGCTTCATCGTCTCTAGATCGGTGAGCGCCCGCCGGCACGACTCGCAGCCGTCCGCATGCGCGCGCACCTTCGCCGCCGCGCGCTCCGACAGATCGCCGTCGACCAGCGCCGACAGCTTCTCGTTGGAGCACCTCATGGTTGCACCGCCCGCTCACTCCGCGGGCTCATGGCGCACCCCCGAGGAGATCGCGCATCTTGGCGCGCGCCTTGTGCAGCTGCGACTTCGACGTCCCCACGCGGCACCCGAGGATCTCCGCGATCTCTTCGTGCTGCAAGCCCTCGACGTCGTGGAGCACGAGCACCGCGCGATACCCGGCCGGCAGATCGGCGAGCGCCTTCTCGAGCCGCGCCCGCAGCCGCGGATCGGTCGCCGGCGCGTCCTCGGCCGGCAGCGCCATCAAGGCCTCCTCGCCGAGATCGCGCTTCTGCCGCGCCTGCGTCCGCGTCGCATAGGACAGCGCCGCGTTCACCGCCAGCCGGTACATCCAGGTCGACAGCTGCGCGTCGCCGCGGAACTTCTCGAGGCCGCGGTAGGCGCGCAGAAAGACTTCCTGCACCAGCTCTTCGGCGTCCTGCGGCCCGACGATGCGGGCGATCAGCGAAAACACGCGCCGGCGATACTTCTCGTAGAACGCGTGCTGCGCCTCGCGCTCGCCGCGGCGGCAGGCTTCCACCAGCGCCAGCTCGGCGTCTCTGCCGGGGGCGATCGCAGGTGCTCGCTCCATGGGTACCGATTTGACCAAGGCGACGGTCACTCCCCTTCGACCCGGGCTCCAGGCGGCAGGGTTGCCTTGTATTAGATCGAACTCGGCTTGGATGCTAGCCTTTCGGCCGCGTGACCGCCCTCGTCCTCGGTTGCTTCTTTTTGTCCGGTGCCTCCGGCCTCGTCTTCGAGGCGGTCTGGACCCGCGAATTGACATTGGTCTTCGGCTCCACGGCCCTCGCCATGTCGACGGTGCTGTCGGTCTTCATGGGCGGCCTCGCGCTCGGATCGTGGCTCGCCGGACGCTGGGCCGATCGCATCATCGATCGACTCCGCGCCTATGCCCTCGCCGAGGCCGGGGTCGGGATCTACGCGCTCGCCGTGCCGCTGGTGCTGGCCAGTTACCCCGCGCTCAACCATGCGATGTACCGCATCCTCGGGGCCTCGCCCGTCGGGCTCTCGCTGGCGCGCTTCGTCGCCGCGGCGCTGCTCCTGCTCGTCCCGACGACGCTCATGGGCGCCACCTTGCCGATCCTGTCGCGCCACTTCGTCCGCGACGACGGCACCTCGGTCGCCGGCACCGTCGGGCGGCTCTACGCCATCAACACCTTCGGCGCCGTCGTCGGCACCTTCGTCGGCGGCTTCATGCTCTTGCCCGGCGTCGGCGTGCGCGCCACCAACTACAGCGCCGCCGCCATCAACCTGACGCTCGCCGCCGCCGTCTGGGTCGGCCGCAAGCGCCTGGTCCGCCCCGAGGAGAACGAGCTCGATTCGGTCAAGCTCGACTCGGACGCGCCGGCGCCGCCGATCTTCTCCGCGACATTGTTGCAGCGCCGCGTCGCGCTCATCGCCTTCGCGCTGTCCGGCGCGATCGCGATGATCGATCAGGTCCTGTGGACCCGCGCGCTCGCCATCATCATCGGCTCGTCGGTCTACTCGTTCACGCTCATCCTGCTCGCGTTCCTCGTCGGGCTCGCCGGCGGCGCCGCGATCATCTCGCGCCTGACCGCGCGCACCGAGCGGCCGATGGAGTGGCTCGCCGGCGTGCACCTCGCCACCGCCGCGATGATCGGCGTGTCCTATCTATTGATGGACAAGCTGCCGTCGGCCTTCCTCGGCCTTCTGCGCGGCGGCGCCTTCTCCGTCGACGGCATCATCTTCTGCCAGTTCCTGCTCGCCGCGCTCGCCGTCTTCCCGGCGACGCTGTGCATGGGCGGCGTCCTGCCGCTCACCATCCGCGTCGTGGCGCGCTCGCTCGAGTCGGTCGGCCGCGACGTCGGCACCGCCTATTCGGTCAATACGCTCGGCGCCATCCTCGGCTCGTTCGCCGCCGGCTTCATCGTCCTGCCCGTCGCCGGGCTGCAACGCGGCCTCGGCATCGGCGCCGTCACCACCGTCGGGCTCGCCGCGACGCTCATCGTGGTCGCACGGCCGAACCTGCGCCGCTGGGTCGCCGCCGCGCTCCTGCCCGCGGTCGCGCTCGGGTCGATCCACTTTCTGCCGCGCTGGAGCCTGCGCCACTTCTCGGCCGGCCTGTTCCGCGTGTCGATCGCCAAGGACATCATCGAGTCGAACAAGTGGCAGCTGCCCAACCTGCTCTACTATCACGACGGCATCGCCACCACCGTCTCGGTCGAGCAGTGGTCGCATACCGTGGCGCTCAAGAACAACGGCAAGGTCGACGCCTCCAACGGCGACGACATGTCGACGCAGATCATGGTGGGCCTTCTGCCCTTCGTCTTCTGGCAGGCGGCCCATCCAAATGCGGCCGACAAGCCGCGCGCCGCCGTCATCGGCTTCGGCTCGGGCGTCACCATCGGCGCGGTCACGCAGTTCCCGATGAAGCATGCCGACGTCGTCGAGCTCGAGCCGTCGGTGGTGCACGCCGGCGTCACCTACTTCGGGCCGTGGAACCACCATCCGGAAAAAGATCCGCGCGTGCAGATCCGCATCGGCGACGGCCGCAACTTTCTCACGCAGGCCTCCGACAAATACGACGTCATCGTCTCCGAGCCGTCGAATCCATGGATCACCGGCGTGTCCAACCTGTTCACCGTCGACTACTGGAAGCTGGCGCGCTCGCGCCTCGCCGACGACGGCGTCTTCTGCCAGTGGGCGCAGCTCTACGAGATGTCGTCGAAGAACATCAAGGTGATCCTGCGCTCCTTCGCCGAGGTGTTCCCCTACACCTATGTCTTCTCCGCCGAGGATCTGTCGAGCGACGTCATCCTCGTCGCCACCAACCATCCGCTGAACCTCGATGTGCACGCGCTCGGTCTCAGCTTTCAGGACGAGACGCTGCGCAAGGAGCTCAAGCGCGGCGGCGTCGAATCGGCCGAGGACATCATCTCGTACCTCCTGCTCACGCCCGAAGAGATCCCGGCGTTCACCGCCGGCTCGCCGCTCAACACCGACGACGACGCCATCATCGAGTTCGGCGCCCCGCGCGATCTGCTCGGCTCGGCGCGCGGCGTGCCCGATCCGTACCTGGCGCGCGTCTACGCCGCCGAGTGGCCCTACGGCCGCTTCGATCGCTACCTCGTCGGGCTCGGCGAAGGCCCTGAGCAAAGAGACCGCTGGAAGACCGAGCTGCGCCTGGCCAAGTCGCTGCTCGCGCACGGCAAGCGCGCCGCCGCCGATCGCTTCCTCTCGGCCGCCAAGCGCCACGGCGCGCCCGCCGACACGCGCGCCGCGCGCCTCGCCTCGCTCCTCGGCGAAAAGGAGACCGACGATCGCGAGATCCCGCTCGCGGCCGCCGACGACGATCCGAGCGGCCTCGGCGCGCTCGATCCGCCCACGCTGCCCGACAAGGTCCTGCCCGACTACTTGAAGGTCGAGCGCGCCATGCGCGGCCGCGCCTGGGCGCACGCGCTCATGTACATGAAGACGTGGCCGGAGGCCTACATCGAGAAGGGCGGCCGCGATCTGCAGCTCGTCGTCGGCTACCTCATGTACAAGGCCGATCTCGACGACGTCGCCTGCGATCGCCTGAAGCCGCTCACCGACGACAAGGCCTACGCCGCGCGCCGCCCGTCGGTGTACTACTACCTGGCGCGCGCCGAGTACGGCAACGGCATGTTCGAGGCCGCGGTGCGCAACATGGACCGCTACCTCGACGCTACGTCCCCGACTCCGGTTCCGACTCCGGTACCTTGACCACCTTGTCGTAGAGCCGCGTGACGAACGGGTTGTCCGACGCCGTCACCTTGTCGTCGAGCGTCAGCGCCGCCGCCGTCGTGGTCAGGCGCGCCTCCTCGAGCTGACCGCGCCCGGCCAGGAGCAGCGCCGTCTCGTACAGGCGCGCGGCGAGGAGCGCGCGATACTCCGGCGTCAGCATCGTGTCGGCCACGCGCGCGACCGCGGCCAGGAGCTGCTCTTGCCTTCCGGCGGGATCGACGATCAGCTTCGAGGTGACGATGTTGCCGACCTCGAGATCGAGCGCCGGCAGCGCCTCCTCCGGCGGAATCCACGTGCGGATCTCCGGCAGCGTGTGCAACGACGCCAGCCGCCCGCGGACCTCGGGAACCTCGTACGGCGGCGCCACGTCCAACGCGGGATGATGCTCCTCGGGATCGAAGTGCCCCATGCCGAGCCGCGCCCGCGCGAACTCCTCGGGCGGCACGCGCCCGGCGGCGAGCGTGCGCCGATAGCCTTCTTCGATGAGCGCGCGCGCGTGGCGCTCCGAGACGCGCCCGACCGCCATGCGCGAATCGGCGAGCACGCGCCCGATGTGCGCGCGCCAGTCCTTGCGCGGCGCGTGCGCCGTGGTGAAGCCGAGGATGCCGCGCGTGTCCGACAGCTGCGCCTCGAACACGTCGTAGCCGCGATCGACCTCGCGCACCAGCCACACGATGCGCTCGCCGCGTCCGTCGATCATCGACGCCAGCGACGGCTCCTCCGCCGGCGCGTACGGTCCGTGCGGACGGAACTCGCGCTTCTCCGCCTTGGGCGCCGCCACGCCGCGCGTGCGCAAGAGATGGAGCGCCTTGCGCGCGCGCTTGCCGAGCGCCTTGTCCGCGCCGTCGCCGAGCTTCTGCAAGCGAACGGCGTCGCCGCGCTCGACGAGCAGATCGACCAGCGCCCCACCCGCGGCATCGTCGAGAGTGCCGGGCAACATCTCCACGTCGCCGTCGGCGAAGGCACGCGCCGCTTCGGAGAGCCGATCGTCCGCCATGGTGTTAAGCTTCATAGCATGCGTCGCCTGGGCCTGTGCGCATCCGTCGTCATCGTTCCATGGCTCGCGTGGGGCTGCTCGCAGCCGGTCAGCTTTCCGGCCGACAGCAACTGGCCGTCGCCGGCGATCCAGCCGTTCGTGCACCAGGCGCGCTTCGCCGTCACCGACAATCTTTCGGACGAGCTCAGCTACGTCGATCCGATCCAGCCGACGCTGCTCGGCAACGTGCCCGTCGGGGACGTGCCCGTCGAGCTCGAGGGGCCGCACCACATCGCCGCCTCGCCCGACGGCAAGTACCTCTATTACAACCTGTCGAACTACGTGCCCGGCACCGGCTCGGGCCCGCACGGCTCGCACGGCACCGGCACCGTGCCCGGCTCGGTGGTCAAGCTCGACGCCATGACCAACGAGAAGGTCGGCGAGGTGCTCGTCGATCGCAGCCCCGGCGACGTGATCCTGTCGAAGGACGGCAAGACCGCGTACATCTCGCATTACGATCTGTTGCGCCTGACCTCGGCGCTCACCGCCGGCGTCAACCTGCCCGACGCCGCCTACTCGGACGTCGCCATCGTCGACACCGACGCGATGACCCGCCTGGCGATGATCCCGGTCTGCGCCACGGCGCACGGCGAGGGGCTCTCGCTCGACGGCAACACGCTCTATGTCACCTGCGCCAACGGCGACGAGCTCGCCATCGTCGACGTCACCGATCGCAACCACCCGTCGGTGACCACGCGCGTGACCGTCGGTCCGACGCCGGGGCCGCTCGACACGCCGAGCTACTCGCCCTACGCGCTGTCGGTCTCGCCCGTCGACGGCACGGTCTGGATCTCGAACAACCGCTCGGGCGACGTGCGCGTCTACGATCCGGCGACGGGCATGATGGATGACAGCAAGACCGTGACGGTCAACGGCGTCACCATGTTCGCCAGCTTCACGCCCGACGGAAAGACGCTCTACGTGCCGCACCAGCAGGCGCAAGACGTGCTGCACCAGATCGACACCGCGACGCTGGCGACGCGCGATCTCCTGCTGCCGTCGTCGGCGTGCCTCAACGCGCACGCCTTCGTGCTCGGCCCCGACGGCGTCAACGGCATCGTCGTCTGCGAAGGCGACCACGTGATGCGGCCGGGCTCGGTCGTGTTCGTGAACACCGCGGCGTTCGCCATCACCGGCTTCGTCAACATCGGCATGTTCTCCGACGGCGCCGCGTGGCTGCCGCCGATGTGAACGACGCCCGTTAGAACAGAACGAAGCTGCCGCCGAGGACGAAGCTCACGGTCGCGCCGAGCGGCAGGTAATCGAACGCGACCGCAACGGTGACGGCGCCGCGCCCGAGCCACGTGTCGAGGCCGAGCCGCGCGCCCGCGGTGGCGAAGGTCGCCGCCTCGGGGCAGGCGCCGGGCTGCGCGCGCGCTCCGGCTTGCGCGCCGATGCCGGCGTGCGCTTCGACCCACGGGTCGACCCACGGCGCGCTCTTGCCGTTGGCCAGGTCGGCGCGCAGCCCGAGCGCGCCGGCGATCGCGTTGGGCCGCACCGCCTGGCCGCAGCTGACGTCGGACTCACCGGCGAGCGTGCCGGTCACCGAAGCCAGGAGCGACAGGGGGCCCCAAAATCGCGCGCCCACCTCGAGCGTCGTGGGAAAGCGCGCGGCGATGCTGTCGTCGGCGGCGCGCCCACCGCCGAAGCCCTGCAAGAGCGACGCGCGCAGCCGCCAGCGCGGCGGATCGCGCGGCTCGGCGCGCACGGAGCCCGCGGTCACCGCCGCGAGCAGCGTCGAGACCACGGCCAGCCGGGCGGCGCGCACGAGTCGAGCGTCGCCGGCCGGGCGCGCGGCGTCAAGAGAAGGTGATCGTCGACGGCGAGCGTGCTATTGCAGAGGCGCGATGTCGCCTCGCCCCTTCCGGTCCGCGTTCGCCCTCGCCTTCGCCGCGGCGGCGCCCGCTGCCTTCGGCACGGCCCTCGTCGACCTGGTCGCGACCGCCTCCCGCGCCGGCGAGCCGGTCGGCGCCGCCGCCTTCGTGTGGGCGGCGATCGCCGCCTTCGGCCTCTACGGCGCGCTCGCCGCGTTCGTCGCGTTCGCCGTCGCGCTCGTGGGCGGCGGCCTGTGGGCCACCTTCGACGTCGGCGCCGGCGCCCGCCGCTTCGTCGACGGCGCGCGCCACGACGCCGAATACGATCGCAGCGCCGCCGCCGGCATCGCCGCCACCGCCGCCGCGCTCGGCGTCGTGGGCGCCATCGTGCTCGTGTACGACGGCGCCATCGCCATGCTGATGTCCGCCAAGCGCAACGCGGCGCTGACGACGGCGATGGTGGCCGTCGTGGCGGTGCCGCTCGCCGCGCTCGCCTGGTTCCCCATCTATCGCCTCGCACGCGCCGTGGTCACGGTGGTGCCGCGCCCGCGCGCGTTGGTGCTGCTCGGGCTCCTGGTCGCGCTCGCGGCGCTGCTCGTGGTCGCCGCGGTCTTGTCGGTCGACTGGCGCATCATCGACTTCGGCCCCGCCGAGGCGCTCGCGCTCTTCTTCGTGCTGATGGCGCTGTTCGCGATCGTGTTCGCGCGCCGCCGCCTGCCGCCCACGGCGGTGATGGGCGCCGCCTGGGCCTTCGCCGCGATCTGTCTTTTGGCCACGTGGCTCTCGTTCGGCAACAACGCGCGCGCCGTCGCCTTCGCCGGCGAAGAGTCGATGGGCGAAAAGGTGCTGCTCAAGGTCGCGCGCCGCTTCGCCGACCACGACCACGACGGCTACGCCGCGCGCCTCGGCGGCGGCGACTGCAACGATCGCGATCCCAAGGTCCACCCCGGCGCCGACGAGATCCGCGGCAACGGCATCGACGAAGACTGCGACGGCGCCGACGCTCCGATCGAAAAAGAGCGCCCCGTCGAGAAGGACACGTCGGTGGCGGCCGCGAAGTACAAGTGGAACGGCAACCTCCTGGTCATCACCATCGACACGCTGCGCGTCGATCGCGTGAACGCCAAGACGGCGCCGCACCTCTACAAGTTCCTGCAGGAGTCGGTCAGCTTCTCGCACGCGCGCGCGCAGGCGCCCAACACGCCGCGCAGCTTCCCGTCGTTCCTCACCTCGCGCTTCCCGTCGGAGGTGCGCTGGGTGAAGGAGTCGCTGAACTTCGCGCCGATGCTCGAGACCGCCGACAACACGACGATGTTCCAGGCGCTCAAGGCGGTCGGGTTCTACGAGATCGGCCAGTTCTCGCACTTCTACCTGACCAAAGAGATGGGCGTGACCGGCGGCTTCGACGAGTGGCACAACGACGGGGCGCTCTCCCTGCACGACTCGAACACCGACTCGGCGGCGCCGCGCATCGCGCCCCGCGTCGAGGGCTCGCTGCGCGGGCTGGCCAAGTCGAAGCTGCGTTGGCTGCTCTGGACCCACTTCTTCGAGCCGCACAGCCGCTACATGGAGCACGACGAGTTCCCCGTGCACGACGGCGGCCTCAAGGGCCTCGAGGAGAAATACGACGCCGAGGTCTCGTTCGCCGACAAGTACATCGGCGAGGTGCTCGACACGCTCGAGGCGACCGGCCAGGCCAAGAACACGGCCGTCGTCATCTTCAGCGATCACGGCGAGGCGTTCGGCGAGCACCGCTTCGGCGGCGAGCGCATGTACTTCCACGGCCAGACGCTGTACGACGAGCTCTTGCGCGTGCCGCTCATGATCCGCATTCCCGGCGTGGCGCCGCGCGTGATCGACGGGAACGTGGCGCTGCTCGATCTCGGCCCGACGCTGTGCGACCTCGTCAAGGCGCCGCGGCCGCCGACGATGCACGGGCGCTCGCTCCTCGGCGCGATCCTCGGCGAGCCGCTCAAGCCGGCGCTGGTCTACGCCGAGATGCTGCCCGCGACGTCGTGGAACCATCACTGGCGCGCGCTGGTCGACGGAAGCTGGAAGCTGATCCAGAAGCTGAGCGAAAATACGATCGACTTGTATGATCTGTCGTCGGATCCAACCGAGCAGCACAACCTCGCCGCGGCCAGGCCCGCCGAGGCGGCGCGGCTCGGCAAGGAAATGAAGGCGCTGTTGGCTGGGGAGACCAACGGATGAGCACGAAACCGACCACGCCGCTGTTGACGGTGGACATCATCATCGAGACCCAGGGGGGGATCGTGCTCATCGAGCGCAAGAACCCGCCCCACGGCTGGGCGCTGCCCGGCGGGTTCGTCGACGTGGGCGAGTCGCTGGCGCACGCGGCGATGCGCGAGGCCAAGGAGGAGACGTCGCTCGACGTCCGGCTCGGCGAGCAGTTCTTCGCCTACTCGGATCCGAAGCGCGATCCGCGCGGGCCGACGGTGTCGGTGGTGTTCCTGGGGCGCGCCGAAGGCACGCCGCGCGCCGAGGACGACGCCAAGAACGTGGCGGTGTACGCGCTCGATCGGTTGCCGACGCTCGCGTTCGATCACGCGCAGATCCTGGAGGATTACCGTCGCTACCGCATGGACGGCACGCGTCCGCCGGTGATGCGATGAGCGACATGGGGCCGGTGGGCGGCGACGGGCTCGACGAGAACGACAAGCGCGAGCTGTTGCGCATCGCGCGCGCGACGCTGCGCGAGTACCTGACGACGGGCTTCATGCCGCCCGGCGCGCCGCATCGCAAGTCGCTGCTCGAGCCGAGGGGCGCGTTCGTGACCATCCATACCGGCGGCGAGCTGCGCGGGTGCATCGGACGGGTCGACGCCGACACGCCGCTCTATCTGGCCGTCGAGCAGCTGGCGGTGGCGGCGGCGACGCGGGACCCGAGGTTCGATCCGCTGCGCGCGGAGGAGCTGCCGGAGACGCGGGTCGAGGTGTCGGTGCTGTCGTCGTTGAAGGATGCGAAGCCCGAGGACATCGAGATCGGCAAGCACGGCCTCGTGATCACCAAGGGCGTGCGGCGCGGGTTGCTGCTGCCGCAGGTGGCGGTCGAGCACGGGCTGGATCGCGAGAAGTTCTTGGACGAGACGTGCGGCAAGGCGGGGCTGCCGCCGGGGGCGTGGAAGGAGCCGGGGACGGTGCTGCAGCTGTTCACGGCCGAAGTGTTCCGCGAGCCGGAGGAATAGCGCGCCACCCACTTCGCTTCGCCCCGCTCCGCGCGGGTGCTAGCTGCGGCGCCGGGCGCGCGCCGCGGCGGCGCTGATCAGGAGTTGCCGCTGAGCGCGGCTTGCTTCTTCTTCTCGCAGTCCTCGGCGCCCTTCCTTGCCATGTTCTTCCACTTCGGCAAGAAGTGCTGGTCGTCGGGCTTGGGCTGCGCGCCGAGCACGATCTGGTACTGCTTCTGCGCCTCGTCGTACTTCTCGGCTTTGCACAGCGCGTTGCCGAGAAGGTAGTTGTTCTGCACGTAGGTCGGGTCGCACTTGACGGCTTGCTGCAGGAGGTCGACGCCCTTGTCGGGGTCGCCGATCGACGCCGGCCACGGCGGCGCCTCGGCGTAGAGCGCGCCGAGCAGGCGCAGCGGACCGCCGCGGTCGTAGCAGGCGTCGAGCTGCATCGCCTTCTTCGCCGCGTCGCGCACCGACGGCACCATGAACTTCGCACCCACCACCTTCGTCGTCGCCGACAGGCCGAGGTTCTCGCCGCTGTAGTAGTGGCCTTCGACGCGCTTGGGCTCGAGCTCGATCGCCGCCTTGGCGTAGTCGATGCCGCGCCCCGAGAAGTGCGCGCGCTTGGTCTTGTCGTCGTAGTACTCGTCGGCGAGATCGACCGTCACGCGCGCCGCCTTCCACGCCGCCTCGAAGCTCTTGGGATCGGCCTTGGTCGCCTTGTCGAGCGCGAGCAGCGCGTTCTCCATGTCGGCGGCGCTGCGGTCCGGCTTGCTGCGGATGTCGTCGGCGTACTTGATGAGATCCGGCACCTTCTCCGGCAGCTTCTCCGCCGTCACCGTCGCGCCGCTCTTGATCGGCGGCACCGGACAACCGGCCAGCATCAATATCGCGATCGCCAGCCCCCCCAGGCGAACGATCACTTTTCCGCGCTCGACTTCGACGAGCCGCCTAGCTTGTCGTACTTCTTCTCGGCGGCGCTGAACGCGCTCTTGTCGACGGGAGCGAAGGTGTCGATGAACATCGACTCGCACACCGGCTTGCCCTTGGGATCCGCGCACAGCTTCGGCAGCGCCTTGCCGAACGCCGCGCGATCGGCCGGCGTCGAGCTCTTGGTGAACGCGACGACCGGCGTCGGCGGCAAGGCTGCCGACGTCCAGATTACTTTCAAATCAGGGGCGATCTCCTTCATCGCCGCCAGCTGCTCGTCGTCGATGAGCGCGGCATCGGCGCGCCCCGCTTCGACGTCCTTGAGCGGCTTGGACGGCGCGGAGGCCTTGACCACCACGAAGTCCTTCTCGATGTCGACCTTGCCGTCGAAGCCCACCTTGTCGATGTACTTCGGCGACGCGAAGTGGTTCGACGACACCTTCTTGCCCTTGAGGTCGGCCAGCGACTTCAGCGCGGCGTCCTTGACCACCAGCGAGTAGTGGCCCTTGTTGAAGGTCTTGCCCTTCACCTCGGCGATCGGCTCGAGCGACTCCTTCTTGCGCAGCTCGAGGAACACCTCGGGATCCAAGATCGCGAAGCCGGGCTTGCGCTCGGCGATCGCCTTCTCGGCGCCCTTCATGTCGTCGACCCACTCGCCCTTCGCCGAATTCGCGGGCCAGCCGCTCAGGCTCTCGGCGATGCGCAAGAACTGATCGATGTACGGCTGCGCGTTGGTGGCGTTGGCGCCCGCCCCCGCGTGCTCGGCGATGAAATCCCGCCCGCCCGCCAAAGCCGTGCCAGCCACCCCGAAAACGACGATCGCGATCACGGTCCGTCTCATGCACACTCTCCGACGAGAATCGCGCGAGTTTTATTCCCCGCGCACCCCTGCGTCAATACGTGAACCGCGCTTTTAGGAAGATCTCACTCGCTCCCGCGGCCGGATCGCCGAATTTCGTATCGTGATCGCCGAGAAACAGGAAGGCTCCGAGCGAGAGCTCGGTCGCATCCCAGACGGCCCAGGCAATCTGTGGAAACAATACGGCCGTGAACTTCGGATCTTGGTCACCCACTTGTGGAACCTTGAAGGCGCCGAAGAATCGAAGCAGCAACTGATCGGAGAACAGCTTGAGATCGCTACCGAGAACCAGGTAGTGGCCGATGCGCGCCTCGCAGCGATAGTCGTTGAAGGTGATCTTGTCG
Source organism: Polyangia bacterium (assembly GCA_035607415.1). Taxonomy (GTDB): domain Bacteria; phylum Myxococcota_A; class Polyangia; order Palsa-1104; family Palsa-1104; genus JAQBQH01. The sequence goes on from DATNAQ010000048.1 coordinate 40,076, forward strand.
CGCGCGTAGCACTGCTGCCCCGCTCCGAACTCGTCGATGAAGCCGTACACGTACTGAAAATTCGAATAGAGATATTTGTTCCACGTGTAGTCGATGCCCGCGGTCAGCTTGAGAAACGGCGTATCGGGGATGACCGTGCCGCGCTGATATTCGGGCGCGAAGATGTGCGTGATGAAGGTCGGGTTGCCGTTGGCGTCCTTCATGCCGGTGGGCTCGAAGGTGATCGGATCGTGCCCGCCGAAGGCGTCGTTGTAGACGCCGTAGGTGATCTTCTGCGGGAAGGTCACCGCCGCCTCGACCCAGTAGCCGAGGCCCTTGAGCTTCTCGATCGATCCCGCGAGGTCGGCGCCGACGACGTCCATGCGCGGCCACATCACGATCGCGTTGACCAGCCCGTTGGGCTCCTCGACGGCCCAGGCCGGCGTCGGGATGCCCCAGCGGCCGTGATAGTACGACGCCGACATGTCGAGGCCGGCGAAGCGGCCGGCGACGCGGACGCCCACTTGCGAGTTCTGGATCGAGGGATCGGGCTGCATCGTGTAGACGTTGATCTGCGACGGCGGCATCGCGGTGGCGAAGGCGCCGAGCTGGTTGCGGATGAACGCCTCCTGCACCGGCGCCGGCGTGTTGGGCGTCGTCACCGCCAGGGGCGCGGTGCGCGGCAGCTGCGCCGGGCGGAAGATCGGCACCCACACCGCGGTGACGATGAGGTCGCCGATCGGATTCCAGTCGGCGCGGATCATGTTGTTGGCGATCGCCTTGCCGAACAGGAGCGGGTCCGACAGATCGAGCGTGTTGACGTTGTTCGTCGGGTTGAACTTGTCGCCCGTGCCCCAGACGACGACCTGGCGGCCGATGCGCAGATCGAGGTGCGGCAGGATCTTGTAGATGTCGACGTAGGCGGCGTTGGCCTCGAGGCGATAGGGATCGACGCGCTCGTGCAGCGTCTCGGAGTCGATGTCGTTGATGTCGGAGTAGCCGTACCAATAGAAGTCGACGTCGCCGACGGCCTTGACGCGATCCGAGATCGACAAGGTCAGCTGCGCCTTGATGAGGTTCTCGTTGCGCGAAAAGCCGTAGGGCAAGAGGCGCTGCTGCGACGGATAGGGCACCGTCGCCGTCGGCGACGCAGGCGGCACCTCTTCGCCGGCGAGGCGAAAGCGCATGTCGCTCGAGATCTGTCCGCCGAACTTGATGTCGACGTCGGCGCGCGCCACCCCAGCCCATCCGACCAACCCCGCGACCGCTACTACGACGAGCCCTCCCCGCTTCGTCGCCATTCGGCTCCTAATGTCCGCGGATCAGTGTGCGCTGCGTGAAGAAGTCGTCCTTCAGCCCCTGGTTCAGCTTCACGTGCGTGAAGACGATCTCGCTCTTGTGATCGTTGCGGCGGTGATCGGTCACCACGACCTTGGTCGGGCCGTAGTGGTTGGCGTCGTCGATGTGGTAGCCCTCGTACTCCGAGGTCTTGAGGACCTTGCCGCCGGCGTCCTCGAAGTCGATCTTCGTGGGCTGGTTCGACTTCTTGTCGACCCACATGTGAACCTTCGGGTACTCGATCTCCTGCCCGGCCTTGACCGTGAGCGCGAGCTCCCACGAGCTCGGATCTTCCTTCACCAGCTTGGCGTCGTAGGTCGGCGAGTAGCGCGACAGCGACATGTCCTCGTACGAGAAGTCCGAGCCCATGAAGGTCTGCGCCTTGACGTGCGTGCCGACGCGACGGACCTTCTGGAAGCCGGGCAAAAAGACGTACATGACGTCCTTGTTCTCGACGAGGACGCCCATGCCTTTCAGATCGCCGGGCGCGGAGAAGCGCACCAGGCGCTTGTCCGGCACCTTCTGGAAGGTCGTGAAGTCGATCTCGCGCGCCGCGCCGCCGGGCTCGCGGATGAACAGCTTCGATTCGAACTCACCGTCGGTGAAGTTGTTCATGGCGTTGTCGACTTTGGACAGCACGTCGGCGCCGGGATCCGCCCAGGCAGTGCCGGCCACCAACAACAAGAGGCCGAAAGCGATTTTCATGGCTCGACTTTATTGAGGTTCGCGGGAACGAGCAAGCATGTGAGAAACGCCGACAGGAACATCGACAGCCCCGCTAGCGTGCCGAACAGGTGCATGACCGGCGATTTGCCGAGCGCGAGCACCCAGAAGCCGAGCGAGACGAGGAAGATCGACACCGCCATGACCGGCCCGACGGTGCGTGAGACGTCGTCGGGCTTCTGACGGCGCAGGTACCAGAGGTAGTGCATGGCGAAGTCGGAGCCGGCGCCGGTGGCGATGCCGGCGACGAGCGAGGTGCCGAGATCGATGGGCACGGCGAAGAGGCCCATGACGCCGAAGATGAGCGCCATGGTGAGCAGCGACGACCACATCGACAACAGCGCCAGGCGGATGGAGCGGAAGAGCGCGAACATGAGCAGCATGACGCTGACGATGGTGACGATGAGCGAGCGGATCTGGTTGTCGCCGACCGAGCGCGAGAAGCCGCGGTCGAGGACCGGCTCGCCGGCGATGCGCGCGCTGAGCGGCTGCCGGGCGCGCTCCTCGGGCGCGATGTGGACGAACAGATCGTCGGCGAGCGTGGCGACGTGGGCGTGGATGAAGGCGGCCTCGGCGCCGGTGGTCGGCAGGTGCGCGGCGGCGAGGAGGAGCGGCACCGCGCGCTCGACGGCGAGGCGGCGGTGCTCCTCGGCGAGGCGCGTGACGAGCGAGCGGTAGGCGGCGGCGCCGTCTTCCTTCGAGGCGGTCGTGAAGGCGGCCTCGAGCGCGGGCGAGCCGTCGGGCGATGCGACCGCGAGCTTGGCCAGCCCGGCGCGCGCGGCGTCGGTGAGCTCGGGCGCCTCGGGGCTCTTCAGGTACTCGTCGACGATGGCGGCGCGGCGATGCGTCCACTCCTCGTCGGCGACGCCGGGCGCGGCGATGGCGCGCACCGTACGCAGGACATCGGCGCGCGGCACGGTCATGCCGGCGGCGCGCGCCTGCCAGACGAGGCGATCGGCGACGTCCTCGGGCGTGGGCGGGCGCGGCTCGCGGCGCAGCTCGGCGCGCGCGAACCGCTCGAGCTCGGCGAGCGCGGCGCTGCCTTCGCCGTGCATGCGGATCTGCAGAAGGATGTCCTTGCGCTCGGGCGTGATGAGCTGGCGGATGCCCGCCTGTCCCTCGAGGAAGGTGGCGACGTTCGAGGCCTGCGCGCGCGTCCACGGCAGGACGGCCATGCCGTCCATGCCGTTGGTGGCGAGGACGAGCGGCGTGAGCACCGACTGCACCTGGCTCACGCCCGGCAGCGCGCGCGCGAAGTCGCTGAAGCGCCCGACCTCGCGCAGCGTGGCCGGATCGTCGAAGTCGCCGGTCAGCCAGATCTGCGCAAAGGTGGCGCCGCCGAAGTGCTGATCGAGGAAGCGCTCGGCGAGCCACGGCTCCGAGCCGGCGCGGAAGAACGCGCGCGGCTCCATGCGCACGCGCACGCGCAGCATCGGCCCGACGGTGCACACCCCGAGCCCGAGCGCGCCGACGACCAGGAGCTTCCGGTGGCGCTGCGCCCAGTGCCACATGGCGACGAGCGCGTCGCCGAGCCGCTCGAGCTTCACCTCTTTGTGCGCCTTGCGCGGAAAGAGCGCGACCACCGCCGGCACGACGGTGAGCGAGGTGATCCAGCAGAGCAGCACGCCCGAGCCGCAGGCGATGCCGAACGAGCGCATCGGCCGCACGTCGGTGGTGACGAACGAGTAGAAGCCGACGGCGGTGGTGGCCGCGGCGATGGCCAAGGGCGGCCCGACGATGCGCAGCGACTCGCGGATCGCCTCCGACGCCGAGAGCTCGGATCGTAAGAGGTAGTAGCGCCCCAGCACGTGCACCGCGTACGAGCTGCCGGAGGCGAACAAGATGACCGGCAGCGTCGAATGGGCGACGGTGAACTTCTCGCCCCACCAGCCCATGCCGCCGACGACCACCAGCACGGAGAAGGCGACCGCGCCGACGGTGAGCGCGACGCCGACCGGATCGCGGAAGGCGAGGATGACGACGAGCAGCAGCACCATCATCGCCACCGGCGACAGGTGGCGCACGTCGGCTTGCGCCTCTTGGTAGATCGCGCGCGCAGCGAACGGCGCGCCGCCGTAGTAGATGGTCATGCCGGAGAGCTCGCGCTCGGCGGCGTTCTTGATCTGCTCTTCGACGCGCAGCTCGCCCGGCTGCTGCGCGGGCTTTCCCCCATGCGACGATGACTCGGCCAAAAACGCCAGGATCAGGGCAGAGCGCCCGTCGGGCGAGACGAAGTTGCCGACGGCGAACTCGCGCGACAGGACTTTTGCGCGCAGCGCCTCGCGCCCGGAATCGTCGGTGGGGATGGTCGGCACCAGCGAGTCGAACTCGGCGCCCATCGGCCCCGACACGATGTCGGCCACCGACGTCAGCGACAAGATCAAGTCGACGCCGCGCACGTTCTTGATCGCCTGCGTGGCGCGCGAGATCTTGCCGAGCGAGGCCGCGGAGAAGACGTCGTCGCCGGCCGGCGCTTCGACGCCGACGATGGCGACGCGCAGCGAGCCGAAGCGGCGCGACACGTCCTGGAAGAGCTGCACGTCGGGATCGTTCGTCGGTAGAAAGACGAGCAGGTCCTCTTCGTTCTTCAGACGTGTGGTGCCGACGGCGGCGAGCGCGGCGATGACCAGAGCGAGGAGGACGACGGTGCGGGGCCAGCGGGTGGCGAACGAGATGAGCTGATTCACTTCCAGCGACGGTAGCACGGCAGGAAACGGCCATGAAGTCTTTGCACAGCCGACAGCGAATCGGGCGCGGCACCGCTTTCAGAAAAGCCGCGGGCGTGGTTGCATGCTCGGGCCCAACAAACAAGGAGGGTGGTCATGGCGACTGAAGGCAGCCGTTTCGTATGGCGCGAGTTGATGACCGGCGACGTGGCGCGGGCGGTGCAGTTCTACACCCGGCTCTTCGGCTGGAAGACCGAAGTCATGGACATGGGCACGATGAAGTACACGATCGTGAAGAACGGCGACAAACAGGTGGGCGGGATCTACCAGACGCCGCCCGAGGCCAGGGGGACGCCGCCGAACTGGCTCGGCTACGTCTCGGTCGACAACGTCGACGGCGCGTGTGAAAAGGCGGTCAAGCTCGGCGCCAAGATCATGATGCCGCCGATGGACATTCCCAACGTCGGACGCTGGGCGGTGCTGACCGATCCGCAGGGCGCGGCGGTGGCGCCGTTCCGCGGCAACCAGGCGCCGCAGCCGACGCCGACGCGCGCGCAGCCCGGCGAGTTCTGCTGGGACGAGCTCATGACCAACGACGTCGCCGGCGCCGTGAAGTTCTACACGCAGCTGTTCGGCTGGGCCGCGGTCGAGCACGACATGGGCGCGCACGGCAAATACACGCTCTTCAAGAAGCAGGGCACCGAGAAGGATCAGAACGTGCCCGGCCTCGGCGGCGCGATGGCGATGCCCAAGGACGCGAAGCATCCGCCGTACTGGATGCACTACATCGAGCATGCCGACGTCGACAAGGGCGCGGCGATGGCGCGCGAGCTCGGCGGGCAGATGTTCGTGCCGCCGACGGACATTCCGAACATCGGGCGCTTCTCGGTGTTCGCGGATCCGACGGGCGCGCACTTCGCGCTCTACAAGAACGCGCACTAGCGGGACGCGCCGCCGGCGCGAGCCTCGCCACTCCGGCTTTCCTGCTCACCCCCCAGCGTAGAAGAACTCCTCGCTCGCGATCTTGCCGTCGACGACGGTGAAGAGCCCGATCTCGTCCATCGATCGGCGCTGGCCGCTCGGCTTGTGGGTCACCTCGTAGACGAAGCGCACCGCGAAGCGGTCGCCGTGAGGATACGGCCCCGACAGCTCCGCCTTGTGCACCTGGTGATTGTCCACCCACCACTTGCCCTTGGCGCGGATGGCGTCGAGTCCCTTGGTGGTGCGCTCGCCGCCGGGCGGCGTGAAGGCTTCGACGCTCACCACGTCGCTGGTGAACAGCGTCGACAAGAGCTCGTCGCGACGGCCCTCTCGGCACAGCGCGACATACTTCTGTCCGATCTCGTTCGTGGTCATGGCATGGCTCCTTGGCTCTGAGATGTTCGCCAGCCATCCTGCAGCAGTCGTCCTGACATCTGCCTGTCAGGTTTCTCGATCGGCATCCGTGTGGCTGCGGTGCCCGGCGGCGTTACGCTTTGTGCATGCCCCTCGACCTCGACCTCGATCTCGATCTCGCGCTCGACGTCGCCCGCCGCGCCGCCGAAGCCGCCGGCTGTGCTGCCCTCCCCTACTTCCGCGCCGGCGTCGCCGTCGAGCGCAAGCCCGATCGCTCGCCGGTGACCGCCGCCGATCGAGACGCGGAGGCGGCGATCTTGGCGATCGTGCGCGCGGCGTTCCCCGCGGCCAGCATCCTCGCCGAAGAGAGCGGCGCGCACGCCGGCGATCCGGAGCTGCGCTGGATCATCGATCCGCTCGACGGCACGCGCGGCTTCACCCGCGGCGGCCGCTTCTGGGGCCCGCTCATCGCGCTCGAGCATCGCGGCCAGACCGTCGCCGGCGCCGCCGCGCTGCCCGCCGCCGGCGAGCTCTACGTCGCGGCGCGCGGTCGCGGCTGCTTCGACGCCGACGGCGCACGCGTGCGGCTGTCGCGCATCGACGATTGGTCCGAAGCCACGCTCAGCGTCGGTGAGCTGCCACGCCTCTTCGCCACGCCGCAGGCCGCGGGCGTGCGCCGCCTCGTCGACACGGCCGCGTCGTCGCGCTGCTGGGGCGACGTCGGCGGCGCATGCATGGTGCTCGCCGGCCGCGCCGAGGCGTGGCTCGAAGCCGACGTGCAGCGTTGGGACCTCGGCCCCTTCCCCATCCTGTTCGCCGAAGCCGGCGGCCGCTTCACCACGCTCGAGGGCGATCAGGACCTATCGCGCGGCAACGCCGTCTGCAGCAACGGCCTCGTGCACGATCACGTGCTGGCGACGCTGCGCCGCCATATCGGATAGTGACGAGGGAGCCGCACGCAGATCTTCGGCAGGACGTGAACGTCCCCTTCCCTGCCGTGCTCAGCGCGGGATGAAGCTGGCGGCGCGCGCGTTGCCGATGAAGGTGCGCGCCTCGGCCTCGGACACGATGTTCTCGCCGAGCAGGAGGTCGAACTCCTTGCGCAGCGTCGTGCCGAGGAGATAGGTGCCGTCGGTGTTCACGGTCATGCGCACGCCCGCGGTGCGCAGCCGATCGAACACGCGCCGGAGGTCCTCCACGTCGGCGACCGCGTGCGTACGCAGGTTCGACGACGGGCACAGCTCGAGCACGATGCCGTGCTCGACGAGCTTGCGCATCGCCTCTTCCGACTGCGCCGCCGCGATGCCGTGCCCGATGCGCGCCGGCTGCAGCTTCTCGATCACCGCCAGCACGCCCTCGGGCCCGGTGTGCGTGGTCTCGCCGGTGTGCACCGTCGTTCCCAGGCCCGCCGAGCGCGCGCGCGCGAACAGGTCGCGATAGCGATCGACGTCGCCGCCGAGCTCGAGCGTGTGCTGCTCCGGCCCGGCGAGGTCGACGCCGATGACGCCGTGGTGGCGCCACTTCTCGGCCTTGCGCACGATGATCTCGTTGAGCTCGTACTCGAACTCGCGCGCCAGACAGAAGATCAACCCCGCCTTGACGCCGTAGTCGAGGCAGGCGCGATCCATCCCGCGCAGCGCCGCCGCGATGATGTAGTCGAGATCGCGCTCGCCGCCGACGTTGCGCTTCATCGGGTTGAAGCGCAGCTCGATCACCGACACGCGCGAGCTGCGATACTCCTTGCCGATCACTTCGAAGATCGACCGCTCGATCGCCGCCGGCGACGACTGAATCTTCTCGGTCCAGCGATGCATGATGTCGAGGTAGTCGCCGAGCGACGACACCTTCGACGGATCGGCGTACACCAGCTCGCAGAACTCCCAGTACGACTTGACCGGCAGCTTGAAGCCGGACTCGTGCGCGATCGCCCACAAGATGTGCGGCGCCACCGCGCCACCGACGTGGATGTGCAGATCGGTGAGCTCGGTCTTGGGATCGAGCTTGAGCGCGGCGGCCATGGCGCGCTCAGCCCTGCGACTTGAGCGGAGCGCGGTTGAGGAACGCCTTCAGATCCTGCCCCGGCTGAAACGACACCGTGACCGACGGCGGAATGACGATCGGCGCGCCCGTCTGCGGATTGCGGCCGGTGCGCCCGTTCTTGCGCTTCTTGGTGAACGTGCCGAAGCCGGGATAGGTGAAGCGCGGCGTGGCGCGGCGCGTGACCTTGGCGCGCACGAAGTAGTCGCCGAGCTCCGCGAACACCGCGTCGACCAAGGTGGCCACGCTCTTCTTCGTCAGGTCTGCTGGAAGCCCCTGCGTCGCCGCGACCTTCTCGATCAACTCTTGCTTCGTCATCGTTGGCCCCGCGCGGTGAAGGTGAGTCTTTTTGCGCCCGCGCGCATGAACTGTCAAGACGCGATCACGCTCGCGCGGGCAAGCCCAGCATCGCGCGCGCTTCTTCGATCGTCGCCACCTTGCGGCCGTGACGGCCGCAGAGCTCGACGGCGCGCGCCACCAGCGGCGCCGAGCCTTCGGCGAGCACGCCCTTGTCGACATAGATGTTGTCTTCGAGACCGACGCGCGCGTTGCCGCCCCACATCGCGGCGAGCTCGGCCATGGGCAGCTGATGGCGCCCGATGCCGGCGACGCCCCAGGTGCAGCCCGACGGCAGGATCGCCGCCATGCGCTCGATCAGGAACTCGAGGTTCTGCTCGGAGGCGGAGAGCGCGCCCTTGACGCCGAGCACGAACTGCAGATGCAGCGGCGCTTTGATGAGCCCCTGCTTCAATAGATCGGCGGCGATGTCGAGATGGCCGGCGTCGTACAGCTCGATCTCGGGCATCGCGCCGTGCGCCGCGATCCGCCGCGCCATCTCCGCCGTGTCGGCCGCCTTGTTCATGAAGACGTCTTCGCCGAAGTTGATGGTGCCGACGTTGAGCGTCGCCATGTCGGGCGCCTCGGCGCCGGTGCACTCGAGCGGCCCGGCGCGCTCGGCCACGCTCATGCCGACGGCGCCGCCGGTCGACGTCTGGATGATCACATTGGTGCGCGCCCGGATCTTCTTGATCGCCTCGCGGAAGCGCTTGCCCTCCTGCGACGCACGCCCGTCCTCGTCACGCACGTGCAGATGGATCACCGACGCGCCCGCCTTGGCGCAGCGCTCGGCTTCGGCCGCGAGCTCGTCGGCGGTGATCGGCAGATGCGGATTCTGCGCGCGCGTGGTCTCGGCGCCGACGATCGCCGCGGTGATGATGCACGGCCCCGGCCGCCCGACGACGTCCTTGCGCCGCACGTTCTCCGGCACCACGCAGGTGCCGCGCGCGCGACACACCACGATCGGCTCGGCGAGGAGATCGGCCGACGACTCGAACGAGTCGTCGCGCCGCGGCGTCGGCACGATCACCTTGCGCGCGACGAACTCCATGCCGAGCGAGGTCTTGCCCCAGCGCGTGATCGTGCCTTCGGCCTCGATGAAGTCGCCGGCGCGCACCGGCGCCAGAAACTCGACCGCGTCGTAGGCGCGAAACAGCCCTTCGTCGCCGTCGGCGCGGATGCATAGCTCGGTCGCGACGTCGCCGAAAAGCTCCAACATTTTCGCACCATCGACGAGCGAACCGGCGTAGTGCGCGTAGTTCGAACCCATTCTAATCCGTATGCGGGCTTTCATTTCAACTCTCCAATGTGCTAAAATAGGCCGGTGGCAGGCGTGTCGTCCAGCGGTCTTCGCTCGGTGGGGCGCGCAGCCATCGTCTCGCGACACGCATCGACCTTGAAGCACGTCACGCAAGCGCTCGCGGTCGCCAACCTCTCGTCTCGACAAGCCATCGGTCCCTCGTTCCTGCCACGCTCGGCGCCCGGCGAGTTCGAACTGGTGCTGCTCGACCTCGACATCGATCCTGCCACGGCGCCTACCGAGCTTTGTGCGCAGGTGGCCGCCGCGTGCAAGAACACGCCGATCCTCGTGCTCGCGGGCGTCAACGCGCGCCACCGCCTGGTGCAGTCGCTCGCGCATCCCGACGTCGTCGGCTGCATGCCCAAGCTCGGCGCGTGGTCGGAGACCGCGACCAGCGACGCCAAGCTCGAAGGTCCCGACGAGCAGGAGCTCGGGCTGGCGCTGCGACGCCGCGTCGAGCGCGCCATCCAGCCGTCGGGCCCCGCGGCCTACCTGCTCGCGGGGACGGTGATCGAGGAACGTCTCGTCGGCAGCTCGGCCGACAAAGACGAAACGCTCGGCGCGCTGCTCGCCGACGCCGGCCGCTTCGGCCTCGGCGACGAGAAGCTGCGCCGCCTCGAAACCGCCGCCGACGAGCTCATGCTCAACGCCGTCTACGATGCGCCGCGCGACGAGCGCGGCAAGCCATTGCATGCCGACATCGACCGCCGCACGCCGGTCACGCTCGCCGCGCAAGCGCAGGTGCGCGTGCGCTGGGGCTGCGACGGGCGCTCGTTCGTCGTCAGCGTGGCCGATCGCTTCGGCGCGCTCGAGCGCGCCACCGTCGCGGCGCACGTCCAGCGCCTGCTCGACGCGCGCTCGCCGCGCCTCGGCCGCGCCGGCCCGCCGGGGACCACCGCGGGCGGCGCCGGGCTCGGCAGCGCCACCACGGGTGGCGCCGGGCTAGGCAGCGCCACCACGGGTGGCGCCGGGCTAGGATTGGTGCTCACCTACAGCGCCGCCAACACGCTGGCGCTGCAGGTCGTGCGCGGCCGATTCACCGAGGCGACCGCGGCCTTGCACGTCGCCGGCTCGAACCGCACCGCCGTCGCGCGCGGTTCGGCTCTCCACATCTACGATTGATAATGATACAATCGCACGCGGGAGTGTCTATGCAGGTTGCGAAGGGTACGCGCTCCGCAGCGCTCGTCAGCCGGCACGGTCCGACCTGCCGGCGCGTCGCGCAATCGCTCGGGGCCGCCGGGGTCCACGTCCGCACCTCGCCGTTTCCGAGCGAGCTGCCGGTCGACGATCTCGGGGACGTGGTGGCGCTGCTCGTCGATCTCGACGTGTCGCCCGGCGAGTCGCCGGGCCTGCTCGTCTCGGAGGCGCGGCGCGGTTATCCCGACGTGCCGCTGATGGCCACCGCGGGCGTCGACGCGCGGGCGCGCCTGCTCGACGCGCTCTGCGAGGGCGACGTCAACCACGTGATCCCCAAGCGCGGCGCGCTCACGCTTCCGCGCGGCGGCATGCCGGTGCTCGGCTCGCTCGAAGGCCCCGACGAGCACGATCTGTTCGCCGCCGTGCGCCGCCTGCTCGACGGGCCCGAGTCGCCGGGCGTGACGCCGTATCTCCTCGCCGGCGCGCCGGTGCACGAGGTCAGCGTCCGATCCAGCGAGGATAAAGATCGCGCGCTCGAGCGCGTCGTCGCCTTCGGCGAATCGATGGGCCTGACCGGCGAGAAGCTGCGCCGCGTCGAGCTCGCCGCCGAGGAGCTCTTGATGAACGCGCTCTACGACGCGCCTCGCAACGCCGACGGCATCGCGCGCAACGCCTCGCTCGATCGCCGGCAGCCGGTCGCGCTCGGCGCCGACGAGACGGTGCACATGCGCTACGGCTGCGACGGCCAGACCCTCGCCGTCGCAGTCGCCGATCCGTTCGGCTCGCTCTCGAAGAAGGCGGTGACCGACCGCCTGCGCAAGGTCCGCGACGGCATTCCCAAGCCCAACGCGGGCGTCGCCGGCGCCGGGCTCGGCCTGGTGATGACCTACTCGGTCGCCAATCAGCTCATCTTCGCCGTCTCGCCGGGACGGCTGACCGAAGTGACCGCCGTGCTCCACGTCGGCGGCTCGAACCGCGCCGCGCAGGAGCGCGGCACCGCCGTGCACTTCTACGTGGCTCCATCGTCTGCGGCGGGAGAAGGCTCCGGAGGGTGGTGAACATGGTGCAGATCGACAAACGGAAGTCGCCGGACGGCACCCTGCACGTGACCATCGCGGGCAAGATCGACGAGCGCTTCGATGCCAGCACGATCCTCGGCGACGCGCAGGGCAAGGTCGTGATGCACCTGGGCGGCATCCGCTCGATCTCGTCGCTCGGCGTGCGCGCCTTCGAGACCTTCGTGCACGCGCTGCCGTCCGACGTGGTGCTGGTGCACGTGTCGCCCGCCATCGCCTCGCAGCTCACCATGATCCCGAACCTGTGCGGCGAGCGCACGACGGTGGAGTCGGCCAAGCTGCCGTTCACCTGCCCGACCTGCGGCGCGGAGAAATCGCACTCGGTGCCCTTCCGCGCCGGCGCCAACGTCGAGCACGCGCCCAAGTGCTCGTGCGGCGGAACCATGGAGCTCGACGGGCTGGCCGAGCAGTACCTGCCGATGTGATACGGTCGGCCCACGTAAGATGGGCCATTGCGACGCGTCGAACGCCGAGATCCTCGTCTACACCTATCGTGAAGGGCTGCTCGCCGCCGTCGGCCACGATCTGTGCCTGACGGTGACGCGCTGGAAGGCCGACGTCGGCGCCGATGACACCGTCGTCGCCGAGATCGACGCCGCCTCTTTGCGCGCCAGCGGCGTCTCCGCCGACGACGCGCGCAAGATCGAAGGCAACGCCGCCAACGACGTCCTCGCCGCGCGCCGCTTTCCCACGATCACCTTCCGCTCGAGCCGGGTCGTGCGCGACGGCGAGCGCGCCCGCGTCGAAGGCACGCTGACCCTGCACGGTACCACGCGCCCCTGCGCCTTCGACGCCGTCGCCGACGGCGCCAGCTGGCGCACCGAGGTGCGCCTCGACGTGCGCGACTACGGGATCAAGCCCTACTCCGCCATGTTCGGCACCCTGCGCGTGCGCGCCGACGTGCGCGTGACCATCCGCGTGCCGCGCGCATGACGCCGCGCCGGCTCGGAGCGCTGGCGACCGTCGCCATCGCGCTCCTCCTCGGCGAGGTCGCGACCGAGCGCATCGGCGCGCACGCCATCGTCGACGCGCCCAACCTGCATCGCGCCGACATCACCACGGCGCCGCCCGAGCGCGCCGTCGACGTCGGGCCGCCGCGCGCGCGGCTCGCCGTCGAGATCGTCGATCCCAAGCGGCCGCCGCGCGCGACCATCTTCGTCCTGCACGGCATCCGCGATCACAAAGAGGGGCTGCGCCACTGGGCCGAGCACCTGTCGGAGGCGGGCTACCGCGCCGTGCTCGTCGATTCGCGCGGCCACGGCCACTCGACGGGCGACTGGCTCACCTACGGCGTGCAGGAGTGCAAGGATCTGTCGCAGCTCGCCGATGCGCTCGCCGTCGACGGACCGATCGGCGTCATGGGCATCAGCTACGGCGGCGCCACCGCCATCGAATGGGCCGCGCGCGAGCCGCGCGTGCGCGCCGCCGTCGCCGTGGCGCCGTTCGCTTCCTTGCGCGACATCGTGCCCGTCTACACGCCGCGCATGATCCCCGTCGCCGGCTGGCTGATCCCGCACTTCTCGCAGATGCGCGCCGTCGACGCCGCCGGCCGCCTCGGCGGCTTCGATCCCGACGCCGCCAGCCCGCGCGCCGCGGCGCACGCGACCCACACGCCGATCCTCATCATCCACGGCCGCGACGACGTGACCGTGCCGCTCGCGCAGTCGCAGCTCATCGCCGACGGCGCGCCGTCGGTGTCGCTCACGGTCCTCGACGCGCAGGACCACGATCGCATCTCGGGCGACCCGCGCTTGTGGCCGCTGGCGCTCGACTTCTTCGCACGCGTCTTTACATAGGAGACACGATGGCAACGTCACCCGAAGAAAAAGGATTCGGCCAGGGCAGCCCCGAGCTCAAGCGCTGGGCCGAGCGCGTGTTCCACCCCGAGGACGAGGTGCTGCGCGAGATCCGCTCGCGCGCCGTCGCCGAGGGCCTGCCGGCGATCGCCGTCGGCAAGATGGACGGCCTGCACCTGACGACGCTCGCGCGTGCGATCGGCGCCAAGCGCGCCGTCGAGATCGGCACGCTCGGCGGCTACTCCGGCGTGTGCCTGTTGCGCGGCATGCCCGACGGGCGCCTCGACACCTTCGAGCTCGAGCCCAAGAACGCCGCCGTCGCGCAGGCATCGTTCGAGAAGGCCGGCGTCGCCGCGCGCGTCAAGATCCACATCGGCCCCGCCGCCGAGAAGCTGCACGAGATCGAGAAGGAGGGTCCGTTCGACCTCGTGTTCATCGACGCCGACAAGACCGGCTACCCGACCTATCTCACGTGGGCCGAGGAGCATCTGCGCGTCGGCGGCATCGTGCTCCTCGACAACGCCTTCGGCTGGGGCGGCGTCGTCGACCCGTCGAAGGAAGAGGAGAGCCACCGCGCGATGGTGCAGGCGCTCGCCGCCACGGCCGAGCGGCTCGGCGCACCCAACGGACGCTGGCACGCGACCATGATCCCGACCGAGGAGGGGCTCGCCTTCGGCGTCAAAGTGCGCTGATGCTGGCGGCGCGCCTCGCCGATCCACTGCGCGTGCGCTGGATCGTGATGCGCGGCCTCGGCGTCATCTACGTTTCGATCTTCGTTTCGCTGTGGGGTACCATCCAGGGGCTGATCGGTCCGCGGGGCCTCGAGCCCGCGGCCGAGCTCTTGACGACGCTGCGCGCCGAGATGTCGCTGCCGGCGCGCTTGTGGGCCGCGCCGTCGCTCTGCTGGCTGTCGGCGTCGAACGGCGCGCTCACTGCGCTGGTCGTCGTCGGGCTGGTCGCGTCGCTCGCGCTCGTCGCCAATTTGTGGCCGCGGCTGTCGCTGGCGCTGTGCGCGATCGCGTTCCTGTCGTTCGCCGCCGTCGGACAGTCGTTCGCCTACTACCAGTCCGACGGCATGATCATGGAGGCGTCGCTCCTCGGCTGGTTCTACGCGCCGCGCGGGCTGCGGCCGGGGCTCGGCGCGGCGTCGCCGCCGTCGCGCGCGGCCTTGTGGCTGATGCGCTGGGAGTGGTTCCGCATCTACTTCATGTCGGGCGTGGTCAAGCTGATGTCCGGCGAGTCGCAGTGGCGCGATCTGACCGCGATGGTGAAGTACTACGAGAACGGGCCGCTGCCGACGTGGATCGGCTGGTACGTGCAGGAGCTCCTGCCGCGCGGGTTCCACATCGGCGTGGCGCTGTTCACGCTCGCGCTCGAGCTGGTGCTGCCGTTCGCGGTGCTGTTGCCGCAGCGCTGGCGCGTGCGCGCGTTCGTGATCTTCACGGTCTTCCAGATCGGGATCATCCTGACCGGCAACTACGCCTTCCTGAACTACCTCGTCCTCTTGCTCGGCTTCACCATCGCGTGCGATCAGCCGGCGGCGAAGACGCCGGCGTGGCGCGAGCAGCTCGGCTGGAGCGGCCTCGTCGCGTACGTGACGGTGACGGCGCTCGGGTTCGCCGGTTGGTGGAAGGCGCCGCAGCAGCTCTTGTCGCCGTTTCGCATCGGCGAGAGCTACGGCCTGTTCGCGGTCATGACCCGCGCGCGCTACGAGCTCGAGTTCCAGGGCACGCTCGACGGCAAGACCTGGGTGCCCTACCCGTTTCGCTGGAAGCCGCAGGATCCGTACAAGGCGCCGGGGATCTACGCGCCGTATCAGCCGCGGTTCGAGTGGGATCTGTGGTTCGCCTCGCTCGAGGATTCGTCGGATTGGCCGTGGGTCGTCACCTGCGAGGAGCGGCTCCGCGCCGGCGAGCCGACGGTGCTGCGCCTGTTCGCGCGCGATCCGTTCGCCGGCAAGCATCCCCTCGCGGTGCGGGTGGTGAAGTGGCGGTACTGGTTCACCACGCCCGCGGAGCGGCGCGCGACCGGCGCCTGGTGGCGGCGCGAGTGGATCGGCGAGTACGCCCCGCCCGTCCCGTGATATGCCGGGCAGATGAGCGAGCGTCAGCGAGCGAACGGGAGCGAGGCCGGTACGGCCCGCGGATCGATTCCTGGCTCATGGGGCGCCCGGCGGGTGCCCCAATGAGCCGAACCAGACGGCAGTTCCTTCGGGATGCGGCGGCGGTCGCGGCGCTCGCCTCCATCCATGGCAAGAAGGCACAGGCGCAGAAGACGCCGCCGGCGGCGCCGACGTCGCTCGTCCCGACGGTGATCGCGACCTGGGACTACGGCCTCGAGCTGGTGACCGCGGCGCAGAAGGCGCTCCTCGGCAGGAAGGACCTCCTCGACGCGCTCGAAGCGGGCGTCAACGTCGTCGAGAACGATCCCAAGGTCCTGACCGTCGGCTACGGCGGCATGCCCAACGAAGACGGCGTCGTGCAGCTCGACGCGGCGATGATGGACGGGCGCACGCACCGCGCCGGCAGCGTGGCGGCGATCGAGCGCATCCGGAACCCGATCAGCGTCGCGCGCAAGGTGATGGAGCGGACCGAGCACGTGATGCTGGTCGGCGCGGGGGCGAACGCGTTCGCCAAGAAGTGCGGGTTCAAGGAAGAGGATCTGCTCACCCCCGAGTCGAAGGCGGCGTGGCAGAAGCGCAAGACCAGCTTCTGGCGGAAGACGGACGAGCACCACGACACGGTCTGCTGCATCGGGCTCGACGCGCGTGGCGACCTGGCCACGGCGGTGTCGACCAGCGGGCTGCCGTGGAAGCTGGCCGGGCGGGTCGGCGACTCGCCGATCATCGGCGCGGGGAGCTACGTCGACAACGAGGTCGGCGGCGCGTGCGCCACCGGCGTCGGCGAGCTGACGATGCGCACGTGCGCCTCGTTCGCGGTGGTCGAGCGAATGCGCGCGGGGATGGAGCCGACAGCGGCGTGCACGGCAGTGCTCAACCAGATTCTAAGAATTGCACCCGAAGTACGCGCAGATCCTAGTATGCAGCTCGCCTTCATCGCCATGAACAAGCGCGGCGTCGTCGGCGCGGCCGTCTATCGCAAGCAGAAGAAGGTGTTTCGCTATGCGCTCGCGCGCGGCTCGGAAACGCCTGCGCTGCATGACGTGACTCCGCTACTTCCGGTCTGATCGGCTCGATTGGTCCGACCAAGTTGACTCCTACACCGGGGTTGTTGTAGTCAAGGATGCGAATTTTGCCGCGCGATTTTGGGCGCGCGGTTGAAGGAGGTCCTGAATGGCGGCGACGACTTCGAACCCGGCCCCGCGCAAGAATGGATTCGACTTTGCGGCGCTCACGGCGTCGGCGGGGAAGCAGGATAGCGCAGACGAGGTCGCGCGTTTGCGCGCGGCGCTCGAGACGCTGGCCGAGCTGGTCATTGCGCATGGCGTGATGGACGCGCGGACCCTCGAGTCGATCGTGGGCGACCTGATCGCGCCGCCGATGATGCCGCGCTCGCTGGCAGCGCCGCTGCCGCCGCCGGCTCCGTCGGCTGCGGAGGCGCTCTTGCGCGGGCCGCTGCCGAAGCCGGCGCCCGTGGCGACGCGCCCGGTCGCGGCGAAGCCGGTGGTAGCCGCGAGGCCGGCGCCGGCGCCGGTGGCCAAGGCGGTCGCGCAGCCCGCGCCGGTCGCACAGCAGCCGGTCGCGCAGCAGCCGACCATTCAGATGCCCGCGCCCGTCGCCGCCAAGCCGGCGCCGGTGGCGCAGCAGCCGGTCGCGCAGCAGCCGGTCGTGCAGCAGCCGACCATGCAGATGCCTGCGCCCGTCGCCGCGCAGCCGGCGAAGTCGGACGCGGAGCTTCCGATCGTGCGCGCGCCGGTCGTGCACACCCCGGTCGTGCACACCCCGGTCGCGCACACGCCGCACGTGCACACGCCGGTCGTGCAGGCGGCGCCGTCGTCGCCGGAGCCGATCGTGCCGCCGTCGCCGGTGCAGCCGGTGGTGGCCTCGCCCTTCCCGGCAGCCCCGGAGCCGAAGCCGCGCCGCAACCCGTTCGACGCCAAGGATGCGACGCGCCTCGAGGCCGAGCTGACGGAGTCGCCGTCGCTGCAGAAGTCGGGCTTCTTCTCGCGCCTGTTCCGCCCCAAGACGTCGCCGGCGCAGGTCGCGGCCAAGGCGGCGTCGATCGAGTTCACCGAGCGCGTGCCGAAGCTCCCCGTCGACGGGCTCTATGCCGAGCAGCAGCGGGCGACCGAGCTGAGCTTCCCGCCGCCGTCGTCGGTGCAGCGAAAGCCGCGCGCCGCCGCCGCCGCTCCGCGCAAGAAGTCGGAGCGTCCGGCCGACGCCGCGCCCGCGCGCTTCTGTGATCGTTGCTGGCGCCGCATGGACGCCAACGGCACCTGCAAGACGTGCAGCCCGCAGCCGTCGGCGTAGCACTCGCGTTCCTGCTCGCCGCGACTCCGGTCGCGGCCGCGCCTCCGCGCGCACCCATCGTCGTCACCCTCGTCATCGACCAGCTCGGCGCACCGATCGCGGATGCGCGCTGGCCGCTTCTGCCTGCGAGCGGCGGGTTCGCGCGCCTCGTGCGCGAGGGCACCGTCGGCACCATCGTCTATCAGCACGCGGTCACCGACACGGCGCCCGGGCACGCGACCCTGTACACCGGCGTGCCGCCGCGCGAGTCGGGGATCTACACCAACGAGACGCTCGATCCGAAGACGCACAAGAAGCTCTCGGTGCTGCGCGATCCGGCGACGCACGTCGTGGCCGCCGACGGCAAGCCGCGGCCGACGACGCCGTCGAGCTCGGCGGCGGCGCTGCGGCTGCCGACGCTGGCCGACGCCGAGCGGCAGGCGCATCCCGAGGCGACCATCGTGTCGCTGTCGCTCAAGGATCGCAGCGCCATCCCCGGCGGTGGGCGCGCACCGACGGCGAGCGTGTGGTTCGACGCGGGCCTGGGCGGCTTCGTCACTTCGAGCGCATTCGGCGCGGCCTTCCCGTCGTGGGCGCTGGCGCACGGCGGCCCCGCGGCGATGCGCGCGGAGTACGCGCGCACCTGGACCCCTCTCGACGGCGCCTTCGTGGCGAAGCACGCGGCCACCACGGACGCGCAGGACGGCGAAGGCGACCTCGACGGCATCGGCATCCGCTTCCCGCACGCGCTCGCCACGTCGACGAACGCGCCGCACGCCTTCCGCTCGACGCCGTTCTCCGACGAGCTGCTGCTCGCGCTCGCCGTCGACGCCATCGACGCCGCGCCGCCGTCGCGGCCGATGCTGCTCGCGGTGTCGCTGTCGGGCAACGACTACGTCGGGCACGTCTACGGCCCCGACTCGTGGGAGGCGTGGGACGAGCTCGAGCGGCTCGACGCCGCCCTCGCCCGCTTCTTCGCCGCGCTCGACGCGCGCTTCGGCCCGCGCGGCTGGTCGCTGGTGCTCTCCGCCGATCACGGGACGACGTCGATGCCCGAGGTGGCGCACGGCAACGGACGCATCCTGCCCGAGGAGCTGGCGGCGCGGCTGCGCCCGGTGGCGCGGCGCCTGCTGGGCGACGGCGACTGGATCCTCGGCATGGCCGATCCCTACGTCTACCTGACCGACGCCGCGCGCGCCTTGCCCGCCGACAAACGGCGCGCGCTCGACCAGGCGCTCGTGGCCGCCCTGCGCGCCGAGCCGGGCGTCGCCGGGGCGTGGAACGCGCAGCATGCCCCGCCGAGCTGTGCGTCGGGAGACACGCTCGAGGCGCTGGTCTGCCGCTCGATCCCGACGAGCGGCGTGGCCGGCGAGCTCTACGTCGCGGTCAAGCCGGGCTGGTTCTTCGATCCCGACATCGTCGTCGGCAAGGGCTCGAGCCACGGGTCGTCCTCGCTGGAGAACCGCTCGGTGCCGCTGGTGGTGCGCGCGCCGGCGTGTGCGACCGCGCACAAGACGGTCAAAGAGCCGCTGCCGCCGTCGTCGTTCGCGGTCACGGCCGCGCATCTCCTCGGCGCCCCGCCGCCGCCGGGCGCGCGCGGCGACCGCGACCTTTGTCGCTGACGGTGGTATGCTTGCTGCGGGCGAGCGATGTCGACGACGGAGGATTGGCGGGCGCTGGTCTCCTCACGCGGGCGGGATGCCTTCGTGGCCGCATACGGCCATCCGTTCCTGCTCGCGCTGTCGGGGCTCGAGGCGCCGACGGCGCCGGCGCGCACCATCCGCATGGAAGGCGGGCCCGAGCTGATCAACGCGATCATGGCCGAGCGCCGGCGCTTGAAGACGGAGAGCGGCGTGCCCAAGGGGCCCGTGGTGCTGCCCGTGCGCAAGGTGCAGACCACGTTCCCGAGCATGATCACCGTCGGGCGCGCGCGTAACAACGACATCGTGGTGCCCGACGCGCTGGTGTCGAAGTTCCACGCCTACTTCCGCCAGCTCGACGACGGCGACTGGGGGCTGGCCGACGCGGGGAGCGCCAACGGCACCAAGCTCGGCGAGCAGGAGCTGCCGGCCAAGGGGCAGCCGGAGCGCGTGCGGCCGGGCGACAAGATCATCTTCGGCGGCGTGTCCGCCTTCCGCTTCCTCGATGCGGGCGGGCTGTGGGCCGCGCTCCGCGATCCGGCGCGTTAGCGATTCGGCCGGAAAAGCTAACAGGGAGATCAAAGAGCTCAGGGAGCACAAGATGCTTACAGAACGAACCTGTCGGCGCTTTCTGTAAGAGTTTTGTGCTCCCTGAGCTCTTTGATCTCCCTGTGAATGTTTTCTGGCGGACCCAGCGCGCGTGCCTAGCGCGTCGCCGTCTGCGTGGCGCGGAAGTCGGCGAGGATCGCCAGCACGTGCGAGAGCAGCGCCTTCGGCACCAGCCGCGCGTCCAGCTTGTCGCGGGTGGCGCGTGCCAGCTCGAAGAACTCGCCGGCGAAGCGCGGATCGACCGGCACCGTGGTCACGCCCTGCTTCTGGAAGAGCCCGTCGATGAGCATGGCGTCCTCGCGCGCGCCGAGGTCGGCGAAGCGCACCGCCAGCTTGCCGCCCGCCGAGCGGATGAGGTTGCGCGTCTCGGGCGGCAGCGGATCGAACGCGCGCTCGGCGACGACCACGCACGCGGTGATGTAGTCGATGCGCAGGTCGGTCACGAAGCGCGTCATCGCCGACCACTGGAAGGCCAACGCCACCGACGCGGGCGAGATGAAGCCGTCGATGCGATGCTCGTCGTAGGCGCGCGCCGCGTCGGCCACCGGCAGCGCCAGCCCGTCGACGCCGAGCGACGACAGCTCGGCGCGCAAGACGTCGTCGCGGTCCCAGACCCAGAAGCGCGTCTTCTTCAGGTCGTCGATCGAGCGCACCGGCCGGCGTGAGAACACGATGTGCGGGCCGAGCGTCGCGGTGCCGAGGCCGACGACGCCGTTCTTGTGCATCTCGCTCTCGAACGTGGGCCACAGCTGGCTGGCGACCCAGCTCGCCTCGCGCTGCGTGGTCAGAAGGCCGACGACGCGCATGACGCGCATCGACGGCGACAACGCCTCGCACAAGGGGCCGCCCGAGGCCGCGCCGTCGAGCTGGCCGCGGCGGATGCGCTCGCCCATCGCCGGCTCATCGCCGCTGATGCCGCCGAAATAGAACTTGATGTGCACCTGCCCCTTGGTGGCGACGCCGATTTCGCGCGCGAAGGCGTTGAGCTCGCGCGCCCAGGCGGTGCCGGCCGGCGCCATGGTGCCGATGCGCAGCGTGACCTCGTCGGCGCGCGCCGCCGGCGACATCGCGACGGCGGCGACGGTGAGCGCGACAGCGATGGTCACGCGCGGGCGCACGGCGCCCTCAGTGTAACAGAACTAGAACCACTCGTTACGCATGTCGGCGAACGAGCGCTCGCCCGACTTGCACAAGGCGGCGTGCACGCTCGCGCGCGGCAGCTCGGTCGTGATCCAGTAGCGCGCGGCGGCGAGCTTGCCGGCGTAGAAGTCGCGCGGAATGGCGTCGTGCATGATGGCCTCGGCGGCGACGGCGGCCTGGAGCAG
The DNA here is from genome assembly GCA_035607415.1 of Polyangia bacterium. GTDB lineage: Bacteria > Myxococcota_A > Polyangia > Palsa-1104 > Palsa-1104 > JAQBQH01. Next base: position 61,784 of record DATNAQ010000048.1, read on the forward strand.
CCACTGCCACGCGATGGTGATGATCGAGAAGAGCGCGAGGAAGTCGGCCGAGTGCAAGAGCATGCCGGCGACGTCGCCTTCGAGCCCGCGCGCGGCGAGCGTCTCGAGTGTCGAATTCAAGACGCCGAGCGCGTCCTGCATGGCGTCGCACAGGTCGCCGCCGGCGCCGGCCGAGCGCGCGCGCCCGAGCGTGGCGCCGACCTCGTCGAGGAAGATGCCGAAGGCGCGCCCGCCGTCGGCGCCGATCTTGCGCCCGAGCAGGTCGAGGCTCTGGATGCCGGTGGTGCCTTCGTGGAGGCTGTTGAGCTTCTGATCGCGCAGCCACGCCTCGACCGGATACTCCGAGGTGTAGCCGTAGCCGCCATGGATCTGCACCGCGAGCGCGTTCGACTCGAAGCCCCACTCCGCGGGGAAGCTCTTGGCGACGGGCGTCAGCAGATCGACGAGCAGCTGCGAGCGGCTGCGCTCGGCATCGTCGAGCGAGTAGACCGCGAGATCGGCGTGCAGCGCGGTGGTGGCGAGGAGCGCCAGCCCGCCTTCGACGATCGCCTTCTGGCGCAAGAGCATGCGGCGCACGTCGGGATGCTCGACGATCGGCACCTGCGGCCCGCTCGCGCGCGCGCCGAGCGGCCGCCCCTGCGTGCGCGTGCGCGCGTAGCCGAGCGACTCGAGGTAGGCCGCCGAGGCCGTGGCGACGCCGTTCATGCCGACCATGATGCGCGCCTCGTTCATCATCTGGAACATGTAGCGGATGCCCTGGTGCTCCTGCCCGACGAGCCAGCCGCGGCAGTCGCCGCGCTCGCCGTAGTTGAGGATCACGCTCGGCAGCCCGCGCCAGCCGATCTTGTGCACCAGCCCGGCGGTGGTGACGTCGTTGTCGACGAGCGCGCCCGAGCCGTCGTCGGCGAAGCGGCGCGCCGGCACGGCGAAGAGCGAGACGCCCTTGATGCCCTCGGGCGCGCCGTCGAGCCGCGCCAGCGTCATCTGCACGATGTTGTCGGTGAGATCGTGATCGCCGCCGGAGATGAAGATCTTGCTGCCCGTGATCATGTGGTAGCCGTGGCGCGTCGGCGTCGCGCGCGTCGTCACGTCGGCGAGGCTGGAGCCGGCCTGCGGCTCGGTGAGCGCCATGGTGCCGGTCCACTCGCCCGCATACATGCGCGTCATGAAGCGCTCGCGCAGCGCGTCCGAGCCGAACGCCTCGAGGAGGTGCGCCGCCGACGCGGTCAGCCCGACGTAGCCGACCGCCGACAGGTTGCCGGCCATGAGGTACGCCGACCCGAGCGCGCTCACGGCCATCGGCAGCTGCTGTCCGCCGACGCCGGGCGGGCGCGTCGCCGAGGTCAGCCCGAGCGCGACCAGCTGCGGATAGATCTCGCGCAGGCGCGGGTGCACCTTGACGTGCCCGTCGACGAGCCGCGGCGGCTCGGCGTCCATGGCGCGATACGACGGCGCCAGCACGTCGCGCGCGAGGCGCCGCGCGCCGGCGAGGAAGAGATCGTAGACCTGGCGGCCGTGATCGGCGAACACCGGGAGCTTGCCGAGGCGGCGATCGACATCGATGACCTCGTAGAGCAGGAAGTCGACGTTGCGATCGTTGAGGAGCGGGTTGCCCATGCCGCGATGCTACAATGGAAGGATGAAAATTCTCGTGATCGGTTTCGCGCTCGTCGCGGCGGGGTGCGCATCGGGCGGCGGCGCCGGCGGCGGCGGACATCACGCCGAGCACGTCGCGCCCGCGCCCGCGCAATCGGGCGCCGCCGACGGTGAGTCGATGGGCGGCGGCGGCGAAGCCAGCGGCCCCGAGCACCAGCCCGAGGTCGTGCACTCCGGCAAGGCGTGGGCGCTCAGCTACGATCAGGCCACCGCCCGCTACAAGAAGGGCGAGCGCTGCGGCGGCGCCGACGCGCCCGACATGGTGATGGGCCAGCCCGATCAGCACAACGAGATGCAGGTGGGGCGCGACAAGGTCGTGACCTACGGCTATCGCTTTCCCGAGGGCACCCTGCTCATCCGCTGCCGCGCCGACCACGTCGAGGTCACGCGGACGTTGAAGTAGCGCGTGGTACACTGACCCGCGTGCGGCGCACCGTCGCCATCGCTTTTTTGGCCTGCACCGTCGGATGCGTCGTCGGTTGCGGCGACCAGCCGAAGCCGCCGGCGTGCACCGGCGTGTGCGTCGCACCGTCGTGGACGCGGCTCGACCTCGTCGCCGGCCGGCCGGGCGGCAGCGGCTTCGTCGACGGCGTGGGCGCGGCCGTGCACTTCTCCGATCCGTGGACCTTCACCGGCGACGGCGCGGGCAAGGTGTGGATCGCCGACGCGTCGATGATCCGCACCATCGACGAAGCGACCATGACGGTCACCACGCTCGCCGGCGCCCCCGGCCAGATCGGCACCGCCGACGGCGTGGGGCCGGCCGCGCGCTTCAACCAGCCGGGCGGCATCACCTACGCCAACGGCAAGATCTACGTCTGCGACACCGAGAACCACACGGTGCGCACCCTCGATCCCGCGAGCGCGACCGTCGCGCTCTACGCCGGCGGCGTCGGCATGCCCGGCAGCAGCGACGGCCCGGTGGCGAGCGCGCTCTTCCGCGAGCCCGAAGGCCTCATCTACGACGGCACCGGCGCCCTCTACGTCGGCGACGTCGACAACAACACGATCCGTAAGATCGATCTCGCGAGCGCCATGGTCTCGACGGTGGCCGGGCAGGTGAACGTCGCCGGCAACGCCGACGGCGTCGGCACCGCCGCCACCTTCAACAAGCCCAAGCAGCTCGCCTTCGACAGCGCCGGCGGGCGGCTGCTCATCGTCGACAGCCTCAACAACAGCGTGCGCGCCATGAAGGCCAGCGACGGCACCGTCACGACGCTCGCGACCTTCACCGAGCCGCCCGAGGGCCTCGCCGCCGTCGGCAGCGACGTGTGGGTCTCGCTCGTCGACAACCGCGTCGTGCGCATCGACGCCGCCGGCACCGTCAGCGACGTGGCCGGGATGACCAACGCGACCGGCTTCGCCGACGGCATCGGCGCCGCCGCGCGCTTCTTCCGCCCCGCCGGGCTGTGGGTCGAGAGCGGCCGTGTGATCGTCGCCGACAACGGCAACTACGCGGTGCGCGCCATCGCCACGGCCGACGCCCACGTCACCACCATCCTCGGCGCCATCGCCGTCGGCTCGAGCGACGGCGCCGCCGCCGACGCGCGCTTCTTCGTGCCGCAGGGCATCGCCGTCGCCGGCGACACCGCCTACGTGGCCGACACCGACAACCACACCATCCGCGCCGTGACGATCTCGACGGGCGCGGTCACCACGCTCGCCGGCGCCGCCGGCCAGGCCACCTTCGCCGACGGCACCGGCGCCGACGCGCGCTTCAACACGCCCATCGGCGTCGTGCTCGACGACGCCGGCACCACGCTCTACGTCGCCGACAGCGGCAACCGCTCGCTGCGCGCCGTCGACGTCACCACCGGCGCGGTCACCACGCCGCCGATCAACGGCGCGCCCGGCTCGATGTTCGCGCGCTTCAACACGCCCGCCGGGCTGGCGCGCGACGGCACCCATCTCTACGTCAGCGACTCGTCGGACCACGTCATCGTCGCCATCGATCTCGCCACCAACCTCGTCACCAACGTGGCCGGCTCGCCGCGCGTCGCCGGCACGAGCGACGGCGTGGGCATGATGGCGCGGTTCAACGCGCCGTCGGGCCTCGCCACCGACGGGCACGGCACGCTCTACGTCGCCGACACGCTCAACCAGGCCATCCGCAAGATCGCTCTCGCCACCGGCACCGTCACCACGCTCGCCGGCGCGATCGGCATTCCCGGCAGCGACGACGGCAGCGGCGCCGAGGCGCACTTCACGCAGCCGGGCACGCTCGCCATCGACGGGCTCGGCGATCTGTTCGTCGCCGACGTCCTCGACTTCGACGTGCGCCACATCGATCTCTCGAACGGCGCCGTCACGACCGTGGTCGGCGTCGCCGGCGACAGCGGCGTCACGCCCGGCCCGTTGCCGGCGCAGCTCGGCCAGCCGACCGCGCTGGCGCTCACGTCCGACGCGCGCCTGCTCGTCGCGTCGGAGAGCTCGATCCTCATCGCGCATTAGCGCGTCGCGCGTTCACGGCTCGGTCACGTTTCTCGTCGCTGCGCGCGCACATGTGCTCGTGTGTAGGCATATCGATTCGCGCCTTGTTCTCGTCGCTGCGCGGCGCATAATGAAACGGTTGGAGGTGGCCGATGGGAATCCATCGCGTCGGGTTTGGAACTGCCGCCGACGTGCGCGTCGCGCCGGCACCGACCGAAGGAACGTGGGCGGGGACGTGGGTGGGACGGACCGTCGCCTCGGCGGCGCATGGCCATGATGCCGGCGCCGTCGTGACCGTGGCGCCCGACACGCCCTGCAGCGAAGCCGACGAGCGCGCGCGCGTCCACGGCGTGCGCCACCTCTTCGTCGTCGAGAACGAGAAGCTCGTCGGCATCATCTGCCGCTGCGATCTCTACCCCGAGCCCGATCCGCACGAGGAGGTGTCGACGCGCATGTCGTCGAACGTCTACGCGCTCGACCCGGCGGCGACGCTCGGCGAGGCCGCGGCGGCGATGAAGACGCTCGGCGTCGGCTGCCTCCCGGTCGTGCACCACGAGCGGCCGGTCGGCCTGGTGACGCGCGGCGATCTCCGGCGCGCCGGCGTGCCCGAGCCGGAGCTCGGCGCGCAGTGTTGCCTCGAATGCGGCAGCGTCCACGGTGTCCGCACCGACGCCCACAGCGGCCTCGAGTATTGTCTCGACTGCATCGATCTCTTCACGGCGATGGGCAACGACTACGGCGAGGGCGACTGACACCCTTTCGACGCGGCCGCTTCGCCGAGCTCCCCGAGCATCCCCGCCGCCCGCACGGATTCTTCGCGCTGCCCGAGCGGCGGGTGACCGTCGCCTCGTCGGCGTTCGGCCCGATCGGCATCCACGTGCGTGAAGCCGGGGCGGGCGAGCCGCTGCTCCTCGTGCACGGGCTCATGACCACCAGCTACTCGTGGCGCTACCTGATGGAGCCGCTGGCGGCGCGGCGCCGCGTGATCGCCTTCGATCTGCCCGGCTGCGGACGGAGCGACAAGCCGGCCGGCGCGCGCTACTTCGCGCCGGCGCTGGCGGCGTTTCTCGTCGAGCTCGTCGACGCGCTCGGGCTGCGCGGCTGCGACGTCGTCGGCAACTCGATGGGCGGCTACGTGTGCATGCGCGCGGCGCTCGCCGACGCTGACGTGTTCGGGCGGCTCGTCGACATCCACTCGCCCGGCGTGCCCGACTGGCGCTATCGCGTGCTGCGCGGCGGGCTCGCGGTGCCGGGGATGCGCGCGGCGCTGTCGTGGTGGGTGCGGCGCGCGCCGCAGCGTTGGGCGCACAAGAACGTGCACTACTTCGACGAGTCGCTGAAGTCGCTCGAAGAGGCGGCCGAGTACGGCGATCCGCTCGCCGCCGCCGACGGCGCCGCCGCCTTCATCAGCTACCTCGGCGACGGGTTCCGTCCAAATGACATGAAGTCCTTCGTCGCGGCGCTGGCGGCGCGGCGCGACGCCGGCCAGCCGTTCCCCGTGCCGCTCCTCTTCTTGTATTCCCGACAAGATCCCCTGGTGCCGCCGCGCGTGGGTGCCGCGCTGCACGCGCTGGTGCCGTCGGCGCGGCTGGAGTGGATCGACGACACCTCGCACTTCATGCACGTCGACACGCCCGAGGCAGTGCTGCGCGCGCTCGACCAGTTCCTGCCGCCGCGCGCGACGTCCTCGACGGGCTAGGAATCGCGCGTCAGTCGACGCGCGGCGTGCGCGCGAGCTTGACCCCGCGCCGCGCCATCAGCCGATACAACGTCACCGGCGTGACCCCGGCGCGCCGCGACGCCTCGCGCACGTTGCCGGCGCAGGCCTCGAGCAGCTCGGCCAGATAGCGCCGCTCGACTCGAGCTACCAGCTGCTGCAGTCGGCCGACGGCCAGTGGTACTTCAACCTCCTCGCCGGCAACTACGAGGTCGTCGGCACGAGCGAGCTCTACGTGTCGAAGTCGAACGCCGAGCGCGCGCTGGCGACGTTACCGCGATCATCGACGCGCAGTAGCCGGCTTGCTGTAGATTGTCCTCCTGCAACCCGCGCGCTTCGGGCAGCATCGAATCGAAGCCATGTCGAGCGACTTCCACACCGTCTCCAAGGTCGAAGAGGTCTCGCCCGGCGAGCTCGCCGCGCACATCCCCGATCACTGGCAGCAGGGACGCGGCGCGTTCGGCGGGCTGGTGCTGGGCACGCTCTTGCGCGCCATCGAGCGCTGCGAGCCGGACGCCGCGCGCGTCACGCGCACGCTGGCGGGCGATCTGTGCGGGCCGGTGCTGCCCGGGCCGGCGGTGATTCGCGTGCGGACGTTGCGGCGGGGGAACAACCAATCGAACCTCGCGGCCGAGCTGGTGCAGGAGGGCGCGGTGCTCGCGACCGCGAGCGCGGTGCTGTCGCCGGCGCGGGCGGTGGACGGGGTGCCGCGGTTCGGAGCGCCGGGTGCGACGGCGTCGTCGACAGCGTCGTCGACAGCGTCGTCGTCGGCGGAGCTGCCGGCGTGGAGGGAGCTGCCGGAGCTGCGGGTGGCGCCGCCGGCGGGGCCGGCGTTCGCGCAGCACTACGAGTACCGCGCGGCGGGCACGCCGTTTCAAAAGGGGACGGAGCCGGTGATCGAGGGCTTCATCCGCGAGCGGGTGGCGCTGGAGCGGATGGATGCGCCGGCGCTGGTGGGGCGGTTGGATGCGTGGTGGCCGACGCTGTTTGCGATCGGGGCGCCGCGGCCGGTGGCGACGGTGAGCTTCGTGGCGGAGATGTTGGTGGATCCGGGGACGTTGGATCCGAAGGAGCCGCTGCGGTATCGGGCGCGGATGGCGGCGATGCACGACGGGTTCTTTGTGGAGCTGAGAGAGCTGTGGGCGGGGGAGCGCGTGGTGGCGTTGAATCAGCAGACGTTTGCGATTCTGCGATAGGCGCAATCCTGAACGGCGTCGATCGCCGGTGATGGGATCGCGGCGCTTCCATCGCGGCGCCGAGACGTATCTCGTGCGGAGGTTGCGTCAGCGCGGGAGCTGCGCGGGGATCAGAGCTGCGCGGAGATCAGAGCTGCGCGGGGATCAGAGCTGCGCCGGGATCAGATCCTTGTCGGGATCCGACGGCTTCTTCTCGGCCGGTTTTTCGGCGGGCTTCGCTTCTGCGGGCTTCGCCTCGGCAGGCTTCGCCTCGCCCGGTTTGGCGACGGCGGGCGCCTTGTTGCCGGCGTGTTTGCTGCGCTCCTTGAGCAGGTTGACGTCGACCTCGCGGTTGACGTCGGCCGTGAGCGTGCGCTTCTCGCTGCGGTAGCCCTCGAGGCTGAGCTGCACGTCGAGCGCGCGAGAGCCTTTGTCGAGCTTCATCGTCACCGGCGTCATGCCGACGACGACGCCGTCGGAGCGCACGACTTGCGCGCCGGGCGGATCGCTCTTCAGCGAGACTTCGACCTGCTCGGGCGGCTTCGGCGCCGCCACGGCTGCGACCGGTGCCGTCGTGGGCGCGCTCGTTCCGGGCGCGCTCACAGCCGCCGCGCTCGCCCCCGGCATCGGCGCCTTCGACGCCGCCCCGCCGCCGCCGAGCTTGACCACCGCCACCACCGCCACCGCTGCCGCCGCCACGCCGATGCCACCGAACAGCGCCGTGCGCCTCCCGCCCGCGCCACCACCCGGCGCCTTCGCCGCCTCGCGCACCGCCGACTCCGACGCCGCGCCCGACAGCGTCGTGTTCTTCTTCTTGGTCGCGATGATCGTCGCCGCGTCCGGCTGCGAGACCGCCGCGCGCGGGCCCGACTTGTCGTCGACCACCGGCACCGACGTCGTCGGCGCCGCCGCCACCGCGCCGAAATAGGCCACCGCCCCGGGGCTCTGCGCGAACGTCGCCGGATCGCGCAGAGCCACGCCGAACTCCTCCATCGACTGAAAGCGCCCCTCGGGCTCCTTCTCGATCGCCTTCATCACGATCGCGTCGAGCTCCGGCGGCACGTCCTTGCGCACCTCCGACGGCTTCTTCGCCGCCTCGGTCAGGTGCGCGACCACGATGTCACCGAAGCCTTCGCCCTTGAAGGGCACGTGCCCCGTCAGCATCTCGTACATCACGATGCCGAGCGCGTAGATGTCCGAGCGCGCATCGAGGTTGCCGCGCCCCGCGCACTGCTCCGGGCTCATGTACGCCGGCGTGCCGATGAGCGTGCCGGTGCGCGTCTTGGCGCTCGTCGACGCCGTCACCGTCAGCTTGGCGATCCCGAAGTCGAGGATCTTGACGAAGTTCTCGTCGCTGCCGCGCTGCACGAGGAACAGGTTGTCGGGCTTCAGATCGCGATGAATGATGCCCTTGGCGTGGCTCGCCGCCAGCCCCGAGCAGCACTGCGCGAGCACGTGACGGCACTCGTCGAACGTCAGGCGCTTGTTGTCGAGCCGCGTGGCCAGGCTCTGCCCTTCGAGCAGCTCCATCACCAGATAGACGATGTTGCCGCCGCCTCCGGGCTTCTCCATCTTCCCGAAGTCGACGATGTCGACGATGTTCTGATGGCGGATGTCGTTGGCCGCCTTGGCTTCGTGAAAGAAGCGCGTCACCAGCGCCTCGTTCGCCGTCAGCTCGTCGAGCAGCACCTTGATGGCGACGCGCTTGCCGATGAGCGGATGCTCGCCCATGTACACGGCGCCCATCCCGCCTTCGCCCAGTTTTTCTTTGATCTCGTAGTTGCCGACGCGCGTTCCGATCATTGTTGCTTCGCTCGCTCATTGCGGCGCGGCGCGCCCAGTACGAAAGTAGTTGGCTCGCTGCACTCGCCGTAGAGGGCGCGAATACCCCGCGCCTTCGTTCGCTCGCTGATGGACACCCAGCTCTACATCTTACTACGAGAACGGCGCGCCATGGCGTCCCGAATCGACCGCGCGAGCGCGCGATCGTCGGTGGGCTCGGTGTGGTTCTTGGTGAGTGAAGCCAGCGCGCGTTGCATCTCCTCGGCGCGCTCGAAGCGGTCGGCCGGGTCGAACGACAGCGCCGTGTGCACGATCTCGGCGAGCGCCAGCGGCACGTCGGAACGAACGTCACGCAGCTGTGGCACTTGATTGGCCAAAATCTTCTTCACCTGCTCGTAGGCGTCGGCGCCGCCGTAGAGCCGCTTTCCGGTGAGCGCCTCCCACAGCACGATCCCGACGGAGTACAAGTCGGACTTCGCCGACGCCGGCGCGCGCTTGACCAGCTCCGGCGCCATGTAGCCGAGCTTGCCCTTGATGGTGCCGGGCGCGGTCATGGTCGCGCGATCGGCGGCGCGCGCCAGCCCGAAGTCGGCGATCTTGACGATGCCTTGCACGCTCAGAAGCACGTTCTGCGGGCTCACGTCGCGGTGGATCACCGGCGCCGGGTTGCCCTGCGCGTCGACGCGCTCGTGCGCCGCGCCGAGCCCACGCAGCATCTCGACGCCGATGGCGGCCACCATGTGCCACGGCGTCGGCACACCGCCGAACGACTCGATCCAACCGAACAGATCGATGCCGTCGATCCACTCCATGACGATGAAGTAGCGCCCTTCGCCGTCGCGATCGAAGTCGTGCACCTGCACGATGTTCGGATGCTGCAGCTCGGAGGCGACGCGCGCCTCCTCGACGAACATGGCGACGAACGCCGCGTTCTCGGCGAGGTTGGGCAGGACGCGCTTGATGGCCACCTTGCAGGTGAAGCCGGCCGCGCCATGCGTCAGCCCGCGATAGACCGACGCCATGCCGCCTTCGCCGAGCGGCGCGACGAGCTCGTACTTGTTCGCGATCAGACTGTGCTCATTTTTCATCAGCGCGCCGCCTTGAAATCAAAAGGATAGCTGAAGCGCGTGAACTTGCCGCTCGGCGACTTCGGATAGTGCAGCGTGCGCGAGAGATCCTCCATGCACGCGGCCACTTCGGGCGCATGGAAGCCCTTCTCGTCCGCCGTCGGCTGCCCGATCTCGCCCTCGGGATCGAGGTAGAACGTGAGCGTCACGCGCCCGTTGACGCCCGCGTGCTCCGTCGACCACTTGTCGAAGCAGGCGCGGAAGCCGGCGCGGTTCTGCTTGATGACCTCGGTGATGCCGGCGAGCCGATCGCTGCCCGCCGTCGTCCTGGTTCCCATCTGCGGCGGCGGCGTCTTGCCCGGCACGGCCATGTCGGGCGGCCCCTTGGCCACGCTCTTGTGCTCGAGCTCGGCGATGCGCCGCTCGACGTCGGGCCGCTGCTTGGCCTCGGGCATCGCCTTCAGGAACGCGCGGTAGTTCGCCAGCGCCTTGTCGCTCTCGGCGCCGAGGCGATAGGCCTGCGCGGCGTTGTACAACAGCGCCGGCTGCGGCACCGCCTTGTAGACGAGCAGGAACTCGTCGCCGGCGGCGATGTACTCGTTGGCGTTGAAGTGGCTCACCGCCTTGTCGTAGTGCGCGCGCGCCTCGGCGCGGGCTGCGGGCGTGGGCGCGGGCGTCTGCGCGTACGCCGGGCCGGCGACGGCGAGCGCGACCAGGGCCGCGCCGAGAGATCGGATCATGGGAGCGATAGTGTACAGCGATTACGGGCGGGAGCGCGAGCGCGCCAAGCGGCTACGCGCGACGACGGAAGCGGAGCGTACGGCCGAGGACCGCGACGCCGAAGACGAGGAACAGCCACAGGCCGCCGGTCGCCGCCGCGGCGCCGCCCATCGAGCAGCCGCTGTCGCCGCCGTGGTTGCCGTTGCCGCCGCCCGAGCCGCCCGAGCCGCCGTTACCGCCGGTGCCGGTGCCGCCGCCGCCGCCCGAGCCGCCGGAGCCGCCGTTGCCGTTGTCTTGCGCCATGTCGGGCGCCATCGCCATGTCCGGCGGCATCGCCATGTCGGGGGTCGCGTTCGGGTTGCCGTCAGTCGGCGCGATCATGCCGAGCGCCTTGCCGTTCGGCGTGCCGAGGCCAGTCGGCCCGTCCCAGCCCGTGCCCGCCTGGCACTGAATGTTGCCGCAGCTGCCGTTCGTGCCCGAGGTGACGTCGTTCCACGCGGCCTTGTTGGTGTAGACGAAGTCGCCCTTGTTCTCGCCGTGGCCGTAGAGCGCGAAGATCGCGGCGACGAGCGGCGACGCCGCGCTGGTGCCGCCGACGCCCGCGGACGAGCCGCCGCACACCGTGTTGACGGCCGAGCCCGACGTGGGGCTGGCATCGGCGGCGACGTCGACCGCCGCGCGGAAGTTGCACGAGGTGTTGATGCCCGCCATCCACGTCGGCGTCGCGATCACCGGGCTGCACGAGCTGCCGCCGTCGGCCCACGCGGTCTCGGTCCAGCCGCGCGCCGACGAAGTCGACTTCGTGAGCACGGTGCCGCCGACGGCGATGACGAACTCCGACGTGCTCGGGAAGTCCGGGCCGGCCATTCCGCCCTGCTGCTGCGCGGCCTCGTAGTTGTTCCAGCCGTCGTCACCCGAGGCGACGAAGATGCCGGTCTTGGCGGGCGAGACATCGAAGTACTTGTCGCTCATCATGATGTCGTTGGTGTCGGAGTCGGCGCCGCCCCAGCTGTCGCTGATGACGGTGGCGCCGAGCATGGCGGCCGTCTTCTGCCCCATCTCGAGGTTGGGCATCATGCTCTCGTCGGCGTCGTCGGTCAGCACGACGAGGATCTTGCAGTTCGGGCACGCCGCCGAGGCCATGTCGACGTCGAGCGAGGTCTCACCGTTCCAGCCGTTGCAGCCCTGCCCGTCGCTCTTCGGGAGCGGCGAGGTCTGGCCCTGCTGGTTCACGATCTTGAGGCAGCCGTTGGCCGTCGTGCACGCCGGCAGGCCGTACATCGAGCGGTACTTCGCGAGATCGCTCTCGAGGCCGGTGTAGCCGTAGGCGTCGACGATGGCGACGGTAGCGTTCGGCGTCTTGGTGACGTCGAGACCATAGGCGGCCTGCAGGTCGGTCGCGCCGAGCACGCCCGATCCGCCGCCTGCGCGCGGGCCGATGAGCGGATGTCCGCTCGCGTCGGTCTCGATGCGCGCCTTGCAGTGGCGGTGGCTGTTGCCGCAAAAGAGCCCAGCGCTGTAGCTCTCCTCGCCGGTTTCGGACACGTGCTTCATGACGTGATCGAAGGTGCGGCTCACGTCGAGCGGAGCCGTCTCGACGTCGACCGGCGGCGCGCCGGCGCCACCGCCGACGCACGCCGTCAGACCGGCGCCGACAAGGACGAGCAGAAAGGATCGATTGCGCGGATTCATGGATGGAGCTCCTATCGCCAGAGTTTCCCCAGCAGCGCTCCTAGCAAGTGGTCGGCCAAGGTACGTGGCGTCACGACACCGCGAAACACGCGGCCTCTACCGAGTGCGCACGATCGGTTGCGTGGCAGCGCGCGACGGCCGATCGCGGCGGCGATGGGCGACGCGAGCCCGGCGCTGTGGCGCCGACGACGCAGCCAGCTCCGTCGCTGACGCCGTTTGGTAGCGGTGCCTACGGTTCTTCGGCCGCGATAGCGCGCCGCGACGGGGAACAGCTCCCTTGTGCACGCACGAGGTTGCACGTATGGGTTGGCGCTGCCGGGGCTGCTCACCCCATGGACAAGAAAAAGCGGCCGTTGGGGAAAGTCGCGACACGGGGCCGAAGTCCTCGCTGCCACTCGCCCAACACACTTTCTTGACGCCGGCTGTCCGCGACTCGAGCTGTGACCTCCATTCTTTCGCGCGTCCCCCAGTGGGTGGTAAAAGCCCGTTCAGGAGGTCAGGAACGTGAGAGCTCGTGCTTCCTTGCTCGCCTTCGCGCTCGTGGTGTGTGCCGGTGGGACCGTGCACGCCGACGAGCGCGACCAAGCGCGGGCCGCGTTCAAGACCGGCAGCCGACATTACAACCTCGGTGAGTTCGAGCAGGCGCTTGCGTCGTTCCGTGAGGCGTATCGTTTCGTCGACGATCCGTCGTTCCTCTTCAACATCGCGCAGTGCGAGCGGCAGCTCAGCCACAAGAAGGAGGCGGTACGCGAGTACCGCGCATATCTGAACAACGCGCCCACGACCATCGAGAATCGCGACGAGATCAAGCAGATCATCGCGCAGCTCGAAAAGGAGATCGCGGACGAGCAGAACACGGCGAAGATGCCACCGACGGGGACGACGCAGCCGCCTCCGCCCGTGGGCCCGGTGACCACGACGCCCAACGAGCCGACCGCCACGGCGGTCGCGCCAGGAGTGTCGTTGACCGCGAGCGCGCCGCCGTCGGAGCGCAAACCGGCGTACAAGAAATGGTGGGTCTGGACGATCGTCGGCGGCGTCGTCGTCGCCGGTGCGGCGGCCGGGCTCGCCGTCGGCCTCACCCATCAGAGCGCCCCGACTGCGTCGACCAGCCTCGGCACGCGGAGCCCGTTCTGATGCGGGCCGCGACCTTCCTCGCGATCGCGATCGCGCTCGCCGGCTGCGGCGATCGCCCGTCGCTCGTCGTCGTCGACGTCAGCGCCGACGCACCACTCGACAACGTGGCGACGCTCTCGGTGCAGGCGAGCGTCGGCACCAGGAGCTCGACCTTCAGCATCGCGCCGGCGAGCTCGATCGGGTTCGAGTCGGGGCAAAGCTTCGGCATCGATTTGCCAAAAGGGATGAGCGGTACACTCTCCGTGCACGTCGACGCGCTCGACGGCGGCGGAAACATCCTCGCCAGCGGCGATGGCAGTGCGCCGATCAAGTCGGGCGGCCGCGCCAACCTCGCGCTGACGCTGTTGGTGCTCGGCGGTGGCGACCTCGGCGGCAGCGGCGACGGCGCGACCGACATGGGCGCGAGCGGTGATCTTGCGCTTCCGCCGACGGGCCCGATCCTGACGATCGACCGCACGACGCAGATGTTCGGTTTGGTGACCATCGGCAAGATGAGCAACGCTGTGATGATCAAGGTGACCAACGGCGGCCAGTCCGACAGCGGCGTGCTCATTTTCGCCACTTCTGGCGCGAACATCGATCAGTTCACGATCACCAACGGCTGCACCGGCACGCTGGCGCCGAATGCGTCGTGCTCGGTCACGACTCTGTTCGCGCCGACGGTCATGGGCGACAAGACCGCGCACTTCGACGTCTCGTCGGCGACCGGTGGAACCGTGGGCGTCGACCTCAGCGGCACGGGCACGCCGCCCGGCACGCTCACGATCGCCGCCAACGCGCCCGCCAACGGCAACTGCGGCTCGGCGCTGGTGGGTCAGACGAGCACGACGTCGGCGACGTACACGGTCACCAACGTGGGCACGAGCACGACAGGAACCATGACGGTGTCGACGGGCGATCCACAGTTCCTCGCCAGCGGCTGCACGGGAACGCTCGATCCCAACATGACCTGCACCATCACCGTCCACGTCAAGCCGGCGCACAACGGGACCATCAGCTCGTCGGTGCAGGTGAGCGCCACGCCGGGCGGCATCGCGCCGGCCAACGTCTCGGGCACGGGCCTGAACCCGGCAGCGTTCTCCATCAGCTCGACCTCGGGATTCAACTTCGGCTCGGCGCAGCGGAACAGCGGCGGCAACGTCTTCACGTTCACCGCGACCAACACCGGCGACGTCACCTCGAACGCGCTGACCGCGTCGTCCTTCACCGGGACCAACGCGTCGTCCTTCTTGATCACCACTGACAATTGCAAGACCCAGATGGTCGCCGCCGGCAGCACTTGCACGGTCCTCGCCGAGTTCAAGCCTTTGTCGTCGGGAACGCAGGGCGCGACGCTGCACATCAACGACGCGACCGGCAGCCTCGGAATGGCCAACGTCACCGGTACCGGCACGCCGTACTGGCAACAGGAGACGCTGCCGCTGCCGTCGGGGCAGACGACGCTTGCCGACCTGACCGCCGTCTTCGGCCTCGCCGGCGACGGCACGCACGTGTACGCAGCGGGCGGCAGTCAATACTTCGTGCGCGACGCCACCGGAACGTGGAACGGCTACACGATGAGCCCGCAGAACTTCACGCCGTCGACCCAGGGCGGCTGGGCCATCGGCACCAACTCGGTCTTCCTGGCCGACGAGAACGGCGTCTTGCGCTCGACGGTGCCGACGTCGTTTAGCTACGTGTACCAGCCGGTGACCATCTCGTTCCAGAACGTCCTGGCCTTTTCGGCGACCGACGCGTGGGCCACGGGCACCACCACCAGCAGCGGCGGCCTCTATCGCCTGTCAGCGAGCACCTGGTCGCAGGACACGACCTTCCCCGGCACCGGCGCGGCGTTGTGGGCCACCAGCGACAACGACGTCTGGGTCGGCGGCGACGCCAACATCAGCACGCAATTTACCTCGACCGCATGGCACCGTGACGCGACGGGCGCGTGGACGCAGATCGCCTCGACGCAGCAATGCCACACCTGTCCCGGCAGCGTGCTGCCCACGATCACATCGCTGTGGGGCTTCGGCTCGCCGACGACGACACTCTATGCTGCGACCAAGCCGGTGGCACCGATGGTGTGGACCTCGGCGAGCAACGCCTGGACCGCGCTCGGCAACTTGCCGAGCGACATCGGGGGATCCGGCAACGCGTGCGGTCAGATCTGGGGCAGCTCGACCACGGCAGTCTGGTATCCGTGCACCAACGGTGTGTACCTATACACGGGCAGCAATACCTGGGACAATAACGCGCTCTTGACCCAGCGACTCATGACCGCGGTATGGGGCTCGAGCGCCATCGACGTGTACGCCGTCGGTCCGGTGGGCGCGGTCTGGCACTACTACTAGTGCGCTCGACGCTCGTCTGCGTGGCATTGATTGCGGTGGGCTGTCATCGGCCGGATCCGCCGTGGGCCGCGGCGGCGGCCGATCATCCGGGGGATCCCACGATCGCCGGGGCGCCGCTCGACGTCCCGCGGCTGGCGGGCGCGCCGGTGCTCGACGGCAAGCTCGACGACGCGGCGTGGGCGAAGGCGGCGACGCTCGGGCCGCTCGTCGATCCGCTCCGCGGCGGCGCGATCAAGTCGTCGCCGGTGGCGGCGTTCGCGCGCATCGGCTTCACCGACGACGCGCTGTGGCTCGGCGTGGTGGTGCACGACAAGTCGCCGGTGGCGCCGTTCGGCCGCGACGACGTCGATCCGCACGTGTGGGGCAAGTCGTCGGGGATCGAGATGATGCTGCAGCCGGGCGATCCGGGCGACAACAAGGACTACTACGAGCTGCAGGTCGACGTCGGCGGCGCGGTCTTCGACAGCCACTTCGACGACTACAACCGGCCCATCACCGGCGAGGGCGCGGCGCGCGTCTTCGGGCACCAGGATTGGGCGAGCGGCGTCGAGCGCGCGATCCACGTCGAGCGCGGACACTTCTACTCCGTCGAGGTGAAGCTGCCGTGGAAGTCGATCGTGGGGGCGCGCGTCGCCGTGCCGCCCAAGCCGGGCGACGTGTGGCGGCTCAACCTGTACTCGTTCCGCGACGGGCAGCGCTTCGCGCTCGCCTGGTCGCCGTTGCGCGGCGCCGGCAACTTCCATCGCGCGGCGCGCTTCGGCCGCGTGCGCTTCGTCGACGCGGCGCCGTGAAGCTGGGCCCGGCGCTCGCGCACGCGGCGGCCATCGCCGCGATGGTCGCGCTCGCGCCGGCGGCCGCCTTGGCCGACGAAGACGCGGACATGAGCGTCAGCGACTGCGGCGCGCCCCGGCGGCTCGACGGTATCGACGTGTCGAAGTGGCAGGGCGAGATCGATTGGCGCCGCGTGCACAAGGCGGGCATCGTGTTCGCCTTCGTGCGCCTGGCCGACGGGCTCGACGCCGACGATCGCTTCCGCGAGAACTGGAAGGCGACGCGCCACGCGCACGTGCGCCGCGGCGCGTACCAATATTTTCGCGCCAGCGAGGACGGCAAGCAGCAGGCCGACTTCGCGCTGAAGATGCTGCGCCACGCCGGGCACGCCGATCTGCCGCTCGTCGCCGACGTGGAGACTGACGACGGCCAGCCGCGCGAGGTGGTGCAGGCCGAGCTGCAAAAGTGGCTGGCGCGCGTCGAGAAGCGGCTGCACGTGCGTCCGCTCGTGTACCTGTCGCCGAAGCTCGGCGGCGCGATGCTCGACGGGCGCTTCGGCCGCTGGCCGCTGTGGGTCGCGCACTACGAGGTCGACTGCCCGACCTTGCCCGACGGCTGGGAGCGCTGGACCTTCTGGCAGCACGCCAAGACCGGACGCGTCGACGGCATCAACGGCGACGTCGACCTCGATCATTTCGCGGGCACCAAGAAGGAGCTCCGGCGCCTCGGACGGCACCGCCATCGTCACGCGTCTAGCGATGAGACGCGCGATAGTCGCTGAGCCAGCCCATCACCTGCGTGATCAGCGCCGCCGGCACGACGCTGCTCGGCAGCTTGTCGCGCGCCTCCTTGGCGGCGTCGAAGAAGATCACGCGGAACTGCTCGTTGGCCGGCTGCGGCTTGACGCCCTGCTTGGCGAACAGCTTGCCGAGCAGGTTGTCCTCGAGCGCGCCGTTGGCCTCGCTGATGCGGAAGTTGAGCTTGGCCGAGGCGTTGCGCAGCGCCGTCTGCGACGGGATCGGCAGCGCGTCGAACACGCTGTTGGCGATGAAGTTGCAACCGGCCATGGCGGCGATGGGAAGGTCCGTGAAGTAGCGGCTGCGCGCCGACCACTGATAGACGAGCGCCGCCGACGGCAGGGCCAGAAGGCCGTCGACGCGCCCGTCGTCGTAGGCCTTGCCCGCCTCGTCGACGGGCAGCGGCACCACGTGAAGCCCGAGGTACTGCATCTCGGTGCGCCAGACGACGTCGAGATCCCAGATCCAGAGCTTGCGCGCGCGCAGCTCGTCCATGCTGCGCACCGGCGTCTTGGTGAACAGGATGTCGGAGCCGAACCAGGCCAGGCCGACGAGCTGAAAGCCGTTGCGCTTGAACTCGGCCTCGACGATGGGACGCAGCCGATCGATGACGAAGCTGGCTTCGTCGCGGCGGCGGATGAGGCCGGGCACGCGCAGGACGCGCAGCGACGGCGCCATGCGCTCGCAGGTGACCGCGGCCATCTCGCCGTCGAGCTGGCCCTTGTGGATGCGATCGGGCACCGCCGCTTCGTCGCCGGCGATGCCGCCGAGGTACAGCTTGATGTGCAGCTCACCGCCGGTGAGCGCCTGCACGTCGCGCGCGTAGGCCTTGAGCTCGCGCGCCCAGGCGGTGCCGTCGGGCGCCATCGAGGCGATGCGGACGACCGCCGGCTCGGCGGCCGCGCGCGCGCACGCCAGCGCGAGGACCGATCCCACGATCGCGGCGTGCGACGAGCGCATCCGCGCTCATCATATCGGAAGGAGAGTCGCTAGAACAGCGGCGCGCCGAGGATCGACGGCGGAGCGTTGGGCAGGAGGTACATGCTCAGGCCCATCGTGGTCATCCACGCGGCCAGGATCAGGATGCCGGCGGCGGCGGCGATCTGAAGCAGGCGACGCTCGAGACCGGTGGCGTCGGGCGGATAGGGCTTCTGCGGCTGGGAAGCGTGATCGTCCATACCTCACTCATAAACAAGCCGCGGGCCGCGCGCAAGCGTTAGCGTCATCGCTTGTCGTCGGACCCGGCGCCCCACAGGGCGCGCACGGTCTGCCAGCCGCGCTTGAGGGCGCCGCGGGCCAGGCGCACGGCGAAGACCGCGTCGGGCGGCCGCTCGCGCTTGCGGCCGATCATGTACAGGGCGATGGCGCCGGCGGCGATGAAGGCGTGGATCGCCGTGGCCCAGCGGGGCGCGAACAGGGCGATCAGGCAGAGGACGAGCGTGGACCCGGCCGCCCAGGCGGCCGCGCGCAGCCCGAAGTAATAGAGGGCCAACGCGCCGATCACGAGGGCAGAAAGGAGCATGCCTTTATTGTAGCGCGCCGGGGTATCATGCGCCGCATGCGCATCCTGCACACGATGCTTCGCGTCGGCGATCTCGAGCGCTCGATTGCGTTCTATCGTGACGTGCTCGGGATGCAGCTGCTCTCGCGGAAGGACTATCCCGAGGGCAAGTTCACGCTCGCGTTCATGGGGTACGGCAAGAACCCCGAGCACGCCGAGCTCGAGCTGACGCACAACTGGGACACGTCGAGCTACGAGCTCGGCACGGCGTACGGGCACCTCGCGCTCGGCGTCGACGACATCTACGGCGTCGCCGACAAGATTCGCGCCGCCGGCGGCAAGATCACGCGCGAGCCGGGGCCGATGAAGCACGGCACGACGGTGATCGCGTTCGTACAGGATCCGGATGGCTACAAGATCGAGCTCATCGACGAGAAGAGCCGCGGCGCGCGGTGACATGAAGGGGGCCTCATGAAGACGGGTATCGCCTTGTTCGCACTGCTGTCGGCCGGCGTGGCGAGCGCCGCCGAGGCGCCGCCGCCGCCGCCGAACGACGTCACCGTCGAGGACGAGGCGCCGCAGGCGGCCACCGTCGCGCGCGACGGCGAGCTTTTACCGCAGACGTTCAGCGCCACCATCGGCCACAAGCAGGTGCTCGGGCTGTTCACCGGCGGCTACGACTCGGCGCCCGATCAGGGGCCGCAGTTCGGCGCCGTCGTCGAGGGTCAGCTGTTCCATCGCGTCGCGCTGCGCGTCGGCGTCGATTACCAGGACGGGATCCACAGCGTCTACCCGTCGGTGGGCGTGCGTGTCGGCATCTTGGCGCAGGAGCGCTACAAGATCGACCTCGGGCTCCTCGGGCAGTACAAGAACCTCGGCTTCTCCGAGGCGTCGGGCGAGTTCGAGTTCGGCGTGCTCGTCGGGCGGCGCTGGGGCCACGTCGGCGCGCAGCTCAACCTGCTCTACGGCCAGGGGCTCGACGAGGGCGAGCGCGACGCCGAGGTGCGCGCGTCGCTGCTCTACTTCATTCATCCCCGCTTCAACGCCGGGCTCGACCTGCGCGCGCGCTTCGATCTCGGCGAGGAGAACGCGGACCGCACCAAGGCCAAGCTCGAGGCCGACTTCGACTTCCTCGGCGGCGCGATCGCGCAGCTCACGGTCGTCGAGCACCTCGTGCTGCTCGCCGAAGTGGGGCCGCACGTGGTCGTGATCGCGGAGAAGCCGCAGGCCGGTGCCATGGCACTCTTCGGCGTCGGCGCTACCTACTAGAGGTGCCTCCCTCTCAGATCTTCGTCGTGCGTCACGGGCAGGCTTCGGCCCGCGCGCACGACTACGACGTGCTGTCGTCGCTGGGCGCGCGACAGGCGACGCATCTCGGCACGCACTTCGCGCGCGCCGGCGTGCGCTTCGATGCCGTGTTCGCCGGACCGCGGCGGCGCCACCGCGACACCGCGCGCCATCTGGTCGAGGCCGTGCGCGCGGCCGGGGGCGACGTGCCCGATGCCATCGAGCTGCCGGGCTCGGACGAGATCCCGCTCGGCGCGATCCTGGCGTTGTGGCTGCCCCGCTACATCGATACCGATCCGGTGGCACGCGCGGTCGCCGAGCGGCGCTTCGACTACTCGGACGACGAGATCCGCGCGCTTTTACGCCGGGCGATGGTGGCGTGGGCCGACGGCGAGGTGGTGTCACCTTCCTTGCCGAGCTTCGCCATGTTCGCTTCCCGCATCGCCGACAGCCTCGCGCATCTGCGCGCGCACGCCGAGACGACGCTGCTCGTGACCTCGGCGGGGCCGATGGCGGCGACGCTGCATCTGTGCGGGCATGCCGCGGCGCCGACGCCGGCGGCGACGATGGCGCTCACCGTCGCCATCGAGAACTGCGCGGTCACGCGCGTGGCCGCCGACGGGGCGCGGCTCATCGTGGCCGACGCGCTCGGCGTGACGCATCTGCCGGACGCCGACCGATCGCTGATGTAGCTCCGCCCGGCGGCGGGCGGATCGCGAAGAGGCGGCCGTTGGGCTTGTGGCGCACGAACGCGGCGAGCGTGCGCGCCGGGACGCGATAGCGGCGCCCGCGTCGCGAGCGCGCGCGGTACGAGTCGTTGACGATGAACTCGCCGTCGCGCGACAGACCCACGATGGCGACGTAGTGCCCGCCGGTGTGCGCATCCGACGGCGGCAGATAGCGCGGGCGGCCGAGCGCGACGACGAGGCCGCCGCGACGGAGGACGCGCCGCACCCAGGCGCCGTCGAAGCCGTGCACCACGGTGGCGCGCAGATGCAGCGACGCGGCCATGGCGACGATGCCGGCGGGCGTGGTCGCGTGGTTCTCCTGGCCGTCGTCGAGGCGATCGAGCGACTCGATGAGCGCGGCGTCGGACACGCGCGGGCGCAGATGGAAGCCGCGCGCGACCATGGCCATGCTCGCCGGGCCGCAGCGGCTCTCGCCGTGATAGCCCGGCGGGCGGCCGGAGGGGTACTGCTGGCTGATGACGGGCACGAGCGCGAGCAGCGACGACAGGATCGGGGCGAGCGACACGCGGCCGATCGACAGCAAGAACGGGGCCCGCGCCGGTCCCGCGTGGATGCGCGAGATCCGAGGGGTTCGGGGCGCGGCTCTAGGCGCGGCTCTACGATTTCCGGAATTCCGACCGATTCGCGAAGCCCGAGGCGTCGATGAGGGCCCACCAGCCGAGCGGCGGCGTCACCACGAGGCCGACGCCGGCGGCGAAGCCTGCCTTGAACCAGAGGAAGCGCGCGAGCGGCAGCTGGTCGATGCCGAGGAGCGCCAGGAGGCCGACGGTGGGCAGCGCAAACACGAGGACCGCGGCGAGGCCGAGGATCGTGCCGCGCCGCCAGACCGCGCGGCGCCACCAGGCTGGCGCGCGCGCCGGCGGCAGGACGAGCGGCGGCAGCTGGCCGCGCCCGACGCGCAGGCGCACGATGAATGCGGTCGCGAGGGCGGTGATGAGCGGAAGCAAGAAGGCGGTGACGATGGTGTCGCCGGCGATGCCGGGCGAGGCGTGCAGCCCGACCGACGGGATGCGACGGAACACGCACCACGCGACGGCGTAGTTGATGAGGAAGTTGACGACGGCGGCCGCGATCAGCTGATCGACGACGAGGAAGCGGCGGTGTTCGCGCGACAACATCGAGCCGGCGCATCTTACGCCAGAGCGGTGGGTACCGTGATCGCCGGATTGCGCGGGGTGCGCCGGCGCCGATATGGCGGCCATGGACACCAAAGGCCTGTTCGTTCGTCTCGAAGCGAAGCCCGGCAAGGAAGCGGAGGTCGCGCAGTTCATCGAGAGCGCGCTGCCGCTGGTGCGCGCGGAGGCGAAGACCACCGCGTGGTTCGGCATCCGGCTCGGCCCGTCGACGTTCGCCATCTTCGACGCGTTTCCCGACGAGTCGGGGCGCGAGGCGCACCTGAACGGCAAGGTGGCGGCGGCGCTCAAGGCCAAGGCGGGTGAGCTTTTGGCGAAGCCGCCGTCGATCGAGAAGATCGACGTGCTCGCCGAGAAGCTGGCGACCTGATCGATCGCAGCCGCTCGCCGCGGGCGCTACTTGTTGAGGCGGGCGAGGACGTCGGTGATGCGCTTCTTGTTGGCGTCGTCCTTGACCATGCCGAGCGCGCGCTTGTAGTTCTCGACGGCGGCCGACTTGTCGCCCTTCATCGCGAGCGCCTCGCCGAGGCTGTCGTAGGTGTTCCACGACTGCGGGTGCTCCTTGACGTTGCGCTCGAAGATGGTGATCGCCTCGTCCAGCTTCTTCTGCTGCATCAGCGTGTAGCCGAAGATGTTGAGGTCGGGCTCCTCGGCCACCTTCATCGCCTCGGCGCGCAGCTGCTCGGCCTTGGCCTTGTCGCCCTTCTTCTCGGCGACCGCGGCGCGCGCGCGCAGGTTGCGGAAGTGCGGCCCGAACGTGAGCGACTTATCGGCGAAGCGCTGCGCCTCGTCGAGGTTGCCGCCGTTCTGCATCCAGTAGGCGGCGGCCTGCATCCACGGCTCCCAGAAGAACTGCGCCAGGCCCTTGAGCTCGCCGCGCATCGAATTCATCACCACCGCCGGCGTGTCGACCTCGATCTTCACCGGCACCGCGAGCTTGTCCCAACGCAGCGTCATCGTCGTCGCCTTGTCGGTGGGATCGTCGAAGCGATAGGCGAGGCGCTCTTCCTTCTCGCCTACCGTCGTCGGGCGCACGGTCACGCGCAGCTGATCGTCCTTCTGCTCGTAGGCGAAGCTGCCCCACGCTGTCGTGACCTTGTTGAAGATGACGGTCCAGTCGTTCGCCGTCGGCAGCATGTGCAGGCCGTAGCTGCCGGCGGGCAGCATCTTGCCGGCGACCTTGATCGCCGACGACGTGGTGAAGACGGTGTTCTCGTTGGCGCCGGCACGCCACACCTGGCCGTACGGCACGAGCTCGCCCCAGACCTTGCGGCCGTTCACCGCCGGGCGGTGATAGTCGACCTCCAACTTGGTCAGCCCGACGGTCTGCTCCACCTTCGCGGCGGGGCTGACCTCGGGCGTCTTGAGCGTCGGCGCGCCCTGGGCGAGCGCCGCCGACGAAACCAACACCGACACCACGACAACCAGGAGTTTGCGCATGCCCTATCTAACACCGGATGTGACGAAAGGTTCATGCTACGGTCCCTGACGTGATCGGGCAGGTGATCGCGGGACGTTACGAGATCGTCCGGCAGCTCGGCGCGGGCAGAATGGGCGCGGTCTATCAGGCGCGCCAGATCTCGATGGACCGCATGGTCGCGCTCAAGCTGATCCATCCGCACATCGCGTCCGAAGAGCTGGCGCAGCGCTTTGTCCGCGAGATGCAGGCGACGTCGAAAATCGAGCACCCCAACACCATCCGCGTGTTCGACTTCGGCGCCGACGAGGGCGGGCAGCTCTTCTTGGCGATGGAGCTCCTCGAGGGTCGGCCGCTGTCGAAGGTGCTCGAGGAGGCGGGCACCCTGCCCTTGCCACGCATCGTGCACATCGCGACGCAGGTGGTGCGCGCGCTCGGCGCCGCGCACGCCGAGGGGATCGCGCATCGCGATCTCGAGCCCGACAACGTCATGCTGCTCGATCGCTACGGCGACCGCGACGTCGTCAAGGTGCTCGACTTCGGGATCGCGCGCTTCGTCGACGGCGTGGTGGGGACGCCGGCCTATCTGTCGCCCGAGCAGGCGATGGGGCAGCCGGTCGATCACCGCGCCGATTTCTACTCGCTCGGCGTGATGCTGTACCAGATGGCGCTCGGGCGCCTGCCGTTCAACGGGCCGACGCTGGCGGCGCTGCGGGTCGCGCACGCGACGGAGAAGCCGCCGGCGCCGTCGCAGGTGGCGCCGGGCGTGATGTCGCCGGCGTTCGAGGCACTGGTGATGATGCTGCTCGCGAAGTCGCCGGCGGAGCGGCCGGGCGCGGCGGCGGACGTGCTGCGCGCGCTCGAGGGATTGAGCGAACCGACGGCGCCGCCCGCGCCGCAGCCGGGCGCGATGACCGCGGAGACGCCGCGTCCGCCGCCGCCGGCGCGCGCGCGGCGGCCGCTGTGGCCGGCGGTCGCGGTCGGGCTCGCCATCGTCGTCGGCGCGGCGGTGATCGGCGTGCGCCTCGTGACGCGATCGAAGGCGGACGCGGCAGCGCGCAAGAACCTCGACGCCATCGTCTCCGCCGAGGGCGATCCGCCGACGCCGGCCGATTGCCGCACCACCGACGGTGCGCTCATCGATCGACTGGTGCGCGCCAGCCGCTCGCTGCACGACAGCGCGCCCGGCGCGCCGCGCCCGCAAGATCGCGACGCGCTCGCGCTGTTGGCCACGACCCACGAGGCCGCTGACTCGGCCGAATATTGGGCGCTGCTGGCGCGCGCGCGCCTGGTCGTCGAGCCGACGGCGGACGGCGCGCTCGCCGCGGCCAAACGCGCCGTCGAGCGCTGCCCGACGATGGCGCAAGCCCACAACGCCGTCGGTGGCGCCGAGCTGCGCGCGCACGACGACGCCGCCGCCACCGCCGCCTACGAGCAGGCGGTGAAGCTGGCGCCCGACTATCTGGCGCCGCGCTTCAACCTCGGGCTGCTCGCCTTGCGCCGCAAAGACGCGGCCGCCGCCGTCGCTGCGTTCGACGCGGTGCTGGCCAAGGATCCGATGCATCCGCGCGCGCACCTGGCGCGCGGCCAGGCGCGTGTCATGGCGGGCGACTTCGTCGGCGCGCTCGACGATCTCGAGCAGGCGACGCTGCGCCACCCCACCGACGGCGACGCCTGGCTGCTCCTCGGTCAGGCGCGCGCGGCGTCGGGCGCGAAGAAGACCGCGATGGAGGCGTTCTGCAAGGCCAAGGCGCTCGGCGTCACCGCGGCCGAGTCGCTCTGCCCTGCTGGATGAGCTTGTCGATGTCGAGCTGATCGGCTCGGTGCTGGCGGGCGTGGCGCTCGGGGCGACCGCGGCGACGATCGGCCTGCACGAAGAGACCAGCTCGAGCTCGGCGAGCGTGAGCTCGCAGCACTGGCCGCCGACCTTCGCGATCGCGACGAGCGCGTTCCAACACGGCGAAGGTGAAACCGATCCCTTAGTGCATCTGCACCGCGCCGGGCTTGGTCTTGTGCATCGCGAAGGCCAGCGGCGTGAGCAGCAGGCAGCCGATGGCGAGCACCCACAAGATGTCGATGAACGCGAGCGTCGTCGCTTGCGCCTGCACCATGCCGTAGATGATCGCGTACGCGCGGCGGGTCGCGGCCACCGTCGCCGCGCCGCGATGCGCGAGCGCCTGGCCGAGCCCGCCGAGCATCTGGCGCAGCGTCGGCGAGTACGCGGTCACGTGGCTGACGAGGTGCTGCTGATGGAACTGCGCGCGCCGCGAGAGCAGCGTCTGCGCGACCGAGATGCCGATGCCGCCGCCGAGGTTGCGCATGAGGTTGGTGAGCGCCGAGACCTGGTTGTTCTTGCCCGCGGGCACGCCGACGTAGGCCGCGGTGGTGATGGGGATGAACAGGAACGCCAGCCCCACCGACTGATAGCAGCGCCAGCGCACGGCGGTGCCGAAGGAGATGCCGGGATAGATCCCGGTCATGACGAAGAGGGCGACGGCGCTGGCGAGAAAGCCGAACGCGACCAACCAGCGCCCGTCGACGTGCGCGAGCAGCCGCCCGACGAAGGGCAAGAGCGCGATCACCACGATGCCGCCCGGTGACAGCACCATGCCCGCGTCGACGGCGCTGTACCCCATCACCACTTGCAGGTACTGCGGCAAGATGACGATGCTGCCGAAGAGCACGATGCCGAGCGCGAGCATCATCACGCACGCGATCGACAGGTTGCGATTGCCGAGGAGGCGCAGCTCGAGGATGGGATGGTCGTGCGTCAGCTCCCAGACGACGAGCGCCACGATCGCCAGCACACTCACGACGAACATGAAGGTGATGAGGCCCGAGGCGAACCAGTCGTCGCGCTGCCCCTTGTCGAGCACGTACTGCAGCGCGCCGAGCCCGAGCACGATCAGCGACAGGCCGACGTAGTCGATCGGGATCGAGCGCCCGCGCGCGCGCACCCACGGCGGATCCTCGACGACGCGGTGGGAGAGGAACAAGGAGACGATGCCGACGGGGACGTTGAGGAAGAAGATCCAGCGCCAGCTCGCGTTGTCGGTGATCCAACCGCCGAGCGTCGGGCCGATCGCCGGCGCGAGCACCACGGCCATGCCGTAGATGGCGAACGCCATGCCGCGCTTGGCGGGCGGAAAGGTGTCGGCGAGGATCGCCTGCTCGCTCGGCTGCAGGCCGCCGCCGCCGGCGCCCTGCAAGACGCGGAAGAAGATGAGCATCGGCAGATTCGCCGCCAGCCCGCACAGGAGCGAGCTGATGGTGAACAGCGCCACGCAGGTCATGTAGAAGCGCTTGCGCCCGATCACGGTCGAGAGCCAGCCCGAGATCGGCAGCACGATCGCGTTCGACACGAGGTACGACGTCAGGATCCAGGTGCTCTCGTCGACGCCGACCGAGAGGCTGCCGGCGATGTGTGGCAAGGAGACGTTGGCGATGCTCGTGTCGAGCACCTCCATGAACGTCGCCAGGGTGACGGTGCCCGCGACGGCCCAATGGTTGTGATGCGGCCGCCACTCAGCGTCGCTCATGGCTCACCGCAACGAGACGTTGGGCTCGACCGACATGCCCGGCCGCAGGCGACGATAGGCGTCCTGATTGCGATCGAGCCGGATGCGCACCGGCAGGCGCTGCACCACCTTCACGTAGTTGCCGGTCGCGTTCTCCGGCGGCAGGAGGCTGTAGCGCGAGCCCGAGGCGCCGGCGAAGCTCTCGATGGTGCCGTCGAGCTTCTCGCCGAGCGCGTCGACCTTGATGCGCACGTGCTGGCCGGCCTGCAGGTGGCGCAGCTGCGTCTCCTTGAAGTTGGCGGTGACCCACAGATCGTCGAGCGCGACCACGGCGAGGAGCTGCTCGCCCGGCTGCACGTGTTGGCCCGGCTCGACGCTGCGCTTGCCGACCACGCCGGCGACGGGCGCGACGATCTTGGTGTACGAGAGATCGAGCCGGGCGCGCTCGACGGCGGCGGCGGCGGCCTTGACCGCCGCCTCCTTGGCCGCGATCTGCGCCTCGCGGATGCTGATCTGGTGCGGGGCGTTGCGCTCGGCCTCGCCGGCGCGGCTCTGCGCCTGCTGCAGGCGGAGCTGCTGCTGCTCGACGGTCTTCTGCGCGGCGTGGGCGAGCGCGCGGGCCGACTCGACGTCGGCGCGCGTGGCCTTGGCGGTGGCGACGATCTGATCGTAGCGCTCTTGCGTGATCGCGCGCTGACCGAGGAGGAACTTGTTGCGCGCGAGGTCGGCCTGGGCGCGCGCGTCGTTGGCCTCGGCGGAGTGCACCTTGGCGAGCGCCGACTGCGTGTCGCGCTCGGCGGCGACGACGGCGGCGCGCACGGTGTCGACCTCGTCGCTGGTGGTGGCGATCTGCGTCTTGTTGCTGGTGGCGGTGATGGGGACGTTCGGGTTCTCGGCGGCGAGCTCGGCGCGCGCCTGGGCGAGCGCGGCCTGGGCGCGGGTGAGCGCGACCTGGTAGTCGACCGGGTCGAGCTCGACGAGGAGCTGGCCGGCCTGCACGACCGTGTTGTCCTCGACGTGCACGGCGGTGACGGTGCCGGTGATGCGCGCGGAGATGGGTGCGATGTGACCGTCGATCTGGGCGTCGTCGGTGCTCTCGTGCGTGTGGAAATACCACCAGACCAATAGGCCGACGGCGATGGCGGCGACGAGCGCCACGGTCAGCAAGATCGTCCCGCGCGGATGGGCGCGGCGCCAGCGCGCGGCGCGGCGGCGCAACGGCTCCTTGGGCGGCGCCTCGCGTTCGTCGCGCTCGTGCTCGTCAGGCTCGTCGTGCGCCGGCTCGTCGTGCGCCGGCTCGTCGTGACCGTTGCCATCATGCTGCGGCTGTGGCGACGGGTCCATCGCCACGGTTCTAGGCACGCCCCTACGGGTCGACTACATCAGGCAACAGCTCGACGGCGCCGCTGTCGAGGTCGTAGCGCGCACCGACGATACGCAGGCGGCCGCGACGGATCGCCGAGTCCAGCGTCGGCGGCGCCGTCTGCAGCTTTTGCACGGAGGCGGCCACGTTGGCGCGGATGGCGTTGTCGAGCGCATCGCCGCTGTGACCACGCACGCCGGCGACAGCCTGGCGGATGCGGCCGAGGAGCCCCACGAGGTGGCCGGGCGGCGGCGCCGGCGAGAGCGCCGCTTCGACTGCGCCGCAGCGCGAATGGCCGAGCACGATCACGAGCGGCACGCCGAAGTGCGAGACCGCGTACTCGACGCTGCCGACGATGTCGTCGTCGATGACGTTGCCGGCGACGCGCACCACGAACAGATCGCCGAGCCCCTGGCCGAAGAGCGCCTCGGGCGACACGCGCGAGTCGGCGCAGCCGACGACGACGGCGATCGGATGTTGCGCGGCGGCCACGTCGGTGCGGCGCGACGGCGTCTGCCGCGCGCAGCTCGCGCCGCCGGCGACGAAGGCGGCGTTGCCGGCGAGGAGCCGATGCAGCGCCTCGCCGGTGCTCAGGCGCGACTTCGGCGCGTCGGCGTGGGCGACGGCGAAGCTGAAGAACAGGCAGGCGGCGAGGCGCATGCCCCCTTCGTAGCCACGGGCCGCGGCGCGCCTAGACCGTGGTTGTGCGCGCGAGCTTGTCGCACAGGCCGTGGAGCGCGCGCACGTCGGCGGGCGACAACCCTGCGGCGCCGAGGACGCGACGCAGGTGCACGCGCCGCCCCTCGTCGAGGCCGCCGAGCACCTCGGCCGCGTGCGCCACCAGCGCGTCGAGCTCGGCGTGGGTGGCCGTCGCGCGTGGCGACGGCGCGCTGCCCTCCGCCGCGCGCGCGAGCTCCCACAGCGCGATCGCCACCGCCTGCGTCAGGTTCAACGACGGCAGCGCGCCCGGCAGGTCGATCGTGGCCACGAGGTCGCAGCGATCGACGTCGGCCGCCGACAGCCCCGAATCCTCGGGCCCGAACACCAGCGCCACCGTTCCCGACGGCGCGCGCGTCGCCAGCGTCGCGCCGAGCGCGGTCAGCGTCACCGTCGGGCGCGACGCCCCACGCCGCGCCGAGAAGCCGACGACACAGCTCGCGTCCGCCACGGCCTCGGCGAGCGTGGCCGTCACGCGCGTCGCCGCGAGCCGCTCGCGCGCCATGCGCCCGACGACGAGCGCGCGCGGATCGTCGGCGGCCACGCGCGGCGCGGCCAGCGTCAGCGACGCGATCCCGAAGTTGGCGCACAGCCGCGCCACGCCGCCGAGGTTCTCCGGATTGGCCGTACCGACGAGGACCACGGCCGCGCGCGCCAGCATCAACGGCTCCGGCGCACGCGATCCATGAGGCGCAAGAGCCCGTCGCGCGAGTGCACGTCGAGCCGCCGATAGAGATCGTGCAGGTAGACCTTGGTGGTGCCGTAGGTGAGCGCGTTGGCCGCGGCGATCTCCTTCAGGTTGCGCTGCTCGGCCACCGAGCGCAGAAGGCGCAGATCGCGTGCCGATAATTTGTAGCGCCCGCGCATCAGCTCGAGCACCTCGCCGAGCTTCACGCGCTCGTCGGTGAGCCGGACGATGAGCGCGATCGGCGGCAGCTCGTGCACCGCCGTCGCCGAGACGTAGACGTCGATCGCGCCGTCGGGCGTGGTCAGCTTCACCGGCGCGCGGCGGCGCGACTCGCGCGCGCCGTCGCCCTCGGCCTCGCGCCGCTCGAGGTAGGCGCGCGCCGCGTCGCGCAGCTCGGCCGGCAGCGGATCGCCGGTGCGAAAGCTCGCCGCGCCGGGGAAGCGGCGCATGATCTCCTTGGTGCGCTTGGTCGCGTACAGCACCTCGTCGTACTCGGTGCACAACGCGATGTTGATGCGCAGTCGATCGAGGAGCTGGATGCACAGCCGACTGACGCTGGCGTCATCGAGCACCGGAGCCTTCCGCATCGACGATCGTGATATCACGGGCACGGCCCGTCGACATAGCCCCCGGGGATCGAGCAGCAGTAGCCGGAGCGGGCCGCGCACGCCCAGCGGGTCACGCCGATCTCGGACGCGTCGTCGCACAGCGCGGTCGCGTCGTTCTGCGTGTACCAGCCGTAGGCGCCGCCGTTCAGGCTGCGGCAGAAGTACGCACCGCCGTTGCCGCGCGTGGCGTCGCACGAGGTCGCGGCGTCGCAGCAGTCGCTGCCGCAGCTGCTGCCGTTCTCGCCCGGCTCGCAGTCGCCGTTGCCGCAGACGGCGCCCGCCAGATCGACGGCCGCCAGATCCGTCGTCGCGCGCGTGGCCAGATCGCCGCCGCCGTCGACCACCGGCGACGACGACGGCGTCGCGCACGCGGCGAGCGCGCACGCAGCGACGAACAAGAGGATCGCGACGAGCCCGGCGCGCACTCCGATGCGATAGCCCAGCGCGCGCCCGGCCGATAGTTAACCCGGTTAAGCTTTCGCTCCGCTACCATCGGCGCATGCGGCTGCACCTGGTCGACGGCACCTACGAGCTGTTCCGCGCGCACTTCTCCAAGCGCCCCGATCACGCCACGCCCGACGGCACCGACGGTAAGGCGATCCTCGGGCTGATCTCGTCGCTGCTCGGCCTCGTCGCCGATCCGAAAGAGCGCGTCACGCACCTCGCGGTCGCCTTCGACAACCCCATCCGCTCCTTCCGCAACGATTTGTTCGCCG
Source organism: Polyangia bacterium (assembly GCA_035607415.1). GTDB lineage: Bacteria > Myxococcota_A > Polyangia > Palsa-1104 > Palsa-1104 > JAQBQH01. Next base: position 92,758 of record DATNAQ010000048.1, read on the forward strand.
GCTACAAGACCGAAGAGGGCGTCGACCCCGTGCTGCTCGCGCAGTTCGACGGCGCCGAGGCCGCGGTGCGCGCGCTCGGCATCACCGTGTGGTCGATGGATCGCTGGGAGTGCGACGACGCGCTGGCCACGGCGGCGGCGCGCTGGCGCGACGCGGTCGACCAGGTCCGCATCCTCACGCCCGACAAGGATCTGGGGCAGTGCATCGTCGGGCGGCGCGTGGTGCAGGTCGATCGCATGCGGCAAAAGGAGTACGACGAGGAGACGCTGATCGTGGTGCGCGGCGTGCGCCCGGCCAGCATCCCCGACTGGCTGGCGCTCACCGGCGATGACGCCGACGGCGTGCCAGGGCTGCCCGGCTTCGGCCAGAAGAGCGCGGCGGCGGTGCTCGCCAAGTTCGAGCACCTCGAGGCCATCCCCGACGATCCGAAGCTGTGGCCGGCGACGGTGCGCGGCGCCGAGCGGCTCGCCAAGACGCTGGCCGGGGCGCGCGACGAGGCGCTGCTCTATCGCCAGCTCACGCGGCTCATGACGGATGTGCCGCTGCCGGAGAAGCTCGAGGATCTGGCGTGGCGCGGCGTGCCGAAGCTCGGCTTCGACGAATGGTGCGAGCGCTTCGGCGCTACTCGCGCGATGGACTCGCCATTGCGTGCGCTTCGCACTTCCCGCTGACGCACGCGGCGACGACCGCCGTCTGCGGCGGCGCGCACTCCGACACCGGACACTCGCCACCTTCGGGCTTCTTACAGACGGCCGCGTACTTCGCGAGCGCCTGAGCGGACTTCTTCGAGACCACCCGCGGCTGACACAGCGATGGGCAACAATCGCCGGCCGCCATCCTGGTAGTGCCGCAATCGTCGTCCGTCTTGCATGAGAGGCTGACCTTCGGCGGCGAGACCTTCTTGTTGTGCCGCTTCGTAGGCGCGGCTGTGGACGTCGACGGCATACCATCCGCCTTTGCTCGTCCGGTC